>JAFPZX010000029.1 GCA_017417055.1 Anaerolineaceae bacterium
ACCTGACTTGGGTTCTGAAAAAGGCACCATATCTCAATATGTCTACACCATCTGACGTTGATACCCTTCTTCCCGCCAATGCTTCGGCAGATTGCCGTTCTGGAAATGTCCCTGCATAGCGTCCGCTATTTGACGCTTACACAGATTCCATATCCATGTGACACAACCGCATGAATGAAGTCTTCATCAAAGCCTTCCTCCCGAAGGATCCGCGGCGCGTGATCCAGGTGTTCATCCGGATACAGTTCAAAATCGATATCATGGAGCATTCCCAGAATTCCCCATTCGTCTGCATTTTCGTTATAAAGCCGTGCGAAATGACGCATAGCGCCTTCAACCATCAGAACATGGCGCTGCAGATGGTCAGTGGTTACATATTTTGTGAGAACCTTCCAGGCTTCTTCTCTTGATGGTAAATGATTCATAAAGCCTCACTTTTTTAATTCAAACTCATCATGATTGTTAATAGCTGTACAAAGATTGTTGATGCAAGCGTATCATAATCCTGTTCGCTCATCTGCGAAGCCGGAATGGCTTCGGATTCAGAAACAACCAATTCGGGTTCAACCATATTCCTTTCAGAAGTCAGACCAACGGAAAACATTTGATTCCCCTTTGAGATATGATCATATGTCACCTGAGTTGTTGTATCATACGCCCCGAATTCGTTTGGAATATCCGTCTTGAAAACCGTACCGGAGCCATTTTCATCATTCACTGAAAATTGAAAATCCGAATCAGAGACGCGGGCCATTGTCGATGCCAGATAATAATCTGTTGACTGTACATATTCAAATTCCATTTCATTGTCTGCAATGTCATAAATACCGAAATTGATTGTTTTTGTACCGGAATCTTCTCCATCAGGCGTATCAACAGACAAAAGACGGAATAATGGCACTCTCTGGTTTTGGTCTGTGCCATCAATTGCAACTTCGGTGACGGATCCGGAGATTCCCTTTGTACTGTGCCATGAAATGATCATGGTTGTATGCTGACCAGCAGCGGTGTTCTCTCTGGAAATCTCAACAGTCGTCAGAACAGGCATCCCCTGTTCATCATTTTCGATATTTACAGTAATGACTGCATTTTGGAAGTCTGCCATAAAGGATTGTTTGATTTCGGGGAGCAGTTCGTTGACGTAATCGAATCCCTCCGCCTCAGCAAGTTCGGGGTTGGATTTTATCAAACCTGAACGAATCTGTTGATTCAGCATGGCGGTAAATTCCGGATTGTCCGCAAAAAACTGAGGCAGGCAGTCTAAGAGCTTTTCGATGTCCTGTCCCATAAACACGGCGGAAAGTGCGGATACAGGAAGCTGGAAAGCGGGCAGTTCGGTCATTTCCGGCCAGACATATTTCCGGCTCCAGCGCGGAACGTCCGTGTACATATATTCGTTCCGAGTCTCAGGTTTTGTTTCTTTAAATCTTGTTAAAAATTCCATCAGAACAGGAGCAAAAGCGTTTGCATTAAGGTTTTTGCCAAAAGTTTCCATGGAATTGGAAGTAATGATAGAACTATTGCTGCTATCACGGAAAGCCCGGATCATTGCATAAACGCTTTCAATATCCGGAAGATCGGAAGAACCTGTATCCGAAATAGATTCCAGCAGTTTATACAACGATGCAGTCAGCTTTTCCTCAAATTGATCTTCCGGGTTTATCATATATGTCTGATCACCCAGAAAATTGCTGCTGATGTAATAAGGAGTTGTCAGCTGACCGTTGTAAGATAAGAGTTCTTTCTCCGCCAGATTGATTGAAAAAGACTGCATCGGAGCATCACCGGTTTGAGAACTCTCGGTGAGTTCAAGCCCGTTGATGAACTGCAGCAGTGACTGTGTATTTTCGTCTATCTCTCCAAAGATCTGCAGAGAATCAACTGTGAGTTTGTTTTCCGTACGATATTCCCCGTTATTATTCAAAATGGGAATGTTCAAATTGATAGTTTCCTCGCTTGTCGAAAGAAAATCTTCATTGGTTAGAACCTCCAGGACGGATTTTCCTTCTTCCTGACCAGCCTCTATACGGTCCCATACCGACTGGAAGGCAAATGTGTTGGAAACTGCACATAGAATAAATAATGCCATAAATAAAACAATGTGTAATTTTTTCATTACTGATCCTCCTTGTAAATATCAACCGATAAACAAAGTTTACCTGATTTTCAATGCTTAATCAAGTAAGAAAAATATAAAAAAAACCGGGACTGTATCACAGCCCCGGCAGAAAAATCAAACGTCCAGATTGCGGACCTCAGCTGCGTGTGTCTGAATAAAGCGGCTGCGCGGAGGAACCTCCGACCCCATCAGCATGGTGAAGGTCTTGTCCGCGGCCATCGAGTCCGCCAGATGGACCTGCAGCAGCGTGCGGCGGTCCGGATCCATAGTTGTTTCCCAAAGCTGTTCTGGATTCATTTCACCCAAACCTTTGTACCGCTGGATGTTCGCCTTTTCGGCTGCGGCGGTCCCCAGTTTTTTGAGCACCTCATCCCGTTCATCATCACTGTAAGCGTAATTGACCTTTTTCCCGGACTGGATCTTATAAAGCGGCGGCTGTGCAATGTAAACATGTCCGCCGGTGATCAATTCCGGCATATAGCGGAAGAAGAAGGTTAAAAGCAGTGTGCGGATATGGGAACCGTCAACATCAGCATCGGTCATGATGATGATGCGGTCGTAGCGCAGGTTTTTGAGGTTGAAGTTTTCGTTGATACCCGTTCCGATTGCGGAAATCATCGCCTTGACTTCATTGTTGGCGAAAATCTTGTCGGCACTGGCACGTTCCGTGTTGAGAATTTTACCGCGGAGCGGCAGAATTGCCTGGAAGGAACGGTCACGCCCCTGTTTCGCGGATCCGCCTGCAGAATCACCTTCGACGATATACAGCTCAGCCTTGCTGGGGTCCCGCCCGGAGCAGTCTGCCAGTTTCCCCGGCAGCGTCATGCTTTCGAGTACGGACTTGCGGAAAACCAGATCACGGGCATGCTGAGCGGCGTCACGAGCGCGGGCAGAAGTCTGACAGCGCTGTACGATAGCTTTTCCTGCGCTCGGGTTGTTTTCCAGAAATTCCTTGAAGCATTCTCCGACGACCTGCTGCACATAAGTGGCAACTTCCGTGTTCATCAGTTTCACTTTGGTCTGGCTTTCAAACTGCGGATCGGGATGCTTGATGGAAACAATGGCAGTGATTCCCTCACGGGTGTCGTCCCCGGAAAAGTTCTTGTCATTTTCCTTTAGCATGTTCGCTTTGTGCGCGTAGTCATTGATCACACGCGTAACGGCTGTGCGCAGCCCGGTCATATGGGTACCGCCATCGATGGTGTTGATGGTGTTGGCAAAGGAATAAACCGTTTCATTATAAGCATCGGTGTACTGAATTGCTACTTCAATACCTACGTTGTCGATTTCTTTTTCGCCATAGACTACGTTGTGGAGCGGTTTGCGTCCCTGATTCAGATAATGGACAAAGGACGTGATCCCGCCGTCAAAATAGAAGGTGATTTCCTTCCCGCTGCGTTCATCGACCAGGTGGATCATGGTCTTCCGTGTCACGAATGCCATTTCGCGGAAGCGATTGACCAGAGTATTGTAATTCAGCCCGTCCGTTTCTTCTTTGAAAATAGTGGGATCAAAGCGGAACGTGATTTCGGTTCCGGTTTTTTCCTTCGGACAGTCGCCAATCACTTTCACGCGTTCGTCGGGATGGCCCTGATGATATCGCTGGAAATAGATTTTTCCGTCACGATACACCCGGGCTTCCATCCATTCGGAAAGCGCGTTGACAGCGGAGGAACCGACGCCATGCAGACCGCCGGATACCTTGTATCCGCCGCCGCCGAATTTACCACCGGCATGCAGCGTGGTGAGCACAACTTCCAACGCGGAAATTTTCTTGGTGGGGTGAATATCGACCGGAATACCGCGGCCGTTATCCGCGACAGTGACGCTTTGATCTTCATGGATTGTGACTTCAATATCCGTGCAGTATCCCGCAAGTGCTTCATCAATTGCGTTGTCGACGACTTCATAAACCAGATGATGGAGAGCTTTGGAGTCGGTACCGCCCACATACATGCCGGGACGGCGCCGGACGGCTTCAAGACCTTCCAGAACCTGGATCTTACTGGCGTCGTAATTGGTGTTTACATTGGTCAAATTATCTTCACTCATGGGTTTCTGGTTCCTTTTTTATTATTTGTCTTATGCGGAGATTGGCCTTTCTCCATTCAAGAAAACTCCGGTTTTCTTTCTGCCACTTGTCAAGTTCCCGGAACAGGATAAACGACGAAACAAGCAATGCGGTCGAAACAAATGCATGTCCGAAGATACTGACAAGAATCAGCCAGGAGGATTGATTCGGAATGGTCCAGATCATATCCAGCCCGAGCGATAATACAAGAGAAAATAGAATAAAACGTATGGTCAGCATTCCGCTCCAGGATGCCAGCTGAAAGCTTTCCTTGACGGCATGCGGAAAGTCAAGATCATGCACAAAAATTCCGTGCGGTATGTAAAACAGAGGAATGACGATCCAGCAAGCCAGGATAATCAGGATCAGCATGAAAATCTGATAAATAAGCGGCGACGTCATAAAAGCGAATGTCGTAAGGCAGGCATAGGGGACGGAAAGCAGGACAATCAATATGACAAGCGCGGCATAAAGCAGAATAACGTTCACTGCCTGCATTACGAATGTTTTGATGTTGAACTTTTTATTCCCGACAGCCAAAGCGGCAAGAGCGTAATAAATTGTTCCGAGCAGCACACCGATGATGATAAATGCAATGACGAGCGGGATGATCTGCAATGCGGAGTTCATCTGGATTTCAGCGGATTTCCCCAGTGGCGTGGATGCGGAAGATGACCCCAGAATCACGCTGATGCCGATCGGATAGGTTTGCAGAAATCCAAACAAATTCACAGATTCCAATGCGCTTACCAGAACGGCAATAGCTGTTTCCAGCTGACGGGACCCTGAATTCCCGGCGGCAGTCATCAGTTGGCTGAAGGCGGTCTCAAGATAAGGCTGTACATATTCGTTAATGCGCAGCTTTGGGCCGAACAGCAGAAATAAATCTAAGAGCACGGGAAATGCCAACAGATAAACCTTACTTGCCGTAAGGTTGCAGCCTTCCCCCAGGATCTTGATAATACCCGGAAGTGGTGTGGTAGAGGGAATTTCACGATTTTCCATAACCCTTAAATTATACCATTTTACGCCGGGTTTTCCTTGGATTTGTTATTCTCGCGATCTTCTTTCCGCCAGCGGATCCGCAGTTTTGACTTTCGCTCATCCCCTCTGCGCAGCCGTTTGAAGTTTGGCTGCAGCGAGATCAGAACCAGTAATTCCGCACCGACAGCAAACAGCAGATACCACCAGGAACATTTCCCCATAATCGCTCCGATGAGGAACCCAATGAAACCGAAAATATTGAAACAGGCGACGGTAACGGAGGCATAACCGGTGAAGAGATAGATGAGCAGGCAAGGCAGAGGCATGGCAAACCAGAATCCACGCCATAACGCAACAGCTGCTCCGGCTGAGGTCAGCCCGCCGGCTCCGCCGCGGAAATAATATTTTCCGTCTCTGCGTTTTTCAATGAGGAATATGGAATAAATATGTCCGAGCACCGCTAAAATTCCGCCGATGGAAGTCAGCCATGGCTCCGGTTCGGGAACAAACAACGGCGCCATTTTTACTGCGGCATAGCCTTTCAATACGTCCAACACCGCGGTGACGATCGCCCAAAACGTTCCTGCGACACGCATGACGTTGGACATGCCCATTCGTCCGGACCCGATATAGCGGATATCTTTATTCTTCAAAACCTTGACAATGATCCATCCGAAAGGGATAGCTCCGACAAGATAAGCAGCGACCCAATATAGAAAATGATTGATTGTAAAATTCATGTTTCACCTCTGTTTATAAGCGGATCAGCGAATAAACCAGGATGAGAAGCACCGGAATTCCTGCCGGCAAAATCCGGCGGATGATGCTCATGACCGGTTCGTCCCGATCCGCGCCGATTATCAGATTCGTTATTATATAATACCAGAGAAATATAAGAGAACCGTAAGAAACGATATTCACCGGCCAGTAATGCAGACCGGTATCCGCACAGCAGATGATAAAAGCGGTAACGCAGCCGAGCATCGGAAGACTGCTGCCGATGATGTGAAATGCGTATATTTTCAGACTGACGCCCAGACACAGGATAAACATTGCGGGAAGCGTGATGATAAGCCGGGAGACATTGGCCCGCAGCGCAATGGCGAACAGCAGAAACACGGCATAACACAGGCTGTCCAGCACAATAATGGATGCGGGCCGGTAGGAAGAATCGGGATCACAGGATATGTATTCAAAGCGCAGTACCAGAAAATGCAGTGCGGAACTGACGAACAAAAGCCCCCATCCCGTCAAACCATTGTTCATGTTTCGGAGTGTAAACCCGATCGTAAGGGTAACGGTGAAAGGGAGAAACAAATGAATAATGATTTGGTCGCGTGGAATTTGCATCTGCGTGTGAAGCGCATGATACATTCCCAAAACACTTACGACCGCGGCCAGAGGAATGAGCAGCTCCATGGCGTTTACACCCAGCCCCAGTGAAAACCCAAAAAGGTTAAAATGGAAGCGGAACAATTCCCGGTCCGTCAGCGAGGCCAGTAAAAAGATGACCGTGACGATTCCCGTGAGTGTGATAAAGTAATGCGCTCCTTTTTTGCTCTCCATACGCATTTATTATAATTCCTTTTCGGTGAATAGGTTTCAGGTGTCAGGAGTTAGGAGTGGTCAGATTTAAGAGTGAAGTGTGAAGAGTGAAGGTAATTGTGTTGCACGGAACAATAAGCGTTTTTCTTCAGGAAACCACTGATTAATTAAGATTCGGGGACAGTTCCTCTTTGGGAGAACTGTCCCCGTCCGTCCTAAATCTCAAATAATCTGTGTTTCCTTAGAAAGTAAAAAGAAATGTATCGGTCCATGTGCAGCGGTTGCCGAATTTCCAGTTGGAGCCGGAAAGAACTGCGGGACCGACGCTTGTCCCATACTTGTAGATACCATGCCGGTCCATAATCGGTTTCCCGTCTATATAAACATAAACATCCATATCATTTACTACCAGCGTGAAATCAGCAGTACCCTGAACTGAATAAAGGCCGTAATAATTATTGCCATATTGTATGTTTCCGGTTTGGTTCACCCCCGAAACATAAACAGTACCATCCATCCTGATTGAAGCCATGAGATGATAATTTTTCACCGGATCAGCGCCGAAGATAAAACCGCAGCCTGCCTGGGCTGAATTCGGATGGTCATTTCCGGATTCCCATGATACTTTGGACGAAAGCACAAAATTGTCTGCCTCAGTTACCGGAAACCAGGAATAATTTCCTATTGAAGCCAGTTCATCGCTGAATTCACTGAATTTTATGATGCTGCCGGACTTTTCGGGAATTCGTCCTTCTGAGCGAAGCTGCGCCAGTAAATCCTGAAAACTACTTTCGCTGTCTGCCAAAACAGTCCCAAATGAAGTAAATATCAGCAGACAGAAAAAAACAAAAATGGAAAGCTTCCTGTACATAATTCCTCCCGAACTCTTTTATGAAATAACTTTTCCTTCCAAAACTGCTCTCAGATGTTCTCCGTAGGGGCTTTTCCCGTATTTCAGTGCGCTTTCTTCCAGTTGTTTGTCGTCGATCCAATTCAGACGATAGGCAATTTCTTCAGGAGCGGAAATCGTCATACCCTGATATTGTTCGATCATACACACAAAATTCGTAGCCCGGCGCAGGGAGTCTACAGTTCCGGCATCCATCCAGGTGAAACCGCGGCCTAATAATTGCGCCTGAAGTTTTCCCTGTTTCAGATACATATCATTCAGCGTGGTAATTTCCAATTCTCCGCGCGCGCTTGGCTTCACCTTTTCCGCCATTTCACTGACGCCCTTTGGATAAAAATACAAACCAACAATAGCGTAATTGGATTTGGGATGCGCCGGTTTTTCTTCTACGGAAACAACTTCATAACTCTCTTCAAAACCATCAGTTTTCCGATTGAATTCCATAATGCCGAAGCGTTCCGGATCTTCTACGTAATATCCGAAAATGGAAGCCATACCATTCTCGGTGGTTTTGGCTGCCGCGGCAAGTTTCCGTCCAAGACCGTTTCCATAAAAGATATTATCTCCCAAAACCATCGCACAGCTGTCATCACCAATAAAATTTTTCCCGAGCGTAAAGGCCTGTGCCAATCCTTCCGGGCGGTCCTGTACCTTGTATGACAGTTTGATGCCAAATTGACTGCCGTCTCCGAGCAATTTGATGATGTTCGGTGTGTCTTCTTTGGTGCTGATGATCAAAATATCCCTGATTCTTGCCAGCATCAGCGTGGAAAGCGGATAATAAATCATCGGTTTATTGTAAACAGGCAGCAGCTGTTTTGATGTTACCATAGTCAATGGATAAAGTCTGGTCCCGGCTCCCCCGGCGAGTACGATTCCCTTCATTGCAGCTCCAGTTTTTTTGATATGAGAAAACGCTTATTAATAGAGGTTCGGGGACGGTTCTCCCGAGGAATGAGGGAAACTGTGAAAGACCCTGCTCCGTATGGTACGAGCTGCGCTCGAATTGGATGCGGAGCGGGAGCTACGCCCTCCCGCCTTCACGCGGCTTAATCAGCGTTTCCTTAGGTAATTTTCAACATTTTAAACAATACAAATTTTACCAGTAAATTTTCAAAATAAAAATAATTGTAAACATCATTTGAAAACTCACATAGTTTATTTACACTGTATCCACGGGACAGGCTCCTTGTGTCTGTCCCACTCTATGAAACGCATGTAGACTATTGTTAACAGCACCTGCAGATCCATAAATAATCAACGCTATTGCTGAGATTCGACGATATTTCTGATATCAAGCAAATCTTTTACAATATACGTTTCTTTTCCGTTTGGTACAGCGTAACTGTCATCCGGAATATAAAAGATGCTTTTTATGCCGGCATTATTTGCACAGGCAATGTCAAGCGTTCTGTCTCCTACATAAAAAGCATTATTCTTATCTAAACCGTGTTTTTGAATCAGATAGTTGAGCGCGGCGGGATCAGGTTTTTTGGGAAATCCATCTTTTCCGGTGACAATTTCTTCAAAAAAATCATAAAGCTTCAGGTTTTGCAATACCGCTTTGGTTATGGACCCTTTATGCGTAAATACATAATTTGGGATGTTCCGGCTTTGTAAATATGTCAGAATCTCGGACGCATGCCTGACCGGCTTCGTAAGCATTGCCTGACTGTTGTTGATTTCTGAGAATCTTTCTTTTACGGGTTCGGAGGGGATGCCTTTTTCTTTCTCGATTTTCGCGAGATAAACACCTAATGAAAAGGTGATGAGTTCTTTGTTGATTTCTCTCTTGTCCAATTCCAGTCCAAATTCTTTGTATGTCTGATGCAGGCTGGATACGATGATCCCGTAGGAATCCAATAATGTCCCATCTAAATCCCAGATAAATGCTGAATTTTCCATCCCTCTTTCCCTTACAATTCATATATGCTGAGTCAAAAAATGATCGGTTTTGTTGACTCTTTGATCGTTAATCGAGAATGAATTTAAAATAATCTTCCATATCCGTTTTTGATTTAAACTTAGCCAAATACACATAACGGCCCATGGATGGCCAGTCAATCGGCGGCATTTCTTCCTGTAAAACGATATCTTTCGCGTAACGTTCCATGATTTCTTCATGACTGTGCGTAAAGATATGGCCGTCTTTGCGGGCGGCATAGGCACAAAGATAATGGTCGCTTGATTCCGGTGTGATCCGTTTCCCATAAGTGACCAGTTCCGCGTAAATCCGGTAAACATCAACGGATTGCGCGTAGTTCATCATGTCGGGATCATGACCGCCTGCAGGACGCATGTTTACTTCCATCAGCGCGTAATCACCGGCTTTTCCGATGCCTTCATAATCTTTTGTGATTTGGATGAATTCAAAGTGAACAAAACGCTGTCCGGCATTGAAGGCTTTTACAGCTTTCCGGCCCAATTCGCGCAGCTGCTGTGGAACATCAGCTGTGGTGTAAAATTGAATGTCTTCGTCATTTTGAACCGTATCCAAAACAGATGGATACGTGCAGGTGGATTCAAAAACCGGTTCGTAATAAGCATCAATGATCGCGTCATAGGTGCAGATATCACCGGAAAGGAACTCTTCCATAACGTAAGGAACTGAAGGCAGATACTTATAAAATGCGGTCAGTTCCTCTTCCGAATTTATTTTTCTCGCACCATTGGCACCGACGCCGATGTCCGGCTTGACAATGACGGGATAGCCTGTTTTATTTGCGAAAGCTTTCCCGGATGCGAGATCCGTGACGATGTGCTGACGGGCTGTGGGAATGTCTGCGTTGATGAAAATACGCTTCATGGCAGATTTACTGACCATATTCTGTATTTCGTTTGCACGGGGACCGGTCGCTATGTTATAATCCGTGCGCAGTTTTGCATCCACGGGAAGCCAATATTCGTTCAGAGATTCCAGCCAGTCGATCCTGCCGTATTTATGGATGTAAAACGCCGCGGCACGATAGATCTGGTTGTAGTCCTCAAGTGTATTTACATAATAATATTCGGTAAGGGCGTTTTTCAGGTGATCGTTCAGTTCATTAAAAGGAACATCTCCAATACCGAGAACATTTACTCCGAGTGCGTTCAGCCGGTCGATGAAAAGCGTGCAGCTGATGGGGTAAGCCGGTGAGATAAATACATAATTCATAGTGAACCTTCTTCTTTCAGCAGATAGTCCATAAAGACGGGGATGCGTTTTTCCCAGGCGGCTTCACAGTGAAAAGCACCGGGAATCACACGGGCGGCAGCATCGGCTCCCGCAAGCGTCAGTTCTGCGGCGGTTTCAAATAGCTCGGCCGGAATTTTCCGCTGTTCCGGTTCAAATTCGCCGGTGCCGAGGTCCATATAGATTCGTGTAGGATTTTCTAATTGTGTCCGGGAAATTAACTCATGAAGATGAGCTCCGCCGAAAAAGAAACTTGGGGAAAGTGCAGCCGCGCCTGAGAAAATGTGATTATAGGCTGTAATTGCGTATAGTGACATCAGTCCTCCCATAGAACTTCCGCCGATCAGGGTGTTTTCACGCTCCGGGAGTGTCCGGTAGTTTTCATCGATCATCTGTTTCAGCGGGCCGCTTATCCAGTCCATTGTCACTTTGCCGAGTCCTTCCATGAAACCATATTCCGGAACATCATAGTCCCAGGGTGCGTATTCATTCATCCTGCGATCCCCTTCCGGGTTGCACTCGATTGCCGCGATAATCAGCGGAAGTTTTGTGCGCTTCAGATACTCCTTCATTCCCCAGCTCTTCCCGTATGTCGCATGGCTGTCATAGAAAACATTATGTCCGTCGAACATATACAATACGGGGTAACGCTGTTCGGTTTTTGAATAATTCTGCGGCAGATAAATATACAGCCGCCGCGGTTTTTTTGTGGGCAGGTCAGGAATCTGAAGCTTGTGGATCCGTATCATTTGCAAAACTCCCGGAACTATGAAAAGTATTTGACTAAGGAAGCACTGATTATTTGGGGGTCGGGGACGGTTCTCCCGAGGAATGAGGGAAACTGTCCTCCCGCCTCTCGGGAAATAAAGCTACCCGAGGTCTGCCTTTTTGTGTTGCGCAGCCGAAACATAAAGACTGCACTTTGAGGGCACTCCGATAAATCCATTTATTGTGTTGCCTTGGGAGGCATGTTGGATCAATCAGCGGTTCCTTAGAGATTTTAACAAAAATGTTCATTTATTTTCTGATATTATGACAAGCAGAATCATGCAGCTGTGATTGATTTTTGCCGTCACAATCCGGCAAACATTTGCAGCAGGAGGGCAGACCTTCAGGTCTGTCCCGGTCATCTTGCCAACGGGATTTTTTTTGTAATGTTCATGCCAGACCAAGTCGGCGTGGACGAACCTGAAGGTTCGACCTCTCTAACGAAAAAAAATTTTTTTACCCTATACAAAAAAGAAAAAAACATTAAAATAAATTAGGTAGTCGTATATTATCTTTTTTTTATTAATATTTTAGAAGGAGAAATATTATGAATCGGAAAGAAATACCTGCCTGGGTGACGTATGTTCTTCTGGCTCTTGCGGTCGCCATGTGCGCGTATGGTGTGTATCGCGGGGAGTGGAAGGACGTGATGCGGAAGGCCGTTGCCATCTGCATGGAGTGTATTGGCATTGGCTAAACAGGATCTCATCAAACACACCCGCATCCGCAAAGCGGTGCAGGGCGGCTGGGGACTTCTGCACAACGCGCACTTGTCAGGGTTTCTCACCGGTACGATCTATCAGGGCCCGCTGAAGAAATTCTGTGTCCCGGGCATGAACTGCTATTCCTGTCCCGGAGCGGTCGGCGCCTGCCCGATTGGGTCCATGCAGGCGATATTTGACGCGCGGAAACGAAAATTCGCTTTTTATGTCGTCGGTTATCTGGCAGTCATCGGGATGCTCGTCGGCCGCTTTATCTGCGGATGGCTCTGTCTCTTCGGTTTGATACAGGAACTGCTTTACAAGATTCCGACACCGAAGCTCAAGATTCCGGAAAAGACAGACAAGATACTGCGCTATCTGAAATATGTCATGCTGTTTGTCTTTGTCTTCGGCCTTTCGTTTTTCTACCGGAACGAGGTCAAAGTAGGGATGCCCTGGTTCTGCAAATTCATCTGCCCGGTCGGTACGCTGGAAGGCGGCATCCCGCTGGTGCTGCTGAATTCCGGGATGCGGGCAGCTGCCGGATGGCTTTTCCGCTGGAAGTTTCTGGTACTCGTGCTTTGTATTGCAGCCTCGATCTTTATTTACCGGCCTTTCTGTAAATATATGTGTCCGCTGGGCGCGTTTTATGCGCTATTCCAAAAGGTCAGCATTCTGCGCATGAGTTTTGATGAAAGCTCCTGTGTAAACTGCGGTGCATGCTCCCGCCAGTGCAAGATGGGCGTCAACCCCATGAAAAATCCCAATAGTGCCGAATGTATCCGCTGCGGTGAATGTGTCAAGATCTGCCCGAAGAACGCGCTCTCCTGGACTGCTGCCGGAAAGGCAAAAAAGCCGGTCATCGTGAAGGTTGCAGCGGATTTAGGCAATAGTCAATAGTCAATTGGTAAAATAGGGATACTGGGACGTTCAGCGGTGTCCCTTTTTTATGTGTTAATAATACTCAAATATATAGATAGATTATTTTGAATATGGCTATAAAACGCGAAAACTGCACCGTATCGTGCAGCTTTCGCGTTTTGTATCTCAGCGCCCCTGACTGGACTCGAACCAGCAACCTGCGGTTTAGAAGACCGACGCTCTGTCCGTTGAGCTACAGGGGCATTATGATTTAGAAATTATGAAAGTGACCGTTTGGTTCACACAACATGGCTATTTTACCATAATTATGGTTCAGACTGTAAAAATTGACGTAAAATAGTTAAAAATCAGGATGTAGAGGTTATGATGAAAGGAAGATATATTTTTTTTACAATCACTGCGCTAATTTTACCCTTCGTTTTGTTGATGAATGCTATTATCCTGATTTTTACGCCTGCTTATCTGGTTTATGAGTACAAGCGTCCTGATTTCCCTGCGGATCCGTATGGATTTACTCTCGAAGAACGAATCGAATACGGGACAGAATCAGTGAATTACATTACGGATATCACGCATAAATACCCTGACGATTATCTTGCCGGACTGAAGATGAAAGACGGGACACCGCTTTATAACGAGCGGGAAGTTTCGCATATGTATGATGTGCGGGTTGTGTTTCAAAATGCACGTGCTGTACTGTCATTTATGATTGTTTTTATCATTGTAACGGTTTTGCTTGTCAGCCGAAAACCGGATGCTTTACAAGGATTTTTGAAATCCCTTGCCTGGGGTGCATCACTGACACTGGCATTGATCGTTATGGTTGGTGTTGGGATCCTGACCGGCTTTGATGCTTTTTTTGATGCTTTCCACCATCTTTTTTTTACCGGTGATTCCTGGCTGTTTTGGGAGACTGACTCATTGATCCGTCTGTTTCCTGAACCGCTGTGGGTACATGGATTCACACTGGCTGCCGGATTGACCGCGTTTTTTGCCCTTCTGATTCTGGTGGTTTCCCTAATATTTTTACAAAAAATCCGGAAACAAAAAAACAGGCTGCGCCGAAATTGAAGCAATAATGAAATAAACCCGAAATTATAAATCAATGCCGATTTACAAATTTCATGGTAAGATAAAGGCTGAAGGAGATGTAACATGATTGAAGAACCTATCCATGTAACTGATGCCACATATGAAACGGCTGTTTTGAAATCAGAACTTCCTGTTCTGGTTGATTTTTGGGCTCCCTGGTGCGGACCCTGCAAAATGGTTGGACCGCTGCTTGAACAGGCTGCAAAAAAATATGCAGGAAAATTGATTGTTGCAAAAATCAATATCGATGATGACAGTGATACCGCCGAAAGTCTGGGTATCCAGTCTATTCCGACGCTTCTTTTTGTCAAAAACGGTGAAATCGTCAATAGAACTGTCGGCTCCATGCCCGCAGCGGATCTGGATAAGAAAATTCAGGAATTTCTTGCCTGATTGTTCTCAGTAAAACCTGAAAAGCTCAGCCTTCGGACTGAGCTTTTTTAAAACTATCACATCATTTCTTTGCGGAGGGTAAATGAAAAGCAAATCAATCGTCTTTGTTTTGGTGATTGCAGCATTCGTTCTGAATGTTCTTCCTTCTTCCGCTGACGGCTATGTCCGCGAAAATCCTTCTTTCTATTCTGTTGCGGAAATTGTTCAAAAACTGCCGCAAATGTGGCTGGCAAACCCGATCGAAGTTACGGAAATGATGGAACGGTATCCTGATTTTACCTGTTGGCGGGGCAGTGATACGATAGGATGTCAATCGAACAACAATCGGAATTGTGCTGAAATCTATATGAGCCTTGGATTTTCGAGTGATGATGATTACGCTGAATTCCAGCAAGTTATTTTTTCCATGCAAATCAATTCGACCGAAGACATACAAAAGGTGATTGAATCTTTTTGGCTGGATGATATGGAACCTGCGAAAATCTGGGGAGCGGAATATCCTGCCGGACAGGTTACCATGTATTACAGATCAGAAGATACCATGATGAAATATTCTATCCCCTTTTCTGATTCCGGTGTATGGCTGGTTTCGGTAGATATTGGCCTGATTCGCGGGTAAAATAAGTGGTAAAATTAGTACGATTTTGTTTTTGAGGATGATTTGTGTTTGATATAGTATATTTGGGAACTTCCGCATCTGCTCCTTCTGTCAGGCGCAGTTTGCCTTCCATGGTCGTTTTATATAATGAACATCGTTTCATGGTTGATTGTGGGGAAGGCACACAGCGGCAATTATTGACATCCGGAATTGGATTGAAGCGGCTGAACAAGATTTTGATTACACACAGTCACCTGGATCATATTCTCGGACTTGCCGGTTTGGTATCCACGATGGTTCGATGGGAAACCATGGAAGAGATGCATATTTACGGCGGATCGGATGCAATTGAACGGATAAAAGATCTGCTTTTTTCTGTGGTTCTGCGTGGAAATCGCCTGCCAACGCCATTGGTTTTTCATAAATTGAAACCGGGAATTATTTTTGAGGAAAAAAATCTTACCGTCAGCTGTTTCCCCGTTACCCATCGAGGTACTGATTCCTATGGGTTTCGTTTTGTGGAAAAGGGTAAACGTCCGTTCCTTCCTGAAAAAGCTGCGGAATTGAATATCCCTGTCGGACCATGGCGGAAAAACCTGGTAAACGGTGAATCCGTTACGCTGCCGGATGGCAGAATGATTGAAGCCGAATCTGTTCTTGGGCCTTATGTCCCCGGGACGACTTTAGTGACTGTAGGAGACACCGGAAACGCTATGGAGCTTTTGCCGTACGTGAAGGGGGCTGATGCTCTGAGTATTGAAGCGACCTATCTGGAAGAGGAAGCTGAAATGGCGGAACAATATTCTCATCTGACCGCGAAAATGGCCGCGGAACTGGCCCGAGCCGCCGGCGTTGGAAAATTATACCTTACGCACGTGTCACGGCGTTATCGTGAAAGAGATATTCTTGCTGAAGCGCAAAGTGTGTTCCCGAATACTGATGTAGCACGGGATTTTTCACAATTTCAGGTAAGGCATGAAGAATTAAGATCAGATATCAGAGAATAGGACAGTGAATCTGAGCGCTGGCATGGGACCTTCAAACCATGAATCATGTTCCATTCTTTTTTACAGCTTTTTTTATGATCTAAAGGCTGCTTATGAATAACAAAAACCATTTAAAAAAATATAGTTAACGACGTAAGATATCCCCCTGTGACATTTAAGGAAATCTTTTCGGATGTGTTTAAACCCCATTCGAAAAATGATCTGATCAAAAAATTGTTTGTCAAACCGTCTAAAGACAACATGATTGCTGATTGGGATAAGCCTTGGCTGTTTTTGTGGGTTTTTGGATTACTTACGCTATTGACAATTATTTTTTATCTTGGAATGCAATCCTATGGGTATCTAATTTCTTTTTATCGGATCCTTTCGAGCATGATCGTTCCTGTAACGCTGTCAGTTCTTATCTGGGAAATGGATATATGTAAAAATATCTCCTCAATCGATATGTTTTTGCTTATTATTATCGGTGGTGTGGTAGGCGTTGCATTAGGCGTTAATGTCAATAAAATCTATATCAGTTCTTCCAATCAAAGTTATCTTGCCGGTATTACGGAAGAATCTGTAAAACTGGTTGTTTGCATTCTTTATATCATCTTAAAAAAGCGGGGTTTTTATTGTCTTGATGGATTAGCGATCGGTGCAGCAGTAGCAGCCGGATTTTCGTTTATGGAAACGGTAGGCTATTCTTATCAATATGGGACAGATGTAATTTTTAAAAGAAGTTTTGATCAATTACTTACAGGAGGACATGTGCTTTTTACCGCTCCTTTTGTTGGTGCTCTTTGCTATCGGCTGTGGGGGCGGAAATTTGAGTGGCGATTTCTTACGGATGGTCAATTTTTATTAACATTTGCAATATGTATGATGGAACATGCTGTTCATAATATGAAATTTGAAATTATGCCGATTTTTGGCAATATGCTGTCAGTAAAAACATTGCTCCTCGCTGTCGTTGGATGGGGTATTTTGATTTACATGTTTAGTATCGGGTATAGACAGCTGTCCGGGCAATCATAACCTGTACAGAACAGCGTAATTTATCTGGTTTCACATAATTCTGTCATTAGCCTGCCTCCCTCCGGTTTCGTTATAATCGGAAGAGACAACCATTGCAATGTTGTGGTAAACAATAGCAGCGTTAGCAGGAATCATTGTAAACTCATTATTAATGGCAATTCAACTGCAGTTGAGGATTTAAACTCAAGCAATGGAACTTATGTGAATAATGTATTGATACAACCAAACCTGAAAACGCCTTTGAACAGAGGTGATATTTTACGCTTAGGCGACGAGGAATTCCAGATAAAATAATTATCCCATTGGAATATCAATATAAGTTCCCCAGAAGAACGCGAAAAGCGCTGTGAGCAGAAGCTCTTTCAGGTCTTTATTGTCCTCACATCCGTAATAACGGATGCGGTTGTTGGTGAGCTCTGCCTTTTTGGAAGGGGAAAATATCGCCATGAACCGGTCTTTATTGTCGACATCTTCTGCCTCAACAATGTCATAGGAATAAACCTTGTGGATGGAACCGGCGGATTCCAATTCAGCAGCGTCGTTTGGACTTAGAGAACTATCCGGAATCCGGAAATTCTCACCGCATGTGTAAACATCTTTGCTCTTATTTTGAATGTTATAGTGAGCGAATCCAACCAGTTTTTCATCCGCGTCATAAATCGGATTGGCGTTTAATCCTTTGTAACTCCGGAACATCCCGCGCTGAAGCAGAATTTTAATTGTTCCAAGCTTCGATCCATCTCCCCGATAAATTACAGAATCGCGGAGAATCGCCTTCACCTTATTATTTGGGTGCGGTACTTTTTCCGGACTGTTGATGTAATAGGTGAAAACTTCCTCCGCATTCAGGCTCTTCTTTCTCTGCTGGTTAAATGACGCCAACAAAAAAGCCTCTTTTTCTTTCAGCTCGCTTGGGTTATTGTATAAAAACGGGCTTCCGAAGGTGAAAGCATAAGTTCCCTGCGTGTCAATAAAGTGTGCGATGTTTTGGACATTCGCCTCTAACGGAAACCGTAATTCATTCAGGTTCATAATCAGACCTCTTTTTTCTGCATGATTAGTTATTATACATCACGAATACCAATCATAATAAATTTCATATCAAGAGTATAAGACAAAAAGCCTGCTTTATCCAGAAGATGATTTTTCATTTATAATTGTAAAAAAAAGTTCATATTGAAAGAATATTATGGCAAAAGAACGATTAGATGTAATGATCCAGCAGCGCGGTTTGGCAGAAAGCCGGACGCTCGCGCAGAAATTGATAATGGCCGGGGAAGTGCGTGTGAATGGCAACATGATCATAAAGCCTTCCCAGCAATTCTCTGATGACGTGGAAATCACCATAGATAAAGGCCCGCAGTTTGTTTCACGCGGCGGTGAAAAGCTTCTGGGGGCGTTGGAAGCCTTCGATTTACTGGATGTTCATGGAGCGGTTTGCGCGGATGTGGGAGCTTCTACCGGCGGATTCACGGATTGCCTGCTCCAGCACGGAGCTTCTAAAGTATATTCGATTGATGTCGGTTACGGGATCCTGCATTGGAAGATGCGCAATGATCCGAGAGTGATTTCCATGGAAAAAACCAACGCCCGGGATGTTAAAGTATTGCCGGAGCGGATTGATCTTGCGGTTTGCGATGCTTCTTTTATTTCGCTGCGCATTTTGCTTCCTGTGATCAGCGGCTGGTTTCAGGGTGAACCGGGACGGCTGATCACGCTGATCAAGCCGCAGTTTGAGGCAGGAAAAGAAGAAGCCGCCAAAGGTGCAGGGGTGATCCGGGACCCCAATGTCCACCGCAGTGTGCTTTTGACTGTGCTGCGTTCGGCAATGGAATTCGGGTATGGATGCAAAGGGTTGGTAAAATCCCCGCTGCTCGGTCCGAAGGGAAATGTGGAATTTCTTGCCGACCTTCGCTTTCCCGGCGAACCATTTGATCCCGAACTTTTGATCAATCAGTGTATGAAAGGAAATTAATTATGGCATTACAAATCATCCTGGAAACGCTTATCGTCCTCATCGGAACTTGCGGTTTGGTTATGCATTCCGGCTGGCTTTCAGGCAGACCGCGGAAAGATTTTTTTCGATATTATACGAATCTCAGCAATCTGTTCGTCGTGATGTTTTATCTGATCCGGCTGGTTGTCCGGATCACCGGGAACACCAACGGATTTTTCGGGAAAATTGTTTTTTCTGAATTATGGTTTTACAGCGTGACGATGACGATTTTCCTGACCTTTGGGATCTTCCATTTTGTGCTGGTTCCGCAGTTTAAAAAAGCTCCTTCTGACTCCGATGAGTTCAAAATGCTGCATTCGTTATCAAATTATTTCGTTCATTATGTTGTCCCGCTGCTCAGTCTGCTGACCTGGCTCATCTATGCCGACAAAACACAGCTGGACTATCGCTGGGCGCTGATCTGGCCGGTAATCCCCTGGATTTATGTGATTTATTCAATAATCCGTGGACTTCGGGGCGATTTGTTCGAGCGGACCGACAGCGCTTATCCTTATGATTTCATGGATATCGGCAAACATGGCTGGGGCATCGTGATCCGCAACTGCCTGGTGGTAACGGTAGTGTTCGTTCTTGCGGGGCTGTTTTTTATCTTTTTGAAGAAATTGCTCTGAGAAAACAAAGATTACTTGGAGTTCGGGGACGGTTCTCCCGAGGAACGAGGGGAACTGTCCTTCAGTCTTTTCCGGAATTATTCAACATTTTCAAAAAAATATTATCGATAAATCATACAAGAGGTGCGGATGAATAAAAAAATATTGATTCTTTTGATAATCATTCTCATCGCCGGCTGCGCGGTTTGGGCATTCGGCGGGTTCAATAAAGGTACGGTTGCGTCGTACCCTGATTTCATCTCCTCCCTGGAGGAAGGAAATATTTCCAATGTTGATATCTATCCGGATCAATTGACGTACAAGCTCAAGGATTCGGATACGCTTTACACGACAGACAATCCGGACCGGGACGGCTTTAAAGAACAGCTGCTGCTCAAGGGCATTTCCGTAGCTGACCATACAAAAGAAGATGATGGCATCAATTATTATCTGGATATGGTGTTCAACCTGCTATTCATCGGGCTGCTTGTGTTTGGCATCTATAAGCTAATTTCGGTTTACCGCAGCACCTTCAAGGTCGTTCATCATACCGGCATCAAATTTGACCAGATCGCCGGGATGAATAATGTCAAGCGGGATATGACGCTGCTTGTCAATTACCTGAAGGATCCCAGGGCCGCTGCACAAAAAGGGATCCGTCCGATCAAAGGCGTGATCCTGGAAGGGCCTCCGGGGAATGGGAAAACGCTGTTTGCCCGGGCATTGGCTGAAGAAAGCAAAGTGAATTTTATCGCTACCAAAGGGGCTGATTTTCAGAGCGCTTTGATGTCCATGGGCGCCATGAAGATCAAGCTGCTGTTTTCGAAGGCACGGCGCAACCGCCCTTGCATTATTTTTATCGATGAATTCGACAGCATCGGCGAACGCAGGAATTATGCGGGAACAGGGATCGATAAGGAAAACAACCGGATCATAACCACCATGCTGAACGAAATGGACGGGTTTACCCCTTCCTCCGGGATTTTGGTGATCGGTGCAACCAATTCCTTTGCTTCGTTGGATCCAGCCTTGATCCGTGCCGGACGTTTTGACCTGAAATATCATATCGGAAATCCGGACCCTGAAACGCGGAAGGAACTGATCCGATTGTACACGAAGGGAAAACAGCTTTCACCGGATCTCGGCGAAGGAAGGCTTTCCGATATGTTCAAAGACCTGAGCTGTGCGGAAATTGAAACGATCCTGAATGAATCGGCTTCGATTGCGCTTGCAAAGAATGCACAGGAGATCACGCTTTCCGATATCAGCGCCGCTGCGGATAAAATCGGCGTAAAGCTTGTAAGCCATAAATAAGGAAGCACTGATCAATTCGAGTTTCGGGGACGGTTTTGAGCAAAACGCAGAACCGTCCCCGAATCTTTTTTATTCAGTGATCCTTCGATCTTGCTTATTTCTTCTCGATTTCGCCTTCGAGGAAGACGGTCAGCAGTTTGATGGCCTGTTTCACATCGTTGACATCCACCATCTCGGAGGGAGTATGGACATAGCGGCAGGCGATGGAAATGGCGCTGCTGGGTACTCCGGCACGGGTGAGCGTGATTGCACCGGCGTCGGTACCGGCGCTGCGCAGCACTTCGACCTGATAAGGGATCCCGGCCCGTTCGGCTGCGTCATACAGCGCATTGTTCAGCCAGGGGGTGCCAATCAGAGAGCCATCTTTGGCTTTAATGCAAGGTCCTGCGCCGAATTTCAGGTTGTGTTCCACCAGTCCCGGGGTATCAAAACACATCGTCACATCCAGCGCGATGCCGATTTCCGGATCAACACCATAAGCAGCCGTTTTCGCGCCGCGCAGTCCGACTTCTTCCTGAACACTGAAGACAAACCATACTTCGTTGGGACTGTCTTTGAGCGCTTTGAGCGCTTCAATAGCAATCAGGCAGCCGATGCGGTCATCCATGGTTTTTGACATCCAGCGGTCACCCATGTCAACAAAACGGCCGACGAACACAGCTGGATCACCGATTTCGACTTTACAGTCTTCACGGGAAGAGGCGCCAGTATCGACGAAGAATTGATTCATTGCCGGGATTTTTCCGTCTTCCAGGTCCCGTGCGCAGAGCATACCTTCTGTTCCGTTAGCGAATACGATCCGGTTGGAAACGCAGTTCAGCGGACGGACGCCGCCCAGGTTCGTAACATAAGCGAACCCCTGTTCATCCACATGGGTTACCATCAGCCCGATTTCATCCATGTGGGCGGAAACCATGATCCTTTTCCCGTTTTCTTTGCGCGTTCCCTTGCGGGCGATCAGGTTTCCCAATGCGTCGATGCGATATTCATCCACATCATCTTTGATCGTTTCCAGAATCAAATCACGGACCTGACTTTCATATCCGGACGGTCCAAAAGCATTCGTCAGTTTATCAAGCAGTTCTTTCATTCTATATCCTCTCGTTTATCTCGGCTTTGCAAGCAGTGTTTTATCGATATTTACCAGGGCAGCGTAAAGCAGCTGAAGATGCGCTTCCCAGTCGGATTTTCTGGCAATCGTGGCCGCGCTGTGGGCGTAACGACCCGGAACGGACATGGAAACAGCGGGAATTCCTTCCTGCGTGAGATGAATCGCACCCGCATCGGTTCCGCCGGGCATCGGTTGTCTGCGCTGGCAGGGAATGTTGTAAGCATTGGCTGTTTCAATCAAATAATTGATGATTCTCGGGTCGCTGAGCGTTCTGCCGTCGTGTGTATAAATGGCAGGCCCCATTCCGACCTTTGATTTATAGATCATGCTGTCTTCGCCGTCCCATCGGGGCAGATCCATGGCCGGTGTGGAGTCAATCACGATCGCAAGGTCCGGTTTCCGGTCCCAGGCTGCAACCCGTGCGCCCCGCAGTCCAACCTCTTCCTGAACGGTGAAAGCCGCAATCAGCTCGACGTTTTCAGGACATTCTTTGAAAATACGGGTCAGAATACAAACGCCGAAGCGATTGTCCAGAGCCTTCCCGCAGACGCTGCTGCCCATTTCGCAGAATTTTGTCGCGTAGTAGGCAAACATGCCGGGTTTGACAGCTTTGTTTTCCGCGCCGATATCGATGCGCAGGTCTGATTCCTTGATCGTCTTTTTCCGGTCTTCCGGAGTTGTCAAATGGATCGGGCAGGCGCCGATAACGCCCGGAATGTGGTCAGGACCGACCCATACGGCTTTTCCGGCCATCTGACGGGGATCAATTCCGCCGACGGCCCGGAAACGGAAGATACCGGGATCTTCTTCATTGACCAGCATAAACCCGATCTCGTCCATATGCGCGGCGATCATGACGCGTGTAAATTCCTTGGTTTTGGCCTTTTTCACCGCAATCGCGTTCCCGAGCGCATCCACTTCAAAACTGTCGGCAATCGGCTGGATCTCGCGCCTGACGATTTTACGGACTTCTCTTTCATTTCCGGATACGGCACAGGCATTGGAGAGCTCCGCGAGCAAATCCATATCTGCTTGCGTCAGGACAGGCAGGGTGATTTCTTTATAAGTTCGCATATTATCAATCCTCCCAAATCAGGCGATCCATGGTGTTTTCGTCAAGCTTCCGAACCAGCGCCGCTAACAGTTTGCCGACGTCTCGCACATCTTTTGCTGAGATGATTTCATTCGCAGTGTGCATATAACGCAGCGGAATACTGATAACAATGGTCGGGCAGCCGGCACGGGCTACCTGCAGTTCGTAAGCGTCTGTTCCGGTCATTCGCGGAGAATATTCCGTGGTGTAAGGGATCCGTTCTTCTTCGCAGATCTCTTTGCAGATTTCATACAGGGCGGGATGGATATTCATGCCGAACCCGAGCGCCGGTCCGCTGCCAAGCGGTTGGGTATTCCATTCTTTTGACCCGGGACCTTTGGCAAAGGTGACATCAATTGCGACGGAAATATCGGGTTTGATTTGGTATGGCGCCGTGATCGATCCGGCCATGGTTTCTTCTTCCTGAACCGTACCGACTGCGTAAACATCCCATTTGTGGCGGATGCTTTGCAGTTCCTGTAGGCAGATCGTCACTGCCGCCATGGATGCGCGGTTGTCCAGCGTATGGGCGGAAAATGTATCGTCCTGCATACACACAGGCTCATTCGCATATGTGATGATATCTCCGGGACGTACGATTTTCTGAAGCTCCGCGGATTCATATCCGGTGTCGATCAGCAGATCTTTCAGCGGGATGGGGTTGGAGCCGTAGTTCTCTTTTGTCAGTGTGCCGGTGGGCATCACGATCAAACCTTTGATCGGTCCCTGTTTGGTATGAATGTTTACAAACTGCCCGGGGAGAATCCGCGGATCCAGACCGCCGATAGAGGCAAAACGGATAAACTCGTCAACCAGTTCCGTTACGATCATTCCGACCGCGTCCATGTGGACCGCAAAAAGGATTTTCCGCGTTTCTCCTTCGCTGGGAACGCTGGCTTTTTTCAGCGCGTAAAGGTTCCCCAGGGGAGAGACGGTGACTTCGTCGGCCAGGTCTGACCAGATTTTTCCTGCAGCTTCGGCAATCGGTTCCTCGTAGCCGGATGGACCCGGCAGGGAACAGAGACAGGTAAGGACTTCTTTTATTTTTTCAATATCATTCATATGCGATACCTTCTTTCGTCTCAATTGTATCATAAGATGTTTAGTTGTTTGTGACGCACATGGGGACAGGCACGCTTATGTCAGCTGCGAGACAAAAGGTGCCGGTCCCCAAGTGCTTCGTCTTGATTGGGTACATTGTATTACAGAATCAGCTCTGCATGTAAGGCGTTGAGTAAATGTGTTTCATTAAAACCGGAAATCAGGTAACAGGATGCATTCAAATGTTTCGCAAGGGCATTCGCGTATCCCTGCCCGAATGACATCTGGTCGGAATTAATGATGATGCTGCGGTATCCTTCCGCGGCGATTTTCTTTGCTGCGGCAATGGCTTCTTCCTGTGGATCTGTTTCCTCGGCTGTGGAAAGGGGAACGTTTGCCTCACAATCTGAAAGAAGAACCAGGAACAGGTTTTCCCTGCCGTACTTTTTGCTTTCTTTTTTCAAAACCTCGTGCGCAAGCGTCAATCCTGCCGTGAGCGGTGTTTTTCCGCCGATCGAGACGTTTTTCATAGCTCTTTCAGCCAATGTGATGGAATGGGTGGGATCGATGATGATATTTGCCTGGTTTTGGTGAAATGTGATCAGGCAGATGTCGTCGCGATATTGATAAGCCTTATTCAAAATGAGGGTGATCGCCTTTTTCGTCGCAGCCATTCGCTGGGTGACCGCCATTGACCAGGACAGATCAACCAGAAAGACGATCAGGGACGCGTTTTTCCGTACGCGGATCCTTTTCATAATATCTGTCGGTTTTACGAGAACAGCCGGTTCTGATGGTGCGTGACTTCTTTCATTTTGTTTTCCAGCTGCGGTTCTGAGCGTGGCAGCCGGTGCGATATCGGAATAGTCTTTTTCAGCCGGTACGGCACGGATAAAATGGCCGGATTTTCCTGTCGAGACAAGTTCTTTTTTCTTACCTTTGTTCCGTTTCCTATCAGAGGGAGCTTTTTCGTATAGTGGGAAAGTGAAATCATCCTCTATGATGCGTGCGGCATCCCACCAGAATGGCTGGTTCTGGTTATAAATCGTTTCTGCCGCGGGAACGTAAGATTCCGAAGATTGTATGACGAGATGAGTATAGTCTATTTCACCTGTTTTTTTTTATCGTCTTCGTCAAAATTGTTCCCCGCAGGCCTTTCCGGTGCTTTGGGTATGTTTTCAAGGATCTCAGCAGCCTTTGATTCGATTTCTTCAGGTTTGATGGCATTGTCGCTGCCGTGTCCTGAGATAATGCGATGCGGTAAGGTGAGTGATGCTGCTTTGGAAATATCTTCGGGAGTTATGGAATTGCGGAATTCAAAGGCTGCCAGGGCTCTGGCGGTTTTCAGAATGACAATATCCGCCCTGTGGCCTTCCACATGGAAAGATGTTGTTAATTCAGCGATGGCAAGGATGTCATTGGCGGAATATTGAACTTCCGAAAGGTATTTTTGCGCACGGATGATCCGCTCCGCCAGCTCTTCCTGTTGTTTTGTGAAGCTGCTGCAAAATGTTTCCGGATCCTGCTCAAAAGCAAGCGTTCGGTTTACAATTTCTACCCGTTGAGACGGATCCTCTTCCCCATGTATTTCAATGGAGTGCGCAAAACGGTCCAGTAACTGCGGACGCAGATCCCCTTCCTCCGGGTTCATTGTTCCAATCATGATAAAGCGTGCCGGATGGGTGAAAGAAATGCCCTCCCGTTCAACGTGGTTGATCCCCATCGCGGCAGCATCCAGCAGCGTGTCTACCACGTGATCATCCAATAAATTGACTTCATCCGCATAAAGAATTCCGCGGTTGACCTGAGCGAGTAACCCCGGTTCAAAATGTTTTTTTCCATCGGTCAGTGCTTTTTCAAAATCCAGTGTTCCGACGATTCTGTCTTCTGTAGCAGAAAGCGGAAGGTTTACAAAAGGTGTTTTTCGGCTTGTGATTTCAAATTGATGACCTGCGTATTTTTCCGCACATTCATCGCAAAAATGCAATGTGTCTTCCGGGTCGCAGCCAAAGCGGCATCCCGCCATGCACGTCTGCTCGGGCAAAAGATCAGCCAATGCCCGGGCGGCTGTGGACTTTGCCGTACCTCTTTCTCCCTTGATCAGGACACCGCCGATACGCGGATCGATCGCGTTCAGAATAAGCGAGAGTTTCATATCGGATTGGCCAACGATTGCGGTAAACGGAAAAACAAACCTTTTCATATATCATTCCTGTCTAATTCTTATTAAATGACATTATAATAGAAAATTAAAGAAGTGGCCTATGAATCATAACGAAAACCAGTCAGACAATAATAAATCTATGCAGCAGCCGGAACCGGAAAAAGGCGAACGCTTGTGGAACCGGATGTTATGGTATGGTCTTGGTGAAGGTTTTATTAAGATCGGCACAATCGTCGTTACTATTATTCTTTGCGGCGTTGTGTTGGTTTTTGCATCCCGGCACTACCTGCAGGAACAAAAACCCGAACAGGTTGAAAGCCGTCCGGTTGAAGTCTCAGAATCCTTTACGGATGCCTTTTTACCCTATTATTCTCCCGCGATACCTGATGATGAAAAATTCTTTTTATCTCAGGGATTATATCGGATCTCCGATAACCATACGAATCTCCCGATGAGAGCCCGCTATCAGGTTCAGAAATACACGGTACAGGAAAATGATACGGTGATCGGTATCGGGGAGCAGTTCAATCTGAGCCCGAGTACGATCCTTTGGGGAAATCCCTATACTTTATCTGATGATCCGCATGCGTTGAGAGCCGGGATGGAAATCAATATTCTCCCGGTGGATGGGGTCTATTATGAATGGCATGACGGAGACGGATTGAATGGTGTGGCTGATGTTTATAAAGTAACACCGGAAGATATTATCGATTTTCCTGCAAACGGACTATCTCGGGAAACGATTGGGGATTACAGCAACCCCAATATCAAAGCGGGCACATGGCTTGTGATTCCCGGTGGATCCCGTGCATTTGTGAACTGGTCCGCCCCGCTGATCACACGTGAGAATCCTGCTGTAGCATCAATTTACGGTCCGGGTGCCTGTCAGGCTGTTATGGATGGACCGCTGGGCAGCGGAACTTTTGTATGGCCTACTTCCGAACATTGGATTTCGGGCTATAATTACAATGAGGCAACGAACCATCGCGCTATCGATATCGCAGGTTCGCTTGGGAATCCGGTTTATGCAGCCGATGCCGGGGTTATTGTTTATGCAGGATGGAACAATCACGGTTATGGCAACGTTGTAATGATTGACCACGGGAATGGCTGGCAGACACTTTATGCGCATCTTGATTCCTATAATGTGGGGTGCGGTTATTATGTTTTCCAGGGCGATACGATTGCTTCACTTGGTACAACGGGTAACTCTTCGGGGCCTCATCTGCATTATGAAATGCGTTATAACGGAACCCCTATGAATCCGAATAATTTTTATTGATATAACGTTTTGAAATTATGAACGGAAAGACACAAAACACAGAAATAAATCCCAAAACTGAGCGGCCGGTGTGGACAAACGCTGTCCGTTATATTGCGTTGGTGAGTCTCATATTGATTCTGATCGGTGTGCTTTATCTGGTACGCGGCAGTGTTACCCTTGTCATATTGGCAGCACTGGTGGCTTATTTATTAAATCCTGTGGTTCGGTTTTTCAACACAAAGCTGCATATTAATCGAAACCTTTCCATTGTTATCGCATATATTTTGTTATTGTTACTCATCAGCCTTGCTGTGTCATTTTTTATACCTGTCGTAACCCAGACGGTTCGGAATTTCTTCGCGATAGACTGGCCGCAGGTTTTGTCGGCAATTGATTCTTATATCGAAAACCTTTCTGAAGAAATAGACGCAGCGACGTTTACTATTGGCGGAATCAATTTTGATCTTTCAAAGCCGCTCGAATCCGTTCAGGAATCGATCCGAAATTTGAGAAATGAATCTATCAATATCGAATACCTGATACCCGACTTTACGGAAACAGCAAAACAAATATTTTCATTTTCAACAAATGTATTCGGTCAAATCATGACGGGATTAATTTTGACCGTCACTGAGGTTATGGCATCTTTATACTTTTGCAGGGATGGATATAAAATATGGAGTGCGGTCGTTAATATTTTTGAAGAAAAGTATCAGCCGGAAATCAGCGAGCTGCTGCATCGTTTGCGGTCTGTTTGGGACAGCTATTTTATCGGCGAATTAAAGCTGATGTTGTTTATCGGCGTCATCACTTATGTTGTTTACTTGATCATGGGGCTGCGCTGGGCGCTGCTGTTGGGTATTATTGCCGGTTTTTGCGAAGTTGTCCCCAATATCGGTCCGATTCTGGCAACTGTTCCGGCTGTCATCAGTGCACTGATTTTTGGTTCGACATGGATCCCATTCAATAATGTTGTGATAGCATTAATGGCAGTGATTGCTGCCATATTGATTCAGCAAACTGAAAATTTGTTTCTTGTGCCGCATATCATGGGAAATGCTCTGGAATTACATCCTGTTATTATCCTGATAGGAATTATGGCACTGAGCTCCCGTATGGGAATTCTGGGCGCAATTTTTGCGGCTCCCATGATTGCATTATCAAAAGAGGTTTTATACTATATAATTAGTAAAATAAAAAGACAGGATCCTTATCCTGAATTGTACAAGGAAAATTTATAGAAGCAGAGGTTTACATGGCTCTTTTTGGAAATAAAAAAGATAAGAAACTGGATCTTCCTGAAGTTGTCGATTTTTCTAATGACACCTGGTCATATAAGGGGAATCCTCCGGAATATCAGATCCAATCAGATGGATTCACTTATGATGTTGTTGATGCTGACGGGAATGATAAAAACGCAATCACGCTTGGACTTTCCGGTATGCTGGTGATCGTACTGAACGCGAAAGGTCCCAAAATCAAAGAGGATGAATTGCTTCCTTATCTGAGCAAAGTAATCAAAACAAGAAACTGGCACTCGATGACGGTAAAAGAAGCGAATTTTCTTGTACAAACTGCTATAAAGAAACTTACTAACAGCGCTACCAGCGGAGATGTTTTTGACCTGGCGTCCTATGCTCCTTTGGAAGTGAAGCGGGTTCTTCTCAAAATGTTGTTCACACTCAGCAGGATTCAGCTTCCTGCGGAATTTCGGGAAGAAGCCGAACATCGTATTATTGACGATATCGTCCCCGATATTTTTGCCAATCCGGATTATGAATTGGCTTTGTTGACCGGTCTGATTGTAAAACCGGATGAAAAAGCTGCCGAGCCGGTATCTAAAAGAATTGAAACCGCGCCGGTTATTGAGTCAAACCTTGATTTCAAAAATTTTGTTTCTGCCGGGAATGTAAATATACCGCCTGCGCCATCCATGCCCGAGCCGGAGCCGGATTCCGCGTTCGCGGAACTGCAAAAAATCTACGGACGCCGGGTAGATACACCGGAAGTTCAAACTGTATCGTCTCAAAACAAAACTCCTCAGAGTTCAGGAAGTTTCGTCAATCCTCTCCCTGAAGCTGCTCAAGAGTCTGCTTCGGCAGAACCCATATCCAACAATTCTCAATCGGCAAATCCGTTTACAGTGGGTGAACCGACAAGCGGTTTGAATTCCAACATGAATATACCACAGCCAAACAATCCGTTTAGCCCGGCAGAACCCATATCAAACAATTCTCAGTCGGCAAATCCGTTTACAGTAGGTGAACCGACAAGCAGTTTGAATTCCAACATGAATATACCACAACCAAACAATCCGTTTAGCTCGGCAGAACCCAAGAGCATTCCACAGCCAGCCGCTCCGAATTTCTTTGGCGCTCAGCCGAATAATCCCTACCAGCAAATGCCTTATCCCAATGCGCCGCAGCGGATCCCCCAGCCGCCTGTACCGGGCTATGGCGCTCCGCAGCCGAATTATCCATTCAATAACGCTCAGATGAACCCGCAAATGCAATACACCGGATATCCACAGCCGCCGGTGAATCCGTATATGGGAAACCAGCAGATGTATCCGCCGCAAATGTATCAGCAGGGTCAGATGCCGCCTCAGGGTGCTCAGGGGAGCATGAATAATATGCAGCCGGGACAGAACCAGTTCCCGCCGCAGGGCTTTCCTCAAAATCCGCAAGGGTATCCGCAGAATCCAAATATGAGCGGAACCGGTTCTCAGCCTTATCCTAATTGGCAGAATCCCGGTCAGAATTATCCTCAGCAGCCGAATCAGAATCCTAATTCCAATCCGAATAACAGCAATTCGTAATGAGGAAATTAAAATATATCATTTATGGAATTATGCCCATCCTGCTCTCAGTGAGCGGATGGGTTGTTTTCAATAAATATATCCGGACGAATCATTATCAATTATTATTTCCATACAGTATTTTTCAATTCCGGAATTCATCGCCAACTGACACAAGAATTGGCTCTGATGGACGTGTTCAGATTTTTATTCCCGCAGGGAGTGCCTCAGTTGGCCGGGATGAATATACAGAAAATGTATATGTCAGTGATTATTGGATCGACCAGATTCCAGTAACGGTAAAAGACTATAAAAAATTTCTGACCGAAAATCCTTTGCTTGAACCGCGCTATGTAGATGATTATCACAAGTATTGGGTAAGTAAAGAATATGAATTATTACCTGTCGTATTTGTGAGCTGGGGACAGGCTGAAGATTATTGTGAGTATTATGGAGGACATCTTCCCACAGAAATTCAGTGGGAGAAAGCCGGACGAGGTCCGGAGGGAATCGTTTTATACTGGGATGATTCAAACAAAGCGTTTAACAAGGCCAATTATGATAATTTTTACGGAGGAAAAACGCTTTCGGGGTGGCTCCCGGATGGGAAGACAATTTATGGCGTGATGGATATGTCCGGAAATGTGCGCGAATGGGGCATGGAATGGATGCGGGGGTATGATCAGCCTGTTTTTACCGGAAACTGGACTGAGCTGCTTGCAATTCAGGAAGGCATGATGGGCAGGATCTTAAAAGGCGGATCTTATGTGGATGATGTTTCCCATCTGCGGTTGAACAGCCGGGATATCCATGACCCGAATTCTCCGGGACTCAACCGCGGTTTCCGCTGCGTATATGAAAAATAACAGGGATTCCGAATCGCAGATAACACATGGGACGGGCACAGGGGCCTGTTCCAAAGAAACGCAATGAATCGTAACGGTTACAGAATAAAATTATTCCATGTTCCCTTTAGATTTGAAATGTTTTTGCAAGATTCGAGTATAATATAATTAAAACCGTTTAGAAACGAGAATGGAGTGTATCGTTATGGAAATGAAATTTTATCGTTGTCCGGTCTGCGGCCAGATGATTGCTATGGTGAAAAAGGCTGCCTGCCCGGTTATGTGCTGCGGAAAACCGATGGAAGAGATCATTGCTGGTACTACCGAAGCCGCAAAAGAAAAACACATTCCGGTTGTTGAAATCGATGGCAACAAAGTCACTGTGAAAGTCGGTTCTGTTGCTCATCCGATGCTGCCGGAACATTATATCGAATGGGTCGCTCTTCAGACCAAGCAGGGAAATCAGCGGAAAGCTTTGAATCCTGGTGACGAACCGGTGGCCTGTTTTGCGCTTTGCGATGGCGATGAAGTGGAAGCAGCTTATGCTTACTGCAATCTTCACAGCCTGTGGAAGTGCTGATTTGGCAGTGGTCAGATGTCAGTTATCAGTTGTCAGCAGCCAGTTGTCAATTTTTTGTGATTCGTTAACAGTGATTAACAGTCGAGTTTGATGCTGGGTACCTGAAATTTGAAAAGGAGTAATTTCAATGAAATACGTATGTCAGATTTGCGGTCATGTCTATGACGAAGAAGTTGAAGGCGTAAAATTCGCCGATTTACCGGAAGATTGGGTCTGCCCGCTGTGCGGTGTTGACAAGAGCAACTTCGAACCGGAAGCATAAGTCTTAGCCTAAGGAAGCACTGATTAATTGAGGTTCGGGGACGGTTCTCCCGAGGAACAAGGGAAACTGACCTCTCGCCTTCACCGGAATCAATCAGTGTTTCCCTAATTTCATAATAGGAAACAAATAAGCCCATTAGATTTCTTCTTATGGGCTTGTTTGTTCCTATAATAGAATGAGAGGAGGGTTCTGCGCATTGCGCAAAACCCTCCCCAAAACTCAAAAAACAAGGTACAAGGGGAGGGTTTCCGCGTGTACCAATTAATTAGTGTTTGGCTAAGTATTCCTCCATCCTTCCGAATACCTTTTTCGTAAAGGCTACTGCTTCCACGACCGTCCGCGGGCCGGAAACAATATCTCCGGCGGCGAAAACTCCGGGGGTGGCTGTCTCACCCCATTCGTTTACATCCAGGAGCCCTTTCTGCGTCAGCTTGATACCGGAAGCCCGCATATCCGCGCCGGGCCCCTGACCAATGGCAATAATGACAGAGTCTGCGGGAACGTCAAAAGTCTCCGTATAGTCTTCTTCGAAGCTCACAGTCCCGTCTTCATTTTCGATGCGGTTCACGCGCACGCATCTCACGGCGTTTTCCATGATGCGCACTGCCTGTGCATAATGAACGAACTCAACGCCGTCGAGTTCTGCCATTTCTATTTCATCCTGATTGGCAGTCATTTCGTTCTCTCCCATAAAATGCAGGATGGTAACATGTGAATGACTTCGCCGGATGGCTGTTCTTGCCGCGTCAATCGCGACATTGCCCGCACCGACGATGGCGACCCGGTTCCCGAGTTTGAACGCCTCCGGGGATTTCAGATAGTCTACAGCAAAATGAACGTGACCCAATGTTTCACCAAGCAGCCCCAGTTTATTGGGTCTCCCTGTCCCGGTTGAGACAAATACCGCCTTATAACCGTCCGGGAAGAGGTCATCGATCATGATATTGCTGCCGATACGCGTGTTGGGTCTGAAATGCAGTCCCATGCGCAGCATAACATCTTTATAGATATCCAACAGATCTCTGGGAAGGCGGAAGGGCGGAATACCGTAACGCAATACACCGCCGATGTTATCCTGTGCCTCAAACATGGTTACATCATATCCGTTCAGTAACAGGAGAATGGACATGGTGATTCCGGCAGGACCGGACCCGGCAACAGCGATTTTGATACCGTTTTTTTCTATCTCCGGAATGTCTGTCGTTTCAAGGTAAAACCTGGAAATATAACTTTCTACATTATAAAAATGTACCGGTTCCCCCTTTTTCCCAAGTACACAGTGTCCGGTGCAGTTCCTTTCATGAGGGCATATGATGGAAGTCACTGCGGAAAGGGGGTTGTTTGTAAAAAGCAGCTCGCCGGCCTGCTTAATTCCCCCATTCAGAAATAATTCCATGACCTGCGGTATGTCCGTCGCGACCGGACAGTGCGCCGCGCATTGGGGCTTTTTGCATTTCAGACATCTTGTCGCTTCCTGTTTTATTGAATACACGATATGTACCTCCTTGTTTTGCCTGTGATACTCACTTTGTATAAACTGCGTTATACGGATACAGTGAGGAATAATCTTCCAAAGATCTATTGATTGAGATTATTATACATAAGTTATCTCAATACTCAAAGTATTGGATTTTTTTTATCTATTCAGAGCAAACTTCGCAACACACAGTGCAGTCTTTTTGTGCCTGCGAAGCGGCAGCAAAAAAGCAGACCTGGTGTGCTTTCTCCCGGACAGTTATGATTTTTTTTGAATTTGTTGACAAAACTATCTGCGTTGGTTTAGAATCGGTTTTTAAATGCGGTGATGGAAAACCAGTAATAGTTGGTATCGGGACTGCAGAGAGCCGGCGGATGCTGCGAGCCGGTGCCCCCCAATTATGAATTACCTTCCGGAGCAGCCGGCTGAACCAGATTATTTCACAAGTAGGCCGTGCCGGGTTCGCCCGTTAAAGCGAAAGGGATAACTATTACATCCCGCTGAGGCCGGAAATGTGAGTTTCCGGTGAATTGAGGTGGTACCACGGGAATTCTCGTCCTCTGATATCTTGTAAATCAGAGGATTTTTTTTATAGATAAGGAGGAAAAATGGTAATAACGGATTTTCTGGAACGAAACGCAAGACTTTATGGCAGTGAAATTGCTTTGGTCGAAATCAACCCGTCCGAAGACCGCGATCACGCGACAACCTGGCGGGAAGCAAATCTGGTAGAAGCGGCCAGCCCTGATGCGCCTTATCGCAGGGAGATTTCCTGGCAGGAGTTTGACCGCCGCGCGAACCGTTTTGCGAATCTGCTGCTGAGCCGGGGTGTAAAACGCGGCACAAAAGTCGGTATTCTGATGATGAACTGCCTGGAATATCTGCCGATTTATTTCGGTATTCTGAAGGCAGGCTGTCTGGCCGTTCCGATGAATTTCCGTTATGCTGCCGACGAGATCCAATATTGTCTGGACCTTGCGGATGTAGAGATTTTGGTATTTGGACCGGAATTTGTCAGCCGGATGAATGAGATCGTCAATGACATTCCAAAGACAAAGACATTGTTCTTTGTGGGGAAAAACGGCCCGGAATATGCGGAAAACTGCTTGTATCTGATGGACTTCTGTTCAACCATGGCGCCTCCGGTGGCTCTTGATGAAAACGACTATGCGGCAATCTACTTTTCTTCCGGTACGACCGGGTTTCCGAAAGCCATTCTGCATCGTCATAAGGCGCTGGTCTGTTCCTGTATGACCGAACAGAAACATCATGGGCAGACGCGTGATGATGTTTTCCTCTGCATCCCGCCGCTTTACCATACCGGAGCAAAGATGCACTGGTTCGGCAGTCTGATCGCCGGGAGCAAAGCCGTTTTGCTGCGCGGGAATAAACCGAAGTGGATCCTGCGGGCGGTGACCGAGGAAAAATGCACCATCGTCTGGCTGCTGGTCCCCTGGGCTCAGGATATTCTGGACGCGATCGATTCCGGTGCAATGAATCTTGATCATTATATGCTTGAACAGTGGCGGCTGATGCATATCGGTGCGCAGCCCGTCCCTCCGAGTTTGATTAACCGCTGGAAAAAAGTTTTCCCGCATCATCAGTATGACACCAATTATGGACTGTCTGAATCGCTTGGTCCCGGCTGTGTTCATCTGGGTGTTGAAAATATCAATAAAGTTGGTGCGATTGGCAAGCCTGGATATCTGTGGGAAGCACGTGTGGTAAATCCGAACGGGGATGATATCAAGGGGGATGAAGTCGGCGAGCTGATCGTCCACGGTCCCGGCGTGATGGATTGTTACTATAAAAATCCATATGCCACTGATGAAATTCTGAAAGACGGATGGCTTTATACCGGTGATATGGCAAAACTGGACGAAGATGGTTTTATCTATCTTGTCGACCGGAAGAAAGACGTGATCATCACCGGCGGTGAAAACCTTTATCCGGTACAGATCGAAGATTTCCTGAGAGCCTATGACAAAATCAAAGATGTAGCTGTGATTGGACTTCCCGACCATCGTCTTGGGGAAATCGCGGCTGCTATTATTGAAATCAAACCGGATATGAGCTGCACCGAAGAGGAAATCACTAATTTTTGTCTTGACCTTCCGCGTTACAAAAGACCGCGTAAAATTATATTCGATAAAGTACCCAGAAACCCAACGGGGAAAATCGAAAAACCCGCATTGAGAGAAAAGTACTGCAAAGGCCGTTTGGTTGAAGTCCAGATCAACAGCTGAGCCGATCCGAAACGGTTGCTTTGAAAAGAGGAAAAGACATGAAAAAATTGTTGTTGGGAAATGAAGCAGTAGCACGAGGCCTTTTTGAAGCTGGCTGTGGATTTGTTTCATCCTATCCCGGGACGCCAAGTACGGAAATAACGGAAGCAGCGGCAAAATATGATGAAATCTATGCGGAATGGGCTCCAAATGAAAAGGTTGCTATGGAAGCGGCTTTCGGAGCCAGCCTTTCGGGAACACGAAGCTTTTGTGGAATGAAGCATGTTGGATTGAATGTCGCTGCCGATCCGCTCTTCACCCTTTCCTATACTGGTGTCAATGCCGGAATGATTGTTGCGGTTGCTGATGACGCAGGGATGCATTCTTCACAAAACGAACAGGATTCCCGCCATTACGCTATCGCGGCAAAGCTGCCGATGTTTGAACCATCTGATTCTTCCGAAGCATTGGAATTTACGAAACTGGCTTATGAAATTTCCGAGCAGTACGATACACCGGTTTTGATGAAGATGTGCACCCGTGTGGCACATTCCCAAAGTGTTGTAGAATTCAGTGAACGGGTCGAACCCGGGCGGAAACCGTATGAGAGAAACGTGATGAAATGGGTCATGATGCCCGGTATGGCGAAAAAACGTCACCCAATCGTGGAAGAGCGTACCCGGAAACTGGTTGAATTTGCTGAACATACCGAAATCAACCGCATCGAAGAAGGTTCTGATCACAGTATGGGCATCATCACTTCTTCGACTTCCTATCAGTATGTAAAGGAAGTCTGTGGGGATAAATATCCGGTTTTAAAACTTGGGATGATCAATCCGCTGCCGGAGCAGAAGATCCGTGACTTTGCGGCTTCTGTTGAAAAACTTGTCGTCGTGGAAGAGCTTGACGCAATCATTGAAACCCATTGCCGGAATCTTGGGTTGGAAGTATGCGGAAAGGAAATCTTCCCGCTGATCGATGAATTCAGTCAAAACCTTGTCGCGGAAAAACTGGGACAACAGAAACACGAAGGTAAGAAGCTTGATGAACCGCTGCCTGCCCGTCCTCCGGTGATGTGTGCCGGCTGTCCTCATCGCGGATTGTTCTATACGCTTAAGAAGCTGAATTTGACGGTTTTGGGTGATATCGGCTGTTATACGCTTGGTGCTGCCGCCCCGCTTTCTGCGATAGATACAACGATTTGTATGGGCGCCTCTGTTTCCGGTATTCATGGATATATCAAAGCAGGCAAAGAAGAAAACGCCGGCAAGACCGTTGCTGTTATTGGTGATTCCACATTTATGCATTCCGGCGTTACCGGTCTGATCAATATTGCGTATAATGAATCCAATTCTACTGTTATTATATTGGATAATTCTATCACCGGCATGACCGGACATCAGCAGAACCCGACAACCGGTATCAACCTGAAGGGGGACCCGGCCGGTAAGATCAACCTGGAAAAGCTCTGTGAATCCATCGGTATTCCAAACATCCGTGTAGTTGATCCATATAATCTGAGAGAGTGTGAAGAAGTTATCAAAGAAGAACTCGCGAATGATGGTGCTTCTGTGATCATTTCCCGCAGACCCTGTGCGCTGCTGAAGTATGTCAAGCATCCGGGACCGATTGCGGTTAACAGTGAAAAATGTGTCGGATGCAAATCCTGCATGCGTATTGGCTGCCCCGCTATCAGCATAAAAGACGGGAAAGCTGTTATTGATAATACCATGTGCAGGGGCTGCCGGGTTTGCACACAGTTGTGCAGAGTAAATGCGATTGGATAAGAGGAGAGGTGTCATGGAAACGAAAAATATCATGATCGTTGGTGTTGGCGGGCAGGGAACTCTGCTCGCGAGCAAACTCCTCGGACGGCTTCTGCTTACCAGAAATTATGATATCAAAGTAAGTGAAGTTCACGGAATGAGCCAGCGCGGCGGAAGCGTGGTTACATATGTCCGTTATGGCGATAAAGTCTATTCGCCGATTATCGATAAAGGGGAAGCGCATTTCATCCTTTCCTTTGAATTACTGGAAGCAGCCAGAGCAGCGGAATGGTTACGTCCTGACGGGACAATCATTACCAATACACAGGAAGTTAATCCAATGCCTGTGGTTACCGGTGCTATGGCTTATCCGGAAGATATTTTGGGAAAATTGAATGTGTTGGGGTTGAAAATTGATGCATTGGATGCACTCTCTCTGGCACAGGAAGCAGGTTCTTCCAAAGCTGTCAACCTGGTTCTGTTGGGCAGACTGTCAAATTATTTCCGCGATTTCACGGAAGAGGAATGGATGACAGCTATTGAGCAGAGTGTTCCGGAAAAGTTTCTCGAAATGAATAAAAAAGCGTTCCATTTGGGACGGATCGCTTAGGAGTTATTTTTATTTTATGACCAAGTATTTTCAACCCGAAATTGAATGTGCTGATCCGGCTGAACTGAAGAAAATCCAAAGTGAAAAGCTGGTGAAGCAGGTTTGGCATGTCTGGAACAATGTTCCTTACTATCGTGCCAAGATGGAGGCCAAAGGTGTTACGCCTGAGGATATCCATGGCGTAGAAGACCTTCACAAGCTGCCTTTCCTTTCGAAAGCTGATTTGAAGGAAGCTTATCCTTACGGACTCATGGGCTGCCCGCGGAAGGATGTGGTTCGGATCCATTCCACTTCCGGAACCACAGGAAAACGTGTTATCGCTTTCTATACAAAAGAAGACCTGGATATGTGGTCAGATTGTACTGCCCGCGCAATCATGGCAGCCGGCGGTGATGAAAACGACGTTGTGCAGGTTTGTTACGGATACGGACTGTTTACCGGCGGTTCCGGTTTGAATGACGGTTCCCACAAAGTCGGCTGCATGACACTGCCGATGTCTTCCGGGAACACCGAACGTCAGCTGCAGTTCATGGTGGATCTGGGCGCTACCATTTTGTGCTGTACGCCTTCTTATGCGGCTTATCTCGGTGAATCGATCAAGGAAGCCGGAATTCGCGACAAGATCCAGCTGAAAGCCGGTATTTTTGGCGCAGAAGCCTGGAGTGAGGAAATGCGCCGTGATATCCAGAATTCTCTCGGAATTAAGGCATATGATATTTACGGTCTGACAGAACTGACAGGTCCCGGCGTTTCTTTCGAATGTGAGGAACAGAGCGGCATGCACATCAATGAAGATCACTTTGTTGCTGAAATCATTGATCCGGAAACAGAGGAAGTTTTGCCGGAAGGGTCTGTTGGTGAACTGGTTTTTACATCTCTTGACAAAATCGGTTTCCCGATGATTCGCTACCGAACAAGAGATATCTGTGTTCTTCATCGTGAAAAATGCTCCTGCGGACGCACTTTTATCAAGATGGGGAAACCCATGGGCCGTTCTGATGATATGCTGATCATCAAGGGTGTCAATGTCTTCCCATCCCAAATCGAAGCTGTATTGCTTGAAGAGGGCTTCCCGGCAAATTATCAAATTATAGTGGATCGTGTCAATAATTCCGACACGCTGGAAGTTCAGGTTGAAATGACGCCTGAGTTGTTCTCCGATAATTTAGGTAAGATCAGTGATGTGGAAAAACAGCTTATTGGTTCTCTGAAAGCGATGCTTGGGATTTATGCGAAAGTCCGTCTGGTTGCGCCGAAATCAATCGCAAGAAGTGAAGGGAAAGCTGTTCGTGTCATCGATAAACGCAAGATTTGACAGGAAGGTGACTCATGGAAATCTATCAGATCTCTGTATTTTTGGAAAATCAAGCCGGGAAACTTGCCGAAGTGACCAATATTCTGGCCGAAAATGGAATTGACCTGCGTGCTATCAATATCGCGGAATCGTCTGATTATGGCGTGCTGCGTGTGATTACCAGTGATGCGGAAAAAGCAGTTGAAACATTGCGGAAACATAATTTCATTGTCAATTGCACGGAAGTTCTTTGTGTCAGTGTTCCGGACAGACCGGGTGGATTGGCTCATTTACTGCGTATGCTTGCCGCAGAAAATTTTGATGTGGAATATATGTATTCAATTTTTGGTCAGACCAATGGACTTGCATATATGATTTTGCGTGTAGACAATATTGAGGAAGTACGTTCTGTTCTCGAAAAAGACGGGATTCATACGGCAGACTGTGCTGAACTTGGTATAAAATAGCTGTTTTTGAAAAGAAAGGAAAATTGCTGCATGAAAGAAATGAGCAGGCGTAATGTCTTGTTTACGGATTCTATTATCCGACGAATGACGAGAATTGCAATCGCGAATAACGCCATCAACCTCTCTCAGGGGTTTCCGGATTTCGATCCCCCAAAGGAAATGACGGATCGTTTGAAGGAAGTTTCCGCAATGGGACCGCATCAATATCCGATCACCATGGGTGCTCCGAACTTCAGGCAGGCTCTCTGTGACAAATGCGGACATTTTATGGGTATGAAGTTTGATCCGGATAAGGAAGTCGTCGTAACCATTGGTTCTACCGAGGCGATGGTGGATACGATTTTTGCCCTGACTAATCCCGGCGACAAGATCATCATCTTCTCCCCTTATTTCGAGAATTACAAAGCGCAGGCTATTTTTGCTGACTGTGAACCGATTTTCGTTCCGTTGGAACCGCCGACGTATAACTTTGATCCGGCAGTTTTGGAAGATGCCTTCAAACAGGATCCGAAGGCGATTTTGATCTGCAATCCGTCGAATCCTTCCGGTAAGGTCTTCACGATGGAAGAGCTGACCTTCATTGCGGATTTGTGCAAAAAGTATGATGTTTATGCCATCATGGATGAACCATATGAACATATCGTTTATGATGACAACAAGCATATTTATATGGCCAGCCTCCCCGGAATGTATGAGCGGACCGTTTCCTGCTCCAGCCTGTCCAAAACCTATTCCATCACCGGCTGGCGTCTGGGTTACGCCATCGCTCCGGAACCGATCATGGAACGCATTAAACAGTATCATGACTTCAATACTGTAGGGGCTGCCTCACCATTGATGGAAGCTGCCTGTGTCGGTCTGCGTTTCCCTGACAGCTATTATGTCGAATTCCAGGCGCATTATGCTCATATGAAGGATATTTTCTGCGGCGGGATGCGCAATATCGGGATTCCGTTCACTGAACCGCAGGGTACTTATTTCGTTTTGGCAGATATCCGTCAGTATATGAAGCCGGGGCAGAATGATGTGGATTTCTGCGTTGAAATGACAAAGAAAATCGGTGTGGCTGCTGTACCGGGAAGTTCCTTCTTCAAAGAAGGCGGCGAAGGCATCATCCGTCTGCATTACGCGAAGAAAGATGAAACGCTTATCGAAGCATTGGACCGCCTTTCCAACATCAAAAAGATGCTGGACTAAGCCGTTTTTTTGAAGTAATCATCAGCCGGGATGTTATAGCTCCCGGCTGTGTTTTTTTATGATTGTTTAGAACCGAGTCAAAGAGATCTGTTTCAGAATAATTACATTTTGAGAATAATCAGCTTCTTGTGTAATATTCAAAGCAGAAATCCGAAAGATTTTTGCCATCGGGGGTGGAAAGGTACCAGCAGCTGATCCAATTATCATTATCTTCAATGATTTCCATCGGCATGGTAATGGCAGCAGTTCCGCCTGGTTCAACCGAACCGGAAAGGTTAAATACGTTTGCGTGCATCCAGTTGTAGCCTGAATAAAAAACTAGTGCATAAGAGGAGTCCCATGCCTCAGATCCGTTATTTTGAAAGCTGACAGTCAGGTTTTCAAAATGGTCATAAGCGGGGAATGTGTGACCGTTAGCTGGAGAGCTTGACAGAAATTGAGCCGATTGTTCTTCACTCGAAAATTTTGCCGGTGCGGTCCCATTCGTTTTTACGAAAGCAAAATAGACCTCGCCGCTCTGCTCACCCTGGTTTGGTGTGTTTTGTGCCGGATTTGAATCTGGTGCATTGGTTCCGTTTCCATGGTTGTAGCAGAATTCATAAAAACTCTCGCCTTGTGGGTTCTTCAATTCCCAACACGCTTTCCAGTTTTCACTGCCTGTTGTAACGGGTATCTGAAACACTGCTTCTTCACCTGGGTGTATATTATTGCTAAGTGGAATTTGTTCCTTATTTGACGGGTTGGATCCCGCATAGAAATCAAGATAATACGCTTCTGTCCAGGCGCTTTCTCCTGTATTTCTGAACGCCGCATAAAGGGTATCAAGCGGAGCGGATGAATAATCCGCAGGCGAAAAGTACAGCCATTCTGATCTGTCATTACCGTGGTTTGTATTATCGAAATTTGCGGCAGTGTTCCCACTTGAAGCTTTTGAAAATGCTTCGTCAAAGTTGATTGCCTTGATCAATTGCGGCGTTGCGGTTGGTTTATGGTTATATTGAGGAGCAGCAGAAGTAATATTGGTTATTTCCTGCGTATTATTTCGTGTCAGGTCCCAAATTACATCCGGATTTGTGCGTGTAGGGGTGTTGTTCGAATATTTAGATGGGGTATTGCAGGATACCAGAATGAGTAAAGATGCCAGGGATGCAATCAATCGTTTACTTCGCATAAAGCCAATCATATATTTTTGTATTCCGGTAAATATTGCGAACGTAATTCTTTGTTTCCTGGAAACGTATGATTTCGTACAGCAAATCGGGATCATTTGCTGCATGGTTCAGCCATTGCTGTGTATTTCCTGATCCGCCGTTATATGCCGCAAGCATGGCGGCGTTATTCCTGTCGAAATATGTGTTTACTCTGCGCAGATATGAAGCTCCGAAATTGACAGAAACCGGAACGCGGTTCAGATCGGAAGAGGTATAATTTGGCGGCCAGTGAAGTGTTTTGGCTATTTCCGCACCGGTTTCAGGCATGATTTGCATCAATCCGCGTGCTCCTGCGGAAGAAGTTACCCACGGGTTGAACATGCTTTCCTGTTTCATGACAGAATAAAGGATGAACGGGGAAATATCATAGGTACTGCAGGATTCCAGAACATAATCCGTAAACCAGGCGCCGAAGCGGATATGGTTGAAATAATTCGGCACGTCCATTGTTCGGTCGTCTTCATACAAACCCGCGGCGGTGAGGATCTGGCGGGATAAATAGGCTGCAGCATTATAGATTTTTTTCTCGACCATTTCTTTCAGAAACACATAGGACGGAGCGGGCTGTTCCATGAGTTTTTCCTGAAGACGCTCAAAATGGACCGAAGCCTGATAGTATTCTCCCAGTATATAATATTCCCGACCGGTCAGATATTCGTAATCATCGCGATATGCGGAATCATCGGTCAGCGCTGACGGTTCCAGCCCAAAAGTGAGCAGCATCCACTGATCAGCGATCTGCTGCTCTGCCTTCAGGTCAATGTTTAAGTTGTATTCGACAGATGTGCTGAGGTATGCTTTCCGCTGAGAGAGTTCTGATGCTCGCAGCGAGTAGTAACCGGTTTTTGACTGTTCCGCAGCTTTTTCGAGATGACGGTTCATGTTTAATGTATCGCCCCGCTTTTGATAAATCTTCGCGATCCAGAAATTTGCCTGTGCCTGATCTTCCGGAATACCGGAGACAAGGAGAAGCCTGTTCAGATAAGCAAGAGAAGTTTCATAATCCGCGATCCGATAGGAACAAATAGCGGATTGGAACAAGGCTGTCTTACTGTTTTCATACAGCGGATATTCATCAATCAAACGAGCCCAGGTTTTAGCCGCATCCCGCAGGTAATTGCCTCTTTCCAGAATTCTTCCTGCTTCAAACAAAAATGAGGCTGATTCTATTTGATCCGGGTGTTTGCTTACGTAATTTGTAAGTGTCTGAGCAGCGGGTTTGTACCGCTCGAGATAAACCCATTGGACATATGCCAGTTCATCCCAGGCTGATACGTAGAAACGGTTTTCCGGGTATTCTTCAATGATTTTGGTAAACGAGCTTATCGCTCCTTCGTAATCCCCGAGGTTCATCTGACAGACTCCGATAAAGTACCAGGATGACCCGTCATTCCCCGGTTCGTTTTTTACATATCTGCGGAAAGCTTCATTTGCGAGCGCATATTGTCCGACATAGTAATTGATTTGTCCCCGTTGGTAGTCACTTACCGTCTGATTATGATCGATCAGCCATACCAGCATCAGGTAACTGTAATAACTTTTCGGAAAACTGTTTACACCGTCCTGATAGCGCAGAATCGTCTGGTCCTGTAAACCAAGTGTTTCATAGGCTGACCCAAGATAATAATCTGATGCTGCCTTGATGTCCTCGTCTGTGGATGAGGCATACAATTCCGATAATTGTTTGATTGCCTCTTCCTGGTCTCCGCTTAAAGAGAAGGAAGCAGCATAATCGAGCTTAATATAATCATTAAGCGGCTCACCCTTTTTATTTTCTGCTCGATCGATATATTTACGGAACATTTCGTAATTCTCAATGTTCCGATAAGCGTAAGCGATTTGCTGATAAACGTCAGGAAGCAAGGGGGAATTAGGCCGATATGCAATATATTTATCCAGACTTTCAATAACAACACTGTTTTCTCCAGCATGATCCGCACACTGGGCATGGATGTAATTTGCCTTTGCTAAAACCTCTGACGGTCTTTCCTGTGTCGTTTCGAGCGTTTCCTGTATATCATCCATTAGCTTCATACAGGTGTTGTAGTCTTCTTTCAGATAGGAAAGCTCGATCATGTCAGTCTGAGCTTTCAGTTTATCCACAGGGTTTTTTGTGTCGTTTACCCGTTTTGTGATGTTGTGATTGGCAAGGTCATAGTCTCCTACGATCAGCAGGTCCATGTTTTCCGCGGCAATGTAGGGTGTGGGACTTAATGTCGGAGTCAGTGTGGGAGCAATTGTCGGAGTCAATGTGGGCGGAATCGGCGTTTCTGTCATTGTCGGTGAAACCAGTATGTTGGCAATAATCTGGTTACGCCTTGAGTCGCACGCACTAAGGATGACGATAGGTATAAAGATAAGAAATAAAAAAGCTAATTTTTTGTTCATAAATTTATATGCGAAAGTAAAACTTTTTTATAAGAAACAAAAAAAGTGTATTTTTGCCTTATCTGCAAAGATATAAATGCTGTTTCTTATCCATTATATTCGATATTTAAAAATTGTGTTTTTGTTACCGGAATTTAAAAACCCGGTGACTGTTATGATAAGAATTGTGCAAAATTTATGAAACGCAAATGCAGAAATCCGAACAAAGTTATGTGCAGTAACGCTGCGGAAATTCCCTTTTCCGCAATTGAGTAAATTGAAATATTCTGATTCTGCAAGGTTTTTATACCGTAAATCAGGATCCCATATAAACATGAAAGAAAAGCGGCTGCGCCTGTGCTAAGCATAATTCTGCTGCATATTGACAGAAACAAATTTTGCGTAAAAATGAAAAAATATGATATAAGCCCACCGGTGATGAATACGAGAAATGCGGCTAAAGGATGCAGGCCTTTTTTTGACCTGTGGATCAAATTCAAATAATCCAGAATATGAAAAACTGTCCCGGACAGCGTGAAGCCAAGCGGGAAAGAAGAAATCATCCGGCCTATAACGGATTCTTTATAAAAATAAATATCAGGTATTTTGGATGAATTCAAAATATCAGCAAAAAACAAAATCAGCGATAAAAACAACAAAAGAATTTCGATTTTTGACAAAAATTGTTTGTTTTTTTGACTGAATACGCCTGCAATGGATCCAAAGAAAATGCCAAAAAACAATCCGCTGCAGCGGTAGCAGAAAGGAAAATCATAAGCCGGTGAGCGTGAGGGTATCTGGTGACAAAACGCTGCACCAATTAATTTTGACGGGCTGACATGTAAAACAAGACATACTAAAAAGAAAATTGCCGAAAACAACAAGGGTAGGAAAATCAACGAAAAATCCCCTTTTTTATATGGGCGCTTCATGATTTACCCCTTTCGTACATAGATCGGATTTGTAAAAATCCAATCATAAATATTGCGCCGGATGGTAAGTGCACATTCAATTCGGTAATATCCGGGCTCATAGATAACGTAAGGAATTTGTCTGCATTCCCGCCATTCTTTTATGGTTTTTCCGTTGTGGATCAGTCTGCATGTACAGGATTCAGGCGTTCGAATTTTCAGCGTTATACTGTTTTGAAGGTAGATCATATCTCCCGGAAGGGCAATTGAATCCCGGTTATTTCCCTCGGCGCTGAAGCGAAATCCTTTTGCATCTGCTAAACCATCCAGAGCGAGAAACAGTCTGCCGTTTTTTATTGATTTCAGCAGCAATAATTTGTCATGAATCAAATCACCGGTGAATCCTTCTTCCGTCAGAATATGATTAAAAGCGGTTGAGAAAAGTTCTGCACAGGTGTGTTTTGATGTAAGGGAAGAGGAGCGGGTCCCTGCCAGGCATGTGCAGCGTTGTGAAGAAAGCAGCAAATTGTCAAATTCGATAAAACTTTTACGAATATTTTGCAGACCTTGATTCAGACCTTGAATGAGCAGTTCTTCCGCGTTTATTATTTCAAAATAGCGGGAATTGTTATTTTCGGCGTTTATATTCTGGAAAATCCGGATTTCTTCTCTGGAATTCCCGATTTCTTTGTTAAATTGTTCCCTGTCTGCTCCTATTGAGATATACCGGGGAGAATCTTCTGAAAGAGGGTCAAACAGTTCCTCTCCGCAAATAACCAAAAGTTTTTTCCCGGAACGATAATAATACTGATCATGTCCTGCCGGGTAAATGTTTTTGTCTGTCGTTATCACTGCATCCAATCCGCAATCCAAAGCTTGCTGAGACATATCATAAAACGAATATGGATAGCCGGAGAATTTTGTATAGTTATGGAAACTGCAGAGAATTTCTTCCATGGATTATCACAATCTTAAAAGATTTTGTTGACGAATTCAGTTGACAATATTATAATCATGAAGTTGAATATGGTTAAGGAGAAACAAAATGAATACATTTTTTAACATTGCTCTTATTATAACTTCGATCGCTGTTGTCGTATTGGTTGTGTTACAAAACCGTGGTGTAGGTATGGGCAGCATTGCCGGTGACAGTGACCCCAGCACGATTTTTACCCAGCGCCGCGGCGTTGAAAAGGTGATTTTCAACCTGACAATGGTTTTCAGCATTTTGCTTGTGATCCTGGTTGTCCTGAGCATCCTTCTTTTCAAATAATTCAAATCAACGCAAAAAGAGCGGCAAACTACTGCTCTTTTTTGTTTTAATATGGTAATTATCCAGAATGAGTCAAAACAACCTGTTCTGTATTACTCAATTCTGAGTCAACGAAAACAGGTCACTTTGACTCGGTACTGAACAATTACTTTAATTGAAAATATCCTTTATAATAGACAAATGAGTCTAAGATAAAATGAAAAAAATACGTTGGCAGCTTATTACAATATTTCTTACAGGATTAGTCGTCGGTATTTTATTGCTGACTGATTCAAGTACAGGACCGATTCAGGTGTTTGAGTCTCATCCGACTTCCGGCGGTATTTATCGGGAAGGTTTGGTTGGACAGATTCAGCGGCTGAATCCGCTTCTTTCCTGGTATAACGATGTTGATGACGATGTTTGCCGTCTGATTTTCAGCAGCCTTGTGAAAAGTGATACACGTGGGAATCCACAGGGTGATCTCGCAATTGACTGGGGCATTTCCGTGGATGGAATGACCTATAACTTCGCTATCAATCCGGACGCAAAATGGCATGATGGTCAGCCGGTTACTGCGGATGATGTTATCTTTACCTATGAACTGCTCCGTACCGGTTCAGGATATGTTCCTGAAGATGTTATCAATTTCTGGAACTCTGTGAAAATCAATCCCGTCGATTCAAAGACAATACAATTCGTATTAGATGAAGCGTTCGCACCCTTCCTGGATTATTTGAATGTTGGGATTCTTCCGCGGCATATCTATGGAGGAATGTCATTTTCGGAAATGGTTGAATCGAAGATCAATATTCAGCCAATTGGTTCAGGACCATTCCGTTTGAAGGAATTAGTACAGGACAATGGTGTCATACTTGGCGTGACAATTGAAAATAATACGGCTTATTATGGCAGGAAAGCTTATCTCGACGAAATTCAGTTTACTTATTATTCAGACAGCGGTTTGGCCTATCAGGCGTATCAGCAGGGTTTGATCGACGGGATAAGTTATGTGTCTGACGACATTCTTTCCAATGTTCTGAAGGATGAGGAAATGAATCTTTACACCGCAAGACGCCCGATTCTCAGTATGGTGTTTTTTAATCTGGACAATCGGAATGTGGAATTTCTGCAGTCGACCGGCGTACGGCAGGCTTTGATGACAGGTTTGAATCGGGAGCGGATCGTCAGCAGGATCCTCGGCGGTCAGGGAATTATTGCCAACAGCCCGATCCTTTATGGAAACTGGGCTTATACATCTGAGGTCGCGGTTCCGGAATTCAATCAGGAAAAAGCAATTGAACTCCTGGTGAAAGAGGGATATGTTCTTGCCAGTGAGCAGGAGCGCGTACGAACTAAAGAAATTACATCCGTAGATGGAAATTCAGAACGGAAAGCTTTGTCCTTTACCCTGGTTTATCCGGATGATGACCTGCATCGCCGGGTAGCTGAACAAATCCAGCAGGATTGGGGACGCATCAATGTGCTGCTGAATCTTGAAGCGATAAGCTATGATGATCTTATAAACCATGTGCTGCCGGACAGAGAGTATGAAGCGGCGCTTGTTGACCTCAATCTGTCTAAATATCCTGATCCGGACCCCTATCCATTCTGGGATCAAACACAAATTTCTTCGGGCCAGAATTATACGCAGTGGAATAACAAAACGGTCAGCCAATACCTGGAAACCGCGCGTGTTGAAACCGACCGGGCGGAGAGAGCAAGGCTTTATAAAAACTTCCAGATCCTTTTCATGGAACAGCTGCCGGCATTGCCTTTGTATAATTCAGTTTATAATTATCCTGTTTCACAAAAGGTTTCCGGTGTAAGTATTGGACCGATATATCGTCCCAGCGACAGATTCCTGAATATTACGGATTGGTTTATGGTATCACGGTCATCTGTGAGAGAGTAACCTGCTTTATACTCTATATTATTACAAAAAGGCTCTGAAATCCGCGAATTTCAGAGCCTTTCTTTACCGCTCAGAGTTTGACCTGATACGTATAAAAAACGATGATAAACGGGAATCGTATCGTCTGTTATTTTAAAATTCAGCCTTTTGTAAAAACGGACTGCAGCTTCATTTTTATGATTTGTATTTACACTGAATTTATAAATTCCTTTATCTTCCATATCCAAAACCAGTTGTTTGATTAGCGCAGTCGCCAGTCCTCTGTTTTGGTAATCCTGTGAAACCGCTATCCTGTCGATGTGACAATCTTCCGGTTCATGGTCCGCTAATAAAAATGCCAGAACAGAGTCTCCTTTTTTGATCATCCGTGTATAATTTGAAGCTTTTATAGCTAATGACAATTCTGCAGAGGACAAACGCCATAAGGCAGGAAAAGACGTTTCACAATTGACCAGAATAGTTTCCGCATCATTTTCCGTCAGTTCGGATACGTAATAATCTGAATCCGAATCCGATATTTTTAATGCTTCAGTTTCCATTTGAATGATTTCATCGCATTTCCTGAATCCATTCTCTTCCAGTAAAGCGTTGAACCAGGCATGTGTGGAAAAGGAATATATCGATTTTGTTCCTGAAGTAAAACAGCTCTTCAGTTTACCTGTCAGCGGATATTGTTTGGGATGGCTTGAAGCGTAAAAGGAATGAAGCCAAAGAAGATTGGAATCGTTCGGTAAAATTCCAATCAGATAGTTTTCCCCGTGAACTTCATCATACCAGAAAGAGCCGTTGTTTTCGCAAAGCTTTTCCGGTTCGATCCACCCCAAATGGACGTTTGAATAGATGGAATCATGAAATGATTCCAGTTTTTGTCCGATTTCGGAATTATCAAGAATTCTCAATGGGTACTCAGCTTTTCAATAATTGATTCCAGTTCCTCAGCCGAATAGTAATGAATATTGATGGAACCGGCTCCATTTTTTGTAGGCCGCAGGGAGACTTTTGTCCCGATCAACTGACGAAGGCGTTCTTCCAATTCCTGCATTTCAGGTTCCAGTGCCTGTTTCGTGTTTTTCGGTGCAGCTTTTTTTTCACCCACAAGACTGCGTACATATTCCTCAGTCTGACGGACATTCAAATCATTATTGATGATGTGATTCATCGCATTGATCTGAGCTTGTGGAGTTGGCAGGCTCAGCAAAACTCTTGCGTGGCCTTCGGTTATCTTTTTTTCAAGAAGAGCTTTCTGTACATCACCCGGGAGCTTCAGCAGGCGCATCGTATTCGTAATTGAAGCCCGGTTTTTCCCCACCCGTTTAGAGATTTCCTCGTGCGTCAGGTTAAAGTTTTCTTCAAGGCTTTTATATGCCTCGGCAGCTTCTAATGGAGAGAGATCTTCCCGCTGAATATTTTCGATCAGCGCAAGTTCCAATAATTCTCTGTCGTCTGCCTGACGGGTAACGACCGGAACAGAGCTCAATCCGGCAAGCATCGACGCGCGCAGGCGTCTTTCACCGGCAATCAACACATACGTTCCATCCGACTGTTCACTGACGACCAAAGGCTGAATAACGCCATGTTCACGAATTGAATCAGCGAGCTCAGCCAGTTCCTCATCAGTGAAACGGGTTCTTGGCTGGCGCGGATTCGGAACGATTGATGTGAGCGGGACTGTTTTGACACTTGTATCATCATCCATCAGTGAGTTGGAAAATAAAGCATCTAAACCACGACCTAAACCTGATTTTTTTTGAGCTGCCATAAATCCGTTTTCCCTATTTGTCCTGTGTTAGTATTTCATTCGCCAGAGAATCGTAAGCCTTTGCGGCGTTGCTGTCTTTTGCGTAAAAATTGATTGGCTGCCCATAAGAAGGCGCCTCAGCCAGACGTACGCTTCGAGGGATAATGCTTTGGAAAACCTTATCCGGGAAATATCGTCTGACTTCCCGTACAACATCCATTGCCAGCCTGGTGCGGCCGTCAAACATCGTCAGAACAACGCCTCTTACATTCACCTGCGGATAAGAACGCTTGACTCGGTAAATGGTTTGGGTTAGCTGTCCAAGGCCTTCCAGCGCCAGATACTCGCATTGTACGGGGATGATTACCCCGTTTTTCGCCGCGATCAGAGCATTGATCGTCAGCTGGTTCAATGACGGAGGACAGTCAATCATGACATAATCAAACAGGTCTTCAACTTCCGTAAGCGCATTGGAAAGGCGCTTTTCTCTGTCAGAAAAATCAATCAATTCAATCTCAGCTCCGGCCAGTGATGGGGAAGACGGTAAAAGCGAAAGATTAAAAGTATCATTGCGGATAATTTCGCTGCGTATATCCGATGTTCCGATCAAAACGCCGTAGGTTCCTGCTTTGATATCATTTTTGTCGTAACCAAGCGACGATGTCGCGTTTGCCTGCGGATCCATATCGACGATGAGAACGCGTTTCCCATTTTTCGCAATACAGGAGCCAAGGTTAATCGCTGTTGTGGTCTTTCCGACGCCGCCTTTTTGATTGATTAATGTATAAATTCTCAAGATGATCGATTTCCTTTCACCTTACAATTTTTTTTCATCTGCAAACGGTTTTTGCTGCTGCTCTCCGCAATAAGGGCAAAGATTCCATGGTAATTCCAAAGCCCTTCCGCATGATACACATTTTTTCTTGATTTTTGTATGACAATACGGACATACGATCCAATCGGTTTGAATATTGTGACCACAGCTCGGACATTTTTCTGAAATTCCGATTTCTCTCAGCAGTGCTTCTTCCTCGATTGCATCCTGATACTTTTGTTCAAAGGTTTTTTTTGGCCTGATGAACAGATATACAAAAATACCGGGAATAAACAACACGACCACGAAAAGAACGCTAAGAATAATCATAAACGGATCCCGTGTGCGTGAGCGTATATCCCGCAAAACCCATAAAATCAGACCGATCCATAAAGCGATTAGAAACGCGATGCCGAATGCGACTGCATAGGTCATCAGGTTTTTCATATCAAATGAATCAAGAAAAGCAAAACCGTTATTCATAACTCAGGAATTATAGCATAAAATTATAATACCTTATAGGGGCAGATAAAAAACATCATGTTTACAGGGTCTTTCGATTTTCAATTTCTCATTTCAGTTGGCCGTGTTATTCTCAATGCGGCTGTTTTATACCTGTTGACGATCATTTACCTTCAATTCTATAAATTAACAAGAAAGGAAAAACAATTCCCTTCCTTTCCGAACGGCAGGATAAAAGCACTGGGTATTTTTTTATTTTACGTAATTCTCAGCGGAATCGGGACAAGCGGCAGAATACAGCCAAAATATATTATCCCGATTTTAGGCATAACAGCCGGCATTGATTTCCTTATCCACAGAATTCCGACTGAGTTTCTTGTGATATTGCTGCTGATCAGCATCCAATCAACTGACAAAAACACGATTTGGCTGCGTATATTGTTTGCAGCACTTGTGTTTATTCCTTGGTCTGCGGTCCGGAAGAAACTGGATATGGGGCTTTACGATATTCTTCTGATTTCGATCCTGTCATTGAACCTTTCCGGCTTTTCGAAGATACTGCAATTTTCATCAGCAATTCTTATTTTATGGGGTGCGGCCGGTTTGATTCTGCAAAAAGTATACGGAAGAAAACCGGGTACAAAGATTGCCCTTGCTCCGCTGATTGCTGCTGCTTTTATTTTTGTGATGGTGATTCCGTAAGGTTGTCGGCAATTGATCCCAGAACCCCATTAACAAACTTCGGCGCTGTATCAGAACCAAATCGCTTTGCCAGTTCCACCGATTCGTTGATCGCCACGCGATCCGGTGTTTCCTTTGAAATTGCGAATTCGTATGCCGCGATCCGGATGATATTGACATCGATGGTCGGAACCTGTTCAATTGGCCAGTCAACGGCATATTTTTTTATCATTTCATCAATTTCAGCTTTGTGATTGATAACGCCGGTAACCAAATCAATGACAAATTTCTTTTCATCGTCATTGGGAACTTCAACTGATTCAAATCGATGCGTCAAAATATCAGCAACTTTATGACCGGAAAGATCATATTCATACAATGCCTGCAGCGCAACACCGCGCAGAAAAGTTCGTTCGCTGATTCCTTCCATAGTTATTTCACTTCCGGATAACTGAAGTCTTCGATATGAATGTTCACATATCCTACATTCATCCCTGCCATTTCTTTAACGGCACGCGCGATCTTGTTTTGGACGCGTTTACAGACTTCCATCGTGTTGGCGTCAGATTTTAGGACCAGATAGACATCCGCATTGACAGTGCCGTCTGTAATTTTCATCTTTACGCCATTTTGAGCATTGCTGTTGCTGTATAGTCTGGCAACACCTTGTGTATCATTGGCAGTCATTTGAATAATGGTTTCCATTACCTCAGGGGCAACGGTTGTATTTCCGGGAACACGTTCTTTTTCGTTCATAATTGTTTACCCTCTCTGTCTTTATTATAAAGTTATTTTTGAAAAAATAATAAAACCTGTATGAATTTATTTTTCTGTATCGGTAATTGTTTATTCCAAGCCTGCGCTGCTTGTTCTATTGACTCAATTCAGAGTTATCGAAAACAGGTCACTTTGACTCATTCCGGAAAGTTACCTGTTTCGATTCTTATAATATCATCAAATTTGACTTTTGATCCGTTTGTAAGGATTAAAAGTCTTTCATATGTGTCGATTTTTTCCAATCTCCCCTGATATATTGGATAGCTGCCGCCTTTCTTTTTTGCATCCGGAGCATATACGGTTATTTTAACTTTCGGACGGCTGCTGATTTGCGTCTGCAGTTTTGTCAGTCTTCTGTTGATGCGATCCTTTTCCCGATCATCCAGATAAATTTTTTCTTCTGTCACTCTGCCGGCTTCATCGATCACTCCGGAATAACCGGTCAATGCTGCAAAAGGAGAAAACTGAGCTGCCCGGTCAGATAAAGACATCCTCAGGTGCCGTTTTGGTTCCGGCCTGGGAAGGTTGAGAATATCATTGTAATCATGTATGCTTGTCATATTTTGTCTCAATATTTATGATTTATGACCGCCGATTTGCTGGTTCCGCTCTTTTTGCCGCGCGTTTTCCTGCAAATTCATGCCCTTTAATACTGCGTTTTTCCCAAATTTCTTCTGCAGGTCCAGAATAGAACGCTGCAGTCTGTCTTCACGATCAAGCCTATCTTGTATGATTTGCTCCTGTTTCCTCAGTTCCGCGTAATCAGTAAACAAATCAAGCTGCTCTTCCTTATGCTGCTGCGAGATTTCATCCTTCGGATAAACATGATTGAAAATTACGTAGATATGACGGATTAGCAGATTTTTATCTGTAATTCTTTCGTATATTTTCATCATTGCGTCTGTCAAAAGCAGCCCGGATGAAGTGAATCGTCCGATATTTTCAGAACCATGCGCTGCTTTTGGTGTTTCCCGCCCATAGTAATCGGCCTTTACCGGACCGGTGTATTTTGCAGCACGGTCCGGATCAGTCAGGTTTTGCCTGTCATAATGAATTGAGAGCACTGCCTGGTCGCAAACCAATCCTTTGGCTACCAGGCTTAGTGCCAGGTCATCGGTCATTTCGCGGACAATAACTTCCGCATCTTTATACGTATAGGGACAGCTGAGTACCTGCCCGGAACTGATGGAATTGTTCTCAGATTTATAGGCTTTGATATCGGCTATTGTGCATGGTTCCCATCCCCATGCATGATCGATGAGCAATTCCGCATTAACGCCAAACATATCATAAAGCAGATCTTCCGAATAATAATCATTTTTGCCGCCCAAAGAGCATTTTGCAATATCACCCATCGTGTACAGGCCCTTTTCAGCGAGCCTTTTGGCGTATCCGCGGCCAACACGCCAAAAATCAGTGATGGGACGGTGATTCCATAACTGTTTGCGGTAACTTATCTCGTCTAATTCGGCGATTCGTACACCGAATTCGTCCGGCGGGTTATGTTTTGCTTCAATATCCATTGCAACTTTGGCGAGATACATGTTGGTGCCGATGCCGGCAGTAGCGGTTATTCCGGTTTCGTAAAAAACATCCCGGATCAATTGCATGGTCAGTTCATGTGCACTTTTTTTATAACTTTTTATATAATTTGTCAGGTCAATAAAAACTTCATCAATTGAATAAACATGGATATCTTCCTCGGAAATATAATTCAGATAGATGCTGTATATCTTTCCGCTGATTTCCATGTAATGTCCCATGCGCGGAGTCGCAACCAGGTAGTCAAGAGCAAGTGAAGGATCTTTTGACAGTACATCTGTGTTATAAGATGAACCGACAAGCTGCCTACGCGGAGATTTTTGTCTTCTTGCATTGTTTATCTCTTTTACTTTGCTGACAACCTCAAATAATCTTGGACGTCCGGGAATCCCGAATGATTTTAATCCCGGTGAAACAGCAAGGCAGATCGTCTTTTCAGTACGGGATGCATCAGCTACCACCAGGTTGGTGACAAGCGGATCCAAACCTCGCGCAACACATTCAACCGAGGCATAGAAAGATTTTAAATCAATCGCCGCATAGATCCTGTCCAATTCCTGCTCCTTTGTGAATTTAATTATAACATATGTACTATAAAAAAGAAAAGCCATATGAATCAGATTTGACAATTTCGTAAGGAAGCACTGATTAATTGGGGGGGGGAGGTGTACCCATGTTGAGCGTGTCTGTTTCAAATTTCCATAGAAATATTTAAAGAAGTTCACTGCTATTGATTATATCTCTAAATAATTGATAATAAGGTGCGGACGCTTTTCCGGAAGACACGATCGGAAATGAAGCTTGATGGATTTGAGGTTGATC
>JAFPZX010000030.1 GCA_017417055.1 Anaerolineaceae bacterium
AAGGCGGCCGTCTATCAGATGCCCAGAAATGGTGGCTGGAAAACCTACATGCCCAGGGAAATAAAGCCGTCGTCTGTAACGGTTTCGAGGAGGCTGCCAACGTTATCGAAGATTATCTGAAATAGACTCAAAAATATCAATAAGTATTTCTAACTAGAGTATTTCCAAGCTTGTTTCCGAAAAATGCCTGTTTTACTGGACATATTCCATTAATCGAGTCGGTGTTAAAAAATCATTTTTTCATATATTCTTCAAGGACCTGTTTTTTGCATTCCGGACACAACCAGTAGTGTGCGGCGGTATTGACATAACCCTTCATTTGTATAACTGATACTTCTTACTGATTTGATGAGCGATATCATCCGGCAGCGGACGGAAGCCGATGCATGTCAGTGTCCTGCCGATACCATTTTCATCAATTTCTTCCGGCTTCAATTCAGTAAGGCAGTTATCTTTGATTAGGAAAAAATCCTGACATTCCTTCATTCCCATTTCTTCCGCGATTGTTGCAGCTTTCATCAGTTGACTACGATTTTTTGCCTCACACACCGTTTTGACGAAGGCACCTTTGAACCACTGTTCATAGATATCTTTATCGAGGAGAAAATCACATCTATACCCGATCGTCTCATCGACGCACAGCGCTATTTTGGCGTTTTCTCTAATTAACCTGGATATAAATGCAATACTGGCATGGCTAACCTGTGCCGCCAGTTTTCCCGAAGACATCTGAAGATCTTTCCTTGCAATTATTATTTGGCGCATCTCACCTCATTTCTTTTCGACGTTTCCGGCCGATCATAATTGACTCGTTAAGAGGCATCAGCTGAACATACAGAAGCAGTTGATCATATTGCATGTGATTGGTTCCGGTTCAGTTGAATACTATGACATGATCTATATGAACCGGGTCTCCATTATAAAATGATTGACCAACTGTTCGTCCTGCGTATTACACTTCATTCTTTAATAAATATTTGTTGCTGACTACTTTCATCGAGAGAGATGCGCCGATCAGCGGGGAGAATACAGGCTCAGTAGGACGGATCACAATACCTTCCTTCTTTCCGCCGTTTGGATATTCACCGTCCGCACGTACAAGCAGCGCTTCCACCGTTGGATATTTTGCCGGCAGATCCATATCCACCTCTTCGATCGGCACATGAACCATGTCCAGTTCTTCACAGATCTTCAGCATGCGGTTCAGACCGACACGTTTTCCGTTCTCACGGATGGTAAAAATATACCATTCCGGCTTTGTCAACCGCAGCCGGTTCTTCTGGATGCCAGGTGCGCACAATTCGCCCTGAATGGTCAGCGTCCTAAGGCCCTCTTTTTCCATAAATTCTTCCATTTTCGTCTGATATCCCCGCTCTTTTATCAGATTGAAGAAAGAGCTGCTGCCATCATCCTTATATTCATAATTGTGGCCAGTCACATGAAAACCGTCCTCATCAATACCGATCGAATGAGATGATCCATCCATCTTTGTACTGATGTAATACTCCAGTCCGGCAAATTCCTGAATCAGATCCGGATTTTCCTGCACCCTTGTCTCATCCGTATGAGGGATGTCGTATGGAAGTGTTCCGATAACGGTACCTCCTGTGGTAGCCCGTTCTTCTATTTCCCATTTCCGAACGCCAAGCAGTTCAGTCACATCCTCGCCAATTTCTGCATTTTCAGGAATTTCCGGAAATACGGAAATCGGCAGGAGAAGCCCCTGAGAAACCTGACCGCGGAAATTCATCGTCCGCAGCCGGAATCCTTCCCCCATGATGTCAGTCTTTTTGTAGCTGGATTTACGCATAAACTCGAATGCATCCCGAATAGGCAGGAAGCTGTCGATCTCAAAATACACAGCTTTATCCATCGGCTGGAATTGTCCCTTGTTCACAACACACTGCCATCCCAAAACATGCGCCAGTTCAATACGATCAGCTCCTTCAATCGAGGAAAGATTCCAAATCTTTTGAATGCTTGCCAGTTTTCTGCTCATTATTTGCTCCTTTCAATTTTCAATCCCATATTCTTCATCCGGGTCATTAGTAACACTTTTCCCACCATAAAGGGTTTTTAAAGACAGATGATACTTATTCTTGGCATTGTAAGCCAGCATCATAGCTTCCGAATAACCAAGAGCGCCCGGACGTCTTTCCCTTGCTGTTCTGATGATGGACTTTACTGACATTTTGCCGACATGGTCCTTGAAAACATCCTCCCGGAGTGAATCACCATATGCAACTATGATTTTGGCAATTCCCATAAGAACATTGCCGGAAAGAGAA
>JAFPZX010000031.1 GCA_017417055.1 Anaerolineaceae bacterium
CAGAGACCGACACCAGCCTGATCAAATCGGAACCTGCTGCAGTTTACGGCGATGCAGCCGCCCCGGCCACAGTAAAAGTTTTTGTTGATATGCAGTGCCCTTCATGCAGCACTTTTATGGAGGAGTCACTCAAAACGCTCATCGGCAATGATTCGTACAGGCTTGAATTCTATGATCTGCCGTCGGAAAACCATAATTATGCCCTGCTTGCCGCTGCATATACACGCTGTGCTGCTGCACAGGGCGTTGACTATCTTACTTATGCCGGAAACCTGAATTCAGATTTCAGCGAATGGACTTCAATGCTGAAAGAGTCCAACGTCAGCGAATATCTGCTGCAGACCTCTCTGAAATACGGAGCTGATGAAGACGAAATGAATCTCTGTGTGATCGGAGAGGAAGTATATGAAAATATCGATGCAAATATCGCTGATGCCGGGGTCATTGGCGTATCAGGCACTCCCAGCTTTATAATCGGGAACCATCTGATCTCCGGGTATGTTTCCCCGAAAACCTTTACCTCAATGCTGAAGGAATTCGGAAATTAATTCCGGGAATTACTAACCTTGTGGAGGGCCCGCTCATCACAGCGGTCCTTTTTCTTTAGTATCTTTTCCCTTGAAAAAGGGAGGAAAAGCATGAATAAAAGACAGATCGGTTTATATATGATCATCGCTGTTCTGCTGCTGGTATGCATCATCAATGCTGCCGCGGTCAATGTCGGAGAAACGATCCCGATCGAAGGGATCGTCGATTCTGCCGGCAGAAATTCACTGTATGTTGCAGGAAAGATCCTGGTAGCAAATGAATACAGTTCCATCAGTACGGGCGGTACGAATATCTATATCGGCGATTATGTGATGGGCTTCATTTATCTGAATGAAGATATGCAGTCATATACGATCGTCTCCCTGACGAAGATACCGGAAAAATCTGTCGGAACACCGATACCGCTTCCTGCCAGCACAGCAACACCCGTCTGGGCAGATCTGTTCACAACTGTACCAGAGTCTGGCAGCGGGCTTCATCTGCTTTCTGATGATCAGATGAAAAGCAGTCCGGATCAGGTGCAGGATACGGAGTTTTTCAGCACTCAGGCCACCCCGCCCCCCGCAGCCACACCATCCTCCATATCTTTTGAGGGAATCGTTACGGATGTCAACGGAAACAGGATCTATATTGATGGTATGGAATACCTTACAGATAATGCCACCGGATATAAAAACGGCAGCAGCGCGATCTCGGCAGATGACTATGTCAGAGGACGTGCCGCACCGTATCCCGGTGCATTGATCATCAGATATATTGAGGTTCTTGAGGATTATGAACGGCCTGATTTTGAAAGCAAAACAGTATGGGGGCTGTATCAGGGACAGGATTCCGCAAAAATGATTGTATCCTCTCCGTCTGGAGAGATAGAAGCTTTGTTTTATCATGGTACAAAGATGTCCAAAACATTCTATACAAAGGGAACACTTATCAGCATGGATATGGCCGGTTCATATGTAAAGACTTCGGCAGATTATCCGTTGGTACAGTCAGGTGACACGCTCAGTCCGATTAACGGTATTATCGATGAGATCGTGTACTTCTCCGCAAATGAGATCTACTTTGTTTCATCGGGTCTTTCGTATTTTGTGAACGGGGACGTGAAGTTTCTACCTGACCGGGACAGTTTTGAAAAAGGTTCTCCGTTTGTCGGCCTGATGAGAAACGGACGGGTCACAGCGCTCTACTTTACGGACAACAACAGAGTAAAAACGATCAACGGGACAGCTGTATCAGTAGACAGGAATCCGGATGGGAACGGTATTGATTTTGTGGTGGGAGGAGTAAAATACCATATTACGCCGGATTCCATAGTGACTGGGAATAATCTGGTCCGTCACAGTGAAATATCGGGATATGCGGACTCATCCAACAATGTTTTTTATATGGAATTTACAACTCCCTGGTATGCACAGTTCAAGGACTGGAACTGGACAGTCATCGTACCTGCCGGAGCATCTGCGATCGCTCTGTTATTCTTTCTGCTGCTGCACCGGACCAAAGCTGAGGGGTTTCTGCAGGATGTTTCCGGAACGCTGCTGACTCTGACGGATTCCCGTGGTGAACACAAAAGACATTACAGATGCACGGACGAAATCGCCAGGTATGCCGGATCCCTTGTTACTATGAAAGTAGAACTGACTGTATATCACGGAAGAGTGATACATATCCGGTATGATTTCTGATCGGATAAGTTTCATATTGTATGTAGAAAAAACGGCATTTCTGCCGTTTTTCTATTCGACAAATTTGAATTTGCCGCTCTGATACTCCGCTGTGCTTCTGATACATTTTGCAGGCTCAGAAACCGGTTTATTTATCCGCTGTTTGTTCTTTGAAGATAAATGGATGCATCTGTGCAAAGCGCTCTGCTTCACTGCCCCGTTTCCCATAAATATAGTACGGGCCTCCGGTAAGATATTCATCCCAGTCTTTATGGATCCAGAAAGCAGAAGGATTGATCTCCCTGACAGATTCCGGTATGGATATACTTTTGAGATTCCTGCAGTCCGCGAAGGCATAAGGGCCGATATATGTTACGCTGTCCGGAATCAGCACCCATGAAAGCGAGTAACAGTTCAGAAAGGCATCCCGTTCGATTCGTTCGACAGTATTGGGGATAACTACATGGTAAAGGAATTCATTGTCCGCAAAAGCGGCTTCTCCGATCACTCTCACCCCATGGGGGATGATGATTCTTGTATGATATTCCTCATCTATGAAGTCCCGCAGCACCCCGTTATCAATACAAAATTTCATGATCCCTGTATCTCCATAAATTACGATTTGTCAAACTGATTATATTATATTTTCCACCTTCCTTTTTTTTACAATAAGCCAATGGATTCCTTTTATATTATGAAAATTTCGTGTTTCTTTATTCAGCTTTTCTTTCATTTTCAATTTGTATACCAATTTGTGGAGATCTGGTAAATGGAAAATGAACTGACAGACTTTCTTCGCAGGATCCCGTGGGCAAACCGCACTCTGCTTGAGAATTTCTTCG
>JAFPZX010000032.1 GCA_017417055.1 Anaerolineaceae bacterium
CAGCACAGCACAGCACAGCACAGCTAAATAAATTTCTTCTTTTAATTAATAATTTAATACTTATATTCCAAAATTCCAATACAGTGTTTATTCGTGTTGGAATTTTATTTTGTATCTGTTTAGGACGAGGAGCACATGAGGACTGGTGTTTTATGCAGCGCAGCCCTCACTACCGTGCCATTCCTCATATGAGGAGCTTCGTGCTCTGAATAGTTATTGATGATTTGTAATTCAATGCACTCGCATATAAACATTTTTGAACTTTTTCAGGAGGAAAAATGAAAAGAAGAATTGTTTTATTCTGGTTTTTATTATCGATATTTTTAGTTATGCCAAATCAAATTCGATCTGTCAATGCGGTTAGCATAATGGGTAACGGAACCGGGGGAGTATATATAAATATTGATAACTCTGTAAACTCCCATTACAGGTCACGAAACATAGTTGCGTATGGTCCATCAAGCTGCACATGGTTTGTTGTGTCCCGAACTGAGGAATTGACGAATATTAATATAAATACGGTTTGGGGACCAACCAGAATGGCTTCGTATCATCCATTTAATGGAAATGGCTTTGTATATAGTAGCAATAAAGATGCTTTACCAACTTCCGGAAAGGCTGTAGCCATCTATTCAAACCATGTAAGGATTATTGAAAAAGTTGAGGGTAACAATGTATTGATAAGTGAAGGCGGATCAACATATTATTCCGATGCTAATCATGGTTATTGTGTGATCAGGTGGATGTCCAAAGACGATGTAAAAAATAAGGATGGTGGATTGTTGGGGTATATCTATTTCCCGAATGCAACTTCTAATCAAGTCCCTGTTGGTCATATTGATAGATTTTATGGTTCTGAAAACCCGAATTATGGAGCTGCAAACGGGATGATCCATATGGTAGGCTATGCTTTTGATTATGATGATACATCACAGGATTTGGAACTTCATGTATATGTTGGAGGTGCAGCCGGTTCCGGAGCAGGTCTATATCGGGTCAAATGCAACCATGTTTTGAATGAAGGTGTGGTTAGCATGCATGGTGATGTTGGCGATCATCACGGTTGTGTGTTGGCAATTCCGGTTTCTGAAAGAGGTACCAAGGACGTTTATGTTTATGCAATTGATATCGGAGATACTTTTACTGAGAATCCAATGATTGGTCATGGGACTGTTACCATTACGGATGATGGCCATACACCCAGAGGCGAAATTTATTCCGTAGAGAATAAGGATAATGGGACTATCCGCATACGGGGATGGGCATATGATCCGGATACACCTGGTGAAGGGATCAAACTGCATGTGTATGTCGGGGGAAAACCGGGAACGGGTGCAAGTCATTATGAAGTTCAGACAAGCACCCCGTCGAATGAATATAATTATGAGTTTGATTTTCTGATTCCTGTTCAGGAAAGAGGTGAAAAGGACGTTTATGTCTATGCACTGGATAAAGGAAATCCTTTTACAACAAATCCGGTAATTGGATATGGTTGGGTCAATATCACGAAAACAGCTAAATCTCCGAATGGATATATTGAGAAAATTGAAGGCTCGGATAACGGGACAATTTATATCCAGGGCTGGACATGGGATCCGGATGATATTACGCAAGACCTTATGCTTCATGTTTATGTTGGCGGTGCAGCCGGGATCGGAGCAGGTCCATATCGCGTTCAATCCAACCATATCCGCTGCGATCTGGCGATCCCCAAAGATATGTGTGATGCAGTAGTTGACAAACATGGAAATGTTGGCAATTATCATGGCTTTGATCTAAGAATACCGGTAAATGAAACAGGAACAAATGATGTCTATGTCTATGCAATTGATGTGGGAACACCTTCTAAAGATAATACAATGCTACGTCATGAAATTGTTAAGATTTCAGCTTATTATCCAAATTCAATTTCATTGAATAAAACACAGTTAAATTTACCCAGTGGAACATCGGAAACTTTGTCTGTCAATTATTTTCCATCTGGTGCTGAGATAAAAACAGCATGGTGGAGCAGCAGCAATACTGAAGTAGCAACGGTAACCAATGGTGTAGTAACTGCAAAAGGTCTTGGAACGGCAGTAATTACAGCAACTGCATATGGAAACAGTGATGCAACAGCGACTTGTACTGTTACTGTAACAGAGCCTGCCCCTGCTTGCAAAAAACCGGGAGATTTTACCGGAGATGGTGAGATTACCGGAAAAGATCTGATGCGTTTGCAGCGCTATCTGGTGGATAAAAATACGCCGATGTCCTGCTCAGGAGATGTAAATGGAGATGGTTCCGTTACCGGAAAAGATTTGATGCGTTTGCAGCGCTATTTAGTGGATAAGACAACAATCCTTTATTAGTTTTGTCGGTGTATAGCAATATCGGCTATTTTTAGAATCGAAGAAAGAGGATCAACATGGGGAAAAAATGGATTAAATCATTGCTTATTATTGTCTGTTTTTTAGGTATATGCAACTTTTCTTTTACAGAAGCTTTTGCTGATACCTGGGTTTGGCCGGTTCCTTCTGTGAGTATAGGCAGTAATATTTCTACTTATTTCAGCTCCAGTCATACAGGAATTGATATATATAGCAGTCTTGGTACGCCAATTGTTGCGGCGAGATCGGGCACTGTCGAAAGGGCCTTTTCGGGTGATATACCGAATACATATTATGGAGGGGGAAATACTGTTGTAATTAAACACGGTCCAAACTTATTCAGTCACTATGCTCATTTGAATTCTTACATTGTATCAGCTGGGCAAAGTGTTACGGAAGGACAAGTCATTGGTTACATGGGAAGCACTGGAAATTCTACCGGGGTCCATCTTCACTTTGCAATAAAAAGTAATTCATATGGTGGTGATAATGGGGCAATAAATAATAACCCGGGATCTGTAACTTATGTGAATGCAGGTTCATCTAATCAACTTCCGGTAGGTAGTATTGATTCAATTTATGGAACAAGTACAGGAACACTTCATATAAGTGGGTGGGCTTTTGATTGGGATCGTGTGTCTGCAAATGATGTAGGACTTGATATTGCATTGAATCCAGGGGCAAGTAATGAAACCTGGATTCCCAGGGTTCATGCAAATGGAGTATATCGTCCTGATGTTGAAAATGCATATCCAGGAGCCGGAAATTATCATGGTTTTGATCTTGAATTTGATGTAACACAACGAGGTACTTTTGATTATAATGTTTTTGCGATTGGTGATAAACATGTTTCCGGATCCGGAGGATATTGGGATGCAACGAGGATTGGGGAGGGTACGATAACTATTTCTGCCGATTATGCAAATACAATTTCATTGAATAAAACACAGTTAAATTTAGACAGTGGTAATTCAGAAACTTTATCTGTCAATTATTTCCCATCTGATACTGTGAATAAAAAGGTATGGTGGAGCAGCAGCAATACTGAAGTAGCGATGGTATCCAATGGTGTAATAACTGCAAAGGCTCCCGGGAAGGCAGTGATTACTGCAAATGCATATGGAAACGATAATGCAACAGCGACTTGTACAGTCACTGTAACAGGTATTCCTGTGTCTTCTTTGAAATTTATTAACAATTTCATCGAAATTCCAATTGGATATGAGGTGGATGGAACAATTTATACCGAAGAAGTTGATGTTCAAGCGAAAATTGATCCGAGTAATGCATCTACAAAAAAAGTTATATGGTTTCCCGAGTATGATAAATTATATAAAGATGGAAATTGGTGGAGAAAACCCACAGCTGAACTTTTAAACGCAGATGGATGTCAAGAATTGTGGCAACCCGATGGTAATATATTTATATGTCCGGATGATAGCTACGTACTAAAAATACAAGGTGGAATTTATCCTAAGGCAAAAATAGGAGAAACAAAACAATTTAAAATTTCTACTTCGAAAGATTTCGATGATTATTCAGATATATTAACCGTTAGGCTTGTTTCTGCTATAAAATCGATCGTCATAACCAATTCTTCTGATATAGATATTACGGAGCAAACGGTTTCTGTTGCCAGAGGTTCGTCTTTGCAATTGTCTGCTGCAGCGGAACCTTTTTATAATCCTCAAACTTTTACCTGGATGAGCAGTGATACATCAATAGCGACGGTAGATTCAACCGGAAATGTAACATATATCGGTCCCGGTACTGTAATAATTACCGCTACATCCACCGATGGCGGCGGTAAATACGAATGGGTGAAACTGACTGAGGAACCCGTTTCAACTTGCAAAAAACCTGGCGATTTTACCGGAGATGGTGAGATTACCGGAAAAGATCTGATGCGGCTGCAGCGCTATTTAATTGATAAGAGCACGCCTATGTCCTGCTCAGGTGATGTAACCGGAGATGGAGAAATAACAGGGAAGGACCTGATGCGTTTACAGCGTTATCTTGTTGATAAAACGACAGTACTTCATTGAATCAGATATTGAAAAATATTTTTTCAAACATATACCAGTTATTCTGGAATATAGATGAAAATACAAGAGGTGAAAAATGAAAAGGAATAAAATTATTTTGATGATTTGTTTTACGGTTTTGTTATGTTTTGCAGTATTTTCTGCTGAAGCACAAGACCAAACAAGTTCTATCGGGATTCAGATTTCAACCGCAGCTGCAAAAACGGGAGAAGACGTAACGCTTTCCGTGAGTCTTACTGAGAATCCGGGTGTATCATATTTGAGCCTGAAATTCACATATGATACGGCAAAGCTCTCCTTTGAAGGATTCGACGACGTTGTAGAGTCCGCGGAATTTTCCGGAAAATGGGAAAAGAACGCAGCCGAAGCGGCAGCGAACTGGAACAACGGCCGGGCAAATTCGACATACACCGGCGAAGTCTTGAAATTGAAATTCAAGGCACTTGCTGAAGGTGAAGCAGAAGTGACTGCTGCCTTAGGCGATGCGGATGGGGCTTTGCAGTATGAAGAGGGTACCGATGGAAAAAATCTGACGCCTGAATTTACCCAAGGTAAAGTGACGATTACCGAACCTGTGACATCGGAAAAAATCGGGATTCAGATTTCAACCGCAACTGTAAAAACGGGAGAAGAAGTAACGATTTCCGTGAGTCTTACCGAGAATCCGGGTGTATCATATCTGAGCCTGAAATTCACATATGATACGGCAAAGCTCTCCTTTGAAGGATTCGACGACGTTGTAGAGTCCGCGGAATTTTCCGGAAAATGGGAAAAGAACGCAGCCGAAGCGGCAGCGAACTGGAACAATGGCCGGGCAAATTCGACATACACCGGCGAAGTCTTGAAATTGAAATTCAAGGCACTTGCCGAAGGTGAAGCAGAAGTGACTGCTGCCTTAGGCGATGCGGATGGGGCTTTGCAGTATGAAGAGGGTACCGATGGAAAAAATCTGACGCCTGAATTTACCCAAGGTAAAGTGACGATAGTTCCACCTGTTTTGCCTGAAACTATAGTTTTGAACCCGAAGACCGCAAGTATTGGTGTCGGACAGGATTTGGCAGTTTCTGCAACGATTTTACCGGACAATGCTGACGATCTGGGTATTATCTGGACATCATCTGATTCTTCCATAGCTACAGTGGCACAGAGTAAAGGTAAGTCTGTTGTGATGGGTGTTGTGACCGGTGTCTCCGAAGGTGTTGTGACGATCACAGCAAGATCAAGTGCAAATGAAGCACTACTCGATACCTGTGTTGTGACGGTAATACAATCACCTGTTGTGATTCCGACTTCCATTGTTCTTGATCCGGCTTCTGCAAGCATAAAGGTTGGGGAAGAAATATCAATTATAGCAATTGTTACTCCGGATGAAGCTGAAAATAAGACTGTTACCTGGGTAAGCAATAATCCTTCTGTTGCCGTAGTAGATCAAAACGGAAATGTAACCGGTGTGGCTGAAGGTACAGTGACGATTACGGTTATTTCCAATGCGGATCCGACTGTCACTGCACAGATTATGGTGACTGTCACTGCGCAAGTTGGACCACAGCCGCCGGTACCTGTGCTGCCGACAAGCATCGTTTTAAATCCTTCCGGCTCCGCTTCTGTTGAAAGCGGGAAGACGTTACATCTGACAGCCACTGTTTTGCCGGCGAATGCCGCGGACAAGTCGGTCCGGTGGCAAAGCAGTGATCCTACTGTTGCCACAGTGGATGCGAGTGGTCGCGTGACCGGTGTGAACAAAGGAACGGCAGCGATCATAGTTACTTCCAATGCTAATCCGGATGTTTCTGCCCGCATCATTGTAAATGTAACTGAACCGGTCAATCCTCCGCAGCCACAGCCGCCTTTCTGGCATTTTGATATTATCGGGCAGCCGCTGCCGCGCACCGGGTTCACCTCACTTCGTCCGCAGGCACTGCCCGAAATGCCGCTGAACCTGAGCTATCAGCCGCTGCACCGGACGCTGGAGATCCCGTCCCTTTCCGTTGCTGCCGATATAGTGGAGATTCCGAATGAAAATGGCGAATACCCGATCACCTGGCTGGGTGATAAGGTTGGTTTGCTGGAAGGCTTCGCGCTGCCCGGTGAAGGGTACACGGTTCTGACCGGACACAATCACCTGAATACTACGGAAGCCGGTCCGTTTGCGTTACTTTCTTCCATGGAAGAGGGCGACCGCATCTTCGTTCGTGATTCTAAATACAATTTGAAGACTTATGTGGTCTATGCCAATGAAAAAGTCAGTGAAACCGATTACGAAGCGGTGGAGTCCATTGCCGTGAAATATGAGGGTTCTCTTACCATGATCACCTGCGAGGACGAACGTATAGAAGGCGGGTACGCCAGCCGCCGTATCGTCGCTGCGCGGCCGTATTGATCATTGATCCGAATTGGAATCACACGCATTTTTCCCTGAATGTGTGTGTTCAGGATGCCATGTAAATTATGAACATGAGCTGCCGTATTTGCGGCAGCTCATGCTTTGTACGTTATTTTAGATAAAAGCATCCTGTATTTTGTGGTACGCAGGTAGGCAAGAGCGTACTTATCTTCTTGTGTGCCGACCGGGAACGAAATAATTTCTTATCAGAGAAAGGTTTCGTTTGAAGTGAGTTTTGGAAACTTTGGTTCAAATGGGTTATAATGGTTAGAGTAGTGCAATGGGTGAATTTTTCTGCCGATGTTCTTATTCAGGGAAATAGCATCCGTTGGCACATCACGAGACAGGAAAACGCTGATTAATTCCCTTGAAAGCGAATGGACAGGTCTGCTTTTCGTGCAAAATCGTCCGCGAAACTGAATTAATCAGTTTATCCATAGAAAACAAGGAGTAAAACCATGGCTAAAACACCGACCCCGCATATTGGCGCAAAACTGGGTGAAATCGCGAAGACCGTCCTGATGCCGGGCGATCCGCTGCGCGCGAAATTTATCGCTGAAAACTTTTTGGAAAACGCAAAACTTGTCAACAAAATCCGCAATGCTTTCTGCTACACCGGTACTTATGAAGGGAAAGAAGTTTCCGTGATGGGGTCCGGAATGGGGATGCCTTCCATCGGACTCTATTCTTATGAACTTTACAATTTCTATGATGTGGACCAGATCATCCGCGTCGGTTCTGCCGGCGCTTATGCTGACGGACTGCAGCTTTATGACATCGTGATTGGTCAGGCTGCCGCGACCAACTCCAGTTATTTCAATTATCTGAAGCTTCCGGGCACCCCTGCTCTCTGCGGCGATTATGAGCTGATCGAAAAGAGCGTTGCCTACGCAAAGGCGAACAACCTGCGCTACCGCGTCGGCCCGATCCTCTCCTCTGATGTTTTCTATGGTGATCCGGAAGATGCTCCCAAATGGAAAAAGATGGGCATTTTGGCTGTGGAAATGGAAGCCGCTGCCCTTTATACCAACGCGATCCAGGCAGGGAAGAAAGCTCTCGCTATCCTGACGATTTCCGATATCGTTTTGGGCGGTACTCCGGTGGAAACCACCGCCGAAGAACGTGAAACCAAATTCACGGATATGATGAAGATGGCGCTGTCACTTGCCTAAAAACAGAGCACACCATGGTCTGCCCTGATGCTGCGGCGAAGCCCGCACAGCAGGACTGCACTTTGTGTGCGGCTCTGTGAGTGGATATGCGGGACTGTCCCTTTATGGGACTGTCCCATATACTAATTTTGATTCGTGGGGACAGTCCCATAAAGGGACAGTCCCCGGTGTTGATAACAAAGGATAAAATGAGCGATTGTAATCATGATTGTTCGAACTGCGGCAAGAGCTGCGGTTCACGGACGGAACCGCAGAGCCTGCTGGTTCCGCAGAATGCCGAATCAAATATCAAAAAAGTGATCGGCATCGTTTCCGGTAAGGGCGGCGTCGGGAAGTCCATGGTGACTGCCCTGCTTGCCTGCGCCATGAATCGTGCCGGGAAAAAGGTTGCCCTGATGGACGCGGATGTGACCGGTCCTTCGATCCCGAAGATGTTTGGGCTGAACGAGCGGGCTGTGGCGGATGACAAATATATGTATCCGGCGGAAACCATCGGCGGCATCAAGGTGATGTCCCTCAACCTGCTAGTGGAAAATCAGACCGACCCGGTGATCTGGCGCGGTCCCGTTGTCGCGGGACTGATCCAGCAGTTCTGGAAGGATGTCAAGTGGGGCGATGTGGATTTTATGTTCATCGATATGCCCCCGGGAACCGGCGACGTGCCGCTGACCGTTTTCCAATCCATCAAGCTGGACGGAATCATCATCGTAACCACCCCGCAGGAGCTTGTCTCCATGATCGTAAGCAAAGCGGTCAACATGGCAAAGATGATGAACGTACCGATCATCGGTATTGTTGAAAACATGAGCTACCTGAAGTGCCCTCACTGCGGAGAAGATATCCCGTTGTTTGGCAAGAGCCATACCGCGGAAGCTGCTGTAGAAAATGGCATTCCGCTGCTTGACCGGCTCCCGCTGGATCCGACACTGGCTGCGCAGAGCGATGAAGGACACATCGAACAGGCTGATACCGGCACCCTGATGACTGCGGTCCGGATGATCATGAGCTTGTAATTTAAAAAAGTCATATTCAAAAAAGCAGACTGATTAAAAAGTCTGCTTTTTTGAATTGTCAATCCGTAAAGTAGAATTGTTTATAATCTTTCTGCGGTTCCTATATATGGGTGTTCTTTCGCGTAAGCGACAGCTTTTTGATGAAATTCATCCGGTGCAAATGCATCATAATATGCTGCACGCCATTTTGTATAATCCAATTTTTCTCTCAGCACCATAGCAATAAATTCCTCTGCACCGATTATTCCAAAATGCGTTGTGAGGCAGTCCATTCCTTCAGCAGCCAGCTCAAAAGTATTGATCCTGTTTGTTGTGTATTCCATTTAGACCTCCATTTCGGTTATAAAATCTATAGGATTCACTAATCTGATTTCAGCGGTTTTATATTTTAATAAACGTATGTCCGTGGTAATAAAAAATGAGCAGCCAGCATAAATTGCCGAGGCAACGTGATAAGCATCTTGCTGCTTGATATTTGTATCCATGATTCTTTTTGCTATTATTGATATTTCCTTATCTCGTTCGATTCCTACGTATCCACTCATATTTTTGTATAGAAATTCTTTGATGGATCTTTTCCTCATGGGAACAGGAACATTGCTGCACTCGTAATCCAAAGTATAGGAACCTATCAACTCTAATTTTCCCTCTTCGATGAGGCGTTGAATTTTAAGTTTAGATTGTGTTTCCATTGATATTTTTAATTGATCCTGTGGATCATATGGTCGATTAAAACAGCACATATCCAAATATATTCTCATCATTAATTCCTCAGTACATATGTATATTATAACGAAAAAAAAAGGAAATTCAGCTATTTATTTTTCATTGATTTTCATAATTAAGCTAAGGAAACACTGATTAATTCCGGGAAAAGCGAGGAGACAGCGAAAGACCCGGCTCTGAAAGGTACAGACTTCGTCTGAATTGGATTCAGATCCGGAGCTGCGCCCCACTCGTTCCTCGGGAGAACCGTCCCCGAACCCATTAATCAGTGCTTTCCGAAAGACCAAATCTCATCACTGGACTCAGGTATTTATTGTGTTTTTTGCCCCATTAAAATATCAGTCCCAATTGAGCCGCGAGACACTGAATAGTTACACTATTTGTGATTAAAATGATGATAAAAATACATTATATAATGTAATATAATGCCTGTAATATACTTTGTTACCTAAATGCGTACTATAATTATCTATGTGGTCAGGAATGGAGGTTGTTATGTACCGCAAAGTCTATGATTATCTGAAAAAATGGAAGGATGACAAATATCGCAAACCGCTGATTATTCAGGGCGCACGGCAGGTTGGAAAAACATATTCCATCCTTGAATTTGGAAAAGAGAGTTATGACAACGTTGCTTATTTTAATTTCCAGACAAATGCTGCACTTTCTTCTACTTTTGCTGAGAATATCTCTCCTTCCTATCTGATTCCAATTCTTTCTCATATCTGTGGACAGACAATCACAAAAGGGCATACGCTGATTGTTTTTGATGAAGTGCAGCTGTGTGAGCGTGCTTTGACTTCTTTGAAATACTTTTGTGAAGAAGCTCCTGATTATCATATTATTGCAGCAGGAAGTTTGCTTGGCGTTGCTGTCAATCGTGAAAAATATGCGTTTCCGGTAGGCAAGGTGGACCGTTTGACAATGCATCCGATGGATATGGAAGAATTTCTGATTGCCCTTGGAGAATCTGATCTTGTGGGGCTTATTCACAAATGCTATGAAAATAACAGTCCGATGCCTGCCGCGCTGCATGAAACGGCACTGAAGCTTTATCGTCAATATCTTGCTATCGGCGGGATGCCGGAAGCAGTGGCCAGGTTTCTTGATACACAGGATTATATTCAGATCCGTCATGTGCTGGAGACAATTCAAATGGATTATCTTGATGATATGAGCAAATATCAGGAAAGCTCAAATGAAATTAAGAAAACCCGCTTGACATATGGAACCATATCAGTACAGCTTTCGAAAAAAAACACACGCTTTCAATATAAAATCATAAAAACCGGTGCTCGTGCTGCTGAATTTGAAAACGCAATCGAATGGCTGATATCAGCGGGTCTGATTTCACGTATCTATCGCGTGAAACAGATTATGAAACCATTAGAGAATTACAAGGATATTGATGATTTCAAGGTATTTCTTTCCGATATGGGGCTCCTTTGCGCGCAGAAGGGTCTGAGAGCGGAAGATGTTTTCTATATGGAAGACGAGCTTACTGATTTCAAAGGGGGAATGACTGAAAATTATGTGAACATACAACTGACCTGCGCCGGATTCAAACCGTTCTTTTGGCGGAATGATAATGGTACAAAGGAGGTTGATTTTATCGTTCCGATACAAGGGAAATTGATCCCAATCGAGGTGAAAAGCGGCGATAACGTCGGTTCTTCCAGCCTTACTGAGTATGCAAAGTTGTTCTCGCCCGCCTTGTCCATACGCGTTTCTGCTCGGAATTTTGGCTTTGAAAACAATATTCGCTCAGTACCTTTGTATGCGGTTTTCTGTATTACGGAGATGGACTAAGGAAGGGCTGATTAATCTGACATGTGATGATATTTGTTTATATTTTGAGATACTGAATAATAATTCACTGAATATTAATTCAGTAAAAATAGTATATGCAAAACGTACATTGCTGTTAAGTGTGGGAAATGCAGTTTCTGGGACAATGGCTGCGATTCAGAACAGAGATCGTCAGGAACAGGCTCTTGCGTATTGAAACCCAAATAAGTCTATTCGTTTTTTTTAAAGCTGTAAAATCAAAAAAAATTCTGGGACAGGCCCCCGGGCTTGTCCCGCTATGCAAGTCATGTGTGGAAAGTGAGACAGGTCCGGAGGCCTGTCCCGTTTATATACTGTAAATATTGACGAACGTCCAGGGAGCGCGGTCGATGGTGGCGAAGAAGTTCTTGCGGACGATCTGCATGATGTCCTTCTGAAGCTGGTCTTCGGTGCGGGTATGCATGTTTTTTGCGCAGTGTTCGATGACCTGCCGTTTGATCTGATCTTCCGCCTGGATCAGATCCTCCTCGTTGGTAACACCGGAGAAGACGAATTGCGGTTCCTTGATCAGCCCGCCATGCTGCTTGTCCAGCAGCAGTGTGACAATGACAATGCCGCTTTCAGAGAGGTTTTCCCGCTGACGCATCACGTCCGCGGTCACCTCGCCGACGCCTTTCCCATCGACAAACACGAAACCGGAGGGAACCTTATCCCCTAATTTCATCTTTCCGTCCTTGAGGATCAATGTCTGCCCGTCTTCTACCACAAAAATATTCGCTTCAGGAATACCGACGCTTTTCCCAACCTTGGCCTGAGCAACCAGATGGCGCAGCTCTCCGTGGACCGGGATCAGATATTTCGGACGGACGAGGTTCATCAGCAGTTTCATTTCCTCCTGACAGGCATGACCGGAAACGTGAACGGAGAGCACGGAGTTGATGATGACGTCCGCACCCAGACGGTAGAGACGGTTGATGACGCCGGAGATGTTTTCCTCATTTCCCGGGATCGGAGAAGAAGACAGCACGATGGTATCACCCTTTTTGATACTGAACGCGTTGTATTTTCCGCGGGAAAGACGTCCGAGGATGGAAGATTCTTCCCCCTGGGATCCGGTGCAGAGGATCAGGACCTCTTTGTCGGGGAGGCTAAGCGCCTGTTCCAGCGGGATAACGCTTTCCTCCGGTAAATCAATATAGCCTAATTTCCGTGCGAGGTTGAAATTGTCCACCATGGAAGCTCCGACAATGCAGATTTTCCGCTTGTGATGACGGGCAATGGTGGAGACCTGCTGCAGCCGGGAAATCAGTGATGCAAAACTGGAGATGATGATCCGGCCTTTTGCTGTTGAAAATACTTCCTCAAAGTTGCGGTTGATCTCCATTTCCGAAGGTGTGTTCCCGGGACGCTCCGCATTGGTGGAGTCGCTCAGCAGCGCCAGCACGCCGCGTTTCCCGAGCTCAGCCAGTTTGGCGAAATCGCTCGGCCAGTGGTCGATCGGGGTCTGGTCAAATTTATAATCACTGCTCATCACGATCAATCCGGCTGGAGTTTCAATGGCAACGCCAACGCTGTCGGGAATGGAATGAGCCATATGGAAGAATTCGATGTGGAAAGGGCCGACTTCAAAACTGTCTCCTGCCTGTTTGACATTCATTTTTGCTCTGGAGATCCTGCCGCCTCTGGCCAGTTTGACTTCCGCCATTTCAGCTGTCAAGGGTGTAGCGTAAACAGGTACATCTTCGAGGATGTCAAAGAGGTAGGGAACACCGCCGATGTGGTCCTCATGACCATGGGTAAGGATCACACCGGCGACTTTTTCATTTTTACCATTCAGGAACTGCATGTCCGGGATGATATAATCAACGCCGATCATATCATTGTTCGGAAAAAGGATCCCGCAGTCTACGATCAAATACTGATCCTGATAATCAAATACCGTCATATTGCGGCCGACTTCTCCCAGGCCGCCTAACGGGATAATAGATATTTTATTTTCGTTGTTTTTTTTAGTCATTATCTCTCAATTTCTTGAACAACTCGGTTTGATGAGGGTTCAGATTGCGAGGTAAAGAAACGCGTATTCTGGCAAACAGATCTCCGCGGGCACCGTTCTGGTTCAGTTTCGGCATTCCCTTGCCGGTGAGACGCATCAGCTGATCCGGCTGTGTTCCGGCAGGAATTTTGAGCATATAATTTCCGTCTTTTGAATGAACCATGGCCTCTCCGCCCAGCACGGCCGTATAAAGATCTACCGGGACATCCACATACAAATTGTCATCGATACGTTCAAAGGCACCTTCCTTGCTGGGGACACTGACATTGATAATCAGGTCTACCATAATCCCATTGGAATTGAATGCCTTGCTCAGGCGGATCTTCGTCCCATCCTTAACGCCGGCTGGGATGTTCGCTTCGATTTTCTGATCGCCCATGGTGACCTGACGTTTGCAGCCATGGAAAGCCTCATCCAGTGTGATCTGTGCATCGAGTTCCTGCGCTTTCGGCTGTGAAACCGGTGTGTCATATTCCACCGTGCGGACACGGGAACGCGGACGTGTATAGGTGCGCTGTGTGCCGGCTGCACCGCCGCCAAAGCCGCCAAAGCCATCCATACCTCCCATTCCGTCGAAAATCTGAGAGAAGAAATCGGAGAATCCGCCGAAATTTCCCGTTGTTGAGTAAGTTGTACGGCCGCCGCCCGGCGTGCCGGAGAACCATTCGCTCCAGTTATAATTTGCGGCATTTCCGCCGTTCTGTTCCCACTGCTTGTAGGAGGAGCCCAGCTGGTCATAGCGGGCACGCTTTTCTTTATCCTTTAATACTTCATAAGCCTCGTTAATAGCTTTAAATTTCTCTTCCGCGTTTTTGTCACCCTGATTGTGATCAGGATGATATTTTTTTGCAAGTTCTCTGTACGCGCTTTTAATCTCAGCTTCGGTAGCCGTTTTTGATACACCTAACGTCTGATAATAATCCTGATATTCCATGTTTACCCTTCTTTCCTGCACCAAAGCATAATTATATATTATAAAGAGCTTTTTAAATTCCTCTTAAATAATACAGGAAATTTATTAGAATAATGTTGGAATCAGATTACAATTCATGCATTCGCCAAAATTGCTGTGCCGCATCACAAAGTGAAGTCCTGCTGTGCCGGCTTTGCGGCACCATCAGGGCAGACCTTATGTGCTCCAAGAACAGTAATTGAATCAGGAGCGGAAATTCGCAGCAGATGAAACGTATCAGCCGGCTGTCGGTTCTTCTGTCGGCGGGTTGAACCTGGTATGAATAAAGGAATATCGGTTCCCGGTGACAAATCGCTCCGCGTATCGAACTTCATCTTCAGTGAGTTCGTGTTTCAGTTCTTTTTTTAATTTGGTTTTCCCTTCGCTGATTTCATCGATGTTTCCGATGATTTCACCGATTTTTACGGTTTCGGACATCTTTTTCATGAAATCTTCCTTGCGGATCGGTTCATCGTGAGAAGGAATAAACCATTCTGCGTCAAAGGTTTCCAGCCGCTTGAGCAGGGTTTTGAGCTCCCCGAGGCGGATGGCTCCACCGCCGGTATAAATATCTTCCCGGTAGCAGTCACCGATAAAGAGTACTTTGTCACTGGGGATGTAGGCAACGGTAGAGTCTTCACTGTGCGGTCCGCCGACGTGATGCAGTTCGACCTGAATGGTTTCAAGCCGGATGTTGATGCGGGATTCAAAGGAAATGTCTGTGGAAGTGACTTTGAACGAGTGCCGCATCGGTACCTCTTTACGGATACTTTCAGCAAAGGCAGGGATTTCGAGCCCCGCGGCAACACGGGAATTCAGCGCACTGTCTGACCAGTCCCAATGCTGCATATTGAGCAGCCGTTCATTCGTCAAATTGTTGGCCACAGATTTTGCGGGAGAGCTGCCCATGCCGAACACATGATCCCAATGCCAATGGGTCACCATGGAAAAAGACGGATCAGGCATGCCCTGGGAACGGATATGACCGTACATGTCGGAAATATGTTCCGGGGAATTGCCCGTATCGATCACCATGCTCATCGGGCCGCAGCAAACATAGCCTAACGCAGGGCGATAGTGCTCTTCTTCTTTGGGCATATACCATATATGTTCAGAAACCTGTTTCAGCATATTTCCACTCCCGCTATTAATTTTAGCTTATTCGATTTAAAAAATCAATTATTATCGCAAATTTGGGAATTTTAACCATTAAGTTCTTTGCTTTTTTAATGGTATGAAAACAAAACTTTGCAAAAAATGATATGATTTGATAATAATTGCATTTTATCAGAAAGGCCCGGGTTTTCCCGGGCCTTTGCAGAATGCTGTGTTGAAGATTTATTTGGCAGGCGCTTCAAAATAGAATTCGCAGAAACCTTCTTCACCGGAATTCATGTAGAATTCCATCCAAAGCGGATCTTCAGAGGATGTGCTGCTGTCAATATTGATATTGAAGCTCAATGCAGCGGTTTCACCCGGAGCTGTCAGCGGAACAGCGATATTTGCATCAGCAAGTGTGATAACAGGATTGGAATCAGACTACACGAGAGTGTAGCCATCCCAGGTTGCTGTACCGTTGTTGACGGCAGACCAGTTCACTTCATATCCGGTTTCAGTCGGCTTCAGCGCGATGGACTGTTCGCCGCATTTGTTCGCCTGTTCAGCAGTCTTTTCATCCAGAACTTCCACCAGGGCGGGATCAGTTCCTTCAGGGATTTCCATGTCCTGATAAGAAGCATTGGTATTGCTGCTTGTTACAGACCCATAACTGGCGGTAGAGGAACTTGATGAGGAACCTTTTCCGTCATCGGCAACAATAACATTTACCCAGAATGCGGAATCAGCATAAGAACCGAAGCCGAATTCATAGCCGTAGTTGTCGCGGAGCTTGAAATAGCTTTCATACATACCGGATGCCATGGGAGCCTTCAGGTCTACAGAAACATACACATAATCGCCGGGGTAGACTTTGATATTCTTTGGGCGGTTGACCTGATATTTCGGACCGGAATTGCTGGTCATGTCAACACCGGCAGGGGTGATGGTGACCTGTCCGTCAAAACCGAGGTCATCACCATAGAAAAAGCTGACGAGATAATTTTCATCCCAAACGCAGGTACCGCCGTTCTTCATGCGCCAGGTTTTGCGGAAGGTGGTACCGGGTGCCACAATTGTTCCGTCCGGATAAGTCACGTCTTTGACTTCGCGGATCTTGTTATTGCAGTAGGGGTTGCGTCCGGGTTTATAGCTCGGGGCTTTGCAGTTGCAGACCGGCTGGCCAAGGCAGGAGCAAGCGCCGTTTGTCCAGGTTTTGACAGAAAGCCAAATCGGCGTTTGACCGTTGCAGCCGACACCGAACAGGGTACCGTCAGGAGCCTGCAGCATCCACTGGCCGGAAACATTCGTGCCGTAGCTCGGCGCAGTTACATTGACGCTGATATCGACGGTGTTGCCGGGCGCCACATAATACGGAACATTTCCATTGACAGCGACTGCCGGATCACCGGAGATATACACCAGTTTTGTGTTGGTGTTCCAGGCCTGGGTACCTACGTTGCGGATGCGCCAGGTCTTGGTAAAAGTGGAACCGGGCATTACATAAGTGCCGTCGGGATAGGTGACGTCACGAACGAATTCAGCCTGGAACGGGGCCATATAATTGGCTGCCGCGCAGTAATAATCGCCGTTCCATCCGTAACTGTAGTTGTAATAATTGACACCGCATGTGCCGGAAGTACAGTAATAGCCATCCCAGTTGGACAGTTCAGGTTCTGCCGAAGCGGCGAAAACACCGAATGCCAAAACCATAACGATGGCGAGGCAAAGGTAAAGTTTATACGTTTTCACAAAATCCTCCTCAGGTATCTTCCGGTACACAGCGTTCTTATTTTTCCGGAAAGATCGAGTTTAACTCAAATTTATTGTGTGCAAGAATAGTGCCAATTCTTATTAAAATTTTAAGGAAACACTGATTAATAGCCATATCGAATGAAAAGAGTCAATGCAGCCTGTTTTCATTGACTCAAGACTGAGTCAACGAAAACAGGTCCCTTTGACTCTGAACGGATTAATCAGTACTTCCTTAAGATATCTGTTTCTTTATTAAAATCGGAACGGTGCAGGGGAAGCTGCACCGGTCCAATTCGATGATTAAACACACGATTTAAAAATCGGCCATTACCACCACGGATATCTTGGGGGCATCGGGTCACCGTTACCGTCGCGGGTAAAGTCCCGAGCACCGCAATTCCATCCGCAGCAAGGGGGCTGTGGACGCGGAGCGCAGCAATTATAATTATAGCCATAGCAACAGTTATAACCATAATTGTAGGTATAAGTCTGGACATAATTTACGATCTGTGCCCAAACCGGCGTCTGGCAGTTTGCTCCAACGCCAAACCGTGATCCGCTTTCATTCGACAGCATCCATTCGCTCTTGTAGGAACCTGACTCTGCCGGGGCTGTCATTTGAACGCTGATGTCTACTGTCTGACCGGGCATGACGTTATACGGCAGATTGACCGCGGTCTGAGAAGTCATCGGTGTACCGGAGACAAACACCAGTTTGTAATTGGTGGTCCAGGTTGTCGTTCCACAGTTGCGAATGCGCCATGTTTTGGTGAATGTGTTGCCGGGAGCGATGTAGCTGCCGTCTGCAATGGTGACATCCGAAACGAAGGATGCGCACTCCCGCGCAGCAGGCTGGGGATAATACGGCGTAGTATAGTAAGGATAACAATACTGACCGTAATAACAGCCATACCCGTCGGCGGAGGCCATTGCGAAACTCATCAAAACAACGACAAGGACAAAGGGAATGATGTATCGCTTGCTCATTGGTTTCCTCCTTTTAGATTTTCCGTTTTAAGACAAACGGAATAAACTTTAACAGTGCAAGAATCGTTCTCAAATCGGTTTTTATTTTTGATTTTCAGCTTTTGTATTATTTTTCTTACCAAATCGCTTTGTCTATCTTTTAAGGTAACTGCTCAGAACGGAGCAAACGGGGTCAGGTAACTTGCTGCCGCGAAGCCGACACAAGTGACTGTCCTCTGTGCTGCGCCGCCGGGTTCTGAATAGTTGCCTTTTTTAGAATGTAATTTTGCGAAATATCCTTTTCTTATGTTTTGTTAACAAATAATACGATTTCAAAAACAAAAAGTTTCCGTTAATTTGAAATATCCGATTTCCGGTACTGCCGGGGACTGTTCCATTTCTATTTTCTCAAATTATCTTATAACCCAAAAGTCTGTCGTTAATTTTGAAAACCACATTTACGGCAGTCCGTATAGCAATAGAACAGGCTGTTATGACTCTTTCCACAGCAGAGAGTTTCGAATTGATATTACAAATGTCGGAAAACAGAGTGATTTTTGTCAGATTTTATTAGAAATACATAGAAATGTATTGACAAAGTAGAAATATATATTAGAATAAACATTATAAAATAATTGAGATTGAAAAACATCAGGTATCAAAATTGAGATCTCAAATATAACTGATCTGAAATTGGGCGGCGCATACGGGAACAGGCACACTTTTTGTCGGCTTCGCGACACAAGGTGCCAGTCCCCATGTGCTCAATCCTGAACAGATAAAAAAATCAAGGAAAGGAGGAAAACCGGAGATGGCACAGACAAATGGTGAAGAGCTGCTGAACGAGTTGGATCAGGTTTTGATTGACAACACCGAACAGAACGCATCTGCAGACGCGGACAGCGACAGCTCCCTGCCGTTTGAATCGCTTGATGAATACGGAACTGATGCCGTATTGTTCAGCGAAATGTCATTGAAAATGCTCAACAGGGTTGATGATGTTTTCGATCTGGCCGTCAAATATAACCGACATTCCTCCCAATATCCCAAATTAGCAGTACAGCTGGACAAGGGGATCCGCTATCTTGCGGGCAGCTGCTTGACGAAGATCGCATTGGAAAAGAACAGACAGTCTTTCCCGGAGCTCAGTCAGCTGACGACAGAAAAACTATACCGGATGGCCTCCGTCCATTTCCGCAAGATCGACAGGGCGCTGAGTGAATACCTTAAAGAAAAACATGAAATGAGCGATGAGCTGCTGGAGTTGGAATTCCGCTATTACAATCTGCTGGACCGACTTCGTGCCACGGAAGCGAAAATAAAGAAATACCAATACGATTCTATCGATGGTGATGAAAGCTGGGATCCTTACAGACGGGGAATGGCATTCTCAAAATCGAAGGAAAACTGTGACTTCAGCGCAAAAGCTCATGAAGCCTCGGCTTTTCGTCAGGCAAATGCCTTCAGTCCGCTAAAAGCATTCCAACCCGGAAATCCGGTGACTGATAAGCGGGATTCCATTGAAAATAAGCATGTGGAAACCGACAGACAGACGTCAGATCTGAATCCCTCGCTTCTGAATTCACCTGTGCCCTGCGCAGACAACAAGGGCATCCCTGCCAATCTCGCCGGAATTATCAAACCGGAAGATCGTCATTGGGTTGAAATTCTCTCAAGAGCAGCACAAAGAAACGCTGGTTTGCCTGATGTTCCGGAAGGGAAGGCCGCCTACTCTTTTACCAAAGGCGAAATGCGGGAGCTGGTGAATGACAGCAGATTCTGTGAGGTTTATCCAAAAATGTCCGGTGAAATTCGGGAGTTCCTGAAGCAATGCGAGGACAGCGGGTAAAGAGAAATCAGAAATCAGAAATAAGAAATAGGCAATAGGGGATAGGCAATAGGGGATAGGACATAGGAGCAGATTTTTAAAAAAGCGTTGGAAGAGGGCTTTCAGCGCACTTTTCGGGTTCCTGCGCTGTGACAGGGGCGGTTATTGTGAATTTAAAGCACACCAAGGTCTGCCTTTTTGCTGTCGTGCAGCTGACAAAAAAAGACTGCACTTAGTGTGTGATCTCCTAAATTCATTTATCGTGGCGCCTGTGATGGCATGTTTGATTAATTTGTGCTTCCTTAAAAATGAATTAAAATAGATTGTATGGAAAACAGAAACAGGTTTATCAGGCATAACGAAGGCTTCTCATGTGGAACTCCCGGCACCCGGGATAATCCCTCTCTGCCGAAAGTGACGGCACAGCGGGAACGCCTGCGCGGATCCCGTTCAAAGAAAAGAGGATCTATCCTGATTTTTGCTGCGTCACTGATCCTAATCGGCAGCTTGTTTCTATTTTCTTCTGCAAAGAAAACGATTGAAATCGTGGTAAGCGGGGAATCCCGGACGGTTCATACAGCCGCATCCCGTGTTTCCGACGTGCTGCGTGAGGCAGGGATTTCCTATACAGCGTCGGACCGTATCCGTCCCGGACTGAATGAACATATCGGGAATTGCGGCAGAATCAGTATCGACCGTCCTGTCAATGTATCTCTCGATGTTGGGAATGGTATTGCTGATTTGAATTTCACCTCTTATCAGCGTTTTGGCGGGAACATCCTTTTGGATGCCGGACTGCGCTTATATCCCGGGGATCGGCTTCGCTGGAATGGCAGCGAGCTGCTGCCTTCATTCCCACTGGACGGGATCAGCGGCCTTAACCTGGTCCTTGAAAGAGCTGATACATTCACCCTGATCACGGAAAATGAACCGGGCGGGAAACTAACCCATGGTTCCGGAAAGTCGGTTTTTGACGCGCTTCTTTCCGCCGGGATTAAAGTGAGCAAGAGCATGATGGTCATTCCGGATGGGGACGCGGCTTTTGAACCGGGTATGACTATCGAAGTATTAACACTCAGGACATTGCAGATTTCGAAAAACGGGAATCTTGTCATGGCTGTCAGTGCCGGAGCGACTGTGGGAGAAGCACTGGCACGTGCGGGAATGCCCCTGACCGGTTCGGATGTCAGTATTCCCGCGGCTGGTGAAGCGCTCCCTGATGACGGGCGGATCCTGATCGTTCCGGTCAGTGATGAATTTTCAGTAAATGCCGAACCGATTCGGAAGGAGACGGAGTGGACTGCGAACGCGGAGCTTGACCTTGATGATACGCGTCTGCTTGCGGAAGGCAGTGACGGGCTGCGTGGGACGATCACCCGTATCCGCAAAGAAAACGGTGAAACGGTTCTTGAAAAAACATATCCGGAAACAATTTTGGTTCAGCCTGTCAGTGAAAAACGGGAATATGGGACGAAAATCAATATTCGAACGCTGAACACACCCGACGGCACCATTGAATATTACCGGGCTGTGAATGTGTATGCCACGTCTTACTCCCCCTGCCGCAGCGGTACCGCGAGCTGCATCACGGGAACATCCTCGGGCATGAAAGTTCAAAAAGGTGTGATCGCTGTCACTTCAGGCTGGTACAATCAATTTGGCGGACAGTCGGTTTATGTCCCGGATTATGGAAAAGCCGTCATCGCGGATGTAGGCGGGGGAATCCCCGGAAGGCGCTGGATCGATCTGGCGTATGAGGACGATAATTTTGAAGGCTGGAGCCGGGAGACGACGCTTTATTTTCTCACCCCGGTCCCGGCAGATATGGTATGGGTACTGCAATGATTCAAACAACATCTCCGAAAAAACTGTTGGAAAAATACCACTTGAAACCGCACAAAGGTCTTGGGCAGAATTTCCTTTCCGATGATACTGTGCTCTCTGGTATCGCGGACGCTGCCGGAATCCCGGAACACGCACCGGCGCTGGAGGTTGGCCCCGGACTGGGCAGTCTGACCCGTCATCTGGCGGAAAGGGCTGAACGTGTGGTCGCGGTTGAGTTGGATAATGACCTGATCCCGGTGCTGCGGAAGGAATTCTCGGACTGCCCGAATGTGGAAATTGTCCATGGGGATATTCTGGAATTCAGCCCGGATGAGTATTTTGCGGACGGCGATTATTATGTCGCGGCAAATATCCCCTACTACATCACGTCCGCGGTCATCCGTCATCTGCTGGAAGGAAAGGCCCGACCGAAACAGCTGGCGCTTACGGTTCAGAAGGAAGTCGCGGAGCGGATCTGTGCTGCTCCGGGTAAGATGAGCTTGCTTTCTCTCAGCGTTCAGGTCTACGGAAAGGCGGACATCCCCATAATCATCCCGGCTGATGCTTTTTATCCGGTGCCGAATGTGGATTCTGCCGTTGTTCGTATAGCGTTGTATGATGAGCCGTTGGTTCCGCGGGAGAAAATGGATGATTTCTTTGCGCTGGCCAAAGCCGGTTTTGGCCAAAAGCGCAAGACACTGCGCAATTCACTTTCATCCAATCTGCACATCAGCGGGACGGATGCGGAAGAAAAGCTGCGCGCTGCCGGGATCGACCCGATGCGCCGTGCGGAGACACTTACGATCGAAGAGTGGACGCGATTAATGGAATGATAAGCACGGGACAATGGAAAATAATTCCATTGAAGGCGGGAGGACAGTTCCGCGCTTCGCGTAAAACCGTCCCCAAGCCAAAAAAGGCTAATCATCCAGCGGCTTCATGCTTTCCGGATGTTTCATGCAATAGCGGAAATAGATGATATCCGCGATCAGCTGCACCGCGGTGGAGCAGGGAATCCCCAGACCGACTTTAAACATGGAAACAGGCTTTTGTTTGCTCATCATCCATGAAACCGGGATCCGTACGCAGAAAGCACCCAGCAGCCCTTCCCACATCACAAATTTCGTGTGTCCGATGCCGGTGAAAAATCCATGCACGCAGAAAAGGAACGGCGTCAGCAGACAGTCGATCGCATATGCGCGGATATAATCCCAGCCTGCTGCCACCACTTCCGGTTTCCCGCTGACAAACAGCCCGATCAGCAGGTCCCCGTGGTAGTAGGTGAAGAAAAACATCGTAATGCCGGCCACGATTGAAGTCAGGATGGCATAAACCAGGGCACGGATCGCCCGCTCCGGTTTTTGTGCTCCGATGTTGTGGGCTACATAGGCAGAAAGTGCCTGTGAGAAGGAACCGGGGACGATCATGATGAAAGCACAGACCTTTTCGGCCACACCGGCTCCCGCGGATGCCACAACGCCAAGTTCATTGATAATGGCGATAATGACGAGGAAGGAAAGCGAAACCAGCAGATCCTGCAGAGCCATTGGCGTCCCGACCTTGAAGATGTTTTTCAGATGCGCGCGGTCCCGGCGGATCATATCTTTCCTGAAGGTGAATGGCAGACGGTTCCGTTTCATCACCCACAGCCCCAGTCCGACGCTCAGCGCCTGCGCGAAGACATTGGTAATGGCCGATCCGCCGGCGCCGAGTTTGAAATGTCCAACCAGAACGAAGTCCGCGGCGAAATTCAGCACAAAAGAGACCGAAACGATGATCAGCGGCGTTTTGGAATCGCCGACACCGCGGAAAATAGAACCGAGGACGTTATACAGCGCGACGAAAATTGTCCCAATGGCACAGATGCGGATGTAAAGAACGGTGCTGTGGAAGGCCTCTTCCGGGGCCTGCATCAGACGGGCCCAGAACGGCGCCGGTATAAAAAGCACAAACGTCAGGACGATCCCCATTAGACCGAACAGCCAGACACTGGTTCCGACTACCTGTCCGGCTTCCTCTTCATGCTGTTTCCCCAGTTGCTGTCCGAGGAGTACAGTGGTGCCGATGGAAAGTCCCGCGATAAGCATACGGACCATGTCGACAATCCCGGATCCGGTGGATACCGCGGAAACGTCGCCGGTGGTCCCATAAAGACCTATGATGAACATATCTCCCGCGCTGTATAAGGCCTGCAAAAAGTTGGCGAACAGCAGCGGCAGCATAAAACGGACTAACGGTATGTAAATTTTTCCTTCAGTAAATTTGTGCTTTTGATTCATAGTCCTTCTCATAAAGTTACGATTTGCTGAGCTTTCGGGACTGTCCCTTTATGGGACTGTCCCCACTATTACGGTTTGTAAATCGATGAGGACAGTCCCAAAAAGGGACAATCCTCGGTTAGTATTTTGCAATTATAAATTCAAAAAGAAAATTGATAGCTTTTCGGATCTTATTGGATTATAATATATATACTGAATATTAGGTTTGTTGTCAGGTCAGTTTTGTTTTGCTGAATGGAAACCTGTAAATCAAAAATTTTGCGGAAAGTGATTTTTGCATAGAGGAGGATAACTGTTGTGGATTGGCTGTTGGACGGAATGATTTTTCTCGGCAGTGCATTGATGGTATATAACATATACAGTTATGTTCGCTATGCAAAAAATCTTCAGAAAAAAGAAGATTGGGGAAAAGAACGGAATATTTTATATATCCCGATTGTTTTACTGGTATTGTTTCTTCTGGGCTATCTTGCTGTCGGTTTGTTTGGAAAACCGGATCTGGTTATTTCCGGCATTCTTTTTGGCGGCAGTATTTTTGTATTCCTCATATTCTATCTGCTTCAGTTTATCACAGCCAGAGTTCAAAAAAATGAGCATCTGGAAGCCAAGCTGGCTGCCGCTGAGGAAACCGGCAGAGAAAAGAACCGGTTTTTGTCCAACGTCAGTCATGAAATGCGCACCCCGATGAACGGCATTATCGGTCTGGATTTCATCGCGCTCAAACGTCCTGATCTTCATCCGGAAACCAGACGGCAATTGGTAAAAATCGGGGAAAATGCCGAGTATCTGAAAACCCTGATCAACAACATTCTGGATATGAGTGACATTGATTCCGGCAAAATTGTTCTGAAGCAAGATACATTTTCACTGAAAGACCTCCTGGAGGAGATCAATTTGATGCTGCGCAGTCAGTGCAGCCGGAAAGGGTTATATTACAGCTATTCTGTAAAAGGAGAGCTGAATGATTTTTATGTTGGGGATAAAGGAAAAGTCCGTCAGGTTTTGCTGAGTATTTTGGGAAATGCACTCAAATTCACTCCCGCACCGGGTGATATATTTTTTGAAACAGAGCAAATCGAGACGAATATTTACAATTCAACACTGCGCTTTACCATTACGGATACCGGTATCGGAATGGATCCGGAATATATCCCGAAAATATTTAATGTTTTTTCCCGTGAGAATGATTCCAATACAGATACCTATGGCGGAATCGGACTGGGCCTTACGCTGACAAAAAAGTTCGTTAAATTGATGAACGGTGACATTGATGTTGCCAGTAAAAAAGGTGAAGGCAGTACCTTTACTGTCACGATTGTGTTGGGATCATCAGACCGGAAAGCCGAACCGAAAGATATAAATGCCGAAATAAATATTATCCCGGAATTGGAAAGCGGTGATGGCACTGCTGAACAGACAGCGGAAACAGATGAAGCGATTAAATCGGTTCCCGACCGGATGGATTCCAATGCCTTTGTTTCAGCCGCTGCCTCACAGGATGAGCCGGTGCCGTCTGAGCTGAAATCGGAACCTTTTGAAAAAGATGTAAATGTTTCTGATAGGACACAATCCGAGGGTGTACGTGTGCTGATTGCGGAAGATATTGATTTGAACGCGGAAATCCTTGCGGACCTTCTGGAGATGGAGGATATTGCTTCTGACCGCGCTGAAAACGGTCAGGAATCTGTGAGGATGTTCAGCGAAAGTCCTGAAAATTACTATGATGCGATTCTGATGGATCTGCGGATGCCTGTGATGGACGGGGTTGACGCCGCACGGAACATCCGCAAACTGGACCGTCCGGATGCTTCGACGATCCCTATTATTGCGCTCACAGCCAATGCCTCTTATGATGACCGGCAGAACGTGATCCGGGCCGGGATGAATAGCCATCTGACCAAACCGATTGACTCAGAATTATTGTATGAAACCTTGAGCAAGTTGATTAGAAAAAAACAGGAAACAGTATGAGTAAATTCAGTATCAAACTAGGAGATACTATGATTAAATCAAAGCAAATTAAAAATCCTCAGTTGGTTCTTGTTGTGGATGACCAGGAAATCAACCGTGATGTATTGGGTATGATACTGGATGACTATTACGAAGTGATTTATGCGGAAGACGGTCTGGAAGCGCTGGAGAAAATCCGTGAATATCAGGACAGGCTTTCTGTCATCCTCCTGGATCTGATGATGCCGAAAATGGATGGATTTACGGTTTTGGAAACGGTTCGGAGCGACGAGGTGCTGAACCACATTCCCATTATTGTTTTGACCGCGGAAAAGAATGCTGAATTGCGTGCGCTGCAAATGGGCGCTGCGGATTTTATCACAAAACCTTTCGACATGCATGAAGTGATCCTTGCCCGAGTGGGAAGAATCATCGAGCTCAGCGAAGGCCGAAAACTGATTTCCGCGGCGGAACATGACCGGCTGACCATGCTGTATAACAAAAACTTCTTTTTTGAATATGCCAACCGCATTTATCAATATCATTCGGAATGGAAAATGGATGCGATTGTGATGAACATTGAGCAGTTCCATATCATCAACGCGCTCAACGGACGGGAATTTGGCGACAATATTCTGCGGATCATTGGGAATGAGATCCGGGCTTTTTTGGGCGAAACGAATGGGATCGCCTGCCGCTTTGAGGCAGATCGCTTTGATATTTACTGCCGGCAGTGGAATGATTACCAGGGGCTGCTGGACCGTTTTCAGGCCAAAATTGATGAATTTTCGGGGAATGCCAATGTCCGGCTGCGCATGGGAGTTAAACCCTGTCAGGAAAATGTGGAACCGGTCGTGCTTTTTGACTGTGCACGGGCTGCCTGCAGCATGGTGCGCGGGAATAGTATGACGCACCTGATGATTTATGATGAAAATATGCGGATGAAGGAAATCCTTGGACAACGGCTGCAAAACGACTTGCAGACCGCTGTGAACGAACATCAGTTTCACGTATTTTATCAGCCGAAATATAGCATTCAGGGCGAAGAACCGCGGCTTATCAGTGCGGAGGCTTTGATCCGTTGGAAACATCCGGAGCTTGGGATGATCTCACCGGGAGATTTTATTCCGCTCTTTGAGGGCAATGGACAGATCCGGATCGTTGATAATTTTGTCTGGGCGGAAGCTGCCAAACAAATCGCATTGTGGCGGGATAAATTCGGAATTACCCTGCCGGTTTCGGTGAACCTTTCCCGTGTAGACGTGTTCGATCCTACGTTGGAAGAACGTCTGGTTCATTTAATCACAGACAATAACCTGGATTTCAAAAACATGAAACTTGAGGTGACTGAGTCTGCTTATACGGAAAACGGCGACCGGCTGATTGCGCTGATCAAACACCTGCGGGAAATTGGCTTCGAGATCGAAATGGATGATTTCGGTTCCGGTTATTCATCACTGAACATGCTTTCCTCCATGCCTATCGATATCTTGAAGATGGATATGAAGTTTGTCCGCAACATTGAACATAGTGAAACGGATTTCCGTTTGGTGGAACTGGTGCTTGATATTGCCCGCTATCTGAAGGTTCCGGTGGTCGCGGAAGGTGTGGAAAATGAAAACCAGCTGGAGCTTCTCCGCAATGTCGGCTGTGACATCGTTCAGGGTTTTTATTTTTCTCCTCCGGTTCCGGCAGAGAATTTTGAACGCTTCATCGTCAGTGAAATGGAATTAAGAAAAAAAGAAGCATAGAGCTCACCGGTGTCTGTTCCTTTGTGGGATTGTCCCCACAACTGAGCAGCAAGATGGGGACTGTCCCATAAAGGGACAGATACCGAAGGTACACGAATAGCAACACAGTAATCATTGAAACAGGAGAATAATTATGACATTGGAAGAACTTTACGGTAAAATGGGTGGTAATTACGAACATGCCAAACAGATTATGAAAATGGATAAAATGATTGACAAATATGTCCGTAAATTAAAAAACAGCGGGGTTGGGGACGCACTGTCTGCAGCCGGGGAAACCATGGATGCAAACGGTTTGTTTGAAAGCGCTCATGCTCTGAAAGGTGTCTGTGCCAATCTGGGTCTGGATGACCTTGCCGCCGCCGCCGAGGAAATTACCGAAGAATTTCGTCCGGGGAACAGTCGGAAACTTACTGATGCAGAAGTGAAAGCGAAAATTTCTGCAGTGATCGAAAAATATCAAAATACACTTGCCTGCATTGCGGAATACGAAGTCGGTGCGTAATGCGCACAGTATAGATGACGATTGAGCAATAGGGATAATATTAATTTTTTTCATGGCCGTTGTTGTGGAAATGTGATGAAAAAAGGAGAAGTTTTCATCATTGTTTCCTTAGATCTCCATGGAGAGAGGATGTTCAGTTTATGAATAGTTCCATGAAGGAGAAAGAGAAAAATTTAACAGGCTATCTGTCGCCCCTTGGCGCATGGGCGCTGTCTTTTGGCTGCGCAGTAGGTTGGGGTGCCTTTATGATGCCCGGTACTACATTTTTACCGATCGCCGGACCGGTGGGTACGGTTATCGGTATCACTGTGGGCGGGTTGATTATGCTCATTATCGCGGTCAATTGTCATTATCTGATGAACCGTTATCCGGATGCCGGCGGCATTTTTACCTATACCAAAAATCTTTATGGCTATGATAATGGGTTCCTGAGCGCCTGGTTCCTGCTGCTCACGTATATCGCGATCATGTGGGCTAATGCTACTGCGCTGCCGCTGATAGCCCGCAATCTGTTCGGCGGCTTGCTGCAGTTTGGCTTTCATTATGAAATTGCCGGTTATCAGGTTTATGGCGGTGAGGTGCTGCTGGCTCTCTGTGCACTGGGTGTGTCTGCGCTGTTATGCCTGCACAAAAAAGCTGCCGAAAAAGTACAGATACTCATGGCGCTGTTTTTAATAATCGGTGTCACGATCGGAATTTTTTCCGCTGTCTTAAATCCGAATGTGAGTCGTGACATTCTAAAACCCAATTTTCCGCCCGGTGTAAAACCTTTTGAAGGTATCTTTACGATCATTGCGCTTGCCCCGTGGGCCTATGTCGGTTTTGAATCGATCAGCCATTCCTCTTCGGAATTCAGTTTTTCAAGCAAAAAATCCCTGATGATCATGGTTGTTGCCGTTATCGCGGCAGCTTTTGCTTATAGTGCGCTGGCTGTGCTGGCTGTGGCTGTTTTGCCGGAAGGTATTTCTTCCTGGCCGGAGTATATCGGCAATCTTGGCAGTTACAGCGGACTTGAGGGACTGCCCACCTTCTTTTCCGCGACTTCGCTGATGGGGACGATGGGTACAATTGTTTTGGCTGTCACCACGTTCGGCGCAATCGTTACCGGTCTGGTTGGGAATTATATCGCTTCCAGTCGTTTGATTTTTGCCCTGGCTGAAGATCAAATGATGCCGGAGCGCTTTGCGGAACTCGATAAAAACCATACGCCGAAAAATGCCATTATCTTTCTTTTATGTATTTCTGTCATTATTCCTTTCCTGGGCAGGTCGGCAATCGGTTGGATCGTGGATGTAGCCACTGTCGGTGCGACGATTGCTTATGCTTACCTTTCCGCCTGTGCGTTTAAAGATTCGAAAGGGAAAAGCAAGATCATCCGTGTAAGCGGAATGGTGGGGTTTGTTGTTTCAATTTTATTTGTTCTGTATTTCCTGGTCCCGAGTTTGCTCGCGGTGGATACGCTTTCCATGGAATCCTACCTGATCCTTTCCGCATGGGGAATTTTCGGACTGATGTACTTCCTTCACCTGTTCAGACGGGACAAAAAGCGGCGTTTTGGACGGACTCCGATGTCCTGGATCATCCTGGTGATGCTCATTATCTTTTCGGCTTCTGTATGGATGCGGCAGTCTTCGGAATCTGTTGCGAAACAGGCACTGAGCCTGTCCCAGACCACTGTTACCGGAGAATTTTCCGGTAATGATACAATGAGCCATTTAGATGCGTTAATTCAGAGCGGACACGCCGGGGTTTTGAAAAAAATCAGTAATTCCCTGCTGTCCAGCAGTCTGGTTTTGTTTGGAATGATTTCTGCCGCGCTGGCGCTTTTGTTTTTGATCTTTTCCGTCATGCTCAAACGCGAGAAACAGATCGAGGCGGAAAAAGTTCTGGCTGAAGAAAGCAGCCGTGCCAAAACCAGCTTCCTTTCCAACATGAGCCATGAAATCCGGACACCGATGAACGCGATCATCGGTCTGGATAATATTGCACTGAAAGATCCCAATCTGCCTCCGAACACCCGGGAGCAGTTGGAAAAAATCGGAGCCAGCGCCAAACATCTGCTCGGACTGATCAATGATATTCTTGACATGAGCCGCATTGAATCGGGCCGTATGGTACTGAAGGAAGAAGAATTCCCCTTCCGGGATTTTCTTGACCAAATCAATGTGATCATTAACGGGCAGTGCGATGACAAAGGGCTGTTTTATGAATGCCGCATTATCGGTCAGATGAATGATTATTATATCGGTGACGCGATGAAACTCAAGCAGGTGCTCATCAATATCCTGGGCAATGCGGTTAAATTTACCAATGAAGGCGGAAACGTTACCTTCACTGTTGAGCAAATCGCATCGTTTGAAGGACACTGCACGCTTCGCTTCACCATAACGGACAGCGGCATTGGGATGAGCAAAGAGTATATTCCGAAGATTTTTGAAGCCTTTTCTCAGGAAGAGAGCCAGACTGCCAATAAATACGGCAGCACCGGTTTGGGAATGGCGATCACGAAAAATCTGGTTCAGATGATGAACGGTGATATCGATGTGGAGAGCGAAAAAGGCGTTGGAACGACTTTTATTGTCACGGTTACGCTGAAGTCATCCAGCCGCAGTATCTCTCATGAGTATTCTGTGAGCCTGCCGAAGGATCTGCGCGTTTTGCTTGTTGATGATGATGACGTGGCCTGTGACCATGCTCTTCTGGTGGCGAATGCCATTGGTGTTAATGCCGATAAGTCACTTTCCGGTGAGGATGCGCTGGGTCGTATTATCAAAAAACGGGAAGAGGGAAATCCTTATCAGATCGTTCTGACGGATTACAAGATGCCGGGTATGGATGGAATCGCATTCACCAGAGCGCTGCGTGCGTTTGATAACGGTGAAACCGGTGTGATCATCATGACCGGATACAGCTGGGATGACATGATCGATGATGCCAAAGCAGCCGGTGCGGATGGTTTTATTTCAAAACCGCTTTTTACCAACAGCCTTGTCGGTGAGCTGCATGCAGTGCTGCTCAAGCGGGATGAACTGTCGGAGGCGGAACAAACAGAAACTGATGTGGAAGAGGAAAAAGCAGGTGTCAGTATTGAAGGCTTACATGTGCTGATCGCTGAGGATATGGATATCAACGCGGAAATCCTGACAGATCTGTTGGAGCTGGAAGGGATCACTGCCGATCGTGCGGAAAATGGTCAGATCGCTGTGGAGATGTTCTCAAATCATCCGGAAAACAGTTATGATGCGATCTTGATGGATGTTCGTATGCCGGTGATGGACGGACTGGAAGCTACCAGGGCAATCCGTGCACTGGACCGCCCGGATGCCCATACGATCCCGATCATCGCGATGACCGCCAACGCTTTTGACGACGATGTCCAGCGTTCTCTGCAGGCCGGTATGACCGCCCACCTTTCCAAACCGGTCGAGCCTGAACGCCTCTATGAAACGCTCGGCAGGCTGATCAAGCGATAAATTACAGAAAAAATAACGAATCCAATCTAAATGAAATGAAGGCTGTTTTTCGTGATAGACAGCCTTCTTCTAATAATGATCAATTCTCTATTGTAAAAACATGCTTTCTATTTTGCAGGGATGTTTTTTGGTCCCGGTGTCGTAATTTATGCCGACAAGAAGGATATTTCTTTCTGCTAAACCGCGGAAGTAATATTGCAATCAGCTCCTTTTTTTCTTCGTATTGGAATCAGTGGAATTTAAAGTACATTGAAAACGGTACCAAGTGCTATGCAGTCGATAAAAGCGCAAATGATTCAATGTGCGTCTTTTATTTTTAGACTGATAAAATACAAGGCTCCGTATAATATTTTAGTTTCGAGTCTGAAGTTATAAATTTCATTCCTTCATATTTAGCTTGGGAAACCAATAACCAATCATATGGATCTTTGTGATTTCTGACAGTGTCATCTTTTTGAAGTGTTTTCATCAATAATGCATGCTCCTCTGAAAGGGGCAGCATGATATAACCTGCCTGTCGGCTGAAAGCGATTACATCTTCCCCTGTTGGTATTTTTTCCTGAGGGTTTGTAATTCTTTTAATTTCGATTTCAAATATATTTACACTGCTGTAATATATAGAATTCAACGGATTATATAAGATATTTACAACAGTATCAGGTAGTTTTTTCCCGCTCAAGTTTTTGCCGGCAAGCGCCCATAAAAGAATATGTGTATCTAACAAATAATTCATTTACGATAATCCAAATAATTCTTCCGTTCCAAAATCAATATCATCAAAGTTATCAGGACATGATATTTTTCCGGAAGCAATGCCAATTCTGTTGTTAACATCAATGGAACGTTTGTTTTCACGGGTAAACTCATCAATTAGTGCGTTTATAATTGAAAACTGTTCATCGCTCAAATTTACAATTTTATCGTAAGCTGTTGTTGATATGATGTTCATTACTATCCTCCTTAATTAGAGTTATATTTAATGTTATTTTAGCATAGAATATATCAAATTACAGAATACGATCCGCAGTACAAGATGTATTCTTCATTTGTGCTGTTCAGTCTTTTGTACAAAAGCTACTGTCTTGAGGCTTAGTCAGAAGAAATTGTCAGGTAATCGAGAATCTTTCCACCGATGGGGAGCAGAATTGTCTGTAACCCCGCAGCCCGGGCGGCATTGATATTCACGTCCATGTCGTCGATAAAGACGGTGCGAGCAGGATTCAGCTGATAGCGGCTGATGATGAGCTTATAGATTTCTCTCTGTGGTTTGCGCATCCCACATTCAAAAGAAATCACCCGTCCGTCAAATTCATCAAGAAAAATGTTGTGTTCCTGCATCACGCGGAAACAGGTTTTTTGAAAATTGGACAGAATGTAGGTCTTCGCACCGGCTTCTTTGATTTGATAAAAGGCTGCGGCATTTTCCGGAATTGCCTTGAAATAGTCATACCAGTGCTTGTGATAACGGATGATCTCTCTGCGGAGAGAAGGTTCCTTCCGCAAGGCGGAAGCCAGAAATTCATCGTCACTGATCACACCCATATCCAGCTGCTGCCATTCTTCTGACTGAGGAAAGATCTGCAGCAGACGGTCCGTGTGTTCTGGTGCGATCCCCATTTCCAGCATAAAGCGTTTCGGGTTGTAGTCTAAAAGAACATTACCCAGGTCGAATATCACCGCATCTAATTTCGTATGGTTTTCATTCAGATATATCATCGTTCCTCATTTGGTGGTCTGGTGTCAGGTTTCAGGTGTCAGGTTTCTGTTGTCAGGTGTCAGATTGTAGGTGTTAGTTTCCAGGTTTTATGTATCAGGTTACGATGGGCAGAGAAACTCCTAACTCCTAACCCCTAACTCCTAACTCCTTACTCCTTACTTTTCCCTGATCTCCAGGTATTCTTCAATGACTCCCGCAGCGGGCAAGTTGAGTGTCAGCAGGCCGGCTTTTGAGCCGCCGTTGCAATTGGCTTTGACATCATCGACAAAAAGCGTATGCGCAGGATCGATTTCCGGGTAAGTTTTCAGCAGCAGGTCAAAAATCGCAGGATCCGGTTTGCAGATCTTGCAGGCTCCGGAAATCACGATCCCATCCATGTCGTGAAGGAAAATGAAGTGATCGTAAAAATAAGCGTAATCCTCTTCGGAACAGTTGGAAAGCAGATAGGTTTTCAGTCCCGCTTCCTTTGCCCGATACATCAATGCCACGTTTGGTGTGAGAGCTGTAAAACACTCTGCACGATGCTTGAGATAATGTTTGATTTCCCGGCGTAAAGATGGTTCATCCCGGATCGCCATCGCGGCAATATCGTCACGGGTATAAACGCCTTTATCGTAATCCGCCCATTCCGGACGCCCGTCGGTGATTTCAATCAGGCGGGGAATATATTCCGGATTGATGCCGAGTTCAAACATAAAACGTTCCGGGTTATAATCGATCATTACATTGCCAAGGTCAAAAACCAGTGCGGTTAATTCTGTATTATTTCCTTTAAGGTAAAACATAATTTATTTTGTTTCCTGTAAATATTATTTTATAAAATGTTAAGAATAGCTCGTAATCAAGACATTATTCAGAATAGATGTAAAAAAACAAATAATCTTAATAAAAACACAAAGGCGAATCTGTAAATAAATATGGATTCGCCTTATCATTTCAAATCAATCAGTCAGTGTGCGCGATATTTCTTCCAACTGACTACTGCCCACTGACAACTAACAACTAATAACTAACAACTCACAACTAACAACTAACAACTAATCTTCCTTTTCGATCCGGTCGATGCCACCCATCCAGGGTTTCAGGACATCCGGAACCGTAATGGAGCCGTCGGGATTCTGATAGGTTTCCATAACGGCAATCAACGTGCGGGGCAGACCGAGACCGGAACCGTTCAGTGTGTGGACGAGACGCGGTTTGCCGCTTTCGGAATCGCGGTAGCGGATCTGAGCACGGCGGGCCTGGAAATCCCAGTCATTGGAAACGGAAGAAACTTCCAGCCATTCCTTGCAGCCTGGGGCCCAGACTTCCACGTCGTAGCAGATGCGTGCGTTGAAGCCGAGGTCGCCGGTGCACTGAGCGATAATGCGGTGATTCAGCCCCAGCAGTTTGCAGGTTTCGCAGGCCGCTTCCAGCATCCGTTCATGCTCTTCCTGGCTCTTTTCCGGCAGACTGTAGCAGTACATTTCCACTTTGTCGAACTGGTGGCCGCGTTTGATCCCGCGGACATCGCGTCCCGCGCTCATTTTTTCGCGGCGGAAGCAAGGCGTATAAGCGGTGAAGCGCATCGGCAGCTGAGCTTCGTCGATGATTTCGCCCATATAAAGCCCGGTGAGCGGAACTTCAGCGGTCGGGACCATCCAGAAATCTTCTTCCACATCATGATACAGGTTGTCTGCGAATTTTGGCAGCTGACCGGCACCGTAAAGGATTTCGCCTTTAACCATGAACGGCAGATAGCGTTCTTTGTAGCCCTGTTTTTTGTGCAGGTCCAGCATATAGGCGATCAACGCGCGTTCCAACTGAGCGCCCTGACCGTTCAGAACGTAGAAACGGGTACCGGAAAGTTTGGTGCCGCGGTCAAAATCCATGATGCCGAGATTGGTGCCAAGATCCCAGTGCGGTTTGTCTTCAAAATCGTGCTGCAGCTCAGATCCAAAGGTGGTAACGACCTGATTTTCCGCGTCACTGACACCGTAGGGAACCTTTTCATCCGGGATATTCGGGATGTTAGAGATAATGTTCTTCAGTTCTTCTTCGGTTTCTTTGGTCTGTTTGTCCAGTTCGGCAATGCGGTCGCTGACGACTTTCATGGCAGCGATGCGTTCTTGACGTTCAGCCGGGTCTTTCGCTTTGCCGATGGCTTTGGATTCACTGTTGCGTTTGGCTTTCAGTGCTTCTGCTTCGCCAAGCAGTTCACGTCGGGTTTTGTCCAGTTCAAGCAGGCGGTCGACATTTTCAACGCTCATCTGTCGGTCGCGCATAGATTTTTTAACAAGTTCGGGATTTTCACGAATCAGTGCGATATCCAGCATTTTTCCATCTCCTAAGGTTTACTTTCCTCTGTATTATAAAACAATTTCCTCATTTCTTTCGATATGAGGAAAAAATCATGTTTCTTAAGTCAGGACTGTCCCATAAAGGGACAGGCCACGTGTGCTTTGTGAATCGTAATGTCAGGATTGTCTTTCCTGCTTGTATTTTTTCTTGTTTTCGTACATGATGTGATCCGCTTTGCGGAAGACCTCATCAGCCGAATGCTCATCGGTATACAGAGCGTATCCAATCGCGGCGCTGACCTTTTCCCAGGGTTCCCCCTTTGTTTCGGAGATCACCTGTTTGAATTTCTTGTCCAGGTTTTCGATATTGTCATAATCGCGGTCTTTGAGGATCACCACAAATTCATCTCCTCCGATGCGGTAAACCGGTGAATGGACGAACACATCGCAGATAATGCCGCAGGTTTTTGTGATGGCAAGGTTGCCCTTTTCATGTCCGTAGGTGTCATTCAGCTTTTTCAGATAATTCAGGTCAACCATCACGATACCGAAGCGGGCGTTCCCCTGACGAATATCCTCGTCAAGCTCTTTCATTTTCTGGTCATAAGCCAGTTTGGAGCCTACCCCGGTCAACGCATCTCTATGGGCAAGTGCGTCCATTTCATCTGCCTTATTCCTGGTGTTGATCAATTCCTGCGTTGTGTTCATCAGGTTGTCGATGTAGCCGTCAATGTCATGCATCATTTTTTTGATGGAATGATAAAGCGATTGGATCTCGTCTCCGGTGCGGATGTTCAGGTTATCGATCTCGTTTTTATTTTCATGCCCGGCACTGTAATGAACAGTAGTGTTGGAAAGCATATTGATGGGGCGGACGATAAAGCGGTTGACCACGAAGAGTGACGTGGCACTGATGATGACTGTCAAAAGCAAAAGTACGCCGGTCAAGGTGAGTGTGAACCGCTGCTGCTGCGCGCGGATGGCGTCCATGGAAATGTCAACCATTGTGTAACAGATAACTTCTCCGTCTTTGTTATAGACCGGAGCTCCTGCTGTAACCAGCCATCCATATGCTTCCGTATTGGTAATATAAGGCGGGAATCCTCTGGCTGGATTGGTCAGCAGTTCACGGTTTTCTTCAAAAATCGGATCAAGTACGCCAGGAGGGCAGGGATCTTCTTCTGCCGCGTCAACCATATAGATAAAACCTTCTGAAGGAACATCGATCGCAGTGACATAAATGCAGTCAACATCATTCACATTCTGGATACGCCGTAATTGTTCCAGAACCGATTGGAATTCAGGCCGGTTTTCCAGCCCGTCAAAATGAGCCATATAGGCGTTGAACTCCGGCGAACCCCAATCGTCACTGGTAACTTTATTTTCGGTGCTGTTGTAGATTTTCATCAGTTCAGCTTTCAGCGTTTCAAGCTTTTCCGCGTCCACAACTTCGGCAACCGTGTCCGCGAGCTGTTTCGCATTGTTTTTATAGGAATTATCAACCATCCTTCGGATAAACGTGCTGCCGATAATCACACCGGATGCGCCAAAGATGATGGCGATAATGATGATCAAAATGAAGGTTTTGGTTCTTAGTGAAATTTTCATATCTGGTTCACTCCGGCTGTTTGTGCATAGTATTGAATTACGAATGACGGTAGGAGCGGCTTTTATCAACGCCCGGGGACATCAATAAACAATCGCAGCTGTTTCAGATCGCACCTCTGTCTTTTTGCTGCCGCTGGAAGGATAAGGTTCTTGCGCTGATTTTTGCTGCGCGAAACTCATCCCCTGCGGAGCGGTTTTATGAAGGCTGAACTGCTTGCTGTACTGATATGTAAACAGTATTTAAATTATAATATAAAAATCCATAAAATTCGGATGTAATTCAGCAAATAATCATATTTGTGTATTAATAAAAAACAGCGTTAAAAAACAGCATCGAAATGCCGTTTTTAACGCTGTTTTATAGAATTTGTTTGTCGTAGATGTTTTCATTAGGAGAAACAAAATGAGAAGTGTTGTTGATTATATTTTCGTAAATCTTAAAGATTCGTGATGTGTTCTCATAACTTTCATCATAAAAATTCAGACGGAAAGTTTTAACATTAAAAGAATGAATATCATCTCTTATGTCGATGGGCTGTTGTGTCGTGATCGTGCAGATGCAGTCGCGGCAATCGGTTTCCAGGCGGAAGCTGTCTTTCCCGGATCGCAGTGTATAGCTTTCTCTATGTCCGAATTTACCGCAGTGAATGGAGTCCTTTTTCCCGCCGGCAAAGTTTCCGACAGGGCACTGATGTGTGACCATCAGCGGAATGTATCCATAGGCGAGGAGCTCCGTGCAGGATTGATCCGGCAGCGCGTTGATTTCATCTCGGCTCATCTCTACCGAAAGCGCGATGCTGTTCAGACCGAGCGTTTTCCAGAAGGCAACGGTTTGGCTATTCAGTACATTGGCGGTGAAGTCCAGGAAAAGTTCCTTTCCGCTGTTTTTCACCGCGTAATAGTGTCCCGGATTGGAAATCAGAAAGCCGTCGATCTCACTTGACATGCATTTTTTGAGCTCTTCCGCGTGGTTTTGCCGTATATACTCCCGCCAGATGCGGGGAAGTTTGACCGCGATCTTTTTTCCAGTCGAATGTGCTTTCTGACACATTTCTTCGATGTTGACCATCAGCCCATTGTTCATCTCAGCGTGAATCACGGAAACCGGGTCAGACTCCAGTGCGGCTCTGAATTGCTCCGCTGTCCGCACGCATACGCTTAATAGTGTGAAGTGTGAAGAGTTTAGAGTGAAGTTAACTGTTTCCCACGTGTGTTTTCTCTGTTCGGAGGAAAGCACATGGGGACTCTTGGCTTCTGCATAATCTTTAGACTTACCTTGTAATATCGTATTCTTAGCAATTCGTTTTGCTGCTAATATCGTTTGATTTCGCAGTAATTCCGCTGCATTATTCTTTATGCTGTTTAAAGAAGATTTGTTAAGGTAAAGACCTTCTTCCAAATCAACAGATATGTTTTCACATGTGTAAATCGTGTTCCCGAGCTTTGAGATTTGTGCGGAAACGGTTTCCGCGGTCAGCGGCTGGTTTTGCGCGGGAGTGGGAACGTCTCCCTGAACAGTGACGGTCATGCCGGAAGAAGTAAGCGTCAGTTCCGCAGGCTTCCCCACATGAATGGAAATGAAAGCTTCAAGCGGAACTTTCCGGCTGATCACCTCATATCGGGGTTTGAGCGAATCCATCAGACGTTTGTCGTAGGTTTGATAAACAGCCTGATTTTCTCGGATGTCTCCCCGGATACCGATAAGCGATTTTTGACCGGCAGAAACCGCCTTGTTCAGGTAGGTTCCGACACCTTCTTCATTATCTGTCCGGATTTCGATACCGTCGCCCGGGATCATGTCTTTCTCAAAACGGATCGCTGCTGTTTGTTTTTTACGGTCATAGGCGAGCACTTTCCCGGCGTTTACGCCCCAATGCTTTGGGTGCGTCGGGCACATCATCTCCAGTCCGGAGTGCGTTTGCAGATAGCCGTTGGAAAACGCGCCGCGGTTGAACAGCTGCTGAAGGATCAGGATATCCTTTGGATCAACACGGTAAGGTTTACCGCTGTAGTAAAGGTCCAGATATTTGCGGTAAATGCCCGTAACACCTGCCACATATTCCGGACTCTTCATCCGTCCTTCGATTTTCAGGGAAGCCACGCCGGTTGTAAGCAGTTCCGGCAGGAGCGTCAGGGTGCAGATATCTTTTGTGCTCAGCAGATGTCCGTCAGTGACGACCTGTTTTCCCTGAAGCAGTTCATAGCATAAGCGGCAGTTCTGCGCGCATTTTCCTCGGTTCCCGCTGCGGTTCCCCAGCACCGAGCTCATCAGGCACTGACCGGAGTAAGAAACGCACAGAGCGCCATGAATAAAGGTCTCAATGCGTATATTTGTGGAAGAGGCGATATGTTTGATTTCTGTAAGGTTTAATTCCCGGCTGAGGACAACGGTCTTCAATCCCATTTCCTCGTAAAGTTTTACGTCATCAAGACTGTTGGCGGTGAGCTGCGTAGATGCGTGGACCGGCAGGTCCGGCCAGGTTTGACGAACCATGCGGATGGCTCCGAGGTCCTGCATGATCAGCCCGTCCACACCCATGGTGTAGAGAGCATTGATAAAGGAATATAGTTCGGGGAATTCTTCGTCTTTATATAGCGTGTTGACCGTAACGTAAATTTTAACGCCAAAACTGTGACAGAGGTCACAGACCCGCTCCAGTTCCTCGTTATCAAAATTTGCCGCATATGCCCGCGCGCCAAAGGCTCTGCCGCCCAGATAAACGGCATCCGCTCCGGCGTTTACCGCAGCTTTTACGCAGTCAAAATTTCCACTTGGAGCCAGCAGTTCTGCTTTTTGTTTGTTTTCCATATTAGTAATTATAAAATGAAATTCCAATATTTGTGTCCGTTTTGTGTGAAGCACGGACAGCTTGATCTGCGCAAAACCGTCCCATTTATGTCCCGATTCATGCGGGGAAAAAACAAAAGCGTTATAATACGCTTGCACAAATACGGAGGATTATGGCAGAAAACAAAAACAAATCATTGGCGGCCCATCTTGAAAAAGTAGCGGGAGAGTTTATCAAAATCGGAACAGCACCCGATAACGGTTCCTTCCTTGGATTGGAAAATGAAGTCATTGAGGCTATCGGATTTCTCTTTATTGCTCTTTTCCCTCATCATTTTGGGGCTGCCCGCGCCCGGTTTGAAGAATCGGAAAAACGTACCTGGGAATTGATGCGGGCTTATGATTCTTTTTCTCAGTGTTTTTCCTCTGTCAGTGAAACACAGGATGAAGCTGATGCCCGGGCGTTGGAACTTATTGACGCACTTCCCTCGATTTTGGAGGTTTTAAAGACTGATATACAAGCCGGTTATGAAGGCGACCCGGCTGCAAAAAATACGGATGAAATCATCCTGACCTATCCGGCATTCAAGGCGATTACCATTTTTCGTGTGGCGCATAAGCTGTATGAGATGAATGTTCCACTGATTCCCCGAATTATGACCGAGTACGCCCATCGTATTACCGGGATCGATATTCATCCCGGAGCAACCATCGGTCCGTACTTTTTTATTGACCACGGGACCGGTGTCGTGATTGGTGAAACCACTACGATCGGTGACCATGTCAAGCTTTATCAGCATGTGACACTTGGGGCAAAAAGTTTTGAAGCTGGGCCGGATGGCGTTTTGGTTAAGGGAATAAAACGTCACCCGAATATCGGAAACCGCGTGGTGATTTATGCCGGCGCAACGATTTTGGGCGGTAACACAAATATCGGTGACAACTGTGTGATCGGAGGGAACGTCTGGCTCACGCATTCCGTCCCTGCCGGAAGCATTGTTACAGTACGCGTAGCTGAAGGGGAAAACAACAGCATCCATAACTCCGAGGCGGAAAATTATATCGTCGATGGTATGTTTATTTAGAAGAAAAAAAGGTGATTTTGTATCATCTCTAAGAACCTGTTATAATTTAATCACATCGTGCCGCCTTCTCCGGGGATTCCCCGGCCCGGGGGTAACTAAAGAAATGGAATAAAAAAATATGATCTTGTCACCTGTTGAAAAGCTCCGACGCTTTTTAAAACTGGAGCTGAGTCGGAATTGTGATAATCGAGCTGTTGTCGGCGGGATGGGAAAATTCCTTCCGAACTGGCAAAAGGAATCCGGTACCGCCGGTATCGAGCCTGAATTAAATGAAGCTGTTACCGAATTTTTGAACAGCTATGGTGAAAAAGACCTGGATGGGCGTAAGGCTGCTATTGAGGAAATCATGCAAAAACTGCCGCATGAGGAACCTCTGCAGCGGGATCGGAATCGTCCCCGCCGCCTGGATGGTCCGGCAGTCCGTATGCAGTCCCGTCCGGATTTGTCTGTTCCGGAACAATCCGCGGAAAAAGGGTCTGAAAAACTCCCCGGAAGAACACCGGAGCGCAAGCCTTATAATGAACGGGCTGTCCCGATTCGAAAAGAAGAGCGTGTTGAACGAAAGCATCGACCGGAACCAATGGTCAATCAGTCCGAACACCATCGGGAATCATTTGAACAATCCGAACATACAAACCGGACTGTGACACAATCTACCGTTCCGCCACAGGGAGAACAGGCTGAACCGGTTCGCATTCATCATGAGCCTTATACCCGCCCTGCCGCGGCATCTGTCCGTGAATTGCGGGCGCGGTTCGGAAACCCGCAGATCAATCCCAAGGGACCTTCTATCGACAGTCCTGTCTCCAACATTCCCGGGATTGGCTTCTCCAATTCCAAAGCACTTGCGAAGCAGGATGTTCATACCGTGAGAGAATTTCTCTATTATTTCCCGCGTCGTTATGATGATTATTCTGCTTTCAAGCCGATCAACCGGGTTCAACCGGATGAAACCGTGACGATCATCGGTATTGTCCGTTCCATAAACAGTGGACAACGCGGCAAATACCAGATCACGGAAGTGCTGGTTGATGACCGTACCGGAACAATGCGGGTGACCTGGTTCAACCGAGCATGGCTTGCCCATCAGATCCATGTCGGTATGAGTATTGTGCTTTCCGGGAAGATCGATATCTTTTTGGGAAGACCTGTGATGAGTAATCCGGAATGGGAACCTGCAGATCAGGAAAACATTACGACCAACCGCATCGTCCCGATTTATGCATTAAACCAGAATCTCAAGCAGAATTTTTTGCGCCGTATGATGTATAACACAGTGCGCCATTGGACTTCCCAGCTGCCGGAATCCCTGCCGGAGTCAATTTTGGAATCCGCAGATCTGCTGCCGCTGCAAATGGCGATACAGAACATTCATTTTCCGGAATCCCGGGAACTGCTGCGTTTTGCCCGGGAGCGTCTGGCTTTTGATGAAATCTTTTTCATGCAGCTGGCTGTACTTTCTCAAAAACAGGAATGGAACAGCCTTACAGCGGAACCGTTTGAAGTGAGTGATGAGCAGTTTAACAATGACTGGCTTGCGAACCTGCCGTTTGAACTGACAAATGCGCAGCTGAAAGCACTGGCAGACTTTCGCAAAGATATGGCATCCGGTCATCCGATGAACCGTCTGGTTCAGGGGGATGTTGGTTCCGGAAAGACCATAGTTGCCAGTTTAGCGGCATTGATCGTTATGCAAAAAGATGGACAAGCTGCTATCATGGCACCGACCGGTGTTCTGGCAGAACAGCATTACCGGAATTTTGTCCGCTTCCTGGATGGGCTTGGCGAACATGCGCCGATCAATGCCGATCAGGTGGGGTTGATGGTAGGCGCGACAGCGGATTCAAAGAAACAGGAGATTCGGGAGAGACTGGAATCCGGTGAGATCAGGGTTTTGATCGGTACGCATGCGCTCATTGAAGAACCGGTGCGCTTCCGCAATCTGCAGCTGGCTGTGATCGATGAACAGCATCGTTTTGGGGTGGACCAGCGTGCCGCGCTCCGGGCTAAAGGAACAAATCCGCATCTGCTGGTGATGACCGCTACGCCGATTCCGCGTTCACTTTCCCTGACAATTTATGGTGATCTTGATCTGACCCTGATCGATGAACTGCCTGCCGGACGGAAACCGGTTCGGACGGTGATCGTTCCGCCGGTTTGCCGTGAGCAGGTGTACAGCCGGATCCGCAAAGAGGTTGCTGCCGGTCATCAGGCTTTTATCATTTATCCGCTGGTGGAAGAGGGAGATGACGAGGACAAAGAAGGTCGGGCCGCCATTGAAGCAAGAGATTATTTGCAGAGCCAGATTTTCCCGGACCTGAAAGTGGCTTTGCTGCATGGACGCATGAAAGGGATTGAAAAAGACACAATTCTGGAAGCATTCAAGAATCATGACTATGACATCCTCGTTTCCACTTCCGTGATTGAAGTTGGTGTTGATGTGCCGAATGCGACGGTGATGGTGATTGAAGGCGCTAATCATTTTGGCTTGGCTCAGCTGCACCAGTTCCGTGGACGAGTTGGGCGTGGGGATGCGCAGGCCCGCTGTGCTTTGATCCCGGATAAGGATAATGATATCGAAAACCAGCGTCTGAACGCGATGGTTGAGACAAATGACGGATTTAAGCTTGCGGAAATGGATCTGGAAATGCGCGGCCCCGGTGATTTTATCGGAAAACGCCAGTCCGGTCTGCGGGAGATGAAGCTGGCTTCCATGTCGGATGTCCGCTTGATCGAAAAAGCCCGGAATGAGGCATTGAAACTTTTTGAAAGTGATCCGGAACTCAGTAAACCGGAAAATGAAATGCTAAAAACACATGTTATTGAAACTGCCGCTGCCCAGCGGAAAGGAGAAATCAGCTGATGAGTAAAAGAGCAATCTTCCCTGGAAGTTTTGACCCGATCCACAATGGACATATTGATATTGCCCGGCGTGCTGCCGAAATTTTTGATGAATTAATTCTGTGCATTTATGCCACGCCTTCAAAAAACCTGTTGTTTTCCTTTGAGGAACGTGTAGAAATGGCAAACCGGATTTTTGCTGATGTGCCGAATATTACGGTTGCGGGATACACCGGTTTGACAGTTGATTATGCCCGTAAGGTGGGTGCCAAGTGTATGGTCCGTGGGTTGCGTGTATTTTCTGATTTCGATTATGAATTCCGTATGGCATTGGCTAATAAAAAACTGGCACCGGACATTGAGACGGTTTCTTTAATTACGACACATCAGTATACTTTCGTTTCATCCTCAACGGTGAAAGAGGTTGTTTCGCTGGGTGGTGATGTGAGCGGGATGGTACCGGATTTTGTGCGTGATGCTTTGATCCGGAAATATTTCCCGAATTAAGAATAGCTGCTGCCGCTTAATACGCTGATGATCAGCTCTGCCTTTCCAGGATTGTTGATTGTTTTGGAAACAAAATGACAGGGTATGCCGTTAAACCTCAAAGGAGGTATTACTTATGAGAAATACTAACAGGATCTTGCTTCTTGTCTTTAGTTTGCTGATATCGATATCCGCAATTTCTGCTGTTTCTGCACAGAATTGTGTTTGTCTTGATGCAAACGGTGTGTTATATCCGGCGTCGGCGCCGGCAAATTCAATTTGTTATATGTGTGGCCAGGATGGATGCACTCCGACAGCTCTGACCCTTTCAGTTTGTCTGCCTGCTGACCCCCAGCCGGTAGTATATGAAGTGCAGCCAACCCAACCGCCGGTAATATATGAAGTGCAACCAACCCAACCTCCGGTGGTGCAGGAAGAACAGCCAATCCAGCAGCCGGTGGTATATGAAGAACTGCCGACTCAGCAGCCGGTAGTGCAGGATGAACAGCCGACTCAGCAGTCTACCCAGCAGATTGAATTGGTAGTTTTGACAGATCCGGATAATTCTGATGATGAAAAGTCCATCCTCAATGAGTTGAATTATTCGGTATTTGAAGTGACGGAAACTGAAAAACCGGGCGAAAAGATCGATCCGATAGTCGAAGTGACGGAAACCGAACAACCGGATGAAAATAAAACCCCGGTGATTGAAGTGACGGAAACCGAACAGCCGGGTGAAAAGAACGATCCGGAAGTCGAAGTGACGGAAACCGAGCAGCCGGTTGAAACCACCGAGCCGACAGTTGAAGTGACGGAAACCGAAGAACCCGGTGAGATTGTCATTCCGGGTCTCAATATTTCTCCGGAAGCCTTGACTGAACTGTCACAATTGTTGACAGATGAGGAATTGGAGAATTTGAGTTCAGTTTTGACGCTGGAATGGCTGGAAGCAAACAGCGCTACCCTTTCAGAGCAAACCATGCTTGAACTGATGACTTTATTGAGTCATGAAGAACCGGTTTTCAATTTACTCGGCGCTCCGGGAACGCTCCCTTCTGTCGAAATTGAAGGAGAACTGACTGATTTGTTATTATTCTCCCCTATAAGCGGCACCGTAACTACGTCAAATGTTCCATTTATCTGGCTTTATGCCTATGATGGAGAAACCGGTCCTACAGACGTGACATTCCTGCTTCAGCTGACGATTACAACCGCAGCTGATACGGTGACGCTGAATACGACAGTATCCACGGCATCCTGCGGTGGAAATATCTGCACCTATACCGCTGATTTGAGCTCTTATAATAATTCTCTCATCAGCTGGACTGTTGGCGGCGTCTATAAATCCGGTGAGACTACAGTGACTGTTCCGGGACCCACTGCACAGACCTTTGTGTTGAAATTCGAAAAACCGGAACCGCCTGAGCCGCCGAAACCGCCAAAAAAGCCAGAAGCACCGGTTCTGGAATGTCCCTATGGTACCTATGAAGTGCGGAAAATTGGATTTTATTGGGCTCCATCAAAATATGCCGAGTCCTATACAGTTGAATGGCATGACAACAGGGGCCGTCATGGAACCGCTAATCTGAGCAACAGTGACATTACATGCCAGATGGGCCGCTGCAATGTTCATCTGACTATGCCTGGATATGGCCAATATGCCTGGAGAGTGGTCGCTAAAAACAGCCTCGGTTCAGCAGCTTCAGATGAAATGCTGTTCAATATCAGGACCGGTGTTCCGACTCCTGCTCCCTATCGCCCGAGCGGATCGATCAGCAACAGCAGCTACATTGCCTTTGAATGGGAAGATGTGGGTCACGATGTAAGTGATTACCGTCTGCAAGTTGTCGGAAACAACGAAGATTATTTCCGTATGGACCGCTGGTTCAAAGTTTCCGATATCTATGTTGGAAAAGGCGTCTGCTATGTCCAGACTGATCTGTATTTGCCGGCGGGTTCTTACAGCTGGCGTGTTCAGGCTGCTACCGGTGGTGAAACTTCCGGATGGTCTTCCTGGAAAGGCTTCAGCGTAAGCGGATACAATCCGGGCAGTTCCTATTATTATAATTATACCAACACGATCCCGACCTGTCTGTCTCCGACCGGAACGATAACTGTGACCTCCCCGAATTTCCAGTGGCGGACAGTTACCGGAGCAGCCTATTACATGGTAAAACTTTATGACAGTACCGGATCGGTTTTGTTTGATCGGCAGGTAACTTCATCCGGAAATTGTACGGCTGAAATATGCACCTGGACGCCGGATTATAAGCTGACGAAAAATGGAAATTACAGCTGGAGCGTGCTGAGCTATGGCGGCAACAATGCGCTTTGGAGCAGTGCATCCGGTTCCTTCATGCTGCAGGGTGCAGTTGCACAAAAAGCGATGAGCTTCGTCAGTCCCAAACAGAATGGGCTGCTGACACAGGATGCGCCGGTGATTATCTGGACGGATCCCGGTGCTGCTACGGCAATTTTCCATGTTGAAATTTTCAGCAAAGCAAACAAGCAGCTGTTCAGCGCGGATCTGAACCGGGAACAGGCATGGTGTGACGGTCAGACCTGCTCGATCGAGTTCAAAACGATCCCGGATGCGGAGAACTATCGCATTACTATTACGCCTTATTCTGATTTGAACACGAAGGGCGATGCCATTTCCCTGGTCTTCAGTAAAGGCAGCAAAATCCTGAAACTGAATTCACCGAAGGAAGGCAGCACGGTGCAGGCCCGTCCGCTTTTCCGCTGGAACATGGATGCTTCGGATACGAATGTCAGCTATGAGCTGATTCTGACTGATGCGGCAAATAACGTGACTACCATCTCACCGCTTGGCTGCACGATGGAAGGCGTGACCTGTGAGGACGGCGAAATGTTCTTCTCTCCGGCAATTTCACTGAAGTCCGGAGCCTACACCGCCAAACTTGGCTTGTACAATTCCACCGCGGTTAGCCCGGAACTGCACTTTACTGTAAAGTAAACCAGGTTTCATAACAAAATAAACACGGCGGAGCGTTTAAACGCTCCGCCGTTGTTTGTTTTGGTGTGCCGGGCATGGCACGATTCTAACGGGTGAAAGTCCCGTCGCGGGTAGTTACCGCCAAGCGTAGTGAACTGCAAGCCACCGACAGCAATGGAGGTGGGGGAGGAAGCAGGGTAGCAAAGCCGAGGAGCCTACG
>JAFPZX010000033.1 GCA_017417055.1 Anaerolineaceae bacterium
GATCAACCTCAAATCCATCAAGCTTCATTTCCGATCGTGTCTTCCGGAAAAGCGTCCGCACCTTATTATCAATTATTTAGAGATATAATCAATAGCAGTGAACTTCTTTAAATATTTCTATGGAAATTTGAAACAGACACGATACGCTTAGATATGTTAATGGTTTCCTTGAAAATCACAGTCTGTGTGGTATAATGCGGTGTTATACAGGGCCAATGTGTCTATAAAACTTTGGTGTCTGAATTTATGCGTTAAATTACCAGGAGTGATTCATGAGCGGATTAGAGATCAAAAGCCTTTACGTCAGCGTTCACGAAAAACAGATCATCGAGAACTTTTCCCTCGCCGTACCCAAAGGCGAGATCCATGCCATTATGGGCCCGAACGGGACCGGAAAATCGACCCTTTCTTATACGATCATGGGACACCCGGCATACAAACCATCCTCCGGTGACATTCTGATGAACGGTGAGCGTATCAATGACTGGACGCCGGATAAGCGTTCTCATGCGGGTCTCTTCCTCGCGCTGCAATATCCTGTGGCCGTTCCCGGTGTGACTGTCGCGAATTTTCTGCGAACAGCACTGAACACCCAGCGCAAAGCCCGCGACCCGGAAGATCACGGCATCCCGGTACCGGCTTTCCGCAAGCTGCTGCGGGAAAAGATGGGAAAGCTCAAGATGGACTCCTCCTTCGCTTCCCGCTATCTGAACGATGGATTTTCCGGTGGTGAAAAGAAACGCACCGAGATCCTGCAAATGGCTGTGCTGCAGCCGGAGATCGCCATTCTGGATGAAATCGACTCCGGTCTGGACATTGACGCACTGCGTATTGTTGCGGAAGGTGTCAACATGCTGGTTCAGGAAAACGGCATGGGCGTGCTTGTGATCACCCACTATCAGCGTCTGCTGGATTATATCAAACCGGATGCTGTCCATGTGATGATGGACGGGCATATCGTCCGCTCCGGGGATGATTCTCTTGCTCTGGAACTGGAAGAAAAAGGCTACGAGTGGCTGAAAGAAAATCAGAAATAAGAAATCAGAAATAAGAAATGAATGATAGCGTAAAAAACAATTACGATGATCTTGGGCTGAACAATGAGGCTTATGCCTTTCAGGATCCGGATGTTTCGGTCTTCAAAACCAAGGAAGGGCTGGATGAGGAAGTTGTCCGCCAGATTTCCGCGATGAAGGGCGAACCGGAATGGATGCTGAATTACCGGCTCAAGAGCCTTGAACATTTTCAGAAGCGCCCGATGCCCAATTGGGGACCGGATGTTTCCAATCTTGACCTGGACCACCTGGTGTATTATGTCCGCCCTTCGGAAAAGTCTGAAAAGAACTGGGATGATGTTCCGGAAACGATCAAAAATACCTTTGACAAACTGGGCATCCCGGAAGCAGAACAGAAATTCCTGGCCGGCGTAGGCGCGCAGTATGAATCCGAAATGGTTTACCATTCCATTCAGGAACAGCTCGAAAAACAGGGCGTGATTTTTGTAAGTATCGAAGACGGGCTGCGCCAGTACCCCGATCTTTTCCGTGAATATTTCGGGACAGTGGTCCCTTATAATGACAATAAGTTCGCCGCGCTCAACGGTGCGGTATGGTCCGGCGGGTCATTTGTTTATGTACCGAAAGGCGTGCATGTGGAACTGCCGCTGCAGGCTTATTTCCGCATGAACATGGCCAATGTCGGACAGTTTGAGCGTTCGCTGATCATTGCCGATGAGGGTTCTCAGGTTCATTATGTGGAAGGCTGTACCGCACCGCAGTACACCACAAATTCCTTCCACTCCGGCGTAATCGAAATCGTTGTCAAACGCGGTGCACGGGTGCGTTATTCAACCATCCAGAACTGGTCCACCAATGTTTATAACCTGGTGACCCAGCGTGCCAAGGTGTTTGCGCACGGGACGATGGAATGGGTCGACTCCAATCTCGGCTCCCATGTGACCATGAAATACCCGGCCTGCTACCTGATGGAAGAGGGCGCCCATGGGGAGATGCTTTCCATGGCGTTTGCCGGCCGCAATCAGATCCAGGATGCCGGGTCCAAGATGGTCCATTTCGCACCGAACACGACCTCCAAGGTGACTTCCAAGTCCATTTCCAAAAATGGCGGACGTTCTTCCTTCCGCGGTCTGGTAAAGGTAATGCCCGGCGCGGTCAACGCCAAAGTCAATGTTGTGTGCGACGCGCTGATTCTTGACCCGATTTCCCAGTCGGACACCTATCCGACGATGGATGTAAAGCAGAAGAATGTCTCCATCGGACACGAAGCCTCGGTCTCCAAGGTCGGGGAAGAGCAGCTCTTTTATCTGATGAGCCGCGGGCTGAGCGAAGAAGACGCGACCTCCATGGTCGTTTCCGGGTTTATTGAACCGCTGGTCAAAGAACTGCCAATGGAATACGCGGTGGAAATGAACCGCCTGATCCAGCTGCAGATGTCGGATTCGATTGGATAAAATCAAGGGATAGGATTTAGGATATAGGGAATAGTGATGGCGAATCTTAACGAAAACTTATCAGAACTCCTTGGTAATGCGCTCGCAGCTGCAGCGGAACGGTCATCTGCACCGGTTGAGCAACTCGGCAAGGAAAAACACGTCGATGACCTCTGCGCGCATTTTGTCTGGAATAACGGGCAGCAGACCGTGTTCCTGTGCCCGAAGGCGGTCGAAAAAGGAGCTGTGTTCACAACAGTTGGAGAGGCACTGCAAAATCACCCGGAATTGGCGGAAAAACTCGAAACCTTAACGAAAAATGATACTGAAGACACGTTTACACAAATTCTTGCTCCGCTGACTGAAGAGGGCGTTGTGCTCTTTATCCCGCGGAAAATGTGCCAGAAGCGTGAATTTCTGCTGGATGTGGAACTTTCCGATCCCAATCGGGCTGCGCTGATGAAGGTGTTTGTGATCATCGATGACGATGCTTCCGCGGTGGTGACGCTGAACCTGCACTCGCGCGGAACGAATCATAACAACCTGTTTGCCGGGCAGTTTTATTGCTCAGTCGGCAAAAATGCCCATCTGGTGCTCAATGAAGTTCAGGACTTCGGCGGTCAGACTGTGTGCGTGCGCCGGAAGCAGACGCTTGTTCAGGAAGGCGGCGACTTTCACTGGAACATCTGTGAACTGGGCGGGACAAAAAGCTACGACAGCCTTGACGTGTGCATGTGCGGCGAAAATTCCTCCGCGATTGTGTACGGGCTGTATTTCCCGGTGAAAGACCAGCTGATGCACATTGAAACCCGGCAGGATCATCTGGTCCCGCAGACCTATTCCAACCTGTATTACAAAGGCGCTCTGGCGGATCAGGCCAAAGCCAGTTGGGAAGGGATGATCTATGTGGACCCGAAAGCGACAAAGACAGACGGGTACCAGAAAAACGAGAACCTGATGCTTTCCGATGAGGCAGAAGTCTTTGCCAAACCGGGGCTCGAGATCATCATGGATGATGTCAAGTGTTCGCACGGGACCACCATCACCAATATCGATGATGACCAGATCTTTTACCTTACCAGCCGCGGCATTCCGGAACGGGAAGCCGAAAAGCTGGTGATCCGGGGATTTTTTGATACAATTCTCAATCTTGTCACGTATTCTCCGATTCGTGGGAAGCTGCAGGACAAAATTGATTCCAAAATGCTCTAAGGAGAATAAATATGGCTCATTCAACTCCACCACTCAAAGCTACAGACCTGGGTCAGCAGTATGAAGTCGGCGATATCGTCGAAGTTAACTGCGATTACGAACGCAAGGGTGAACGCCGTCACGGCTGGATCCGCGGAATCGTTGTCCAGGTCGATCCAAAGATGATCGCCGTACAGTTCCGTGCCAATGTTTACCTCACGGATGGCTGGATGGTTCCGGACCATATCCTGTGGTATCCGCTGAGCTCACCTTTTGTCCGCCCGAATACGAGAGGCTGATCTGACATGCTGGACGGTTCTGTTATTTTGAAAGATTTCCCGCTGCTGCAGCAGACCGATGCGGACGGCAGAAGGATTTGTTACCTGGATTCAGGGGCAACGAGCCAAAAGCCAAAGGCTGTTATCGATGCAGTGACGGATTATTACAATGCCTATAATGCCAATGTTCACCGCGGTATTTACGCGATTTCCGAGCGGGCTACAGAAGCGACGGAAGCAACACGGACGAAGATCCGCGAGTTTATCCATGCTGCTTCCTCCAGCGAGATTATTTTCACCCGCAACGCTACGGAAGCAGTGAACCTGGTCGCCCGAGCCTGGGGTGAAGCCAATCTGAAAGCCGGTGACACGGTGATCCTCAGCGAGATGGAACATCATTCCAACCTGGTCCCATGGTATATGCTTGCGGAAAAGATCGGGATCCGGGTGGAATTTGTGCCTGTGACAGATGAATTCCGGCTGGACTTGGATGGCTACCGCGCTCTTTTGAAGAATTCAAACGCGAAGCTGGTTTCCATTACGGGAATGTCCAATGTACTTGGGACCATCCCTCCGATCAAAGAGATGGTGCGGGAGGCACATGCCGCCGGTGCATTGTTCCTGATGGACGGGGCACAGTCCGTACCGCATATGCCTGTTGACGTGCAGGATCTGGATGTGGATTTCATGGCATTTTCCGCACACAAGATGCTCGGTCCGACCGGACTCGGGGTATTGTACGGAAAAAAGGTTCTGCTGAATGCCATGCCGCCCTTTCTGGGCGGCGGAGATATGATCGGCAAGGTGCACCTGGGTTCCTTTACCTGCAATGAACTGCCGTATAAATTTGAAGCAGGTACGCCTGCCATCGCGGAAGAGGTCAGTTTTGGCGCGGCTATTGATTATCTGAACGCGCTGGGGATGGAAAACGTCTTTGCTGAGGAACAGCGGCTGACGGATCTGGCTATTGCCCGCCTGTCGGAGATTCCCGGGCTGAAGCTTTTTGGTCCTCGTGAGGGGGACCGCGGCAGTGCGGTGAGCTTTACACTGGATTATGTGCATCCGCACGACGTTGCCGATATTCTCGGGTCACGCAATGTTTGCGTGCGTGCCGGTCACCACTGTGCCATGCCGCTGCATGAACGCTTCAACGTTCCCGCGACGACCCGTGCCAGTTTTTATATCTACAACACCGAAGAAGACATCGACCGCCTTTGCGAAGCGCTGATGTATGTGTATAAGTTATTTGGATAATAGCAGTCGGCAGCCAGCTGTCAGCAGTCAGCACTCGTCGCAGTTCTGGCCACTGACCACTGGCCACTGACTACCGGAGACTATTATGGACGATATGTACCGCGAATTGATCATTGAGCATTACAAAAATCCATCCTACCGCGGGACGTTGGATCCCTGCGATCACAGCTATGAGGACGAGAATCCTTCCTGCGGAGATGAACTGCGGATCATGCTCAATGTGGATGAGAATAATATCATTACCGATGCCCGTTTTGAAGGACACGGCTGCGCCATTTCCCAGGCAAGCGCGGATCTGCTGCTGGAGGAAGTGATCGGGAAGAATGTGGATGAAGTCAAGAATATGACGAAAGAAGACGTGTTGGACCTGCTCGGTCTGGAAACCCTTGGCCCTGCCCGCATCAAATGCGCCATGCTTTCGCTCAAATGTCTCAAAGCCGGTCTGTATGGCGTGGAAGGCCATGCCTGGGAAGATATTATCTAAATTGGAAATAAGAAATCAGAAATAAGAAATACAGCGATATTGAATATGCATAAAGCTATTTCTATCGTTTTCGTAACTGCATAACACCGAGTCAAAGCGACCTGTTTTCGTTGACGCAGACTTGAGAAAACAACACAGGTCATTTTGACTCATTCTGAATAGTTGCTCGTTTTATTTTTTTATTGCGTTCTGATTGATTTCTGACTAATGACAGCAAAAGAAACTCTTCAACAAATCAACAGAATCCGGGAATCGAATTTCCGTCTGCTTCATTTGTACAGCCTGTATCTGAATGAACGGGCTGAGTTTATTTCCGCTGATATGGTAAAAGAAATTGCCGGGATTGGCGGATTCAGCGAGGATGAGGCGTTCCTGATCCTGTTCGCGGAAGCCTGCGGCGTGCACCCTACTGATGGCGGGGCGGATGCTGAATTTTTCCATGATTTCCTTGCTCCTTCAGTCCGACGGCTGGATGCGGCAAAATACCGGGATGACCCGTATTATCGGAATATTCGCTTTCCGAATGTGAAGAAAGGACATTGGGAACTGCGCATGGACCGGCTCAAATCGTTTCAGCCTTTTATCTGGGATGATGTTCGTCCGGATGAGAAATTACGGGAACTGCCTCCGCTGGGGTATTTCGCTGAGGAATTTGCTTATCCGGTCGTGCTGGAGGATGGACGGGAATGGATGCTGGTAACTCCCAATGAGGTGGAAACCATCCGTCCTGCGGTTCGGTCTGCTCATGGAAATGTGGTTGCGTTTGGATTGGGACTGGGATATTTCCCCTATATGGCATCGCTGAAACCGGACGTGAATCAGGTGGTTGTGGTGGAAAAAGACCCGGGTGTGATCGAACTGTTTCGGGAATATATTCTTCCCCAGTTTGACTTCCCGGAAAAGATTCGGTTGGTGTGCATTGATGCCTTTGATTATCTGGATCAGGTCATGTCTCCGGGACAGTATGACTATGCTTACGCGGATATCTGGCATGATGCGGGGGACGGGGTTCCGCTTTACCTGCGGTTTAACAAGTATGAGAAGAATTTTCCGGGAACAAAATTTGATTACTGGATCGAGGAGACGATGCTGAGCTATCTGCGCTGGTATGATTTTGATCGCATGCCGGATGAGGTCTGCGATCCTTACCGCTGGCTGGATAATGCCAATACGAAACAGCGGGCTATATTATTGAATGCTGCTGATTGGGAAATGAGATAGATATGAAAAACGCTTACTTTGCCGGAGGGTGTTTTTGGTGTATCGCACCGGTTTTTCGGGAGATGGAAGGCGTGGCCTCCGTCACATCCGGTTATTGCGGCGGTGATGAAGAAAATCCGAGTTATGAGGACGTCAAAGCCCAGCGGACGCACCACCGGGAGACAATTTGCGTGGAATATGATCCGGCTGTTGTTTTCTACCGGGATCTGCTGACGGTGTTCCTGGAAAGTGTGGATCCTTTTGATGCCAACGGTCAGTTCATTGACCGGGGTGCGTCGTATACGCTTGCACTTTTCTATCAGGAACCCTCCGAACGAACTGCTGCGGAAGAAATGCTTGCTGATCTCGCAGCAGTAGAGGGAAAACCCGCCGCAGTAAGTATTGAGCCTTATAAACATTTCTGGCCAGCAGAAGCGTATCATCAGGATTATGATCTCAAAAATCCGGAGGCTTTTGCACGTGAGCTGGAAGAGTCCGGACGTGGAAATATCAGCTGTCCTTTGCGTTTTCGAAAGAAACGGGTAAAATAAACCCGTATAATGCCGGAATAAAAACGGCAGATAAATCAGAGGAGAATCTATGAATAAATTCCTTTCCTATTTTACATTGCTTGCACTGATCTTCCTGGAAGTCTACTGCGGCGTACGTCTGCTGACTGCTCCTGCCGAGTTTTCAGTCAGTCTTGTGACAATTTTCGGAATCATTATGCTGATTATCGGTATTATCAGCATTCTCCGCAGTTTACAGGTGAAAACTGATTCCCGCAACCTCATGCCCTATCGGGTTGGATTATTCGGCGGCCTTCTTGACCTCATCATCGGTATTCTCTGTATTGTTTTCAGAGAAAAAATCGTTGCCCTTCTCCCGGGTATGATGATCCTTGTCGGTATCATCATGGTTATCGCCGGTATACAAAAGATCCGCAATTATCTTTTCCTCAAGGATCATGGTATCCATCGTCCCTGGCTGGTCGTTCTGAGTGCGGTTCTGACCATCGTTCTCGGTGTGATCGTTTTGCTGAACCCGTTCACTGCCACCGCAACTGCCTGGACTTACGGCGGTTACTTCCTGATTATTGAAGGTGTTGTGGACCTCTTTGTGCTGATCTTCAGCATCTTCCTCTAAAATCAATTTAGAAAAACACTATTATAGAAAAACAGGTGCATAATTTGTGTGCACCTGTTCTTTTATTTTTACGATGGGAAAGCAGTGTTTCCCTAATGATTATACACCGGGCGGCGGGTGAGCGGTCTGTGCAGGGAATTGAGCAGGACCGGAACCAGCAGACTGAACAGGATCATCAGACATCCGGCCAGTTTATATGGGCTCATCTGATCATGAAGGATGATGACACCCTGCAGGGATGCGCTGAGCGGAGAAAGAGCACACATCATCCCTGCCCGTTCCGCGGTGGTGCCGCGCTGGGCAACCGGCTGAAGGGTGAAGCCGAACCCGCTGCAGATAATGGCCAGAGCCAGGATCATTGTCCACTCCGTACCGGTTTGCGGCAGCCTGGGCTGTTCCAGAATGAAGGACATGATGAGGGAAAGGAAGCCAATCGTGAAGACCTGCGTGATGCCGATCATCAGTGGATCGCCTTTGCGGGAGGCAATATTGGTGACCAGAATCGCGGATGCGTAGAAGATTGCTGAACCGAGAAGATAAATACATCCGGAGCGGAGCAGTCCGCCGCTGGCACCGAGTGTCAGGAAAGCGATCCCGGTTACAGCGAGGATGATCCGCAGACTTTCCGTAGCCCGGATTTTCTTTTTCAAAAACACAAACTGGAAGATCGGCACAAAAATCATCGCGGAATTTTCTATGAAGGAAGTCGTGCCTGAATCTGTAGCACGCAGTCCGGTTAATTCACATCCCATCATGATGGTGTAAAGAAGACCCAGGAAAAAGCCGTACTTCAGTTCAGTTTTTTGGATATAGATCAATTTTTTCCAAAAAAGGATCGCCAGAAAAATAAATGCGGTCAAAAATCGCACTGCCAAAAGATTGAACGGTGTGAGTGAATTCATTGCGGATTTGGACAAAACAAAGGAAGTGCTGCGTGATAAAATCACGGCTGCCAATAAAAGTTCGCTTTTCTGTTGATTGTTCATTCTGCCCCTGCCCTTTTCTCTTTCAATAACAGAGCATCTCCTGTCCTGCTCATTTGCTGCTGCGCAGCTTGTCAGTTTCTTTTTCCTGATTAGAGTATATATCTTTTTGATAATTGAGAAAAGCTCCAATAAATCAATATAACTTTGCTTAATACGCAAATTAATTCTCTGGAGCGATTCGCGACATATTTCGCTTGAGATGAAGGGACTAAAATAATCCTTATTTATGATATAAATTCAATACAAAACTGATTAATTCGCAAAGAAACAGCGGCCAGTGGGCAGAGGTCAGGTGCCAGTGGACAGAGGGCAGTAGTCAGTGGACAGAGGGCATTGGTCAGTGGACAGAGGTCAGTGGACAGAGGTCAGTGGTCAGTTATCAGTATATAGTATTTAGTACTTGGGAAAACTTTCAACTTTTCACTTCTTACTCCTTACTTCTTACTCCTAACCCCTAAAACCTAAAACCCAATTCTCTTTTGGCACTGTCCTTGCAACAATAAAGGACAGCGGTAAAAAACAATGTGAAGATTGTGCAAAAATTCATTTGGAAAATTATCGCGGTTGGCACTGATATTGCACAAATATCAGTTAACCTGCCCCCTCAAAAAAGGGTGGTGGATGAAAATTCATCAAATTTCGTTGAGAAATGAGGTCAAAGCATGAAAACGAAAACTTTTAGTATTTTGTTTGCTCTGGTGATGATCCTGAGCTTGTCGGTTGGAGTCTTTGCACAAGACTTCGAACAAACCTGGGACGAAAATACCGTTCTGCAGGTCTTCAGTGATATGAATCTGCTGTGGCCGGATATGTTCGAGAATGAAGATTCCGATTATATCTGGGTTGAAAGCGATGAACCGGTCGTCAAGGACTTTGTGAAAAAAGACGTTACCCTCGAGGATCTTGAATATGAAGGCAAGGCCCCGATCGGAACCGCTAAAATCACAAAAGCCACCTTCGATCCCTGTGGTGATGGACTGATTCTTTTTGAAATGACCATTACCCGTGCAGCTGATGAAACTGCTACAGTCAGCCAGTACTATGGCCCGGAAAAAACCACATACCTGCGCAAGCTGAGCGCAAAAGTTGACGGCGCTTCTGCCAGCGTGACCAAAGTTTCCTGCTCCGGCAGTGATGATGGCTGCAGCTCCATCCAGTTCAGAAAGAACAACAAAACTGGTCAGTATGAAGCTAAGATCAAAGGTTACATCCAGTATAACGGTATCCTTACTGAGACTTCCGCTCCGAATATTGAAATCTCTGTTGTCCACACCACATATCGCACAGCTTTTGGCTGGGCTGAAGATGAAGCTCCGATCACAGCAGCAGATACCGCTGCACCTGAACTGAAGAACAATTACTGCCAGGCTTTCCTGCAGGAATATGATCCGAAGAGCGGCACAGTCAATGCAATGGATTCTGTCCGTGCAGTCTATGACGAAAACACCGGCGAAGCCCGCTTCCAGGTGACCATCCGCAACTACAAGAGCACTGCAAAGGATAACTATATTATCCCTGCTGATGTCATGATTGACGGTTACGGCACCCGCTATACCAGCTACACATGCAAGTACACCATCTATAACAACGCCAACGGCGCTCCGCGTACTGACTACTGCAAGTATGGTGAAGGTATCGGCCTCGGCAAAAATGCTCTGATCCGCTTTGATATCACCATCGATGGTATCAACGCTGCAGTTCTGCGCGATCTGGGTGGTGCTGATCTTCCGTTCTCCTTCCGCGTTGGCGGTATGGATCGCAAAATCACCGGCGTCTTCAAACCCGTTGAATTCCCGTGCCCGGTTGTCAGCCGCATGCAGGTCAAGGATCCTCTCTACAGATTCCTGACTCCTTATTTCGGCGAAAAAGATAAGACCATCTCCGCTTCCGGCGCTTATGGTATCTACAAGAACGGTGTCTGGGGTATGTACCAGAAATGCGGTAAATACGCTTACATGATGGTCCGCCTCGCGAACGCTGGTATCAAAGATGAAACCATCAACCTGAACCACGTTGCAGTAGCTATCAATGGCGGCACTCCGATGAGCTGGAACTGGGTTTTGAGCACACAGGATGCCTTCAAGAACAAGATCACACTTCCTGCTGGCGAAGAAGTTATCCTGATCGGCCGCGCAAAGATCACGGACTATCCGTCCCAGACCAACAGCGACCTGGCCATGACCGGCGCAATCAACTTCCTTGATTACGGCTTCTACATCACCGGTACTGTCTACTCCGATCACAATAACACCAATTGTGTCGCTGCCCCGAAATAATCATCAGCAGGACTGATTCCGGCGAAATTTGAATAAAAATTATGGCTGCCCCCTGCGGGGGGCAGCCAGAAGCCCGGAATAATATATCCGTCTGATTCACCAAGGCGGATTTTTTATTTTAAATATAGTAACAATTTCAGGACAGGGCACATCAGGTCTGCCTTTTTGCTGCCGCACCGCCGGCACAAAAAGACTGCACTGTGTGCTGCGCAGCCGGGTTCTAAACATTCACCTTTGAAAGAGTACAAAATGACCAGAGATGAAATCTACTCCAGATTGACTTCTGTATTCCATGATGTGTTTGATGATGACACGCTTATTACCGACGCAGCATCCGCAGACGATATCGACGATTGGGATTCGCTTGCGCAGATTTCCCTGATTACGGCAATTGAAAACGAATTTGGGATTTGCTTTGACATGAAAAGTGCATTACACATGAAAAGTGTGGAAGAGATAGTAAATGAGATAGTTTGCAAGGGTATAAAGTGAGCATCATCACAACTGCTCGAGAAATTTCTGTGAGTTCGTTTTCCGTTCCAACAGGTAGCTTTGATAACCGGTAAGGAGATTTTCAGACTCCAGCCGGATATCCCGCGGCCAGCCGGCGGCGGCAGCTTCAGCAAAGGACCGGGTTTGATAATAGCGGAAATATTTGAGTGTCTGCATGGTAATCTTCCGCGCACCCGCGGTGATTTCCCCGCAGTTCGGACAAAGCACGCCGCCCATCCCGTAATGAATATACTGATCCTCGGGCAGGATCTTTTTGTGACAGCGGACGCATTCAAAAAACTGCGGACGGTACCCGGTCAGGTTTAGCAATTGCAGGTCAAAATAACGCTGCACGGGGTAGATATCCTCAAATACGGCTATACGCCGCAGCGTGTCCAGCGTTAACTGGAAAAGCTGAACATTTTCGACACCCTCCAGTGAAAACCGATCCGCCAACTCCAGTACGCAGGAGGTCCGCACCGTTTTGTCGAAAGAGGCCAGAATTTCCGGATATGCTTCGATGGTCGAAACCTGCGTCACCAGCCAGGAGGCGCCGCTCCCTTTGGAGAGCTGGACATCCACGTAAGTAAACGGCTGCAGATGCCCGGCTTTCCGGGAATTCATCTTGCGGACACCTTTTGCAAGCGCGGAAATACGCCCCTGGAAAGGCGTCAGAAAAGTGATAAAGCGGTCCGCTTCATCATAATTGACATGCCGGACGACGATCGCCCGGAAATGAATTGAACGTTCCACGGATCAGCGGCTGAGCAGTTTATCCGGTGTAAAAGCGCCGGGCAGCAGCTCGGAAATACTGGTTTCCACAGTGATGTTTCCCTCAGCATCCGCAAGCAGAATATCCATATTGCTTGAGAACTCAGACATAACCTGACGGCAGGAACCGCAGGGATATCCCAGCCCGTCTTCCGTCGCGATGGCGATAGCTGCAAAGTCCTTTTCTCCTTCGGAAACAGCTTTGAAAATGGCGGTCCGTTCCGCGCAAATCGACACAGGATAGGCCGCGTTTTCGATGTTGCAGCCGGTATAAATTTTGCCGCTTTTGGTCAGCAAAGCCGCGCCAACAGCGTAGTGAGAGTACGGAATATAACTCATACGGCGCATATCAGCCGCGATTTTCCCCAATTCCGTTTTTCGTTCATTGTACATCATCCTTCACCTCTTCCTTTTCCGGTTCCGCCGGGCTGCGGTAGACATGAACCCGCTGGATTCGTCTCCCGGATAATTCTTCAATTTCAAATGTCCATCCTTCCGCCTCAACTTTTTCTTTGAGGGTTGGAATTTTCCCGATTTGTGAGTAAAGGAAACCGGCCAGCGTATCGGCCGCGTCCCGTGTCAGGTGGGTTCCCAGATATTCATTCACGTCTTCCAGGTCAATGCGTCCGAGAAAGGAATATTCATCCGGACCGATTTCCTGAACCAGATCCTCTTCACGGTCATCATATTCATCGCGGATTTCCCCGACGATCTCTTCCACAATATCTTCCATGGAAACGATCCCGGAGGTACCACCGTATTCATCCACAACGACAGCCATATGAATTCCGGAGGATTTCATCTCGTTCAAAAGGTCTCCCGCCATTTTCGATTCCGGCACAAAAAGCGCCTGACGCATCAGGTCACGGATGGTCACTACCCGCTTTTCCACGTAAGCCTGCAGGAGATCCTTTGCGTAAAGGATTCCCACGATGCGGTCGATTTCATCATCATAAATCGGTAGTCTCGAATGTCCGGACTCCCGGATGAGCCGGGCGGCTTCATCCAGCGGTGTTTCTACATCCAAAGCGTCAATTTCTACACGAGGGATCATAATTTCCCGGATCATGGTGTTGGAAAAATGGACGATGGAACGGATCATTTTCTTCTCATCCTGTTCCAGAATCGTATTTTCTGGTATGTTTTCCACCCAATCCTTCAGATGGCTTTCTTCTTTTTCAATGTCCGGCGGGGGCGTGATGACCGGACGGGGGAGGATCCGGTGAACCAGCAGGTAAAGTGGCGTAAAGATGCTGCTCAGCAGCTTGCACAGCCCGGCCAGGCTGTCGGCTGTTTTCTGTGGATTTTTTGCGGTGATGGCAGTCACGATGGACTCCAGCAGGATGAGGATCAGGACCACACAGAACACATAAAGCAACAGCAGCGGAATGGTCAGCTTATAGGGCAGCACACGGATGGCATAAACAACGGCAAATCCGACAGTCATCCCGGACAAAAACCTGTCAGCGATACGCAGTTTATCCATCAGCGATTCGTTGTCAAGCAGCCGTGCGCTTACCGGCCGGTCGGTACTTTTGTCCTCTCCGCCGGGAATAACGATTTTTTCCTCAAGAAGGTAACGGTAAACATGGAAAATGACTGCCGTCAGAAGGTCCAACAGCAAAAATATGATCAAAACAAGAAGTAAAAGGCTGTCCGAAAGGGACGCAAGGGTACTACCGGGTTCCATAAATCTTAAAGGCTTTTCTCAGCCGTACATCTGTCTTTCTGCAATTTCAGCTTAATGTTTTGTGAGTCAATGCAGCCTGTTCTGTTGACTCAAGTCTGAGTCAACGAAAACAGGCCGCATTTGACTCAGAATGAATTCATCAATATCTTTAAAATTCTGCCCAACACAGGGGCAAGGAAAATTATAACGCAATTTTCGCAAAATGAAAACTGCTCAGCCGTTCGTCCGCGGACGATATTGGATGGCTTCTGCCATATGGCGTGTCTGGATAACCGGGGAAGCGTCCAGATCTGCGATGGTGCGGGCAAGTTTGAGCAGACGGTGGTAAGCCCGAGCGGAAATCTGGTAATGGGTCATCAGATGTTTGACCAGCTTTTCTCCCTCTGTGTCAAGACGACAGTACTGCCGGATCTCCGCGGGTCCCATTTCCGAATTACAGGTCACGTTGGGATTTTCCGCAAAACGGACACGCTGCCTTTCCCGGGCTGCTTCCACTCTTTCCCTTATGGAGGCAGAGGACTCTCCGACTGTGTCACTGGACAATTTTTCATACTCAACCCGCGGTACGTCGATGCGGATATCAATGCGGTCCAGCAGCGGTCCGGAAATGCGTTTCTGATAGCGCTGGATAGAGAAATCCGAACAGGTGCAGCTGTGTGTCGGGTCTCCGTAATAACCGCAGGGACAGGGGTTCATAGCTGCCACGAGCATGAAGTTCGCGGGAAAGCTGTAAGCACCGGTGGCACGGGAGATGGTCACGACTTTATCTTCCAGCGGCTGCCGCAGAACTTCGAGAACACGGGGATCGAACTCCGGAAACTCATCCAGGAAAAGTACGCCGCGATGTGCCAGTGAAATTTCACCCGGGCGCGGGACGTTGCCTCCACCCACCAAACCGGCATAGGAGACAGTGTGATGCGGAGCGCGGAACGGACGGGTTTGGATCAGCGGCGTACCGGCGGGCAGCATATCCTCAATGGAATAAATGCGCGTCACATCCAGGCTTTCTTCCAGTGTCATCCGCGGCAGGATGGAAGGAAGCGCACGTGCAAGCAGGGTTTTCCCGGTTCCGGGTGATCCGTTCATCAGCACGTTATGCGACCCGGCAGCCGCGATTTCCAGTGCCCGTTTGACATGCTCCTGCCCTTTGATCTCGCTGAAATCGGTCTTTACGGTGACGGGCGTTTCTTTCAGTTCGCAGGGCTGCTGTGGTTCAATGAGCTGGATGCCGAGAAAGTGATTGTAAAGCTCCAGCAAAGAATGGACCGGCAGCACCTCGATCCCGGGAATCAGGGCAGCTTCCGGCGCGTCGCAAGCCGGTACGCAGACACTTTTGAAGCCCATCTCTTTGGCTTTGGCCGCGATCAGCAAAACACCGCGGATATGACGCACGGATCCGTCAAGAGAGAGCTCGCCGACGATCAATTTATCATCCAGTTCCGGGATCCATCCTCTGTCACGGCAGGCAAGTTCCCCGATGGCGATCGGCAAATCAAAGCAGGGGCCTTCTTTCCGCAGGTCAGCCGGAGCCAGGTTGACCGTGATGCGGTTCCGCATGCTTTGCAGGCCGGAGTTTTTGATGGCTCCGCGAACCCGTTCTCTGCTTTCCTGCACAGCAGTATCCGGCAGACCGACCATGATAGTTTTCGGTTCCTCTAAGGAGGACATATCCACTTCAACTTCGATGATCGTTCCGGAAAGACCGGACAACGCACAGGAATACACACGGGCAAGCATCAGCGGTCTTTCTCCATTTTCTGTTTGTCCGGGAGTATGGCGGGATCATCGTCATCGCTGCTGGTGTTGATGGAGATTTCAAGAATTTCTTTGCCAAACCGTTGATAACGGGAAGGCAGCTCTTCCATCAGGCTTTTTAATTCAGCTTCATTTTTCGGGCCGATTTCGGCAATTTTTTCCAGGATGTCTCGCGGCAATATCACATCGGAGGGAACATCCAGTTCCATCCCGACATTTTTCCGCCAGTTTTTCAGACGCTCTTTACGGCTCAGAATACCGTTTGCCGGGCGGGAAGTGAGCACCGGCTGGGGAATCCTTTTTTTACGCCGCCAGCTTTTGTTGATGTTCAATATTGTTTTTCCATAACGGCGGATTACCCCGGTTCCGACACCTTTCAGACGGCGCAAAGCGTTTTCATTTGCCGGGTTGTCAAGGACAATGTTGACAAGAGCGTTGTTCGACAGAATTTTAAACGGCGGTAAATCCCGAATTTGTGCTTCCTTTTCACGAAACTCGACCAGTCCCTGCAGCGCAGCCTGCTCCGCGGGGCTTAATTCCACACCGCCGGTGACCCGCCACCAGACGGGATCATGCGGTTCAGAAGCCGCCGCATGGATGCGGCATAATCGGTCAAAGTCCTCTTTTGCCATGTCTTCCATGCCGCGTTCCCGCAGTTCGCCGAGCAGTTTTTCTTTTAATTCGCTCAAAAAACGGGTGTCGTTTACGGCGTAATGCAGCATTTCCCGGCTCAATGGACGTACGCCCCAGTTGGCTTTTTGGTATTTTTTGTCCAGATGGATGCCGAATTCACTTTCCAGCAGCGGACCGAGACCGAATTCTTTTTTACCCAGCATTCGGGCGGCCACCATGGTGTCAAACAGGTTGGCAAATTCAAACCCGAAATCCCGCTTGAGACACATCAAATCATATTCCGCCGCATGGAATATTTTCAAAACATTAGGGTCGGAAAAGATCTCATTTAGGGAAGAAAGGTCGCCGGTTTCCAGTGGGTCGATCACATAACTCTGCCCGTCGGCGCTGATTTGAATCAAACACACCTTTTCGTAATAGACAAAAAGACTGTCGGATTCTGTATCGACAGCTACTTCTTTGGCTTTCCGTAATTGCTCAAAGCAGCGCTGATAAGTATCCGTATCATTGATGATATGGACCGTTTTCGGGTCAAGTTCCGCATTCATAGGGTCTATTATAATACGGCAAAGCAAAGTTTGTCAAAAAGAACGGCATTTCATATGTATGCTAAAAAAAATGGCTGATTAATCGGCACCGCACATGGGGACAGGCACGCTTGTGTTAGCTTTTTGACGCAAGGTGCCAGTCCCCATGTGCTTCGTGTAAAAAAACAAAACAGCCTTCAGCCGGTGAAAGCTGAAGGCTGCTGATTCAGACGATAAAACGATTACTCAATGAAATCCGCAATAGTTTCACGAAGAACAGCGTTTTCGATCTCCTTCAGCTCGAGTGCTTCGTTCAATTCTTCGAGTTGATCATACAATGCCTGGATCGTTTCCTGTGCATCTTCAAGGTCGAAGGATTCCATCAGTCCGGGTGCAACCGGTTCCTCTTCTTCCTCTGCCTCTTCTGCCTGAGCCAGGCGGATATTGATTTCATCCTGCATTGCTTCCAAAGCTTTCTGGAACTCATTCTTCTGCTGGATCAAGCCTTCATATTGAATTGTTAACTCAGTCAGCTGGGCCTGTGTCTCTTCCAGTTGAGCGGTAAGTTCTGCGTTTTCAGCCACTGTTTCCTCAAGTTTTGCCTGTAATTCCGCGGCTGAGGCGTCCTTTTCCGCAACCAGTGCGTCGTGGCTATCGGTGACGGATTTCAGGGTTTCTTCAGCTGCGGAGGCGGCTGCTTCAAGATCGGACTGCTTTTCAGCAGCCAGAGAATTCAGTTTTTCTTCAGCTTCGGCAACGGCAGCTTCTTTTTCAGCTGTCAGGTCATCGAATTTTTTCTGCAATTCCGCGATGGCAGCGTCTTTTTCCGCGACCATAGCTTCATACTGTTCTTTGGCCTGCGCGATGGCAGCATCTTTTTCCGCGACCATGGCTTCATACTGTTCTTTGGCCTTCGCAATGGCGGCATCCTTTTCAGCGACCATGGCGTCAAATTGTTCTTTTGCTTCTGCAACGGCAGCGTCCTTTTCAGCTACCAGAGCGTCATATTTTTCCTGAGCTGCGGCAGCTGCTGCTTCAAGTTCCGCTTTCTTTTCAGCGGCAAAAGCGTCATATTTTTCCTGTGCTTCGGCAAGGGCAGCTGCGCTTTCAGCTTTGGCGGTTTCAAGATTTTCTTCAGCAGCGGCGATCAGAGCGTCTTTTTGTTCGGTGACCGTCTTCAGGTTTTCTTCAGCCGCGGCAACCAGGGAGTCCTTTTCGGAAGTAAGCGCTTCGATTTTGGTTTGTGCTTCCGCGATCAGAGCATCCTTTTGTTCGGTTACGGAATTCAGTTTTTCTTCAGCTTCGGCAAGGAGCTTATCCTTTTCCGCTGTCAGCTCATCCAGCTGCGTTTTGGCCTGAGCCTGCAGTTCTTCAATTTTCGCGTCTTTTTCAGCGACAGCGGATTTCAAAGAAGCCTGAGCTTCATCGATTTGCGCCTGGAGAGCTTCTTTTTCACTGTTAAATGTTGCAGTCAATTCATCAATCTTTTTTTGGCTGCAGCCGGAAAGACAGACAACAAGCGCTAAAAGCAATACAACAAGGGTCGATTTTTTCATGGTACCTCCAAATTTTTCTGATCAACCGGCTTCAGCTCACAATTATGAAGATCGATTGACATGAACACACATTCGGGAAAAGATTTTACAAACATCTCCCCCAATATGTTATTTGTGCAGTTTCAGTGCCAAAATGGAAAGCAAACCAAGCAAATCATCCTGCCAGTCGTCTGAATCCCAATCGATCCCGACAACACGGTAGTTATTTTTCCCGACACGTACCCGTTTGCTGAACAAGGGCAGATCGCGATGGTCAATGCCTGCCGGCAGGACAGGGAATTTCATGACGATATCATTCCCTTCCTTCACCACCGCGGACAGCCCGATACGTTCCGCAAATATCTTGACCCGGATCTGGAACACCAGGTTTCGGATTTCCGCGGGCAATGGACCGAAGCGGTCGGTGAATTCCGCATCCAGGGCATCCAGTTCCTCTTCTTTACTGACAGATGCCATGCGGCGGTAGAGTTTGATGCGGGTCTGGTCATCTTCAATGTAATTTTCGGGAATCCCGATGTTCAGCGGCAACTCCACGGTGATGGGGTTGAACAGGTAAGCCATCTCCCGTGTAATGCCGAGGTCCTCGTCCGAAACTTCCACGCCCTTGATATCACGGACGTTGCGGACCGCCTGTGCCAGCATGCGTGTATACAGATGGAAACCGACTGAAGCAATGGCTCCGTGCTGACGGCTGCCCAGGATTTCCCCTGCGCCGCGCATTTCCAGGTCGCGCATGGCGATGGTGTAGCCGGCTCCGAATTGGGTGTTCTCCGCAATCACTTCCAGACGTTCCAGCCCGGCTTCCGTCGGTTTATGACCTTTCTGACGGAAGAAATAAGCATATGCCCGCTGTGAACTGCGTCCCACCCGACCGCGGATCTGATACAGCTGGGCCAGACCGAACATATCCGCCCGGCTGACGATCAGTGTATTGGCGTTCGGCACATCCAGACCGGATTCAATGATCGAAGTGCACAGCAGAACGTCCAGTTCACCTCTGTAAAACTGGTCCATCACCGCGGAAAGCTGTTTTTCAGCCATTTGTCCGTGCGCGACGCCGATCCGTGCTTCCGGGATCAACCGGCGCAGGTAATCATACATGGCATAAATGGACTGCACGCGGTTATGGACAAAAAAGGTCTGCCCGTTCCGTTCCATTTCCCGGGTGATCGCCTGACGGACAATTTTCTCCGAGTAAGGACCGACGTAGGTCGTGACGGGGACGCGCTCATAGGGCGGGGTGTTGATGTTTGAAATATCGCGTACGCCGGTGAGCGCCATATACAGCGTCCTGGGAATCGGCGTGGCAGTGAGGGTCAAGACATCCACCCTGGCCCGCATTTTCTTTAAGAATTCCTTTTGCCGCACACCAAAGCGCTGCTCTTCGTCAATGACGACAAGTCCCAGATCTTTGAATTTTACGTCTTTGGAAACCAGACGATGCGTTCCGATAATAATGTCGATTTCTCCGCTCTCCAGTTTCTTTAAGATTTGATTCTGTTCTTTCGCTGTCCGGAAGCGGGAAAGCATCTCCACATTCACGGGATAGGCGGCAAAACGTTTTTTGAAAGTCTCATAATGCTGCTGGGCAAGGACTGTCGTCGGTACAAGGATCGCTACCTGTTTGCTGTCGCAGGCTGCTTTGAAGGCTGCCCGCAGCGCGATTTCGGTTTTCCCGTAGCCCACATCACCGCAGATCAGGCGGTCCATCGGGCGGGGACTTTCCATATCTTCCTTGACCTTTCGGATCGCGGTTTTCTGGTCCTCTGTTTCCTCAAAGGGGAATGCGCCTTCCAGGTCCTTCATCCAGATACTGTCTTTGGAAAAAGCGTATCCCGGGGTCACCTGACGTTTGGCGTAAAGGTCCAGCAGGTCGTTGGCAACTTCCAGTACCTTTTCTTTTACAAAATTTTTGGAATTGAGCCAGTCTTTTGTCCCCAGCCTGGTGATTTCCGGTGTTTTTCCGTTTGGGCCCACATAATTGGAAAGCCGGTCAGCCTGATGGACGGGAACGAACAGCTGGTCTCCTTCCGCGTAATTGATTCGCAGAAAGTCCTTTTTGACGCCGTCGATCGTCCGGGTCACCAGTCCGTCATAGATGCCGATGCCGAAATCCACGTGGACCACATAATCCCCTTCTTTGAGGTCCGCGAAATATTTTTCCGGTGCGTCGATGGTTTTCCGATGCGCTTTTCGCGGCACGGGACGTTCCCACCCGAAAATCTCACTGTCGGTAAGGACGTAATTTTTGGTTCCATCCGCGCCGGTCAGAATAAAGCCTTCGGTCAGGGAATCTTCGACGAAAATCGGTTTAGTTCCGGTAAGTTCCTTTCGTACCTCTTCGCCCTTTTTCCACAGGTCCTCGATGCGCTCCGATTGGCGGCTCACGACCTTTACCGATTCTTTGGCACGGAAACGGGATTGCAGAAAATCAAGGAATGTTTCCAGATGGCCGCCGAAGCGTTCCGCGGGGGTAAAGGAATCGGAAAGCCAGGAGCTGTCAGGAACGTCCGAGCGTCCCAGGTCAAGGAGCGGGAAATCCGCCATGCGGTCATGCAATTCGGAATAACTGATGTAGGGTTCCGGAAAATCCGCGTCCAGTGTTCCGATGCTGATGCTTTCCGCGCGCAGGGTTTCCGCGTCTTCCTCAAGCGTTTCCGCGGTGGAACGCACTGCTTCCATGTCATCACAGAGGATCACGGTATCGGCGGGCAGATAGTCCAGCAGGCATGCAGGCGTTTTGTGAAGCAGCGGCAGATAAAAATCGCGCGGCGAATCCGGTTGGATTTCGATATCGGATTTTTCCGGGAAAATTACTTCTCCTGCGGGGGGAATATACACTTTCTGCAGCGGTACAATATTGCGCTGTGTGGCGGGATCAAAACGATGGATGGAGTCGATTTCGTCTCCGAAAAAATCGATCCGGATCGGATAGGGTTCGGAATGAGGCCAAACGTCCAGCAGTTCCCCGCGGCGGGAATACTGCCCCGGTTCCAGGACTGCTTCCGCAGCTTCATAGCCGGAGCTTGCCCAGACTCGAAGCAAACCGGTTGAGGATACTTCCTGCCCGACACGGAAGGTTTTGAGTGCGTGAATAAATTCCTGCCGGGTGAGAGTGCGCTGCATTACCGCACGGATGGGAGCAGCGATAAGCGGTTTTTTTTCAGGTTTATCCGTTCCGGGCAGCACCAGGCGGGTGAGCTGTGTGAGCGTTTGGATCCTGTCATGCCGGACCGACATGCTCCAGGCCGCGTTTTCATAAAACAGCGGTTCCGGAGCAGGGAAATGGAAACGGTCTGATTTTGGATGCCAGAATGCGATTTCATCCAATGCCAGCAGCGCCTGTTCCGGACGATCGGTGAGGTAAAGAAGGGGGCGGTTCAGAGATTCATAAAGCGCGGCTGCTACCGGGTAACGGGCAGAACGAAGCAGACCGAGCGACCCGAATGCCGTTCGGTCTTTTTCATTGATCCGTTCACATAATGACTGAAATGCGCTCAGCCCGCCGATTTGATCGATCATTTTTTCTCTCAGTAGTCAGTGTCCAGTGGTCAGTAGTCAGTGTGAAGTGTTCAGAGTGAAGTGTGAAGTTAAATATATTTAATTGACTCTGCTCTCCTCACTCCTTAATCCTGACTCCTTACTACTTATTTCTTCCGCCTAAACGTCATACGTCTTATGTCATACGTCTTACGTCTAATATCTAATATCTTACGTGTAAAATCATACGTCTAAAACAACCGGTCCGTTGTAGTGGTTCATGCACCAGGTATAGCCCTGCGTAACAAAATCCAGCACGCAGGATGCTGCCTTATCCAGGACCAGCGGCAGCAATTCACTGTCTTCTTTTGAAAATTTTTTGAGGACAAAATCGATCACTTCCATCTGTCCCGGCGGATGACCGATGCCGCAGCGCAGCCGGCAGAAATCCTGGGAGCCGAGCTGTGTGATGATGGATCCCATTCCTTTTTGACCGCCATTGCTTCCGTTCGGCCGGACCCGCAGCGTCCCGAATGGCAAGTCCATGTCATCATGGACCACAAACAGCCGTTCCTGCGGGATCTTGTAATAACGCATCAGCGGGACGACAGCTTTACCGGAGTCATTCATATAGGTGATCGGTTTGGCAAGCAGGAGTTTCCGTCCTTCATAAGGGACAGTTGTCACCAATGCCTTCTGCTGTTCCTTTTCGAACTGCACATTCAGCCGTTCTGCCAGCCGATCGAGCACCATAAAGCCGAAATTATGCCGGCTTTCGCGGTATTCACGTCCGGGATTACCCAGACCCGCGATCAGGTACATTTCGCCGCCCGCGGCTTCCTCTTTTTGTTCACGCTGCGCACGGATGGCAGCAAAAAATTGATCCATATCCATAAATCTGATCTTCAGTCCTTATAATGGTATTTCCGCAAATCCAGTATGATCTTCAGCAGCAGCGCGATGAGAAGGAACGCCAGCAGCGTGAAAAATGTCCACTTTTCCAACTGCTGCAGGTCAATAATAAACGGGTTGGCTTCATATGCCGCTGCGGTCGTTGTTACGTCATCCATAAATCCTCAACCTGTAAATTTTACCTTAGTTCCCTGCCGAGCGGTTGTAATAAATTGCGGAAAGTAACAATTCAAGGTCATGACAAGGCTAATGTTTATGAAGGAGGAATAACGAATTCTATGTTCTTGAGAACAAATATGAGATTTATATAATTTTTCCGCCGCCGATGACACAGTTATTTTCATCATAAAAAACAGCTGATTGACCGGGGGTGGCGGCACGGACGGGATTATCGAACGTTATGCGAACAGTATTCTCACTGTCCCGGATAATTGCAGCCGTTTCTCCTTCATGATGATAGCGGATCTTGACCCGGGCGGGAACGGTTTCCCCTTCCGCAATATCGGGAATGCTCAAAAAGTTCAGATCTTTGCAGCGAATCACGGAACTGTACAGAGATTTTTCTTCACACAGGACGACCTCGTTCGTCTCCGCGTTGATGCGTTTGACATACATCGGGACACCAAAGGCAATGCCGAGCCCTCTGCGCTGCCCGACCGTATAATGAATGATTCCTTTATGTCTGCCAAGAACTTTCCCATCCTCGGAAACAAAATTTCCCTCACCCGGCGCATGCAATGCCGGATCAGCTTCAATATAATCGGCATAAGAGCCTTCAGTCACAAAGCAGATCTCCTGCGAATCCTGTTTTTGTGCCACTGAAAGCCCCGCTTCTGCAGCGATTTTCCTCACCTCAGCCTTGGAAAGTTTTCCCAGCGGCATCAGTGTACGCGCAAGCTGATCCTGTGAGAGTCCGTACAGCATGTACGTCTGATCTTTTTCGGCAGAAGCGGCCTGCTGCACCGTCCAGCGGCCGTTTGGAAGCCGGACGACCGAAGCATAATGTCCGGTTGCGATCGCGTCCGCATCCATTACCGCCGCGTAATACAGCATCCTTTCCCATTTCAGATAACGGTTGCATTCGATGCATGGATTTGGCGTTAACCCATCGATATATGACTGGAAAAATGGCCGTTTGACTTTTTCTTCAAAAGCTGCAATACAGTTCGGAGCGTGGTAAGGAATGTGCAGCTTCCAGGCGGTTTCCCGGGCGTCATCAATTTCGCAGCAGCGGCTCTCCGCACCATCTTTTTCCGGCCAGGTACGCAAAGTCATGCCGATCACTTCATGACCGGCTTCCTTCAGCAGTAACGCTGCCACGGCGCTGTCAACGCCTCCTGACATTCCGACAATGATTTTCATAAAAAATGCAGTCAGTGTCCAGCAGTCAGCAGCCAGTAAAAAGGAATCGTATTCGAGATTCGTTTTTTCCGGTCACTGACCACTGAAAACTTTTTACTTCTTTTTTCTTCTTGCTTCCAATTTATTGATAAAATCCTGAAGGGAATCAGCATCCAGATCCTCTTCAGCCATGTCCTCAAACTCAGCCCACAGGTCTTCTTCGTCCGCGTCATGTGCCGCTGATTTTTCATAAGCTTCCAGATCATCCAGGATCCGGAAGCGGGATAGATCCATCCCTTCCAGCGGATTGTCATGATGATCATGATGGTGATGATGGTGGTGATGCTCGCCGCACTCACATTCGTCGTCATGGTCGTCATCATAAAGATCAATTGCCTCATCATCTTCAAGATCATGAGGGATCTTTTCCTCAAGAATGCTCAGACATTGATCTTTGGAGCGCTCTATGGCTTCATGCAAAGCTTCGCGGACATGCTTCGGAGTGTGCTTCTCTTCAAATGTCGGTCCCAGATGGATCGCCATATTCAGCGTATCGATGGAATCATCAATGGCCTCTGTAATCTCCGCATCCATATCTACCGCAGCTTCCCCTAACGTCTCCAGAACATCATAGGAACCTTCGTCACCGATTTCGGCGACGGCTTCCACCGCCGTCAGGAGCATTTCCGGGGAAATGCGGTCAAACCGGGAAATAAGTTCATAAAGCAGCGGGAGCGCTTCCCGGAGCTGCAATGTCCCTGTGGCACGAATCGCTTCCATGCTCACTTCGTCATCTTCGTGACGCATCAGCTCCAGAACAGTTCCGGCCCACTCTTCACCCATGGCATGGCGGACCGCTTCCAACGCAGCGATCAATTCATCACGGTTATTCCCGGCAAGATAGCCGGTAATGATTTCCTTGACCCGTTTGTCTTCGGAAACTGCGTAAGAAACTACCGCAGCCCGGCGGACTGCCTGATTTTTACTCTCGATCAGGTTCTCCAACACTTCATGGAGTTTCTTCTTGTTGACAGGGATCCGGTTGTCAAGCGCTGATTCAAACATATATTGTCCCAACACCTGTACCGCTGCAATTTGTGCCTTTTCATACGGGTCATTCTGAGCTGCATCCAAAATTTTCTCACCCGCTGATTTATCATCCTCAAATCCGAGTACCTGGATGGATGCTGTCCGAACGTCACCGTCCGAATCCTCGAGACCGATTTTCGCAATCGGAGTATAGTTGCATTCAAAGGAATTCATGGCGGAGATATACATACCCTGAAAAAATTCCGAACGGTTCGCATCCGAAATTTCTGCAAGAACAGTACGCAGTTTGTTCGTTTTTTCCGGGGGCAGGTCTGAAAGCATTCGTGCATGTTTCACGAACACTCTTTCCGGTTGTTCACGGATCATCTGTAATATATTATCAAAATTCGTTCGTTTGCTTGTATTCGCCATTGTTCCTCTTTTCCGGATTCTCCCGGCTTACCGTGCCAGCATAAACACATCTTTGAACATGATGACAGCCATCAGAACCATCAGGACAGCCATACATACGCCGTTGAAAGCGGTTTCCACTTTCAGCGGGATCTTCTTTTTGAACAGCAGGTCCGGCAGCAGGAACAGGATCCGTCCGCCATCCAATGCCGGAATCGGGAACAGATTTGTCACACCCAATGCCACGGAAATCAAACCGAAGAATGTCAGCCGGGAAGTCCAGGCACCGTTGGAATTGCTCGCTGTCCGGATTTCATTGCTGATGCCGGCTTTTTCCATCTCTGCCTTATGCTCTGCGATTGCGGCTGTGCGTTCCTCATCAATTTCAGCTGCTTCAGAAAAGTAGGAATACATTCCCACCGGGCCAACGATGGATTCCACTCCCATCTGAACCTTTCCGGTAATAATCTGCCCCAGACCGGTCAAATATGATTTGGTCATGAATACCATATCCTCAAAGCCGGCTTTGATAGCCTGCGGGAAAGTGATATCATGCACGGCATAGGTGATAACAACGCCCATCGCGCCGCGTCCTTCCGGCGGGTTGGAAAGCGGGGTAACTTTCAAATCATACACTTCACCGTTTCGCTTTACCTGAATGGGTGTTTCTTTGTCCAGGTGCTTCTGAACAGTTTCTGAAACCATATCATAATGGGTGATATCCGTATCTCCGATTCGCAGAATTTGGTCACCAGCTTTCATTCCGGCGATTTCTGCCGGTGAGCCGGCTTCCACTTTGTCAAGGATCACGATGGAAGGATCCGGTGCCCCGACCTGATAAACCGCAATCGTAAAAACAACCACTGCTGTAAGAAAGTTCATCGCGGGGCCGGCCAGCAGCACAAGGATCTGCTGCCAGGCAGGAGCAGCCCGCAGACTGTTTTCACTCGGGTCTTCAAATTCTCCTTTTGGCTTTACAAACGCGCCAAAGGGGAGAAGGTTCAACGTAAATTCAGTACCTTTCCAGGTAAACAAACGACATATCCGGGGAGGCAGTCCAAACCCAAATTCTTCAACTTCAATTCCAAACGCCTTGGAGACAATAAAGTGCCCGAATTCATGCAGGAACAGCATCACACCAAAAGCGAGTATAAACTGTATAATAAGCATTTTTATTTCCCTTTCATTATCATTTTACTCTATATCAACAGCAATTTCAGAAAATTAACAGATATCTAAGGAATCGCTGATGGAAGTTCATCTCATGTTGATAATGCAGCGGGTTTTGTACCTGGAACCATGCCGAAAAATGCTATCCAAATGCTGTACAGTCAGGTAATTCTGATCAACGGTATGCCTTTTGCGTTGAAGTTGTCTGTTCAAAAACCTGTTGCTTCCGGAGGTTTGACCAGAAAATAAAAAAGCCCGCCAACTCGGCGGGCTTTTTACGGCAATCAGTTATGCATTCTGTGCGTCAGCCAGTTTATGCATCAGGCGGCTCTTGTGGCGGGCGACGTTATTCTTGTGGATGACACCCTTCTGAGCAGCCTTGTCGAGCGCTTTCACGGCAGCGTAAACCAGTTCTTCCTGGTTGTCGGCGCCGTTTTCAATCGCCAGACGGGCATTCTTCAATGCGGAACGGGTAACGCCGCGGACGGCACGATTGCGCAGTCTGCGAGCTTCATTCTGACGATTGCGCTTCTTTTGTGATTTAATGTTTGCCATTGTTTATTTTCCTCCAAAGGTATACTGTTTTTTTTACGCAGCTGGCCTTTTTATGACCTTTTCCGCTCCGATCAAAAACCTTGAGGGTATACATGGAACTCAAGAACGGTACTAATTATCTCCGAATTCTTAATTTTGTCAATTCCCGATGTGACAGCGAGTTACCGATGAAAGTTATTGCCGCATCACGGAGTGCAGTCCTGCTGTGCCGGCTTCGCGGCAGTATCAGGGCAGACCTCGTGAGCTTCGCTCTGAACTCACCGTGCGATGTCCATCAGCAGGTAGCCGTCTTCCGGACAAATGGAAGCCTCTCCTCCGGCAACGGGGACTTTCTCAGAGAAATCATGGATCCGTTCAACCTGGGACCAGGGATAAACATAAGCCTTGATCGGTAAATTGTCATATGACATATAAGCGTTATCCCCTTTCGATCCAAAATAGGCAATAGCGTCGCTCCAGTCGATCCATCGGCCAGTTTCAAAACTCACAAAGCTTTCACCGGGGTTGACGGCGGCCTGAGCATAGCGTCCAAGCGTTTTTCCTTCTTCTTTGTGGTATTCCGCATAAGGTTCCAGCCCGTCTTTGCCGATACTGGATGTGTTTTCCACCGCGTATTTAATACCGTTGTCGACGGGAACGCGGGAGAGGGTCACGACACTGATGCGGGCACCTTCCGGCAGCAGCAGATTTCCGCTAAGGGCCATGCGGTGGTAGCCGGCATAGGTAAAGGTTTCGGTGATGCTGTCCAGCAGTTTCCCGTCGGTCGGGTCTGTGGCGCCTTCATTGAGCAGATAAATGGAAGCTGTCACGCTGGTGTTCATGTCGCCGGTCAGGACGGAAACATATTGCAGAACGCTGTCTTCTGAAGTCTTAAAAATATTGGCGCTGTAAACCGGGCTGTCAAACAATGTGGAACTGTTGATTTCAGCTGGCATAAAGTCGTAAGCCAGGATCTCCAGATAATCCATCTCCCGGGTATCGTCGTTCACGACATATTCATAGGTAGATGGGTAGCTGAGTGTGTTGTCATAATAGGAAAGAAGGAAATAACCATCCGTTCCCCAGTCTGTCCCCCAGCTGTTTTTGACGATCCAGACACCGTCTCCCTGCGGGCGGCGGTCTTCCGGAAAATTGGATGCCGGGAAGCTGTCATCCCAACCGACAACGGTGACCGCGTGATTGGACTTCTGTGGTTCATATGTGTATTGGGCGTAAATAACGGGATCCGTCCCGACAAAGGTCATGTAGGTTTTATCCAGGTTTTCGTTTTCAACAATTTCTTCATAAGGGAGAGAGAAATACCGGGACATCAGGATTCTGACCAGCTGGTCATGATCAAGTGAAGTGAAATCGTATAGATCCTCGGCGAGGTTATTGATTTTGCAGCGGGTCGTGACCAGGTTTTGCAGTTCTTCTGTGGAGAGGTCGTCTGTGCTGATGGCTCCTGCGCGGACATCAATATAATAATTCTTTTCCTCATCAGAGATACCGGTGAAATCGGCAAGACCCTTCTGAAGTGTTTCTCGTTTCTCTTCCACGGTCTGCTCCGGCATGGATTGGTCGGCATGGAAATTGATCCCGACAGCTCTGCCGGCGAGCAGCTCGCTTTTGATAGCTTCTGTTCCGGCCGGGTTGTAAACGTAATTTCCATCTTTGTCAATCGTAGCCGGTGAAGGCAGAATGTTAGCGTTTTTCAGTTCAAAATTTTCCGTAAAGCGCATGTCTTCCGGCAGCGTCCAGTCACCGTTTATATCCTGCTTTCCTTCACTGTTTTCGTACGGAGCAATTGATTCCTTCACGATGCCGATACCGGTGGAAAGGCTGGTTGTGGAAATCGCGTAATTTCCGCCAAAATTGTAAAGCGCGTTAACAGAATCATCCAAATTCCGGAAGCCTTCGCCGGCCTGACCGGGATCATAAGGATATTCTCCTTCGGGATAATCGGAAAGATCAGGGAGCGCTTTCCCGGTGAAGTAAGCCAGGTGTTTTTCGGAGAGGTCCATTTCCTCTCCGTATTTTTCTGCATATTCCTCGCAGGTCAGTCCCAATGAGCTCAGAATGCTGGCCTCACTGGCGCCGGCAGTTGCGAATGTCCAGCAGGTGCCCCAGGGACTCTGGTCTTTCACCGGTGTGACAATGCCGCGTTCCCGCAGGTCAAATTTTTCCGGAAATGTGTCAGCGAGGGAGGTCCATGTGAGTTCTGAATAAAAGTCTTCGACATCTTCTCCTTGTTTCATCAGAACCTTCGAGGCTTCTTCCAGCTCGCTGCTCAGGTAATCCAATGCGGATTTTTCATTTTCGCTGAGCTCGCCTTCGGCAAATGCCGGTCCAAAGGCTGACAATAACAACATCACAAAACACAGGAAAATCATTGTTTTTTTCATAGTTCTACCCTTTCGATATTGAACTGAAAATGCTAAAGAAAGGACCGATTAATACAACCTGAGTCAAAGTGACCTGTTTTCGTTGACTCAGACTTGGGTCAACAGAACAGGCTGCATTGACTCTTTTCATATGAAATGGCTATTAATCAGCGGTTCCTTGATTGCTGCGGAGTTCCATATCTATGATTCGCTCCGGTTTGACTATTATAACAGATTATAAAAAACAGGAGAGAGCAAATTCCCTCCTGTTTTTTATAAACGTCTTGTGTTACAATCCACGCCTCTTCCAAAATTTCTGAGACGCACATGGGAACAGACACACTCATGTTGGCTTCGCAGCACTTGGTATCAGTCCCACACGTGCTCCGTGAAAAGTAACTATGGAAAGGCCAAAATCAATCAGCCTTTCGCACTTTTCTCAAATTACATGACGGACGCGACAGCGACTGCGCAGGCAACGGTGGCGCCGACCATCGGGTTGTTCCCCATGCCCATGAAGCCCATCATTTCAACGTGAGCAGGGACGGAGGAAGAACCGGCGAACTGGGCGTCTGAGTGCATGCGGCCCATGGTATCAGTCATACCATAGGAGGCCGGACCGGCAGCCATGTTATCCGGGTGCAGGGTACGGCCGGTACCGCCGCCGGAAGCAACGGAGAAGTACTTTTTGCCCATTTCGTTGCATTCCTTCTTGTAAGTGCCGGCGACCGGGTGCTGGAAGCGGGTCGGGTTGGTGGAGTTGCCGGTGATGGAAACATCAGCGCCTTCGTGGTGCATGATGGCAACGCCTTCGCGGACGTCGTCGGCACCGAAGCAGCGGACCTTCGCGCGGTCGCCATCGGAGTAGGGAATCTCGCGGGCGATTTCAAGTTCACCGGTGAAGTAGTTGAACTTGGTCTGAACATAGGTGAAGCCGTTGATGCGGGAGATGATCATGGCGGCGTCTTTGCCGAGACCGTTCAGGATGACCTTCAGCGGGTTCTTGCGGACCTTGTTGGCGTTGAGGGCGATCTTGATGGCGCCTTCAGCGGCAGCGAAAGATTCGTGGCCAGCCAGGAAAGCGAAGCACTTGGTGTCTTCGCTCAGCAGCATGGAACCGAGGTTGCCATGGCCGAGACCGACTTTGCGGTCTTCCGCGACGGAACCGGGGATGCAGAAGGCCTGCAGACCGACGCCGATCATCTTCGCGGCGTCCGCGGCAGTCTTCACGCCGGATTTGATGGCGATGGCGCAGCCGACGGTGTATGCCCAGCAGGCGTTTTCAAAGCAGATCGGCTGGGTTTCTTTGACGATGGTATAAGGATCAATACCCTTTTCCTTGCAGATTTCAGCACATTCTTCAATGCTGTTGATGCCATATTCTTTGATAACGGCGTTGATTTTATCAACACGGCGTTCGTAACTTTCAAACAGTGCCATTTCCATGCCTCCTAATTATTCTTTTCTCGGGTCAATGTATTTCGGCGCATTATCGAAACGACCGTATTTGCCCTTGGCTTTCTTCAGCGCTTCATTGGCATCTTCGCCCTTCTTGATCATTTCCATCATCTTGCCGAGATGGACAAATTCATAACCGATGATGGCGTTTTCGTTGTCCAGTGCCAGGCGGGTGATGTAACCTTCGGTCAGTTCAAGGTAGCGGGGGCCTTTGGCTGCGGTGCCGTAGGTGGTACCGGTCATGGAGCGGAGACCTTTCCCCAGGTCTTCCAGACCTGCGCCTATCGGCAAACCGCCTTCGGAGAAGGCTGTCTGGGTGCGGCCGTAGACGATCTGCAGGAACAGTTCGCGCATGGCGGTGTTGATGGCGTCGCAGACCAGGTCGGTGTTCAGCGCTTCAAGGATGGTCTTCTTCGGCAGAATTTCCGCGGCCATGGCGGCGGAGTGGGTCATGCCGGAGCAGCCGATGGTTTCAACCAGAGCTTCCTGGATGATGCCGTCTTTGACGTTCAGGGAGAGCTTGCAGCAGCCTTGCTGCGGAGCGCACCAGCCGATACCATGGGTCAGACCGCTGATATCTTTAATTTCCTTCGCCTGAACCCATTTTCCTTCTTCCGGGATCGGGGCCGGGCCATGGTCTGCACCCTTCAGGACGCAGCACATATTCTCGACTTCGGATGTATAGATCATTGAAAATCCTCCTGAAAATTTAAAGCACACGA
>JAFPZX010000034.1 GCA_017417055.1 Anaerolineaceae bacterium
AGGTCCAGGACGGACCGCACTCCCGCGTCTTCCCGGAAGCTCATAACCGCCTCCACGCACAGAAAGGTGTTCTGGCCTGTCTCCTCGGCGGAATGTAACTCTTCAACAAGCAAAAACTCAAAACGGGGCGCTGAGCGCCCTTTTTTTTCTGCAGCATCTGATTTTTTCTGTCAAAATGTAAGCGTCAAATAGAAGACGGCTTGAAAAAGGTGTAGAAAAGGGCCATACTCTCGAGAAGTCCCGGGAGTTCTACGAGAATCTCATGGAAATCTCGAGAAACCTATGAAAGTAGTAAAGGGAGTATGGGCATGGAAAAGCGAAAATATACACTGAACTCGGTAAAACATGCATCAAAGATGGCCGAATGGCGGGTCAGGATCGGAGAGTGCCGGAACAGCGGTCGGACGATAAAAGAGTGGTGTAAAGAAAATCAAATCTGTTTAAAAACATACTACAAATGGCAGCGGATCATATGGGATGCTGAGGCAGAAAACAGATCCATCGAACCGGTGAAAACAGGAGCAATGCAATTTGCAGAAATACCGCAGATCAGTATAGAATCGGATTCTCAGCAGGCTGAGATAGTGATCCGAAAAGGGGATTGGCGGATCGAGCTGCAAAACAATGCGAATCCGGCGATCATCAGCCAGATCATGCAAATGGTGGCGCAGGATGTTTGACCCGTCAAAGGCCGAGCATGTATATATCGCGATCGGATACACCAATCTGAGGATGGGGATCGACGGACTGGCCGGAGTCGTTGCAAATACCTTTCATCAGAATCCGCAGAGCAATTCGCTGTTTTTGTTTTGCGGGCGAAAGAAGGACCGGATCAAAGGACTGTATTGGGATAACGACGGATATATACTGTTGTACAAGAGATTGGAGAGCGGGCGATATCAATGGCCGCGGAATGAAAGCGAGCTGAAGGAACTGACGGCACAGCAATTCCGCTGGCTGCTGGAAGGTTTGAGTATATACGAGAAAAAAGCGATCCGGCCGATACAGGAATCCTTCATATATTAGACAAAACCTTAACGAATAATAAATGTCATTAAAGTCTCTTTTTAGAGCTAAGATTAACGAAAGTATGTTAAAATTAGAGCTATAGAACGAGGCTTTTTATGTCAGAAGAAACTGTAACGATAACCAGGGCAGAATACGAAGAACTCCAATCTCTGAAGAAGAAAAATGAAGAACTGACGCAGCAGATACGGTATCTTTTGGAAGAATTCAATCTTGCACAGAAGCATCGTTTCGGCACTTCCAGTGAAAAAAACAAAGTCAATATCAGCGAAGAAACGGTATATCAGCTGGGATTTGTATTCAATGAATCGGAAGCCTATGCGGATGCAGTTATTCGCAGAGAACTGACCGGAGAGACCATTGTCAAAGAACACAAGCGCAAAAAATACGTAACGAATCTGGATAATCTGCCGGAAAATATCGAAATTGAAGTCATAGACAAAGATCTGACTGAATCGGAACGGATCTGTGATCAGTGCGGCGGAGAAATGACAGAGATCGGGATAGATATTGACCGGAAAGTGAAGCTGGTCCCGGCAAAATTCATCATTGTAGAAACCCGAACACACTCCTATAAATGTGTGGAATGCGACAAAACAAACGCAAAATCCAGAATTGTTCGTCCGGAGACAGATAAACCGGTGATCCCAAACGGAAATGCGACCGCTGAAGCCATCGCTTACATCGCGGCAGAAAAATATGTAATGCATTCACCCTTATACAGACTCGAACAGCAGCTCAATGCTTCCGGAATACCGCTTTCAAGACAGACGATGTCAAACTGGCTGTTGAAATCCACTGAATTATATTTCGAGCCGATATGGAAACGAATGAGAAAAAAACTTCTGGAAGAAGAGATCCTTCATGCAGATGAAACTACACTTCAGGTCCTTCAAGAACCGGGCAGGAAAGCGCAGAGCAAAAGCTATATGTG
>JAFPZX010000035.1 GCA_017417055.1 Anaerolineaceae bacterium
CATTCCCCAGCTGCCGAAGCCGCCGTAGGGATAGATCCGCGGGCGATAGTAACCATAGTACGGGCGGCTGAACAGCAGACCCACAGAAGACAGTACCAAAACGAATAAAATCAGTCCGAACATTGTAAAGCTCCTTTCGCAGCAGATCTGCTATTCATGCCGCCGAAATAAAAACGAGGCTTTTATCTCAGCGTTTGCCGTATAAAAGTCTCGCCTGTTATGCCTGGCCGGGTGATCATCGAATCACCGTACTGACGGCGGGGGCTCCACATTCCGTGGCTGGCTACTCCCTTCTTCATTTAAGATAATACCCTTGCTTGCGCCGGATTTCAAATTCCTCCGCCCATTCTAATCTGTTTCTAACAGATGATTCAGCTAATCATAATTGATGAAGTCTTCGGGAAAATCCAGGTTTTCCTCGTCGGAAGTGAAATCGTGATTCGCTTCGGTGCCGGTGTCAAAGGGGATCGGGATGAAGGCAACACCTTCAAACGGCTCCGTTACATCGTCAAACTGCAGGCTGATCCGGAAGATATGCCGAATGGCGGCACTGATCCGATAAAATAACCCTTTCGTGCGGATGCCAGCTTCCCTTCAGCGGTCCTTTTGGCGATATTATGTCTGTGACTATTATTCATTTTCCCTTCCCTCCGGCAATAAATATCGGCTGCCATCTTTCGTCCAACCGTTTTTCTCAGCAAAAGTTGAGAAAAGGAAGTCAAACTCCGGATGCGGTTCAAAAGCGGATAAACGGAATTTTTGAAAATCAAAATACAGATTTCTGAACAGATAATGGACAATGTCATACTGTTCTCCTGCAGTGGCATTTTTAAAGAGATCGATCAGTGATGTCGTGATCGTGATCTGCGTTTTCAGAACATCAGATGATTTCGGAAGCTTCGCCTTTAATTCCTCCAGTTCAGCCATATCGGCGTTGTGCTCTTTCTGGAATTCTTCAAAGCTGTAAGCACCGCTTACCGTGTAGGCATTTGTTCTTCTTTTCATCCGCTCCTGGATCGTTTTGATTTTTGTTTGGATCTCACTGATAAAATCCTGCCCCTCGGTCTTATTTTCAATCGCTTCGATCCAGGATCGGGGAAAAACGATCGTCCCAATGAAATTCCGAGCGAAACTGTCAAGAATTTGTGCATCTACATATTCACCGCTGAATTCGCAGACCAATCCCCGCTCTTCCGAGTAATCTTTATATCGGAATGTTTTTTTCCCGGAATGAACACGCAGTCGCCGTCCGCATGCTGAACAGCAAATCAGATTTTGCACCAGATAATTTGATTTCAGACTGACACCATCAGCCTTGTTATGATCATGACTGACGGTCCGTGATTTACGGATTTCAGCTACATCCCTGAAAAGGACCGGATCGATGAGCGGATCATGGTCAGCAAGAAATTCTTCATATCCCTTTTCAGAATTATCATTTCTGTAAATGAGGATCCCAACATAAATAGGATTATCCATCATTGTACGGATCGTTTCTTTTGTGAAAGCATTTTTCCACTTTTTATTGCGCCTCGGAACAAACCCGGCTTCATTCAGATAATCCGCAAGATCCTGGAATGAATACCCACCGGATGCATACATTTCAAAACATTTGATAAGTGCAGGAGCCTCTTTTGCATCCGGGATAAGTTTCCGATGTTTACCATCTTCATTTCCAGGGAAGCCGGGCTTCAGCAATTTATAGCCGAAAGGAGCCGTCGATCCGATAAAAATGCCTTCCCTGCATGATTGCCGTTTCCCTTTCGCAACCTCATCAGCAAGGTTTTTCAGGTAATCTTCGCTGATGGCTGCCATGATCGTGCAGATCAGATCATCGGTTATTTCCATGTGTTGATGAGCGCAGTACATCGTAACTGTAGATACCGCCAGTAAAGGGAAGGTGGACCGCTAATCATGGGGGAACTGCGCCGCCACAAATGGGACAACCAAACCGGCGGCAATCAATCACCAAAATTCGTTACAGAAAAAGTATATCTCTACCTACAATAGATGAGCCGAAAGGCAAATTCAAATATTGGAGGTAGTATATGCTTGACTACAAATCGATCATCAGGCTCAAAAAAATGGGCCTGAGCAATCGGGCTGTTGCAAACAGTCTGCATTGTAAATGGGAAACGGTGGAAAGAATCGTTACCCGCTGTGAAAATGTCTGGGGCAGCTTGGAAGGTGTCCCAATGAATCTGAACAATGAAGAGATTGCAGATGTGCTCTTCACCGGCAGGAAAAGTGTTGACCTGGATTATCTGCAGCCGGATTGTGAAACGATCCTGGCAAAACAGAGGCAAGGATACCAGCGTAATGAACTGTGGTCCGATTATTGTGCAGAGGCTGCAAATAAAGGATTAAAGGCCTATAAAATCAGCCGATTCAACGAAATCGTGTCAGAGTACAGAAAAAGCCACGACATCACAATAGGGATGAAACATATTCCCGGGCTGGAAGGACAAGCAGATTGGGCCGGAGATCATGGGCATTTTCTTGACTGCGATACAGGCAGACTTGTCGATGTGCATGTATTTGTCATGACGCTTCCTTACAGTGGATATTTTTACTGTGAAGGATTTCTCGATGAAAAGATGCCGTCATGGTTTGCAGGACATGCTAACGCTTTCATATTTTTCGGCGGAGTACCAGCTTTCATTATCCCGGATAACTGTGCAACAGCCGTGGATCGCAAACATTACGATGAAAAAGGGATCCTGAATACACGGTATGTAGAGTTTCTTGAGCATTACGGGACAATCCCCAAGCCGACACGGGTGAAGGCCCCACAGGATAAGGGCCATGTAGAACGCCACGTGCGTATCGTTGAAGACGATATCATTCGTCCAATGAACCGTTTGGATATTCATTCATTGGTGGAATTCAATGATATTATGCACAGAAAACTCATCGCAAGGAATGCAAAAGATTATTCCAAAAAGATGGGATCCCGGACAACAATCTTCAATGCAGAAGAAAAAGAGACCTTATTGCCGCTTCCTGTTCAAAATTTCCAGTCCTATGATGAAAAAGAGGCGACTGTATGGAAAGATTTCCATATCCAGTATGACAACGCTTTCTACAGTGTACCGGTTCAGTATGTTGGGCAGAAAGTCACTGTAAAGGCAACAGCAAATACAGTTCGGATCTACTCAAAAGGAACGCTCATTGCCGAACATGACAGAGCTGTACGCAAATGGCAGCGCCTAACAATGAAGAGCCATATTCCAACAAAAGGAATTGACTTGCATGGAGCTTATTCCGCCGAAGAGTTACTCTCATGGGCTGAGAAATTCGGGCCATTCACAGTTCAATGGGTAAAAACTGAGCTTGGGCGTTTTCAATTTGAAGTTCAATCATACCGTCCCATTTCATCAGTACTAAGGGTACTGAACAGATACAGTCAAGAGATAGCAGAAAAGACATCCGAAGCCGCTCTTACGTCAGGTGTCTTTACTGTAAAGGGGTATAAGAGCATCCTGAGTGCCCAAACCAAAAGCCATCCTGTTAATACGAATCAGATCGATCTGAACGATATCTTTTGTTCTCATGACGATGAGGATGGTGTAAGATGAAAAATGCCGAGAACATTCTGAAAATATGTAACTCACTCCAGATGCTTGGATTTCCTGTCGCAAGTGAAAGAATTCGGGAGGCACTCTCTCATGGTAATGATGATCCGCTTGCCATTGTCAGCCTGGCTCTAGATTCAGCTGCCACAACGGAGAAAAACACACGCTATGAAAAATGTCTCAGAATTTCAAAACTCGGCAATCCTGTCTTTCTCACGGATCTATATACTTACAAGGTCAGACAGCTGGATTTGGAATATATCGACAGTCTTTCAAGTCTCGCTTTCGTTCGTGATGGTAAAAACCTTATCATTTGGGGCGCTCCGGGAACAGGCAAAACCTGGATGGCAAAGGCCATGGCTACAAAAGCTTGTCAGGAAGGCATTCGCACACGCTGGACTACCTACCCTGTCCTTTGCCGGGAATTGATGCGTTTAAAAATGGAAGATTCTCAAAAGCTTGAGGCTCGTATCAAATACTACTGCCATTTTACGCTTCTCTGCATTGACGAGTTCCCCAACTATGATATTGAAGATAAGTTCCTCATGCAGGAGTTTTTCAATCAGGCAAAAATCGCCGGTCATTCTTCCATTATCAGCGGACAATGCAGCCCTGAAAACTGGGATTCCCTCTTCGAGGTTAAAAGCTTCGCTCAATCTATTCGCGGCAGGCTTCTTGAACATTCCCATCGTCTTGAAATGAAAGGCCCTGATCTCCGGATTTATACGCCTGAATAGTTCTTTTCAATCGGGGCCAGCCCCGCACCCCGGGGGTTAGCGCTTCCGTTTTCCAAGAGAGTGATAACAATGATTGACCGTTTTCCGCTTGAAAAGCAAAAGAAAGAGCGATACCTATTGATATCACTCTCCCGCAAAACCCTATGTGACGCTCAGGTCGCTCCCCAGCGTTGCCCTACCCTGCACATAGGTAAAAGCAGTGTCATCTTACCATTACAATCCCAATTCGTCAACCGTGTCCCATCTGTGGCGGTTTGCATGTCCCGCCTTCGGCGGCTCAGTTCACCTATGAACGCCGGTCCGACGTCCCTTTTGAATCGGTGTAAACA
>JAFPZX010000036.1 GCA_017417055.1 Anaerolineaceae bacterium
GATCAACCTCAAATCCATCAAGCTTCATTTCCGATCGTGTCTTCCGGAAAAGCGTCCGCACCTTATTATCAATTATTTAGAGATATAATCAATAGCAGTGAACTTCTTTAAATATTTCTATGGAAATTTGAAACAGACACATTGTCACTGTCTTTCAGGTCTGAATGTCAGATAGATTTTTTGAGATGAATGAGTTTCTTTTTCCTTTATTCTTTCTGATATATAATAATTTCATCTGAGGTTAAACACATGCTTATTGCTTGTTTAACTTAAGCATCAGAAATTTTCTCTTGAATGGAAAAAAGAGAAAAGATATGTGAACGGTGAAGTATGGGAACTATGCTTTTAAAAATGACAGCGGCTACAGCGCTGTATGTAGTAATGACGATTTTCATTTGGAAATTACTGCAAAATAAAAAAATGACCGCCCCGATCATCATTTTAGTCGGAATCGCATATGGTATCGGGTCGGTTCTTTCTACACATTTTGCGGTGGACTATGAACATATGCTGCTGAATGTCCGCGATATCGGGCCTTTGGCCGCCGGGTTGTTCTTTCATCCCGTTTCCGGTGTAATTGCCGGATTGATTGGCGGTATCGAACGGTATATTGCGGGAACGTATTGGGGAATCGGTTCTTTTACGCGCATCGCCTGCAGTGTTTCGACCTGCCTTGCCGGTTTCATTTCCGTATTTATGAGCATATATATATTCAACAGAAAAAAACCGGGCCCGATATTTGCTTTCTTTATGGGCGCGGTGATGGAAGTTTTCCATATGTATGTCGTTCTCATAACACATCGTGATGATATGAAAATGGCATATTATGTTGTAAAAATATGCTCTTACCCGATGATTATCTTTACCGGGTTAGGATTAGGCATTATTTCTGTCGCGCTGCAGATGATGAGCGGCGAATGGAAAAACCCGTTCACAAAAATCAAACAGGAAGATTATCATGTCGCGGACAGGTTTCAAAGCTGGATGTTCGGCGGCATCATGATTGTTTTTGCTTTTAACTTTTTGATCACTTATGCGATCCAAAGCAATACAGCATATCAGAATGCCCGGGAGCTTTTGACTGATAAAGCTGAAAATATCAAAAAGGCATATTCTAAAGTTGTGGATACCGGAAGCGGGATGGATACACTGTATTATTTCTGCAGCGGATCCAACTGTACCTTCGATATTATTAAGCCCAATGGCGTTATCCTTGAAGGGAATCACAGGAATTTCTCATTGAAAGATGATCAGATCAAATTGATTCAGCAGCAAAGGACAGATCACATATTCCGTGCGGTATTTTTCAATATAGATTCACTCTGTCGGACGGAAGAATTGAACGATGGGCTGTCGCTGTTGGTTCTGCTGCCGTACAGCGAGGTTTATTCAGACAGAGATGTACAGCTATTGGAAACTGCTTACGCGGATATTCTTTTGATGGCTGTGATCTATGTTCTGATTTCTTTACTGGTTCAGCTGATTGTTGTGAATAACCTGAACCAGGTCAACAAATCTCTGGCGAAAATCACGAAAGGTGACCTTTCCGAAGTCGTTTCAGTTCGCAATTCCTCTGAGTTTGCTTCGTTGTCGGATGATATCAATCAGACGGTAGATGTGCTGAAGGGGTATATTGCTGCTGCTGAAAAGCGTATTGAGCAGGAGCTGGAAAACGCCCGCTTGATCCAGGAATCCGCGCTGCCAAAGAATTTTCAATTTCCCCGCAAAGATTTTGAAATATATGCCACAATGGACCCGGCGAAGGAAGTCGGCGGTGATTTTTATGATTTCTTTATGATCGATCGGGATAAGCTGGCACTTGTTATCGCGGATGTCGCAGGAAAGGGCATTCCGGCCGCCTTATTTATGATGCGTTCCAAAACAGCGCTCAGAAGCTGTGCGGAAGAAGGTCAAAGTCCTGCGGAGATTTTTTCCCGTGTGAATGATATCCTTTGCGAAGGCAATGACGCGGAAATGTTCGTGACTGTTTGGATCGGTATTATTGATCTGAAAACCGGTTTGATGCACTGTGCCAATGCCGGACATGAGTACCCAACAATCAAGCGCGCTGATGGTGCATTTGAATTACTGAAAGATAAACATTCGCTTGCGCTGGCTGCCATGCCCGGTGTCCGCGCACGGGAATATGAGCTGCAAATGAACCCCGGCGACAGGCTGTTTGTCTATACGGATGGTATTCCGGAAGCGATCAATAAACAGGTTGAGCAGTATGGGACCGATCGGCTGCTTGCTGTTTTGAATTCCGAAAAGGATGAACGGATGGAAAAAATATTGCCGGATGTCCGCGAAAATATCCTTGAATTTGCTGACGGAGCGGAACAGTTCGATGATATCACCATGCTTGGTTTTACTTATTTTGGTGAAAGAGCTGCGTGAAAAAGCAGAAAAGTAAATAATTGTTCAAAACGGTATACATTGAGGATCGGCACCTTGCTGTCGCAAAAACAACGCAAGTGTGCCTGTTCTTATGTGTGTTATTTAAGGAATCACTGATTAATTGAGGTTCGGGGACGGTTCTCCCGAGGAACGAGGGGAACTGTCCTCATGCCTTTATCGGAATTAATCAGCGTTTCCGTAAAAATTGGATGATTACGAATCATTTCGTAATAAATCATTTGTCGGAAGAAAATCGGCGGTTATATTCAGTTATGCTTTTCACTGACACCTGCCACCTGACACCTGAAACCTGATCCCTAATTATTGTTCTTCAGATATTTGCTCATGTGTGCGTCATAAATTGCCGGGGAAGCGCCGATGATGGGTGCACCGATGATTTTCCCTTCTTTATCGATAAAATAGGTAACGGGGAAAAACTGTGTCGGCAGCTGTCTGTATATGTCATCGTTCGGTAAAATAGTCAGGATGGTAAGACCTAAATCTTCGAGAATTTCTTTTGCTTCCTGTATCTGGTCTTCTTCAATCGCGTCATAGACAAGACTGATGACCTGACCGCCTTTTGGTTTGTATTCCCGGTTGAGCCTGGCCAGTTCCGGCATTTCACTGATGCAGGCAGAACAGGTCACAGACCACAGGTTGAGCATGGTTACACTGCTTTGATTGAAGATTTCAGAACTGAAAACCGGAATCCCGTTCAGGTCTGTTGTTCTGAAATGAATCAGATCTCCTGTTTTCGCCGGTCCAGATAAAGATAATTGATTCGGATAGATGAAAGTAGAATCGCAGCCTACCTCACTGTCGCAAATCTGCACGCCGTTCTCGTCCTGTTCTGCAAGAGACTGGAGCAGAAACACATTGACATCATCAAGCGCGGGGACATCTGCTGAGATGCTGCTTTTCCCGTCGGATCCGATGGTAGGCTGAGCCATCTGTGCATTTGCTTTGCAGACACTCAGAAAAAAAATCAGAATTGTAAAAAGGTTTCTTGCGGTGGTGCTCATTTGCTATCATTATACACAACAATTGCTGATTGTCACACATTTATCGTAAAATAATAGGTGTGGTGTTCTTTTAATGGTTACGATTTATGCGTCTTACGGCGGGGTCGGACCTTCAGGGCTATCCCCATCATCTTCAGGATTATAGATTAATGAGAAATATTCAGAAACTATATAACTGTTCTTTTATAAAATTGTTAACTTATTTTTTCTGTCTGTTATTTTTGCTTACTTTTTCGGGGTGTTCCTTCGGGCAGGAGCCTTATTTTACGGATGGTACGCAATTATCTGCTTATCTGGATTCGAATAAATCCGGACAAAATCAGTTTGAATTTACCTGCAGCGCTGATTTTTATGAAAAATTAAAAGCAGACGATTTTTTCGAACTTTATCATGTGATCGTCAGAGGTGGAATTGATTATGCTCAGGTGATGATTTCGTATAATGATTTTCGACATTTTATACAAATCAGCAATGCAGCTCCTTCTTCCTATCCCTGGGCGGACTGTGCTGATCTGGATGATGTCCGTCAGGCTGCATTGGATCTGGCGCGGAATCAGAATGGTTTTATCCTGTTGTGCCCGTGGAACCTGACAGACAATTTGTCGGAAGGAAATACGTTTCATCGTGTGCTGATCCGGAGCGGAATCGAATCGTATCGCGTTTCTTTCAGCGTTGATGCAGGAATCATCCGTGTAAGCGGGATCAATTATCTGGAAGTTCCTTATGCGGTGGTACAGGATTATGCACAGTTCGCTTCCGCTGCGGCTGGTTTTGAGACAATGGGGATCAACGATTTTTATATTGTCTTTGATGCTGATCTTTTTGAAAGGATCACAAATGATCCGCAGCAATACACAATTATGGTTGGATCAAGCCGGTTGGGCAGTTACCGCAGTGCGGTTGATCCGGTAAGCCTTACCATTCGGTTTTCTTCTGTTGAATTTACGGATGCTCCACGGGAAATCTGCCGCACTGTTGCGGATGTTCCGGAAGCGATAAAACGAATGGGTGCAGCGGGAATCCGTGATTTCGAGCTGATTTTCCCGGACACACAGGTTTTTGATGCGCTGTACAGGAACGATTTTGAGCTGCTGCTGACATTGGAAGCACGAGCCGGCATGAGCGACGGAAAAATTTCCTACAGCACCTCTTCCGACCGGATCATTTTCAGTGACGCGGTTATCACAGCCGATGCTGTGATGCTGGCTTCTCTTTCAGATGCAATTACGTATGTGGATGCTCAAATGGCTGCCGGTGAAAATGATATCCATTTGTTTTGCACGGAAGAATTGTTTTATGCTTTGATGGGCGACTTGATCGATTTTGCTGTTGTCCACAATGGCATGAACCGGATATATGATCTGATTGCTCATAATGGGATTTTCAAATATGATCTTTCCTCGGTTCGTGCCTCTCATGTTATCAATATCCATATCAATCAGCGTTATCCGGGAACTGCGGTCATGCAGGCTGTCAGAACGGGGAACAGCTCCGGTCTGAATGCAAGAGAGCATGAACTGTGGAATGTGGCTGCTGCCACCGCCTCAGGATTGCAGCGGGAGGATCCGCTTACTACTGCCCGTGCTATCCATGATTGGCTTTGTGAACATGTGGTTTATATAGATGAAGAGTTTTCGGAAGAAGATGACAATGCCATTGGCGCGGTTCTGAACGGCCGGGCTAATTGCGATGGGTATTCGGATGCGTTTTATCTGCTTGGGAGCCTTGCCGGGTTGAACATACGCTATCAGCATGGGGACAGTTATTATAAAGATCCGGAACAGCTTTCCTCTGCTTCTACGCATTTGTGGAACCTGCTGGAGATCAATGGAGAATGGCATATGGTGGATGTCACCTGGGATGATCAATCCTGGGGTATAACCTATGAGTTCTTCAATATCGGCCGCGCTGCAGCACGTGAAAAGTACTTCTGGAACGAAGATATGACTGTTCCTATCGCAGAAAATTAGGTTACTGTTCACGGAATATCCACGGGACAGGCCTTTGGGCCTGTCCCACTGTGAAGTATATAGAGACAATTTTATAGAAATATTGGTTACCCCTTAAAAAGTGACAAAATTAGCGGCTGATTTTCAGTAACCGCTAAGTGAGACTTGTTTTTTCCTATTTATTGCGATAAAATATATTCATGGATAAGAAAAAGTTGCTGACTTATCAATATGATGCAAGTGTGAAAAAGATTCTGGCAAATAAAAAGATTCTTGCCTGGATCTTGAAAGAGTGTGTCTCTGAATTTAAAGATATTCCGGTGGATTATATTGCAAAGCGTTGTATTGGGAAAACTGAAATTTCTATAACAGCAGTTGACCAGGATGAAGAGGATCAAAAAGAAGATCATAATGAAAAAATAGTTGGGTTGAATACTGAAGATAATTCTGAAAGAGAAGGTAAAATCTTTTATGATATCCGATTTAACGCTGCCGTACCCGGTGATAATCAGCTAATTCATTTGATCATCAATATAGAAGCTCAGAAAGATGGCAATCCGGGATATCCGTTAATTAAGCGCGCTGTTTATTATGCCAGCCGTCTGATTTCTGCCCAAAAGCATACTGTTTTTACGAAAAGCGATTATGGGAAAATTCGGAAGGTATATTCAATCTGGATCGAGATGAATGTTCCGGATGAAAAAGCAAACACGGTAACAGAATATTACATTTGCGAAAAAAATGTTATAGGTAATGTACATGAAAAACATGAAAGCTATGACCTGATCAATGTGATCATGATTGGTCTTGGAAAAGAAGACAGTATCATAGAAAAATCTATTTTGCGGCTTCTAAATGTGATGTTTTCAAAAACTGTGGATAAAAAGAAGGTCAATAAAGTTTTAATTGATGAATTCGGGATCTCACCACGTGGGTTTCTGGGAAAGGAGATCAATACTATGTGTAATCTTGGCGAAGGATTATACGAAAGCGCGTATCAGGAAGCGTATCAAACAGCTTCTGAGAAAATATCTGATGAAACACAGACAAAAACCTGGGTTGAGTCAGCAATAAATGTTATGAATGTTTTCAATGTTGATGCACAGCAGGCTGTTGATGCACTGAAAATTCCGCAGGAAAAGCGGCAAACAGTTCTGACTCAGATCGAGGCTGCTTTAGCTCCGGTATAGGTAATTCCCTTTTCGGAGTTTGCGCATCTGTCTTCATGTGCTCTAAAAGTTTTTTTATAATAAGCAATGCACCAAATTTCAGCTTTTGGTGCTTTTTTTTATTTATAGATGATTTGTGATGTTCTGTATCAATTCAGTCGTTTTTATAGACTTTTTGGAGCGGTCTTTTCGAATAAAGTTGCTAATTTTTGTCGAAAATGCTATAATCCATTTCACTTCAAATTCATGTAAGGAGGACCGCCATCTTGGAAATTTTCTTGCAGGCTTGTGTCAACGGTCTGTTGATGGGTGGTTTCTATTCCCTGATGGGAATGGGACAGAACGTTATTTTCGGCGTGATGAAGATCGTAAACTTCTGTCATGGCGAAATGCTGATGGTAGGGATGTACCTGACCTATGTTCTTTCCACCACCTTTAAACTGGACCCGTATGTATGTGTGCCATTGGTCGCCATTATCATGTTTTTCCTCGGAGCACTGATCCAGCATACGCTCATCACCCCCTCTCTGGGAACGAAGAGCTTCACCAATCTGCTGTTTCTCACGGTCGGGCTTGGACTGCTGCTTTCCAATGGAGCGTTGGTGCTGTTCGGTTCTGAATACCGGACCATTCCGACTTCCTATCAGCAGACCTTTATTTCGCTTGGCCCTGTCAACATCGCGCTTCCACGTTTAATCAGTTTCTGTGTGCTGATTGTGATCACGATTGTGCTTTTCGCTTTTCTGAAATACACGACGACCGGTAAACAGATCCGTGCGGTTTCCCAGAATCCTGTCGGAGCTGAGGTGGTCGGTATCAATACCAAGCGCATTTATATCCTGACTTATGGAATCGGTACCGCGCTTGCCGGAATCGCAGGAGCCCTTCTGACCGGGTTTTACACCATTTTTCCGACTGCGGGTGCCAGTTTCGGTTTCCGGGCGTTGATCGTGGTGGTGGTTGGCGGACTCGGATCGATTCCCGGTGCCTTTTTTGCAGGAATATTCCTTGGCTTGTTGGAAACGATGGTTGCTCTGTTTGTCAGCCCTTCATACAGTGATCTGATCGTGTTCATCACTTTTATTGTGATTCTGGTCGTCCGTCAGCTCATTATCCTCAGGAGGAAGTAACGATGAATGAAAAAGTGAAAGCAGTCCGCAATTATCATCGGAATCTGACCTTCGTACTGGGGCTGATTCTGCTCATATTTTTATTGATTCCTGTATTTGTAAAGTCTCCTTACATTCTGAACATTTTTATTCTGGTTTTTTACATGTCAACCTTGTCTATGGCGTGGAACCTGTTGGGCGGGATGACCGGACAGAACTCATTAGGGCATGCGGCTTATATGGGACTTGGTGCTTATGTTTCCTGTATGCTCATCACAAAAGCGCATTTCAATCCCTGGCTCTCCGCGTTGTTGTGCATGGTTGTTGTCGGTCTGGTAGCTGGTGTTATCTTTTTCCCGTGCTTTATCCTGCGTGGCCCATATTTCACGCTGGTTTCGATTGCATTTGGGGAAGCGCTGAGACAATTCATTATCAACTCGACTTTCTTTGGCAGGGCGAGCGGTATCGGTTTGCCGTTTAAGAAAGGAGATTCATTCCTTGATGTCCGCTTTGCCAGCAAAGTGCCCTATTACTATATTGGTTTTGTCATGCTGATCCTCGTTTATCTTTTCATGAAAAAAATCGAACGCTCCCGCATGGGATATGCGCTGCGTACGATCCGTGAAGATGAGGATGCCGCAGCAGCAATCGGTATTAATCCGATCCGTTATAAAGTTATGGCAGTCGTTGTTTCCGCGATGGTAGCGGCGTTGGTCGGTTTCTTCTACGCCAGTTATACGCGTTATATCGATCCGGAATTGATGGTGCAGGCAAAATCAACGGAATCGGTTCTGCCCGCTGTTGTCGGTGGTGCTGCTTATGTTGAAGGACCGCTGGTCGGCGGTTTGATCATGATCCCGCTTTCCGAATTCCTGCGTGCGAAATACAGCGCCATTCTGCCGGGTATCAACATGCTGCTCTATGCTATTGCTCTGCTCGCGGTTATTCGCTTCCGTCCGACCGGTATTCTGGGTTGGTACATGAACAGTAAGGCAAAAACTTTTGTCGATACCAAAATTCTCAGAAAACCGCCTGTAGAAGTATTCGAAGCTGTTGAGATGGAACGTAACAGCAGAAAGGGGGCTTGATTATGGAAAAGACTCCGATTATTGAAGTTCAGCATATTACCAAACGATTCAAGGGCTTGACCGCGGTGAAGGATGTCTCTTTCACGATCCGTGAAGGCGGCATTACCGGAATGATCGGTCCAAACGGCGCCGGCAAATCCACGACGTTCAATATGATTTGCGGTTACTATCCGCCTACTGAAGGGAAAATCTTCTTCCGTGGTCAGGATATCACGAACAAAAAGGCTTATGAATATACAAATATGAAGATTGCCCGCACTTTTCAGATCATGAAGCCTTTGAAGAATCTCAGTGTTCTGGAAAATGTAGTTGCTTCGTCTTATTTTGGACATGCAGCCGCGAAAAATGATCGTGAAGCCCGGGAACGCGCGATGGATATTCTTCAGTTCACCGGTTTATACGAAAAACGCCATGTTCTTTCCAAAGATATGGGTACACCGGACCAGAAGCGGCTTGAAATGGCTCGTGCGCTGGCAACGAAGCCGGAAATGCTTTTCCTCGATGAAAATATGGCTGGGCTGAACCCCGCAGAAACGGAAGACGCTATCCGCCTGATTCGTGAGATCAATGCTTCCGGTGTTACGATTTTCCTCATTGAGCATATTATGAAGGCAGTTGTCAGCCTTTGCGAAGAGGTGATCGTGCTCCATCATGGATAAAAAATCGCTGAAGGGACTCCGCAGCAGGTCATGAATGATCCTTATGTGATGGAAGTTTATCTCGGAAAAAAGGAGGTGGCGCATGCTTAAAGTTACTGATTTGAGTGCGGGATATGGTGCAATCAAAATTCTCTGGAATTTGAATTTTGAAATCGCTGAAGGTGAAATCGTTGCCTTCCTGGGATCCAACGGTGCCGGAAAAACGACAACCGTCCGTGCTGTAACCGGTTTGATCCGTCCTTCCTCCGGTTCCGTGACCTTCAATGGGGAAGAACTGGCAAAGAAAAATTCCCGTGCCATCCTGGACAGCGGAATCGTTCAGGTACCGGAAGGCCGTCAGCTGTTTACGGATATGACGGTGTTGGAAAATCTCGAGATGGGTGCTTTTAACAAGATAACACGGGAACATTTCAAGGAAAACCTGAAGACTGTTTATAAGTGGTTCCCCAAGCTGGAAGAGCGGGCGAACCAATCTGCGGGTACCCTTTCCGGTGGGGAACAGCAGATGGTTGCAGTGGCTCGTGCACTTATCGGAATGCCGAAGCTCTTGATCCTGGATGAACCGTCACTTGGTTTGGCTCCGAACATTGTGGATGAGATTCTTGCTGTAGCCACTTCTATGGCGAAAAATGACGGTATTTCCGTGATGCTGGTGGAGCAGGATATTACCAAGGCCCTGGCTTGCGCAGATCGCGGGTATGTGATTGAAAACGGACGGATCGCTTTGGAAGGTACATCCGATTCACTCAGCGCGAATGAACACGTCAAGAAAGCGTATCTGGGAATTTAGTTGTTAGTGGTCAGTGGCCGGTGGTCAGGGTTTGGTGGTCTGCAAAAGGTTCTCGTATGCCTGGCACCTGAAACCTGACACCTGAAACCTGACACTGAGATCACTGCAAAGCGGTAATTTGCGCCGTGGCAGTTCGGCGCTAATGAAAGAGGGAATGTCACCTATGGTGACTGTCTCGAAATAAAAGATAGATTTAAAAATACAAAAGGGAAAAATATGAAAAAAGCTATTTCTTTGTTTTTCATTGTTATGACCATTGCTGTGCTGATGGTCTCTGCAGCATTCGCTGATGAAGAACCGATTCGAATCGGTACCATTTATGCCATGTCCGGCGGTAATGCCGCGATTGGTGAAAACATTCTTCGCGGTATTGATTTCGCTGTCGCTGAAATCAATGCCCAGGGCGGCGTCAATGGCCGTATGCTGGAAGTTGTCCGCGGCGACCATGCCGGTGATCCTGCTCAGGGTCGTTCCGAAGCTGAACGTCTGATCACCCAGGAACACGTCGATGTCATGATGGGCTGCCATATGTCCACCGTCACCGAAGTTGTTGCCCAGGTCTGCACCCAGTACGGTGTGCCGATGATCACTGCTATTTCCACGCTGGACCGTCTGACTGACGCAGATCATGAAGATATGGATTTCTTCTTCCGCCTCTGCCCGCTCAACTCTGTTTATGTGGAAGATATGCTCAAATATTTGAAAGACTCCGCAGAACAGACCGGCGAAGAAATCAAGAAGATCGCCATCTTCACCGACCGCGCTGCCATTGGTCAGGAATTGATCCGCTGCGTTGAACTGTTCGCTGCTGATTATGGCTTCGAACTTGTCGCCACTGTTGACTATTCCAGCAATGCCACTGACCTGAGCGCTCAGGTTCTTGCTCTCAAACAGGCTGATCCGGATGCTATCCTCTGCGATTCCTACATCGGCGATGCAACTCTGTTTGTCCAGACCCTCAAGGCTCAGAACTACACCCCGAAGATGATCGTTGCCAAAGCCAACGGTTTCACCGATCCGGCTTTCATCGCCAACCTCGGCACTGCTGCCAATGGCGTTGCTTCCGTTGTTGAATTCAACCCCGACCTCATCAATGGTAAGGAAATCAACGAAGAGTTCAAAGCCCAGTACGGTGTCAACATGAACGGTCACTCCGCTGAATCCTACACCGTTGTCTGGATCTTCAAGACCGCTATCGAAGCTGCCGGTTCCACCGATGGTGAAGCTGTCCGTGATGCCCTTGCCGCGCTGGATATCCAGGGTGAATTCCCCGGCGGACGCAAGATCGTCCTGCCGTACGACCGGATCAAATTTGAAAACTATGAACTGGCCGGTGCCCCGCACTATCGCGACAACACCTCTGCGTCCGTCGCGATTGCCCAGGTTCAGGATGGCGAATGGAAGACTGTCTGGCCGTTTGACTTCACCGATACCCAGATCCTGTATCCCGCACCGCTTCAGTAATTCAGCTTTTTGAGACGATCAGATATAACTGCCAAAAAGAAATCTGAATCGTTTTCGATGATGTAACTCAGGGATTTCGAAATCCCGAAAAAAACAGCATAGGCTCAAAATACAAACGCCTATGCTGTTTTCTTGTTTTTCTGTTTCATCGGCTGTATGAACTCACTGATGTGGTTTTTATACGTTCGGTGCAATTGTGGATTCATTCAACGGCAGAAATTGATTGTGAATAGCATTGTTCTCACGCTGAGTGCTTCAGATAACGCTTGTTATCGACAGAAAAATCATCTACTTCAGCACGAGCCAATACCCCCCACGCGCAGATCCTTTCCGCAGCAGGAAACCATCTTCACGGAGCTGCCTGATGTTTTTCTCCACGGCCCGGGACGTAAGCGACAACTTCTCCGCCATCGCGGCGGCGGACAAACTGTTGTCTGTGCGAATCAGCCCCATGATTTTTCTCTTTGTGACGCTGAGGTCAGCATATTCCGAACTTAACTCCGAAGTGATCACCGAACCTTTCCCGTAAAAATCATGTGGATCATAAGATTCTTCATCTTCTCTGAGCATAGAGCCCTCCGGAACAGACGGCTCATATTGCATCCCGTAAATCGGCTGCCGATACAAGTTGATTCTGAAAGAACTCGCGCTGTCAATAAAAACAGGTTCACGAAGCTTATACGCCTTCGCTTCCCGTTTGATTTTTCTCAGCCCCGTCCCCCATGACTCAATCAATCCCATTTGATAAAAGACCTCGGCAATAGCTCTGTTCCGCTGTTTTGAGTGGCCTTCCAAAGCTTCCTCTAATGTCAACCCAAGATAAAGACCTCCCGGTGAAGTAACCTCAAGCCTGTCCTCAAAAATCGCCACTTGAACACAGGCAGGCTCAAGAAAGTTCCGATGACAATGTGCGTTGATGATCATTTCCCGAATCGCATCCGGCGGCAATTCGTACTTTTCCCTGCGGATCAGCCCCTCAACCTTTGCGCTGATGCGGATGTTCCTGAGAACAAAATCAAACGCTTCCTCGATTTGTTCGTAAAGAGGTCCTGTAAAATCCCTTTTATCAATGAATTCTCCCCGTTCTGTCCCGGCAAATACCGCACACTGTGTTTTGGAAAAACGGAAATGAGATCCGGTCAGGAGAGCAAAGGCGTTGGATGCCAGGCATGTTTCCTGGTCATATTTGATGATTCCCCAATTTTCAAGCTGGGTTCTTGTTACTTTTGGCAGCTTTTTCCCCGAACCGCGAATGGATTGCACCTCTTTCCGATAGCGGTTGATATCCCTGCACAGTTTTGTGACTGCTGCGTCTGTTACCGGATAACCAACGCAGGTCAGCTCATCCCACGAAATGCGGGAACCTTCGTATTCCAACTCTCTGATTTTTTCCGAATCTGCCTGTCGTGAGGTTCCGGCCACCCGGATATAGGTACCAAGTTCTTTCCCTTTTGTTTTCAGATAATAAGGTCTGGACTGGCCGGGTGACACCGTTACTGTGATCACGGTCTTCCCTTCGAGTGTTTGAAAAGTAATACCCGGAACAATTTGAGGAGTGCATAAAGCTGAAACAGCATTGGCGATTTGATCCATGATTTTGAAAACTTCTGCATCATCAACGCCGACAACCGTACGGGTTTTGTCTTCAACACCGACAATCAGTTGACCGCCCTGCGTGTTGGCAAAGGCGATGATAGTTTTGACATATTTCTCCGAATCATGAGGCAGGGCTTCTTTAAATTCGATAGTTTTTGATTCTCCGTGTAAAATTTCTTCGATTGTCATGGTTTCCTCCTCCTGTTATTATCTGAAACTCCGAATTTGTTCTTTGATTTCTGCCTTTATTATACCAATAATCCGAACTAACACCGAACAAACTCCGAACTTATATTACAAAGTTCTCAAAATTCCGTGGAATATTCTGAATTTGTATGTTGTTTGTTTTGCAAAGCTTCAACCGTTATTGTTTTGAGTAAATCATATTATTTCGCGGCGTTTTGAAGACATGATTCTGATAATAAAATTTTGGAATAATAAAAAAAGACCGGCCCTGATGCCGCAGCAAAATAGGCCGGACGATAAATGCTCAGATCCCTTATGTGGATTTTTCAGCAGCAAGGGATCTGTTTTATATTTTTTTTTGTTTTTTTTATTTGATGACCTTCAGCGCTTTGCGGTCAATGGTGAGCGCGACGAAAATCAGGAAGATCACACCCTTGATGAGCTGTTGGGTAGCGGAGTCGTAACCCATCATGACCAGTCCATTGTTCAGTACTGTGTACATCAGCGTACCGACGACGATATTGGAGAAGCGAACCTTCGCCCCGCCGGTGATTGGCAGACCGCCCAGCACCAGGGAAATCAGGATCTGGGTTTCCAACTGATTCCCAGCGGTGGAGGTGATGGAACCGACCTTGATGACGTTCACAAAAGCAGCTAAACCGGTCAGGGCGCCGGCTGCGACGAAGACCATGAACTTCACGAAATCAGTGCGGACACCGGAAAAGCGTGCAGCGGTCTCACCGGAGCCTACAGCTTTCACATCGCTGCCGATTCGGGTGAACTGGAACAGGAAAAAGGCGATTACCAGCACGACCAGAGTGATGGTGATCTTCAGCCAGTCCAGGTCCAGCGCCTTGATAGCTTTGGATGCCGGAACGGCTGTTTCCGTCGTCAGGTATGCACACACACCTCGGAAAAGGTACATCGTACAAATCGTCACGATAAAGCTTGGCAGCTTGAATTTGACGTGGAAGAAACCGTTGACCGCGCCGATGGCAGCGCCGGTCAGGATACCGCCCAGAATTGCCAGCGGGATGCTCTTGAAGGAAAGCATGGAGATCACGATGGAAGCTACACCCAGTGTAGAGCCTTCCGTGAAGTCGATCGATCCCAGCGTCATGATAAAGAACACACCGGTTGCCACAATTGCCGGGTAATACACCTGGGAAAGCAGCAGACGCATGCGTTTCGGCGTCAGAATCTTGCCTTGGGTCAGGATGTTCATGACCACGATGATCACTACCAGTCCGATAAACGGCAGCAGTGCTTTGAATTGATCTCCGCTGAAAAAGGCGCGGAGTTTAGACTGTCCATTGTTTTTCGATTTAATACTTTCCATGATATCCGCTCCTTACACCATTTTTGCGATCAGATCATTTTCATCCAGCTGCTTGCTGCGCTTGAACTCGCCATTGATTTTCCCGTCCTTCATAATGAAGATACGGTCAGACATACCGAGCAGTTCCGGAATTTCCTCGGAAATCATAATGATGGATTTCCCTTCATCCTTCAGGTCTTGCATCAGGGCGTAAATTGCCTGTTTGACTTTCACGTCAATGCCGCGGGTCGGGGAGTCCAGCACCAGGATATCGGAACCCTTCCCAAGCCAGCGTGCGAGGACGACTTTTTGTTTATTTCCGCCGGAAAGGTCAGAGATAAACTGATGGACAGAAGCCATCTTTGTCTGCATATCATCTGCGTGTTTTTTAGCGAATCTTGTCAGCTTGCGCCCGTTCAGCATTTTGTGATTAGCCAGATCATCGATCGAAGGCAGCACAACATTATTGCGGATGGATTCATTGAGGATAATGGATTCATTATCGCGGTCTTTGGATGCATAAGCGATGGAATGTTTGATGGCTGTTGGAATGCTGTTGATTTCTGTGCCATCAGCAAGCGTTACACTGCCTTTCCTGTTCCAGGATGCACCGAAAATCGCCTTGCCGACTTCGTGCATGCCACATTCGGAAAGTCCGCCGATCCCGAGAATTTCGCCTTTGTGCAGGTCAAAACTGATATCGTAGATCTGCTTCGGAACAGTAACATTCCGGATTTTCAGTACTACTTCATCAGAAACCGGAGTGCCGTAATCAGTGCGGTAGTAAGCGTTCCCGATTTCACGCCCGACCATCAGGCGTTTGAGGTCGTCTTCACTTACGTCTTTTGAATTGACGGTGTCAATATATTCGCCGTCGCGGAGAATCGTTACCGTATCGGTATGGTCCAGAACTTCACCCAGGTCGTGGGAGATGAAGATCACTGAACGTCCGTCATCGCGGACCTGATGCATGATCTTGTAAAGTTCCATACGTCCATTCTGTGAAAGAGCGGTGGTAGTTTCATCGACGACCAGGATCTTCGGTTTCATGTAGGTAGCTTTGACGATTTCGATCAGCTTGCGGTCTTCAAAATTGTACGCGTCAATCATGGCCGCGGCGTTAATGCGCCCGAATCCGTATTCGTTCAGCAGGCGCTGTGCTTCTTTGTTCATTGCGGCGGTGTTTTTCACCACACCGTTCATGAAAGGCTCTTCATGTCCGAGGAAGATGTTTTCCGCTACCGTCAGACCGGAGAGCGTTCCCATTTCCTGAACGATAATAGCAACACCCTCGTTGTTGGCTTCTACCTGATTGCGGACATGGAGTTCCTTGCCGTCCAGCTTGAAGGTTCCTCCTCCAATGCTGTAAATACCGCAGAGCATCTGGGAAAAGGTGCTTTTTCCGGATCCATTTTCACCGATCAGACCACGGATTTCACCCGCGTCGATGGTCAGGGAAACGTTGTCTACAGCATGAGTGATGTCAAATTTCTTGTCGATGTTTTCAGCGACCAATAAGGTTTTCTTTTCCATAGACCGCCTCCCTTATTTCACCACGCTGCCCTTGGAACCGCGGGCTGTCAGAGAAACGATAATAAGAAGCGCGGCGCCGGTGACGACATTTTGAATCGTAGTCGGTGCGCCAAGCGCGATAAAGCCATTGAAGATCAGGGAGATGATGAATTCACCAACGATAATGGCTGTGATCGGCTGACCGTATTTGCGGAAGGCGATGCCGAAGAAAGTACCCATCAGCGGCTGGAAGTTGCGGCTCATGGTGCTCATGCCGGTGAGAGCGGTCATCGTGGTCCCGTAGGAAACGGAAAGGATCGCCATGATGCCGACAAAGAAGTGCAGAAGCATGAAGCCGATCAACTTATACTTTTTCACATCAATACCCATGTTCTTTGCGGTGAATTCGTTGGATCCGATCGCGTTGCAGTAGGTACCGATCTTGGTGTAGTTCAGGATAAAATACATCAGCGCAAAAGCCAAAACCGCCAGGATGATGTTGCCCGGAGCTCCGGAGAAGAACCGCAGATTTTCCGGCAGAGTTTGTTTTTCGCCGCCGGCCGCGAACACCGCTACGGATTCGAAAATCAGCATCAAACCAACGGTAACGATCATCGAAGGGACATTCAGTTTGTTATAGAGAAAGCCGATGAGCAGCCCGATGAGCGTACCGCAGCCCAGACAGCCGATAATGAACCCGGCATAGCCGAATTTCTTGGCGAGGATCACACCAACGATGGAAGAAAGGACGATGTTGGAACCGACGGCAAAGTCAAACAGACCCATCACAACGATGAAGTAAAGACCGCATCCGCCGACTGCATAGATGATGGATGATTGGAGGTATGCGTATAGGTTTGAAGGCGAGCCGAAATTATTCGGGGTCAGGATCTTGAAAACCCCGTAAAAAAATATCAGCATGACCAGCAGCAGACAAAACCCATAATACCGGCTGCTTTTGAGTTTTTCCAGTTTTTGAGACATATCAATAATCCTTTTTCAAAATAAGAAGCAAAAAAATAAGAAAAAAGAAATAAGAAATAAGAAATCAAAAAACTAATCTATCTGAATAAGATTTTTGATTATCCGGTTCGTATTTCTTATGATGTTCACCTTTTGTCTTATTTTTTTATTATTCGGTTCAAATTCATAATAATTTGCTGAATAATTGTCTTATTTCTTATTTCTGATTTCTTATTTATCAAAATGCCCCGGAAGGTCGGGACAGCCGCGCCTGGCTGCCCCTGCCGTCCGGGATCGATCAAATCTTATTTCGCGTGGCGGGCCACAACGTCTTCGACAGAGAGTTTCGCGCAGGCAGCTGCCAGATCTTCATACGGCAGTTCAGCCAGAGCTTTGATTTCATCTTCATAGTACGGCAGTTCGGTGCCGGTGAAGTATTCAGCATAGTTTGCGTAATCTTCCGGGGAAGCAACGAACATGTACGGGAAGACCATGTCATAGAAACCATCGGTCGCGACTTCGTAGTTACCTTTAATGGCGTTGTAGACCATCAGGAAGGCATAGAACGGGTCGGCATAGTGACCGCCGGATTCAGCAGCCATAGCGCCGGTTTCCAATTTGACGTCCAGATCGGGGAGGAAGTCAGTGGAAGCAACAGCGATCTTGCCGGTCAGGCCCAGACCTTCGATACCGGCGATAGCGCCCAACAGGGTGTCGCCGCCGCCGCCCGCAACGATGAGGGCGTCGATATCAGGGTTAGCCTGGATGATGGCTTCAGCAGTGGCACGGCCGGTGTCGGTGGTGGTGCGGCCGTACTGCGGTTCGAGCAGGACCATCTGATCATCCGGATGGGCTTCATTCCAGGCTTCAACGCCGGCCTGATAACCAGCCCAGCGGCCGAGGAATGTTGCATCGCCCGGTTCCCAGCCTTCCAAACCGATCTTGCGGCAGCCCTTTTCGCCAAGGATGGTGACGAGGGTCTTACCATTGTCGAATTCGGATTCGTGGACTGCGCCGACATAGTACGGTGATTCAGAAGCCATTTCGTATTCGTCCGGGTTGGCTTCCGGGTCGATCACACGGAAGAACTGAGCGACATACATTTCGTTGTCGTTGGCGGTCTTGATGACGGAACCCATTTCAGCGGAAGCGGAGTTGCAGATGATGATACCATCGCAGTCAGCCAGTGCCAGGGTTTCGGCAGAAGCGGTGACCTGTTCAGAGATGTGAGCCTGGTCAACCCACTGGGTTTCGACGTCAAGAGCTTCAGCAGCGGCGTCGATGAGGCGCTTTACTTCGCTGCCCAGGGTGTCGGTGGAGCTCCAAATAGAGATACCGATTTTGATTTTATCGTCCGCGGATGCGGATGCGACTACGCCGCACAACATTGTCAATGCTAACAGCAAAGCGACAAACTTTTTCATGGTTTATACTCCTTTTTTTTGATCAAACGATTCTCTCAAACCTTAGGCAGGCGCACCTGTGTTCGAAACAAACGTCGATTTTACTTAGGTTTCAGGTTTCAGGTGGTTACTTCTTACTGCTACATACCTATAACCTATAACCCACAACCTATAACCTAATTTTGACCGTAATAGGCATTCTTCCCGTGCTTGCGCAGGTAGTGCTTGTCCAGCAAAGCCTGCTGCATATCGGGGAGCGCGGGATAAAGCATTTCCGCGTGATAATTCATTTCAGCCACGGTTTCCATCACCATCATGTTGTGGACCGCGTTGAATGCATCGGTACCCCAGGCAAAGGGACCGTGTGAATGAACGAGCACACCCGGGATGGCATCCGGATCCAAATCACGGAAAGTCTCCGCAATCACGTTGCCGGTTTCCAGTTCATACTTCCCTTTGATTTCCGCTTCTGTCATCCGGCGGGTGCAGGGAATGGCACCATAGAAATAATCACCGTGGGTTGTTCCGAGCGGACGGATCGGCACACCGGCCTGGGCGTAGGAAACAGCCCATTTAGAGTGTGTATGAACAACTCCGCCGATGTTCGGGAATGTGTTGTAGAGGACGACATGCGTATCGGTGTCGCTGGAAGGTTTGTATCTTCCCTCAACCTTTTCACCGGTCTCAATGCTCACGACGACCATATCTTCCGGTTTCAGTTCGTTATATTCCACACCGCTGGGCTTGATGACCATCAGGTTGGATTCGCGGTCGATCCCGGAAACATTCCCCCAGGTGAAAATGACCAGGTTGTATTTCGGCAGAAGCATATTGGCTTCATAAACTTGTTGTTTCAGTGCTTCAAGCATGAATTAAAACCTCCGGATCGCTGTTTTTTCCACTTCCAGACAATTTTTGTACTGTCTGATGAATTGATTGAATCCGTCCACTTCATCCGGATCTGCCATCACGGTTGAGGAAGCGCAGCCCGCGAACACTTTATTGTCGAGGTAATCCTCCAGTGTTTCGTTTTCACCGCGCCATAAGGCGTAGGCACACAGCAGCGCCATGCCATAGGGACCGCCTTCTCCGGCTGTCTGCATCACGCTGACAGGGGTGTTGATGGCAGCGGAAAGCATACGCTGACCGACTTCTTCTGTCTTGAAGAAACCGCCATGACCGTAAATCTTGTCGATTTCCACCTTTTCTTCACTCAGGATGTCCATGCCGATCTTGAGCGTGGCGAGCGCGCTGTAAAGATGGGTGCGCATAAAATTGGCCAGGCTGAATTTGGAATCAGCCTTCCGCAGGAAGAGCGGGCGTCCCTGATCCAAATCGGTCACGCCTTCACCGGAATAGTAGTTGTAGCTCAGCAGATCGCCGCAGTCTTTGTCCCCATCGAGGGCAACGCGGAACAATTTTGTGTAAAGCGTATCTGTATCAACAGTAAAACCGAAGAGGTCGATGGATTCCCGGAACAGGCTCACCCAGGCGTTGATGTCACTCGTGCAGTTGTTGCAGTGAACCATGGCGACAGGCTTGCCGACCGGTGTGGTGACCATGTCGATTTCGCGGTGGACTTTGAGCTTTTTGTCGACAACGACCATGGCAAAGTCACTGGTCCCGGCGGAGACATTCCCGGTGCGGACACGGACGCTGTTGGTGGCAACCATACCGGTTCCGGCATCCCCTTCGCAGGGAACCAGGGGAATCCCGGCTTTCAATTCGCCGCTTGGGTCGAGATATAATGCGCCTTCCGTGGTCAGTGTTCCGGCATCATCTCCGGCAGAAAGAACTTCCGGCAGCAGGCTCAGCAGATCTGCGCCTGTCAGGTCATTGAATTTTTTGACCATTTCCGCGTCGTACTGATTCGTCGTGCTGTCAATGGGGAACATGCCGCTGGCTTCACCGACGCCCATCACTTTTTTGCCCGTGAGTTTGTAGTGAACATAGCCTGCGAGGGTGGTGATGTAAGCGATGTTCGGAACATGCGCTTCCTTGTGGATCATCGCCTGATACAGATGGGCGATGGACCAGCGCTGCGGAATGTTGAACCCGAAGAGATGGGTCAACTGTTCAGCTGCTTCCGCGGTGATGGTGTTCCGCCAGGTGCGAAATTCGCATAGTTGATTATCGTCTTTATCAAAAGGCAGATACCCGTGCATCATGGCGGAAATGCCAATGGCGCCGGTGGTGGTCAGATTTTGCGCGTATTTTTCCTTTACGTCGCGTTTCAGGTCCGCAAAGCAGGCCTGCAGACCGTTTTGAACTTCTGTAAGAGAGTAGGTCCAGATCCCATTGACCAGGCTGTTTTCCCAGGTAAAGGAGCCGGAGGCAAGGACCTGATGATCCCTGCCGAGCAATACAGATTTAATTCGGGTAGAACCGAGTTCAATTCCGATAACAGTATCTTTGAGGTTCATAAGCTTACCGCAGCTTCCAGGCAATATCTTTAATGAAGAGTTCGTCTTCTAATTTTTCAACGGTAGTTTCTTTGTCGATGTGGACAAATTCGATATCCATGAATTTGGCAAAGTCACGCAGCATTTCCGGAGTCACATCGTAGCTCAGCACGGTGTGGTGGGCACCGCCAGCGGTGATCCAGCATTCCACGCCATCGGTGAGGTCAGGCAGCGCGCGCCACATCACACGGGCAACCGGCAGGTTGGGCATGGGCATGATGGGTTTCACAGCTTCGATGTCCTGAACGATCAGGCGCAGACGTCCGCCCATATCGATGAGGGAAGCGACGATCCCTTTTCCTTCCTTACCTTCAAAGACCAGACGGGCGGGATCCTTTTCGTTCATGCCGATACCCAGATGGTGTGTTTCGATGCGGGGTTTGTCAGCTGCCAGTGACGGGCAGACTTCCAGCATGTGAGCGCCGAGGGAATATTCGTGCCCTTTGACCAGATGGTAGGTGTAGTCTTCCATAAAGCCGCTGGCGCCATTGCCGCCTTCGCCCATGGCTTTGAGGATCGCGGTCATAGCGGAGACTTTCCAGTCGCCTTCACCACCGTAGCCATACCCCTGTGCCATCAGGTGCTGGGAAGCCAGTCCCGGCAGCTGTTCCATGCCATAAAGATCCTGGAAGGTGTTGGAGAAGGCCTTGCAGCCGTTGCGGTCCATCATTTTCTTGATGGCGATTTCTTCACGGGCCTGATATTTGATGGCGTAGATGTTATCGGTGTTGATGTCATAGGAGGCTTTGTATTCATTGAAGAGCGCTTCCACTTCCTCATCGGTGACGGCGTTCATTTCCTTCACAAGGTCTCCGACTGCCCATGTGTTGACTTCCCATCCGAGCTTCTTCTGGACTTCGACCTTGTCGCCTTCGGTCACAGCCACGTCGCGCATGTTGTCACCAAAGCGCATCACCTTCATATGTTTGGAGAAATTGACACCAATCGCGACTTTCTGGAATTCAGCCAGCCGTGCGATCACTTTTTCGTCTTTCCAATAACCGGCAATGACCTTACGGGGCTTGCGGAGTCTCGCACCGATGAATCCGTGTTCCCGGTCACCATGGGCAGCCTGGTTGAGGTTCATGAAATCCATATCGATTTCTTCGTTGGGAATTTCCAGATTGTATTGGGTCGCGAAATGGCACCAGGGTTTCTGGAGCAGTTCGAGTCCGTTCAGCCACATCTTGGAGGGGGAGAAGGTATGGCACCAGGTGACGACACCGACACAGTTATCGTCAAAATTGGCTTCCTTCATCACGGATGTGATCTGGTTGGAGCTCATCGCTGTCACTTTGTAAATCAGCGGATAAGGCAGCTTTTCGCTGAGCCAAGCGGCCATTTCAGAACCGCGTTCCGCTACAGTCTTTAAAACATCTTCACCGTAAAGGTCCTGAGAACCCACGACGAACCAAAATTCTTTATTCATGTTTTTGTCTCCTTAAACGCCTTTGTTTCAGGCGTATCAATTATAAAATGAAAAAAAGGTTGTTTCCTGTGACTAATTTCACATATTTTTTATGACAAATGAATTACCGGAAACCTCATTTTGAGGCTTCCGGTAATGTCTATTAAAGCTTCTTGCGCGTACTGTAATTGGTGATGAAGGTCTGGATGCTGATGAACAGCAGCAGCAGCAAACCGGTCGCGATCTTCCCCCACCAGGAAAGCAGGTTACCATTGAAGGTGATGAGCGTCGGGATGACGGACTTCAGCAGCACGCCGACCAGTGTACCGAGCATGTTGCCGACACCACCGGTCAAAAGGGTACCGCCGATGACCGCACTGGAGATAGCTTCCAGTTCACCGCCCTGCAGAGAGAGGTTCCAGCCGGATTTTACATAAAGCGCGTATGCAACCCCGGCCAGGACGGAGCAGAAACCGTTGAACCCGTAAACCAGAACCTTGGTGCGGCCAACGGGAAGCCCCATCAGCTTTGCGGACTGTTCATTGCCGCCGATAGCGTAGATGTTGCGGCCGAAGCGGGTGCGCTGCAGGATAAAGAACCCGATCAGGATCATCGCGATAAAGAGAATGAAGTTCAGGTTGATGAAGGCAATCGGCTTGATCTTGACCCATTCGCCATCCACCATATGCATGAAGTATAACTTCCAGCCTGCCAGTGAATCGATCCACGGATGGGAGATGGTCAGAGATTCCCGGCTGATGAGGGAGCAGACACCGCGGGCGAGGAACATACCGGTCAGCGTGGTAATGAAAGGCGGAACGTTCAGGTAATGGATGGTCACACCCATCAGCAGCCCAAGCCCGATGCCGATGACAAAGGAGAACAGGATGCAAATCGCCGGATGGATCCCCAGCACCCCGGTTCCGTAGGCGATGATCATGCCGGTGAGGCTGGCTACAGCCGCCACGGACAGGTCAATGCCGCCGGTGATCAGCACCATGGTCATCCCGACAGCGGAGATGCCGTAATAGGAATTGTCAATGAACATGTTGATGAAGGTCCGCAGCGTTGTGAAGCCGACCTTTCCATACATGATCGCGCCGAAAGTATAGATAATGAGGAAAATCAGGATGGCTGCGTAAACCATGATGAAATTCGGGTTGAAAAGCTTATTCCAGAAAGTCTGGCGTTTTGATGTAGTTTTTCCTGCCATCTTATGCCTCCTTCACAACAGCGTGTCTTTTCGCGAATTTCTTTGAGAAGAAATTGCGCACCGGTTCGGACTGCAGGACGATGACAACCGCGATGATGAGGGCTTTGAATGCCATCGTGGCTTCGGAAACGATGCCGAAATAGTAAACGAAGGTCACGATCGTGCGGATGATGATGGATCCGATGACCGTTCCGGCCAGGCTGAATTTGCCGCCGTTCATATTGGTTCCGCCGATAACCACCGCCAGAATTGCGTCCATTTCGTAGTTCAGCCCGGCATTGTTGGAGTCATTGGACATGATGCGGCTGGAGTAGATCAGCCCGGAAATGGCGGAAAGCAAACCCGTGATCGCGTAAACGATAATGATGACCATGCGTGCGTCAATACCGGCCAGGCGGCTGGCGCTGCGATTGATGCCGACGGATTCAACAAAGGTACCGAAAGCGGTCTTGCGGACGAAGACATACATAATGATGATGACCGCTATCGTGATGATGATCGGCATAGGCAATGCGAGAAAATGTCCCTGACCAATCATGCGGAAGGGTGAATACTGTGTAGTGAACTGTTTCCCGTTGGTGACGATCTGTGCCACACCGCGTCCGCAGACCATCAGGATCAGGGTCGCGATAATTGGCTGGATGTTGCCGACGCCGATCAGGAAGCCATTGAACATGCCCATGAGAATGCAGACAAAAATCGGGATCAGGATCGCCATCCAGAACGGTTTTACAGTGTAGTCACCCGGGGTGTTGTAAACCAGCACATCCCAGCGCATATATTTCAGAGCGATGGCGCCTGCGACGGCGACCATAGCGCCGACCGAAAGGTCCGTGCCGCCAAGGGCGATGACCAGTGTCATACCGAGGGCGATAATGGTGATTTCCGCTGAACGGTTGATGATGTCGATAAGGGAACCGTAAAGCATTCCGGTTGCCGGCTGATAGCTGATCTTGAAGAAATCGGGACGTTTGAGCAGACAAACGAGGAGGATCAACAATTCAGCGACCACTGCCCAGAAGATTTTTGATTTGGTAATATCAGATAAGTTGAACTTCTTTTTGCTCATGCTTTCACCTCTTCGCCTGCTGAAGATCCTTCAGCAATGATGTTCAGAATGTCCTGCTGTGTGCAGTTTTCGCCGTTGACCTCAGCGACCTTCTTGCGGTCCCGCATGATTTCAATGCGGTTGGAGCAGCGGATGATTTCGTCCAGTTCCGAGCTGATGAAAATTACGGACTGTCCTTCTTTGCACATTTCCAGCATCAGGCGCTGGATCTCTGCCTTTGCGCCTACGTCGATACCGCGGGTCGGTTCATCAAGGATCAGTACGTCCGGGTCGGTTGCCATCCAGCGGGCGAGGATCACTTTTTGCTGATTACCGCCGGAAAGTTCACCGATTTTCTTTTCTGCGTCCGGAGTGGCGATTCCGAGGGCTTTGATGAATTTATCGGCAAGTTCGTCCTGTTCTCTTCGGCTGATAGGGTGGAGGAAGCCCCTGCGGGCCTGCAGTGCGAGGGAGATGTTCTCACGGATGGTCAGGTCGCTGATAATGCCGTCACGCTTGCGGTCTTCCGGACAGAAGGCGATCTTGTTGGCAATGGCATCGTGCGGCTGGCGGAGGTTCACCTGCTGGCCGCTCTTTTCGATCTTCCCGGTTTCTGTTCCCTTGACGCCGAAGAGCATTTCAGCGGTTTCCGTACGTCCGGAGCCCAGCAGCCCGGCGAAGCCCATCAGTTCGCCTTTCTTCAGACTGATGGAGACGTCCTCAACGGATCCTTTGATTCCGATGTGGCTGGCGGTGAGCATATAAGGCGCATTCGGGTCAACGTTAGCCCGCTTGAGGTTGAAGATCGTGTCCATATCTTTACCGACCATCTTGGTGACCAGTTCGACTTTGGAAAGCTCATCAATATTATAGGAACCAATCAGGTGCCCGTTGCGCAGGATCGTCATGCGGTCCGAAATCTGATAAATCTGGTCCAGAAAGTGGGTGATGAAGATGATCCCCATGCCTTCCGCTTTCAGTTCCCGCATCACTTCAAAGAGCAGCTTGACTTCGTTGTCATCCAGGGAGGATGTCGGTTCATCAAGGATCAGGATCTTCGCTTTGATGTCAACCGCGCGGGCGATGGAAACCATCTGCTGCACGGCGGTGGAATAAACATACAGAGGGCGGGTGACATCGATATCCATATGGAAACGCTGCATCAGTTTTTCCGCTCGTCTGTTGATCTCTTTCCAATTGATCTGTTTGTGTTTCATCGGCTGCCGTCCGGCAAAGATGTTTTCCGCAACGGTCAGGTTCGGGCAGAGATTGATTTCCTGGAACACGGTGGAAATGCCCATCGTAATAGCATCCTGCGGTGAGGTCGGGGTGATTTCTTTTCCATCCAGAATGATTTGCCCTGCGTCCTTGTGGTTTACACCGGTCAGACATTTGATCAGTGTGGATTTTCCGGCCCCGTTTTCCCCCAGCAGGGAGTGAACTTCACCGGCTTTCAGATTGAAATCGACTTTGTCCAGCGCTTTGACGCCCGGGAACTGGATTTCGATCTGTTTCATTTCGAGAATATAGTCGTTAGCCAAGGTGCCCTCCTTTTTTCAAAAAATACAGGACGGAGGAGCGCTTTCTCGTCCGCCCTGTATTTTGAAGCTCCCCTTTCGGGGAGCTTCGGAAACATTACATTCGATTAGTACTGGCGTTCGTCGATGACGTCGGCAGCTTTGATGGAGGTGGTGGAGCCGCCATCATTGTCAGCGAGGACAATGCCGCCATCCATATCGTAGACGAATTCTTCGGGGTGGACGATTTCTTTGGAGAACTGTTCACCAGCTTCGATGCGTTCGATGAAGGATTCAACGGTCGGGCCATACAGCGGTGTGCATTCGACTGTGCAGTTCATTTCGCCGGCGACGATCGCGTCGAAGGCAGCCTTCACGGAGTCGCAGCCAACGATGATGATGTCTTTACCGGGGACGAGGCCGGCGGCCTTGATGGCGTCGATGGCGCCGAGGGCCATGTCATCGTTCTGGGCGATGAGGACGTCGATCTTGTCGAGGGACTTCAGCCAGGATTCCATAACAGCCTGACCTTCAGCGCGGGTGAAGTTACCGGACTGCTGGGCAGCGAGTTTCAGGAAAGGATACTGTTCCATGGCAGCGAGGTTACCTTCAGTGCGGCCGACCTGAGCGCCGGAACCGGTGGTACCTTCCATGATGACAACCTGGACGTCTTCGCCGTCACGGCCGAGGGACTTCAGATATTCACCAGCCCATGCAACCTGGCGATAGCCTTCTTTGACGAAGTCACCACCGAAAGCGGCAACGTAGTCAATCTGATCAGCGCAGGAGGGCATGCGGTCCAACAGGATCAACGGAATTTCAGCTTCGTTGACTTCCTTCAGAACTTCGTCCCAACCGGTTTCAACAACGCCGGTGAAGAGGATGTAGTCAACACCCTGGGTGATGAAGTTGCGCAGAGCTTTGATCTGGTTTTCCTGCTTCTGCTGAGCATCGTCATAAACCAGGGTCCAGCCTTCATGGGCTTCGATGGTGCCATTGACACTGTCGGTGTTGGCAGTTCGCCAGTCAGATTCCTGACCGATCTGGGAGAAAGCAATGGTCAGATCCTTTGCTTCCACGGCAACGCAGCTGATTGCTAAAACAACAAGCATTGCAAATACGAATAACTTTTTCATCTTTATTACTCCTTTTTGATTCTCCCGTTCGCGGGAGTTTAACCACTACGTCAGGTTTCGGGTTTCTAGTGTCAGGTTTTAGGTTTCAGGTGTTTGAAAAAGGGAAGAAATGCCGACCTGTTTCCCTGTTGCCCATTGCCAAATGCCTAATGCCTAATGCCTAATGCCTATCTCCTATTTCCCGTTTCCTGAAATTATTGTAAATGCCTGTCTGAAAAATAACATTCAGTTTCTTTTGATGTTTGCTTGAAAAATTTTTGTTTTTTTAAAATAAATTAATTGAAAAATGATAAAAAATTTTGAAAAAGATGTGTTTTTTTTAGATTTTCGAGGAGCGCAGCAGAATCTGTTATAATCTTCAAAACAGAAGTTATAATTATGGAAAAACAATCTGACTCCCAACTTGGAAAACAGAGCATTACCCAGCAGATCAATGGCCTGCTGCTGCCAATTTTTGTTGTGATGGGCGTGATGGTGGCGGTATTCAGCGTGATGCTGCTTTCCATCAACTACCGCTACGAAGACGCGATGCAGAGCGCTGTGCTCGCCGCAGATTTTAATAAAGAATTCAAAGATACACTGGACCTGGCTATGTACAACCACGTCATCCAGCCGCGTACGAAAAATTCGATCGCGCAGCTGCCGATGGAGGAGCTGGATAAGGCGGAAGCTGTTTTGACCAGGCTCGAAACAGTGACAACGCTGCCGGACAACAAGTGGCGCATCCAATCCATGCTTTACATGTGCCGGAACCTGCGGATGTATATGACTGAAATCGCGCTGACAGAGTCTTATGATCTGCGCATGGAGATGTTGGACAAAAACATCCGCGGCGAAACCGGCCTGACGACACTGATAGAAAGGTATATGCACGATTTTGTGGGCGATGAGGTGGAGGAACTGGCGCGGCTGCGGGTTTCCCTGAACCGGCAAAGCGCTGTCTTGATCGGTGCCACAGTGATCAGCATGATCATCTTGTTTGTAATCATTGTCACCTATTCCATGGTCGTGAACCGGCGGATCACCAACCCGATCATCGCGCTGACGGAAAAGGCCAAGCAATTCGGGAAAAGAGATTTTTCCCAGGCAAAGCCGATCCATACCAATATAACCGAGCTGGAGATTCTGGATGACAGTTTCAACGAGATGACCGGCCACATTACCTCGCTGATGAAAAAGCAGATCGAAAATGAACGCTCTCTTCATCAAGCCGAACTGGAGCTTCTCCAGGCGCAGATCAATCCTCATTTCCTTTATAATACGCTGGACTCCATCGTGATTTTGGCGGAATCCGATCGCTCGGAAGACGCTGTTGATATGATTACCAGTCTGAGCACTTTTTTCCGTAATTCTCTCAGTGAAGGGGCAGACATTCACACGATCCGTGCTGAATTTGCTCAGGCAGAAAGTTACCTGAAAATTCAGCAGATCCGATACAGTGATATATTGGCTTATTCTATAAACGTATCGGATGAAATTCAAAACCGGCTGATCCCCAAGCTCATCCTGCAGCCCTTGATAGAAAACGCGCTCTATCACGGCATCAAAAACCGGCGGGGAAAGGGACTGATCACCATTACCGGCACGAGGGAAGGAGAAAAAATATTCCTGCGTGTACATGACAACGGTGCCGGGATGGATCAGGAACGGCTGGATATGCTGCAAAACGGCATCTATCAGGAAAAACGGGGCAGCTTCGGGCTCTGGAATGTTCACCAGCGCATCCGCCTGTATTGCGGAGAATCCTACGGTCTTTCCTTTGAGAGCACTCCCGGCGAGGGGACGACCGTCACCGTCACCCTCCCCGCGGAAGGAGTGATTGGAAAGGAAGAAGTAAGAAGTAAGAAGTAAGAAATATTTGGTGCTGGGGACTTGGGTCTGGAGAAGTAAAAAGTATGACGTATGATATTAGATGGATGACGTATTATGGTAGATGGATACAGGCAGCGATTATTATTGGAAAGAAGGCTAAAAATATGAGACAAAATTATAAATTTCATTTTACTGATGGAAAGGTCACCGGAAGAATATTCCATCTTACGTCTTACTTCAAGCGTCTTACGTCATCCATCATACGTCTAACGTCTAAAAACTTACGTCTAACGTCTAACATCACCCTTCTTACTTCTTACTCCTTACTCCTTACTTTCCTCCTCTCTTCCTGTGCCTCACCGCAAAAGGCTGTACCGGGAGAAAAGGAACTGATCGTTGTCGGTTTTTCCCAGGTCGGGTCGGAAAGTGACTGGCGGAACGCGAATACAGTCAGCATGGAAGAGGCATTTTCAACGGAGAACGGCTACCGCCTGATTCTGGATGATGCCCAGCAGAAGCAGGAACGTCAGATCACAGCCATCCGGAACTTTATCAATCAAGGTGTGGATTACATTGTTCTGGCGCCGATCACCATGGAAGGCTGGGACACAGTGCTGACAGAAGCCAAAACCGCCGGGATCCCCGTGATCATCGTGGACCGCATGATCGACACCGACGACCCGGATCTGTTTACCTGTTGGGTCGGCAGCGATACCCACCGGGAAGGAAGCACGGCGGCGGAGTGGATGGAAAAGAATCTGACAGGACCGCTCAATATTGTCCATCTCCAGGGCAACATCGGTTCATCACCGCAAGTCGGGCGGACGGAAGGTCTGGATGAAGGGCTGGAGAGAAATGCGGATTGGAATCTTGTTTTCCGGGCTTCCGGTGATTTTGTCCAGGCGAAAGGTCAGGAGCTGATGGAGGAGGTACTGCGGAAGGGGATCGATTTCAACGTGATCTACGCGGAAAACGACAACATGGCTTATGGCGCGATCGATGCTCTGAAGGCGCATGATATCGTCCCGGGCAAGGATGTGACGATCATCAGCTTTGATGCCGCGCACGATGCGCTGAAGCTGGTACTTGCGGGGGAACTGAACCTGGATGTGGAATGTAACCCGCTGCATGGTCCCCGCGTCCGTGCACTCATTGAGCAGCTGCACAGCGGCAAAACGCCCGAGAAATTTACCTATGTCGATGAAGTCTACTTTGATGCCTCCAACCTGACCGAACACATCATTTCTTCACGGGGATATTAATAAATCGTTACGATTCTCGGCAAATCCCCGGGACAGGCCTCCGGGCCTGTTCCACTGTGAAGCACCAGCAGACATTTTTATAGCAATACCGACAGCTTCATGAATTGTTATAATAATTTATAATCAAATCAACACAGAACGCTTTTTTTGTGGTCATTCGATTCTATGATATAATTTGATATATAGCTAACATAGCCAGGAATGAAAGGAGTATGGAATGACACAGGTAAATGTACTTGAAGCGAAAAACAATCTTTCACGTTTGATCCGTCTGTTGGAATCAGGTGATGAAGACAATATTATTATTGCCAGAGATGGGGTTCCTATTGTTCAAATGACACTGCTGCCCAGGACTGAAAAAAAATCAATCTTTGGCGTTGCCAAGGGTGAATTCAAATGCCCGGACGACATTCATTATCTGGATGATGAAATAGCAGCTATGTTTGAGGATTCCCTATGAAGATTCTGCTTGATACACATATACTGATGTGGCTTTTCTCCGGCGATGACAGGCTTTCTCAAAAAGCGCTGTCCCTGATTAATAACAGTGATGAATTATTGTGCAGTGCTGCTTCAATTTGGGAAATATCGATTAAACATTCGCACGATCCGCATGGATTTGATTTATCTGCGGAAAAAATGATCCGGTTGTGTGAAGAAAATGGCGTTCATCAATTACCGGTATTTTTCAGACATATTCCGGCATTAAGTTCACTCATTCGTCAGGAAAATGCCCCGATTCATAATGATCCGTTTGACAAAATAATGATAGCACAGGCCAAGGCTGACAATTTATTCTTCATGACTCACGACAGTCTCATAAAATATTATGAGGAACCCTGTATTCTTTTTGTCTGAAGGGAATATAATTAGCAGTAACTGAAGGAAAACGTATGAGCTGACCCTTTTATCAGATATTTGATGAATCCCAAAAACATGCAGTATAATTTGAATAACGACGAACAAAATCAGGCGAAAAAACGGAGCTTCGGATGGACCACGAGGAAAACGCCAGACTGAATTACTGTTTCAATTGCATGCGGCGGCTGGGAGAGGATGAAACGCTCTGCCCGGACTGCGGCTATGACAACAGCCGACGGCAAAACCCGGAAAACACACTGCCGGAAGGGACGATCCTTGCCGGAAAATATTTTGTCGGGAAAATGCTCGGACACGGCGGTTTTGGCATTACCTATCTGGGGCGTGATCTGGCTCTGGACGTTCCGGTAGCGATCAAAGAGTATTTTCCCGTGGGCGTGGGAATAAGATCCCCTCATTCCATCCGTGTAACCTCAATTTCAACGGCGGTGGATCCGGAAGGCTTCCGGAAAGGCTGCGATGAGTTTCAATCGGAGGCGCAGACCCTGGCTCGTTTCAACAGTCCGAACATCGTCCATGTGCGCGACTACTTTCGTGAAAACGGCACCGCGTACATCATCATGGATTATGTTCGCGGAAACAGTTTGACGAAGGAAGTGGAAGTAAACGGCGGAAAAATTCCATGGGAGCGTGTGATCAGCCTTTTCAAGCCACTGATCCTCGAACTGGATAAGCTGCACAAACAACACGTGATCCATCGGGACATTAAGCCGGACAACCTGCGTATCGCGGTGGATGAATCGGGTGCGGAACGGTTGGTGCTGCTGGACTTCGGTGCGGCGCGCAGCTTTCTTTCAGCACAGGTGACCAAGACCTATACAGCCATGGTGACACCGGGCTATGCTCCGTTGGAGCAGTACAGTCCGAAAAGCCGCCAGGGACCTTATACGGATGTTTATGCACTGTGCGCCACCATGTATGCCGCGATTTCCGGTGTTGTGCCGGCTGTTGCCACGGACCGCGTAGTGGGTGAGGCTGATCTGGATAACTTCAGATCGTTTGATCTGGCGGTGCCGGAAACGGTTGAAGCTGCTATCACACATGGGCTGGCGGTGAAAAGCGCGGATCGTCCGCAGAGCATGGCGGAATTATACAAAGAACTGACCGGTGAAGGCACGCCCGGTGCTGTGGAAAAGCCGGCGGATCCTGTTCCGACGGTACAGCGGGACTGGAATAAAGTGAAGCGGGTCGATGACCTGCCGGAGCGGCCGGAACCGAAAAAATCTGGAAAGATATGGCTGCTTGTTCCGCTGCTGCTGATTCTGGCTGCAGGCGGTTTTTCCATTTTCCGAAACCTGCAGCAGAATCAAAAAAACACCGCTTCGACGCAGACCGCTGTTTTCCTTACGGATCAACAGAATACCCGGGAAATTGAGACTAAAACTGCTGTTGATGCGGAAAATACAACCGCTGCTCAGCAGAAGCTGACTGAAGCAGCGCAGAAGGTCCTTTTCGCGGAACAAACGCAAACGCAGGGAGCCTTAGATGAGGAACGAACCGCTACGACCTGGATGGAAACCGTCGAGTCGCAGCTGCAAATGACGCAGACGCAGTCAGCACGTGACCTGAACAGTACCCGAACGGTACAAGCCGGTGAAATGCAGCAGACGGTCCAGGTTGAAACGCAGTCATCACTTCAGACACAGGAAGCACTTCAGGCTAAGCAGACCGCCACAGCCTGGTTCGCCGCGGAGGAGGCGAAACTCAACCAGACACAGACGCAATCCGCCTTTGATGTACAGAACACGCAAACGACGGCTGCTGAGCAGACAGCACAGGCAAAGGGTACCGCTGCGGCACTGGAGCGGACCCGGGAGGCAGAGCTGCACCTGACGGAAACGCAAGCGGCCATGGATGCGCAGCGCACACAGGAAGCACAGGCACAGCAGACTGCGCAGGCGGAGCGTACCGCCGCGGCCTGGAAGGGTACGCAGGACGCGATGTTCGGTCTGCAGACAGAAATTGCCGGAACGCAGGATGCCTTCCATGCCACGGAGACCATGTCGGTCATGAACCTGACACAGGATGCCATGAATTTGCTGCGCACGGAAATGGCGCAAACACAGGTGGCCTTCAGCGCCATGCAAACGCAAGCTGCCCGGCCAACAGCCACGTCCACCAAAACGCCGCAGCCGACAACGACCAACACCTTACGTCCCTCAGCAACTACAGCACCGTCACTGACTCCTACCGCGAGCGGACCTTTTCTGTACACCGTTCAGGAAGGTGACAACTGCTGGTCAATTATTGTTGAATTCGGCGTTCCGCTGGATGTGTTCCTGATAATCAACAATCTGCCATTATCCTGCCCGATTGAAATTGGTCAGGAACTGTTGATCCCGGCTCCGGATCAGGAGATGCCGACAGCCACACCGATTCCATTGGATCAGTACACTATCGGTCAGCAGATTGAATATACGGTAGAGATAAATGACACTTATCCGGAAATCGCATCCAAATTCAACACGACGCTGGATTCTATTCAGCGACTGAATGACATTGAAGATATTACTTCCTTCCCGACTTTTGGGCAGACACTGATCATCGCGGTCAATCTGGTCACGCCCACGCCTTCCCCGGTACCGACTTATACGGAAATCCCTATGGATGTCCGGGTAGGAGATATCATCACCTTTGGAAAATACGAACAGGACAACGATCTCTCAAATGGTCCCGAACCCATCGAATGGCAGGTGCTGGATGTAGAAAACGGTCGTGCTTTGTTGATCAGTAAATATGGGTTGGATAATAAGCCGTATAATGAAAAATCTGAAAGTGTGACCTGGGAGACGAGTACGCTGAGAAAATGGCTGAACGGGGAATTTTATGTTGATACGTTCAACGACAACGAAAAAGAAGCTGTCCTGCAGGTGTTGAGTGATAACCCGGACAATTCGGATTATAAAACAAAAAGTGGAAGCAATACTTGGGATAGAATATTTTTACTGAATATTGATGATGTAAACAAATATTTTCCGTCAGCAGAATCCCGAAAATGTCTGTCAACTGCTTATGCAAAAGAGAACGGGGCTTCCGTAAATAAAGAATACAGTACATCGTGGTGGTGGCTGCGGTCTCCCGGCTACAGCAATGGTCAGGCCGCATACGTCGGTACATTGGGCTCTGTAAGCTCTTATGGTGATAATGTTGACCTCAATGATGCCGTTGTGCGTCCCGCTTTCTGGCTGGACCTTAAAAATGGAGAAGTGAGTAAAGCATCACATCTGACTGATGGAATATCTCAGTCTGCGAATGCACCTGTTCCAACATTTGCTGCTCCGCAAGTTGGTGATATTATCACTTTTGGAAGATACGAACAGGACAATAACCTCGACAACGGTCCCGAACCCTTCGAATGGCAGGTGCTGGATGTGGAAAATGATCGCGCACTTGTGATCAGTCGCTATGGGTTGGACACGAAAACGTATAATGAAAAATATAAAGAAGTGACTTGGGAGACAAGTACGCTGCGGAAATGGCTGAACGGGGAATTCTACAACAGCGCATTCAGTCAAAGTGAGCAGAGAGAGATCCGAGAGGTAACAAATGAAAACCTGTCTAATCCGAAATACGGGACAAAAGGAGGAAACAGGACACAGGACAAGATCTTTTTATTAAGTATCAATGAAGTGAATAAAAACTTTACGTCAAATGAAGCGCGGAAATGTTGGGCGACAGAGTATGCAAAAGAAAATGGAGCATATATTTATAATTTGTATTACACGTCGTGGTGGTTGCGTTCTCCCGGCTATAATCGTGGTACAGCCGTAATTGTCGATACATTTGGCGAAGTCAAAACGATTGGCACTAGTGTTGATAATACTAGTGTTGTCGTACGCCCAGCTTTTTGGATGAATCTGTAATCTTGCGTCAATGTCTCCTTAACAGTTTAGATACGCAAACTTAAGGACAGAGAGGATGAGTGGTTATGTATCAAAAAGATATCTTATTCGATGAGGGAACAGTTTATCAAAAAGTTTACCATCTGATTTCAGGCAGCATCGATTTAGCTTTCAAAGTTCCCGGGTGGTACACGCTTGGACGGGATGACTCATGTGATTATGTTCTGAGCGATCCTGAAATCAGCAGAAAACACTGCAGGCTTGCTGCCGGTGATTCGTTGAGCGTAACTGATTTAAATTCAACAAACGGTACTTATGTCAATCACAAGTGCATTTATGACAAAAGCACGTTGTTGGAAGATGGAGATGTCCTGTCGATCGGGTTTCTTGAATTTCGCGTGTCAACAGAACGGATCCCGCAGAAAAAAGCCAATGCATCTGGTTTTATAGAGGAAAGCGGTTTATTTAAAGTATTTACAAATCAAACGCATTGTCCAAAATGTAAAAAGATATTTAAAGATGAGAATGATAAGTATTGCCGGTACTGCGGTACGGAAAGAAAAAAGCATTTAAAACTGACTTTCGAACAGAGAGCTTTTGAAGATTGTATGACGATTTACGGACCGCCGCCCGTTACTGTACATTATCAGTGTAATGTCTGCGGAAACAGATGGCAGGGGAGCAACTGGTCAATGGACCGTTATTGCCCAAATTGCGGAAATGAATGTGAAAATGACCTTCCGGAAAGAGAATTCCATCGGTATGGATAGTTACGATTTGCTTCAAAATCGTCTGCAATTTGCCATACACCGCAATCACCTTTTCAAAAACCCGGAGCTGCATTATCTGTTCTTTGAACTGACAGATCAATGTAATCTGCGGTGTTTGCATTGCGGAAGCAGCTGTAATGCACAGCGAAGCCGGTTTTTGGAGACAAAAAAGGTTATTGAAACGATCTGTGAGACTGCCGGGCACGAAGGGCGTGTTCATGTGGTACTGACGGGCGGAGAGCCGCTGCTGCATCCGGGGTTTCAGGAGATTATTGAAGCGCTGCATAATTCAAATCTTTACTGGTCTGTGGTGACCAACGCCATGCTCCTTACAGATAAAACTGCCGAACAAATGAAGAAAAATCGTATCTATTCTGCCGCGGTGAGTCTGGATGGTAATGCCGAAGAACACAATTATCTGCGCCGGAATAGCCATGCTTTTGACCATGCGGTTCGTGGAATCAGGATCCTGAAAAACCATGGTATCTACGTTCAGGTGGCCAGTGTGATCACGAAGCGGACACTCCCGCGGTTGGAGGATCTTTATATCGAGGTGAATGATCTTCACGTGGATTCGTGGAAAGTGCTCAATATTGAACCGATTGGAGAGGCAAGAAAAAACAGTGAATTGCTGCTTGATCGTGAAGAGTTGTTCCGTTTGTTCAGCTTTATTCAGAAAAAGAGATCGGATTTTGATCAAAAACCCGGTCAGATGGAAGTAACTTATGGCTGTTCTCATTTTTTGCCCGATGCCTATGAGGGAAAAATCCGAACGACTCCTTTTATCTGCGGCGCGGGAATTATGATCGCGAGTGTTCAGTGCAATGGTGATATCGCTGCCTGTCTGGATATCGAACGAAGAAATGAGCTGGTTCAGGGGAATATTTATCAGGATTCCTTATGGGATGTGTGGCAGAACCGCTTCCAAATCTTCCGCCGGGATCGGACAACCGACAGTCCGCAGTGCGGGGATTGCAGATATGCCCTTGTGTGCGGAGGGGACAGCCTGCATACCTGGGACTTCGAGCATAAAAATCCGAATTTATGTTTGTTTCGGGAAAAACTGAATAATTGATGTTGAGATATACCCCAAACGGGACGGTTCCCGGGGTCTGTCCCGTTCTTTGTTCTATATCCCTACCACATTTTTAAACAAAAGTCAAGGGACAACATTGCCCGTTTACTTTTTCAAATTTCCGCTGTAAACTCTGAATATAAGGAGTAAGAAGTAAGTAGTAAGTAGTAAGGAGTGATGAGGTTCCCGAAGATCAGGGACTGAACGCAAACAACTCCTCACTCCAAACGCCTAACTCCTAACTAACGAAGGAGGGTTGATATGAGCGGAACAGTTGAAAAAAGTATCAACGGCGACCGGATCCAGGTGCAGACACCGGATGTGGATGAATTAGCGCATATCACCCGTTTTGGGACCTGCCGCGACAATGTAGAAGCCGCGCTGAAGATTTACCTGGCAGA
>JAFPZX010000037.1 GCA_017417055.1 Anaerolineaceae bacterium
CCGCCGGTTCGTCCGGCCACGTCCATGCCCTTGAAGGTGTTCTTGATTATACCGCCGATAGCGCTGAGAACGATATCACCTTTGGCATGACCCAACGTGTCATTGATAGTCTTGAATTTATCTATGTCAATCATCATCAGCGCACACGCACTGTTTTCTTTATTATCTTTGTAATAATTGAGCAGCATCATGCGGATTAGCTCTTCCGTAGCGCTTTTGTTCAACATGCCGGTGAGGCCGTCGGTCTTGGAACGCTTTTCCAGTTCCAGTTCCAGCAGGTGCTGTTTCGTCACGTCATTGATCAGGGCGATGATGCCGTTGATATTTCCTTTTTCATCATAGGTGGGGCGTTTGATCAGCTGCAGAAATTCCTGTACGCCATCATAATTTTCTTCAATGACATAGTCTGTCCCCTGCCCGGTAGTCAGAATCTTTTTATCTGCCTCCATGGCGATTTTTGCATTGTGTTTATCCTTACGGATATCCATATCCGTTTTGCCGCGAAGGGTCCAGTGGGGATCATCCTGTTTGATATGGCGCCAGTAGTGGGTCATGAATACATAGCGGCCTTCCGTGTCCTTCCAGAAAATATTAGAAGGAAGTTGCTGTAGCATCCTGACAATTTCGTTAAAGGTGAGGGAGTCTTTGGCCCGGATAGCATTGTTGATACGCTTTTCCAAAAGTTCCCACTCATTGGGAGGCGTGAGCAGTTCCGAAAAACCGCGTTTTAAGCAGTCAATGTCTTTCTGGTTCGGAAGTCTGGGAGAAAGGGCGATAACCGGAATGGAAGTGAACAGTTTATCCATACTGATTTTATCCACAAACGAAAAATTGCTTTGCCGCGCCAGATCAAGATCAAGCAGCACAGCTGAAATATTTGCGGCACGCTGAATTAAGAACCGGTAGGCATCTTCTTCGTTATCCATAGTAAATACGGTAAATGCATTAGAAAGTTTTTCAATAAACTCAGTAGATAAGGCCATCGGCGGAACAATTACAAGGAGCTGCATTTTTTCTTCCATATCAGGCTGTCGTCCTCCTTTCTTCAAAGCATTATCATAATAAGTATATCATTCGACAGGAATTAAGCAAATCCTTTTTAAATGAAAGGTGAATTAACATATTTTTTCCAGTGTGTTGTGTTACAATCTTTGCATTTTGATAAACCGTTCTTGTACAAATACGGAAAGCCGGTGATGCTTACAACAATGTATCAAAAGTATCTATAGTTGAGGAGCCCCCTCTATTTTTGGCAGAATGAATGTTGAGTGAAATTAAAAATGGTAAACAGAAAAATATTTGTGAAATATTCATTGACTTTTTGACTTTCTGTAAAAAGAGTGATATTATAATTGTGCTGGTTGGCACTCTGCACAAAAGAGTGCCAACGAATCTGCGCGGCAAACTGGTTGCTGAAACACGTTTGTTTTGCAACGATGTTGTGCAGTACTGCTTTGTTTATAATTTTTTAAAATAAAAGGAGCTGTAACTACCATGGAAAATGAAAAAGAAAAGTTTGAGTTTCAGGCCGAGACCAAACAGCTGCTGAATTTAATGATTAATTCCATTTACACCAACCACGAGATTTTTCTGCGTGAGCTGATTTCCAACGCCAGCGACGCCATCGACAAGCTGCGTTTTGCGTCCCTTACCCACAGCGAACTGCTGGAAGGGGACAGCGAGTTTGTGATCCGCCTGACCCCGGATGAAAAGGCAAAGACCCTTACCATTACGGATAACGGCATCGGCATGACCAAAGAAGAAGTGATCAAAAACATCGGCACCATCGCCCAGTCCGGTACCAAGGAATTCCTGGCCAAGCTGGAAGAAGCCAATAAGATTGCAAAAAAGGCAGAGGAAGAAGCCGGCAAAGAAGCGAAAACCGACGCAACCACCAAAGACCTGATCGGTCAGTTCGGCGTAGGTTTCTATTCCGCGTTCATGGTTTCGGATAAAGTGACTTTGATAACCCGCAAGGCCGGGGAAAAAGAAGGCTGGAAGTGGGAGTCCGCTGCTGACGGAACCTATACCATCGAGCCCTGCGAGGTGGAAAAACACGGCACCAGCATCACCCTGCAGCTGGGCGAAGCCTATGCGGGCGAAGGGGCGGAACAGGATATGACCAGCTACTGGACGCTGGAAAGCCTGGTGAAAAAATATCCCGATTACATCCGTTATCCTATTAAAATGGAAGAAACCACGGAAGAACCGGCCCGCAACGACAAGGGCGACATCGATGACAAACTGCCGCCCATTAAAAAAACAGAAGACAAGACCCTGAATTCCCAGACCCC
>JAFPZX010000038.1 GCA_017417055.1 Anaerolineaceae bacterium
CAACCACCGTGATTTTCTTCCCCAAAAAAAGTGATTCGTAATAACGAGCCCGCGGCTGCTCCCTCATTCTTTGCTATAATCTTGCTCAGGGTCCGGGATCCGGATCCCGCAATTTTCTGACAGATGCCGGTGATAACGGAGGTCCGATGCGGAAAACACTTCCTTTTATTGCGATGATCCTGTTATGCGGAATGGCCGCGGTGCTGTTCCTTTATTCGACGCCCTTCGGTGTAGGGCTCACCAATGACTCTTCTGCGTATATCGGCGGGGCGCGCAGCCTGCTGGCCGGAAAAGGCTATGTCCGGATCGGCGGCGACGGGCTGCCGAGGGCGATCACGCACTTCCCGCCTTTCTATTCGATCGTACTGGCGGGCGTCTCCCGCCTGACCGGACAGGATCCGCTGACAACTGCGAAATGGGTGAACCTTGCGTGCGCGGTGCTCAACCGAGGCCGCTGAAGAAGTCTAAAGATTTCATATAAAAATAAAAAATGAGCCTTTTTTTAGAAGAAATGGGCTCATTTTTTATTTATTATGAATAAAAACGCCGAAAAAAGGATGTTTTTCTCAAGAATTTTTCATGAATTGCTGGAGAGAGATACAATACGCCTAAGGTTAGCGGCAAATATTGTTATTGCACCTTGCAATTGCATTCCGGAAATACCGGTTGAATTAGCAGTGTCATAACCGTAGCTGTTTTTCAATTCAGCATTTTTTGCTTCAATCATATAACGTTTTTTAGCCAGCGTTTTGAAATGCTCGGTTTCCATAAATTCCTGTTGTTTCAGGTGGGTTGGATGGGTATGAGTAATTGTAAATGACTTAGTCGCAGCACCTTCTTTGTAACAGCCGTTTCTCGTTGGACAGAATTTACATTTTTCAACATCAAAATAATATGTTGTTATATCAGTTTTTTCAGGATGTTTTTTATAAACACAATGACTTACTCTTGTAGCCATATGTCCTTGAGGACAGACAAACAAACCGGCATCTTTATTGAAATAAAAACCATGGTCATCTTTTCTAAAACCGGTCATAATGACCGGGTGTAGCTTGGAAATGATTTCAATATTCTGTTCTTTTCCATATTCCAGATTGGGCTTCTCTGAATATGCGGTATCTCCAATAACAGCTTCCACTTCAATACCAGCCGCTTTTGTTTTTTCAATGAGAGACACTAACTCCTTCCCATCTGGCTTTTCTCCGGACGTTATTATGGCGGAAGTAATGATTCGATCTTCTGTCATTGCGATATGCGTCTTGTATCCGAAAAAGGATGTGTCACTTGTTTTATGTCCGGTCTTGGCATCCTGATCCAGTGAAAATGTTTTTGCTTCGTTGATATCTTCCAATACTTCTTTTACGACACGGATGTTTTCCACGACACTCGGTATCTCCGATAATGCATCCTGCTCCTCAACGATATTGAGTAATTCGTTAGTATATTGAATCTCTGTTTCAAGATCATCTTCTATTGGCTTCTCCGGGAATACCTTTTTTATTTCCTCATCAAATCTATATATATCTTTTCGAAGTTTCTTTGTGCTTTGTTTCAATACTTCTATCGGTTTTCTCGGGTTATATCTTGATGCTGTGTGAGTCGAATCGACAATAATATTCTTGCTCTTTATGAGCCCCTTGTCTTTTGCTATTCTTACCGTTTCACCGATTAACAAGTCCAATAAATTACAATCCTTCAACCGTAATTTCCGAAATTTTGTTAATGTGCTGGCATCTATCATATCTGTTTCTTCCGGCGCCATATCCAGAAAATATTTGTATGACAAATCATATCTTGACCGTTCCACAACCCCTATATCCGACATTCCATCTATAACTTTCAATAACAAATATTTGAACAACAGGATCGGATCTTTTGCGTTTCGCCCATTGTCTGGACAGTACTTGTTTTTCACTTCTTTATAAATGAATTCGAAATCTATCATTTCTTTGATCTGTCGAAGTTTATTATCTTTGGGAACCAATATGTCATACAGTTCCATATATTTACTTATTTTGAGTTCTGTTTGTCTCGTTATCATGGCGATTCCTTTATATATATAATTATAATTTAATCGCCCGTTTTACGAGTAATTTTCTGATTCCTTAACAAAAAAACAAGATGGGAGTTTTTCTCTCATCTTGTTTTCATCTATTTTTATCTCACTTTTTCAGCGGCTTCTACAGCATCCGCTCCTTTTTTTATCTTAGTCCTGAAGTCCCCGCGGGAAGCCGGACATTCAGAGCACGATCGGCAGGTAAAAAGACCATGCAGGATAAATTTTCAATCTTGTCTAAATAACTTTACGGCACAGTTTTCGGGGAATTCATCAAAATCGACATGTTGTCCAGACATCTGCAAAAAGTTTACCGGCTGCGGAAACATTTTATCCGGTCTGACATGTTTCCCCATACAACCGGGCGGGTGTACTCATAGTGTGAAAGGGAAGCCGCTACGCACCGGAGCCGGACTTTCCACAGGAAAGATCCGAATCGGATAAGGTCCCGGCGGAATCCCGGTTCAATTCAGACGGAAAGGACGGCCCCGGTCCGCTTTGCAGTGAACATGGAGGTCCGTCCTTTTCCGATATTGCCCCGTGCTCCTGAGAAAACGACCGGAGCACGGGAATTATTTTTATTCGATAACATTCAGCTCCCAGCCGAAAACCCTGGCGATCTGAGAGATCGCCGCTTTCTGTCTGCCGGTAATGATCATCTGATGATGGCTGGGAAGTTCCTCCATCACATCCTCACCCTTTGCGTAATGCAGCAAAGAAGCGTTCCGGGAGTCTGTCCCCGGGAACTGAACATACTTCTCTATTTTTCCCGGTATCACGGTGATCCGGTCAAAGCCGGGATTGATCTTGGCAAGGACCATATCCCCGGCAGGGAGTTCACCGTCGATCACATGCGCGTACTGTCCGACGATCTCAAGGACCTTCGGAACGGCCTTCCAGCGCCGGCAGAAACAGTGCGGAGCGAAACCTGCATAACCGCAGTGGACCCCGAGCGCGTAATTCTCCGGATCCGGAACCGGCGGAAAGTCATCGATCTTTTCATGATGGATCGCAGCTTTCCCGACCAGGAAAGGATAAATATTCGTCATCATGATCGGCTGACGCAGCGACTGATACAGCACGTAAGTACTGATCAGCGACAGCGTATCCCCTTCACAGCACCAGATGATGCCGAACTGCTCAAAAAGCTGGTTCCAGATGATGCAGGGGGTCGTCCGGGAATACATCGACTCATTCAGGCAGTTCGCCCCGATGCCGTCAACGCCCCCGAGCGCTTCGATCTCCGCTTTGATGGCCAGATAAAGCTGTCCGACCGGGATCCGGTGCTCATCCGTCAGTCCCTCGCAGGGCAGGTTCCATGAATTGAAAACGGCAAGTGCTTCAGCCGGATCATACGTGAGCGCCTTGCGGTTGACCTCTTTCCAGCTGCGGTAGATCAGCTTCGCCCCGAAGGCTTTTTCGATCTGCTCGCTGCATTCCTGCTCCCACCAGTAAAAACGCTTGAAAATATAAGCCTGCATCCCCTCGCCCGGATCATCCTGGAACATAAGGAATTTCGCGC
>JAFPZX010000039.1 GCA_017417055.1 Anaerolineaceae bacterium
ATCAGTCAGTACATGACTTTCCTGCAGGAGGCTTTCCTGATCAATATCGTCAAAAGGTACGATGTGAAAGGCAAAAAATATATCAATACGCCCTATAAGATCTTCTTTGAAGATACCGGTCTGCGAAATGCCAGGCTGTCCTTCAGACAGAATGAACCCTCCCATCTGATGGAAAATATCGTCTATATGGAACTTCGACGCCGCGGTTATCTGGTTGATGTCGGCGTCGTAGAGATCAGAGAAAAAAACGCGGAAGGGCAGCTTCAGCGTAAACAACTGGAAATCGACTTTGTTGCAAACCTGGGCAGCAAACGCTATTACATTCAATCCGCTTATGAGATCCAGGATGAAAAGAAGAAGGCGCAGGAAATTAAATCTTTCAATCATACCGGAGACTCATTTAAAAAAATCATCCTGGTGGAAAAAAGCCTGAAGCCTAAGCGGGATGAACATGGGTATGTTACAATGGGTATACGCGAGTTTCTTTTGGACCCAAACAGTCTGGAAATGTAGAAAAGCGGTGCCGGGAGGCCGGCATTTTCGTGAACTTTTATTGAGACATTCGTTGGAACAGAAATCGGAGGTCAATGATGATCAGGATGATACTGACCGATCTGGATCATACACTGCTGAAACAGGACGGAAGTGTTTCGGGAAAGACGCTTCAGATTCTTACTGCCTGCCGGACAAAAGGAATCCGGTTTGCCATTGCTACAGCACGGTATTGGATCGGCGCTGAACGGTATATTGATTTGCTGAACCCTGATTATGAGATTACAACCGACGGAACGCTGGTTCATTCACATGGTCAATGTATTTATTCGTGTGCGTTCTCTGCAGCTGAAACGAACAGTGTTATTTCAAGTATCGCAGAAGCAGCTCCCGGAGCAGAGATCACAGCAGCCTGCGGAAAAACCGTCTATTGGAACAGTTATCATATTTCTGAATCGGAAAAACTCCATAAGGCTGTATATTGCGATTATTCATCTCCGCTGGATGTACAGGCAAACAAAATCGTGGCCGAATTGCCGGATGAATCTGTTGCCAAGGAAATTGCAGCAAGAACGAACAGCAAACTGCAGTGTTACCGAGGAGAAAAATGGTATGCTTTTATGCCGGCAGCATCCGGAAAAACGGCAGCAATCAGAGCCCTGGCTGAGATCAGCGGAATCAGTCCGGAGGATACCGTTGCCTTCGGTGATGACCTGAATGATATTGAAATGCTGAGGTTTTGCGGCACCGGGATCGCGGTGGCCAACGCAATCCAGGAAGTGCAGGAAGCAGCAGATGAGATCACGCTCTCCAATGATGAGGACGGAGTAGCCAAATGGCTGGCTGACCATTGCCTGAAGGAAATAATGACAAGATAATCCCTATACCATGTTTCAATCCGAGAATAGATAAGAATGGCATATCAGGACGATATTTCAGCTTCTTATACAGCAAAGTTCTTCTACCGGAATATTTCTTCAGGAAACACCATCTTCTGGACTCTGGACAACGATGGAGAATTGATCGGAGAACTATATGTCTTTTTGAATCTGGACGATAAGGATTTTGCTGACGGAAAAACCACTGCGTATCTGTGCGCATTTCGGGTAAAAGAAGAATACCGTGGACAGGGACTTGGCAGCAGAATCATGAACAAGGTCCTTGCGGAGTTAAAAGAGATTGGATTCCATGTTGCAACCATAGGCGTTGGCAGTAATGAACCGCAGAATATTCGATTGTATCGCCGCTTGGGGTTTAATAAGAAGGTCAAAGATTGCCATTATGATCCCTGCGGTATGGATGAAAACAACCAGCTGGAGTACGAAGAAGAAGCCTGGTGGCTGCTGTCAAAAGAGTTGTAGTCAGCAATTTGAAGAGTAAATGTTGAACAGGAAAACCGGAAGTTACGGAATTGTTAATAGGCCGGAAAATAAGGAATTATCCGTCCCAACCCACCTGCTGATCCACCCGGATCAGCAGGGTTTTTCAATATGCAGATCCTGCTGACAGGAATCCTCCGCCGGATACCGAAATATAAAACTATAGCGGGTTTGAAGTAAATGAACAATCGACAAATCAAAATTTGACGGAGGAAACTATGTTAAAAGATTATGAGATCAATAAACCAGTTCTTGAAACAGACAGATTGATTATTCGTAAGGTTAACGAAAACGATGTGCCTGATTTAAAAGAATGGCTTGGAAGAGATGAAATCTATACATATTGGGGAAGAAAAGCAAGCAGGAACGAGAAAAATCCTGAACTTATGTTCGCGCCTGATCCCCGCCCCTGGGTAAAAAGAAAACCTTCTCCTGATTTTGATTGGGGAATTGTGTTGAAAG
>JAFPZX010000040.1 GCA_017417055.1 Anaerolineaceae bacterium
GATCAACCTCAAATCCATCAAGCTTCATTTCCGATCGTGTCTTCCGGAAAAGCGTCCGCACCTTATTATCAATTATTTAGAGATATAATCAATAGCAGTGAACTTCTTTAAATATTTCTATGGAAATTTGAAACAGACACAACTGCTTAACATTGACATTCGGCAATAAATGATTACCACTATATGGGGACTATCCCGGCGTCAGCAAATATTGCTGTGACGCACTTGGGTGCAGACACGCCTGTGCCGGCTTATGCGGCACAAGGTATCAGTCCCGCATGTGCTCCGTGAATCGCAGTGCTTTATGTTAAATCATCCAATCCCGGGTGAGTTTTGCAAATCAAAAGCGGGAAATAATGATAAAATGGAACCATAGATAATAACAAAGAGGAAGATATGGAAACTACCGGCATCACATTTTATTACAACTGGGAAGTTGACCTGATGGTCTGGCTCCAGACCCATTTAGGTCCTATCGGCACAAGGATTATCTCTTTTTTCTCAACATTCGGCGAACCGATCATCTTCGTCATGATCATCGGGCTTTTTTACTGGGGCATTGACAAAAAATACGGAAAATATATGGCTGCCAACGTTTTTTCCGTCTGCCTGCTGGGATCCATGATCAAAAACATCGCACTCCGAAGGCGGCCATACTTTGACCATAAGTCAATCAGCTGTCTCCGCCCGGCTGAAAAAGGGGATATATATGATATCGCTCTGCAGGGGTTTTCTTTTCCCTCGCTTCATTCCGCCAATTCCATCAATATATTTACCCTCACAGCCCGGTATATAAAAAACAATAAAATATTGAAGTTTATCTGTCTGCTGCTCCCGTTTCTCGTCGGAATTTCCCGTCCTGTCGTTGGAGTCCACTATCCTACGGATGTTATCGTTGGGTGGATCCTTGGGCTGCTGGTGATGTTCCTCATTGACTTGCTGCTGAAAAAGGTAAAGGATATCAGCTGGATTTTTGTTATTGTGCTGATCATGGGACTGCCGGGGTTTTTCTTTTGCAAAAGCACCGACTTCTATACATCTTACGGACTCCTCACCGGAAGCGTTTTAGGATTCCTCTTTGAAAAGAAGTATATCAATTTCCAACCGGCAAAAAGCTATCTTTATGCCATGATCCGCGTGATTCTCGGCGGTGCCATATTTGCGGGATGCGCAGCACTGCTGAAGCTCCCCTTCCCCAAAGAACTGCTTGAATCCACTTCCACCGCTTCCTTCCTGATCCGCGCGTTCCGTTACGCAATCACTGCGTTCGTAATAATGGGTGTATATCCGCTGTGCTTCAACAAAGGAAAAATTGATTTGTAATTCAGTAGGCAGTGACCGGTGATCAGTGGTCAGTGAGGGGACAGTTCCGGAGTAATCGCCCCGTCTTTAGATTGGATTTTTAGAAATATGAAGCTAAAAAAACTTGAATATGACTTGACAGTTTGTCAATTAGCCAACGAAGCAGACATTGACCTCCGTAAGCCCTTTTACTTTATCGGAAAGACCGATGAAGAGCTCTCCCTTGTCTGCCGGACGGAAGACACACCGCAAAACACGACCAATCGTGAGGATGGCTGGAAAGGCTTCCGGATCGAGGGAACACTGGATTTTTCCCTCATCGGAATCCTTTCAAAAATATCCGGGATCCTTGCTGAGAACGGAATCGGCATTTTCGCGGTTTCCACGTTCAACACAGACTACATTCTGGTCAAACAGGAGAACTTTGAAAAAGCGCTGACAGTCCTGCGAAACGCCGCATATACAATAGATTAGACAAACGCTGATTAATGTGAATTTCTCTTTGACGCAGGTTTATTTCAGGAATGACCGTAGGTTGCCACAAGACAGGCTAAATCAACAATTCCGAACAGGATGATCCCTGCCATCATGCATCTGGCATATTGTTTTTCACGCACATTCAAGTGAGAGAGATTATGCGAAAACATGTGCATCGCGAAAGCGAACAGACAGACAACAAGGGTTGAGTAAGTCCGGATGTTTGACATATAAACTGTCGGAGAAAAAGCCATCATCACCCGTGATCCAAAACCGGTTATGATCAGCGCAGAATCAACCAACAGACCGGTGATAGTATCGTTCAACAAAATCACCTCTGCAGCGATACACAAAGCAATGAACAGGAACAAAGCGAACCGGATCCTCCCGACACCTCCGCCAAGTTCACCGACGGTGAAGGAACCATAATAATCAACATCGTAACTGATAAAAGAAGCATACGGGAAAACAGCAGCAAGAACATTTTTCAAAGGACCGAGGAAAAGGACAGCCGCCAAAGGCAGCACAGCCAGACAGCGGAAAAGAAACCCTTTATAGCGCTTCCATACCAGGAATGTCAGCATCAGACAGATGAAGATCACGATCAGGGAACTTTCCGCGAACATCCAGTGCAGCGTAGTGGAAATCCCGATATCGGCTTTGTCGATGTTGTCCAGCATCCCGTAGGTCGGGAACCAGCGAATGATTTCCTGATCTTTCCGTGCCCAGTTCCCGGGGCAGCTGAGCATAAACACGAAACTTGCTGCCGTCACCAGCAGAAAAACGATAATCATGGAATGGCGCTTTTTTCTGACAAGAAAATAAACCTCTGCGGCCAGATAGCAGCCAAGCAGCACGACACACATCTGCTCCGCGTTCGCCGCATAAATCAGGCAGACAAGATAAAAGACCCATTCCCATTTTCCGATTTTTTCATCCTTCAGGCATTTTTTGATCGGCACAAGCGCCATCAGCCCGAAAGCCTGAGGTCCGAAGTAGGATGTCGTGGTAGCGATCCAGCCTGCCGACACAAAAAAAACGCTTGGAAACAGCATCAGCATCGTCACGGAAAACCAATGGATCAGGTGGTTATGGTCATCATCCGAAAGCAGCTGCAAGGCTTTCATCAAAACAAAAGCTGAAACAGCCATATACAAAGCCCAGGCTACCTTTCCAAATCTCAAAACCAGATACCACACCAGATTGATAATCACCCGCGAAGACCAGGTGTAATATTGAGAATAAACCAGCTTCAAGGTGTTTTTCAGGGTGTCTACGCTGGAGAGCCATTTCAAGTCGTCCTGAATAATGATCGCAGGCAGGAACATCAGACCGTAAAGGATCGCGATCACAGCCAGAACAGCATCCGGATGCGTTTGAAAACATTTTTTTACTTTTGATAAAATGGCTTTCATGATTCGTCACCTTTCCGCTCAAGTAGCTGCTGTGGATCGATCAGGCGGACACCATCCGAGAGTTCATATAAAATCAACACATCATAGGTTTTATGAGAAAAATCAAAACGGCGGGAAACAAATGAGGAAACAAAACCGGAACTGTCATAATTTGTATAATCGTCCCGGAACTGCTCCGTCACATCCGATCGGGTTTTAATTTCTGTCGGCAAACGGAAACACTGCCCTGTCTCCCTGTTCCGCAAAAGGACATGAATGCTCACCGGACGGGTCTCCCTTCCCCGGATCACAGCCCATCCGCGAATGTTCATTCTTTCTCCGTCTATAGGATCCATCTCATAAGAAACTTCATCGAATTTAACGGCGATTTCATCATCAAGCGTCAGGACCGGGATCCCGCTGACATCGATTGGTTCCACCCGCATCTCATGCCATGTTAGAAAACAGCATAACAGCAGGATCAGCAGCGCTGCCGTTACTGTAAATATCTTGATAAAGCGCTCACTGTGCAAAGTCTCCATCCGCGTTTACTCCCGATCATTCGTTTTTTGTTTGTCCGCGTCAGACAATCCTGATTTATTCGCAGCTGCGTGATAAACGACAAACATGATCACAAATGCAATAATATCACCAAAAGTGTTGATAACACGATACAATGCAGAAGCTGCAACGATCGTTTCCTTTGAGGCAAAGGATGAACCGGAAAAAACCAGTGCCAGGATCAATTCCCGCACGCCGATACCTCCGGGAGCACCCGGCGTGATATATCCTGCCAGCCAGGACAGGATAAACCCGCCTATCACCATCCCGTAAACGGAACGGGGGAGAGCCTTCCCGGAGCATAAATTCATCACAGCGATAAAAAGCAGCCCGATACAGAGAAAAATTACTGTATAAATACAAAAAACCAGCAGCAACCGTGCCGCCGTCTGTTTTTTTGAAAGGATCTTTTTATATTTATTGTAATATTCCGTAACTTTCTCTTTTTTCCATTTGAACAGGAAAAAAACAGCCGCAGACAGAATAACAAGAGCAGCTATTCCTACGGCCAGAATCTTCAGAAGATGGGCTTTCAAATACTGTATCGTATAAGAACCGATCAGGACAAGTGAGCAAAGCGCGGCAGAAGCTGCCATCAAAATGACCTCGGAAAGTGTAGCCATTGCGACACCGGCATGGTCAAGCCCGAGAATCGAGGCCACTTCATTCCGTCCGACATACTGGAACACATTACCCGGTACATATTTCAGAATATTTGCCTTTGTAAACACATAACAAAATGTCAAATCATGTTTGGCCAATGATTTTTCAGAACCAATAAACACAGAGACCAAAATCCGCCACGGATAATAACTGACCAGGACAATTACCGTATAAACAGCAATATACAGTACAAACCAAAACAAATTCTTTCCCGTGATCACAGAAGTCCAATCGATGCTGAACAACCGCCGCACCACGAAAACGAGAGCAATGACCATCAGAATATTGCCCGCTATTTTCAGCTTTTTCAAAACAGCCTCTTTTCAGCCCTATTTCGCAAACACACCCTTTGTACGAATATCTTCACAGCTCCTGACAATACAATCTGCCAGCGCTTCCGGATCGCCCATCTTTACAAAGCGGATCGATTCACCTTCGGTATATCTTTCCCGATTGGCGTCATTTTCACCAAGGATCATGGGCTTTTTCATTGCCTCGTAAATATAAGCCTTCCCAGGAATCGTTCGTTTGGCTTTTTCGATATCACCGCAAAAATGCCCGGCAAGGCACAGGTCTGAAGCAGCAATATGCTCCGCCAAATCATTCTGCGTAAGCCAGCTATGATATGTCACGTTTCCGGAATCTACACGATATTTTTCCGGCAGCGGTCCGATGATTTCAAAATGAATGTCACGCCTGTCTTTCAGTAAAGCCACTGCCTGCATGATCACGTCCACGCCCTGCAGCGGGAGAATGGATCCGAAATACAACACCTGTACAGGGTCATCGGGATTCTTGTGAATTTCAGGACGAGAATAGTAAATCGAATCATCCGCCGCCAGATAAAGAACTCTCAGTTTTCCCGGATCGCATCCAAGATCTTCAGCAAAATATCTGCCATGCGCTTTTGTGTCGCAGACAACCACATCACCCAGCTGCAGCGTCCGGCGATCCAGCCGTTTCAGCAGCTTTCCCATGAGCGAATTTTCTTTGAATTTTTTCCGGTCGCAGCATAAGGTGTCGAAGAAAGAAATAAAGAAATCCTCAATAATGACATTATTTTTGAATTTGAAGTGGAAAAATGGCAGCACAGCCTGCGGTGCGAAACCGATAAATACCGTGTCATATTTTCGGAAATCAGTGAAGAGGATCTCCCGAAAAATCTTCAAGAGCCGCTGAAAATAGCTGCTGCTCAGTGATCCAATCACTTTCACCTCAGCCGCGGAAGCTTGCAGCAGTTTGATCTCCTGATCATTCCGGATATAGTCGGTATTCTTTGTGGTTATGAATACAGTGCGTTTTCCTTTGATATATTGTTCCAAAACAAACCTCTCCGCGGGTCAGCAGGGACGCTTCTCCCCCACCCGTTTTTCTGAACAGTTTTTTTCAAGAAAATTTTATCATGAGAAAAGGATTTTCACGAATCAAATTGCAGCTGTTCATTGAACACTTATCGTAACTATGCAGAAACATATAAAACCCGTTTTCTGTGGTAACATTATATAGATTCTAAGACTCGGCAGGTTCCTTTATGTCACCAACCCTATCATTCATTATCCCGGTATACAACGAAGAAGAAAGCATTGAGGAGCTTTTCGCGCAAATTCAGCAAAGCTGCGGACAAAACGGGTATGACCGGTATGAAGTGATTTTTATTGATGACGGCTCTACAGACGGCTCAACCGACAAAATCAGAGCTATCATATCTCAAAGCGAACAACAAGAGAAACCTGAAAAAGTCACACTCATCCGCTTCCGTAAAAACTTCGGGAAAGCAGCGGCACTGCAGGCCGGTTTTGAAAAAGCCACAGGCGAGATTGCCATCACCATGGACGCCGACTTACAGGATGACCCCTTTGAAATTCCCAAATTGCTCGCAAAAATGGACGAGGGGTTTGATGTTGTTTCCGGATGGAAACAGGTTCGTCATGACCCGATGGAAAAACGGATTCCCTCCAAACTGTTCAACTGGGTCACCGCCAAAATGTCCGGGATCCATATTCATGATTTCAACTGCGGGTTCAAAGCTTACAGACAGATCGTTTACCGCAATCTGAACCTTTATGGTGAAATGCACCGCTACATTCCCATCCAGGCCAAACGGCTCGGGTTTTCCACCGGAGAGACCGCGGTTGAGCATCATGCCCGCAAACACGGACATTCCAAATACGGGTTTGAACGCTACTTGCGGGGACTGTTCGATTCCATGACAAGCTCTTTCCTGCTCCACTACGGAGACCGTCCGATGCACTTCTTCGGACGGCCGGGACTGCTGATGTGCGGTATCGGCATCATTATCTGCCTGATCCTGACCGTTCAATGGCTTGGCGGACAGGGAATCGGGACCCGGCCGCTGCTGGCACTGGGGATTTTATTGATCACCGTCGGGTTCCAGTTTTTCGCCACAGGGCTTTCCTGTGAAATGATGCTGGACCGTCTTGGCAACCGCGGTTCTAATCCAACGCGAATCGCCGAAGTAATAACCAGCGGGAAGCCCAAAGAATAAGGAAATACTGAATATTTCACAAACGCTTTCAAATCACTGTTTTCCGATGATGTGTACATCCATCTGCGGATAGGGAATTTCAATTCCGGCTTTGTCCAGAGCCCGTTTTCCATTTTCCATCAGTTTATACCGAACATCCCAGTAGTCATCGCTTGCGCACCAGATCCGCAAAATGAAAACCAGGCTGCTGTCGCCATATTCCGAAAGGTAAACCTCCGGTGCCGGATCGCGCAAAATTCGGGAATCGCCGGCAGCGAGATCTTTCAGCACAGCAAAAACTTCATCAATATCAGCCTCATAACTGACTGTAAAATTCAGGTCTTGCCGCCGGGTCCCTTCCCGCGAAAAATTGACGATTGGGGTGTTTGTCAAACTGCTGTTGGGAATAGAAAGCCGGCGGTTGTCGGGCATAATCAGTTCTGTGTAAAAAGCCCCGATAGCCCGGACCGTTCCTTCAATGGAACTGTTGGCATCATTGAACTTGACGTATTCACCAACTTTGATGGGTTTCAGGAGCAGCAGCATAACGCCACCCACAAGGTTGCTCAAGGCACCCTGCAAAGCCAATGAGACAGCGACCCCGGCGGAACCGATCAGCGTTATGATAGATGTCAGCGGGATCCCCATCACGTTAGCTGCCGTCAGGATCACGACCAGGTAAAGGATGATCCGGATAACATTGTTCAGGAAAGATTCAAGTGTTGGTTCAACCTTGATCTTTTTCAGATAACGGCCGGTTAATTTCTGTATCCAATGTACAAGAAAAATCCCGGTGACCAGCACCACCAACCCGCTGAGCAGTTTCAATCCCTGCGTCTGAATAACATGTTCTAAATCTGTCCAATTCATATTTGCGTTCATACGACACTTTCCTTTTTTACATTGAAAATGACCGGCTTTTTTGATATTATACATTATATAATCATGTTTTCAATGGTACAATTCAGTAACAAAGCATTGATCAAATCCGACAGTACCGGATGAAGTGGAAAAATCAATCAACCGGCGGCATACAGCCGTACAGGAGGTTTATGGAAAATTATTTGTTTCAGGGGAAACTGATCGATGTGGATGAGGCCATTGCCAACCTTATCTCTCTCGAAGAAGAACGACAAAAACGCAAACTGATCATGATTGCGAGTGAATCCTTTGCTCCGGAATCCATCCGTGAGTCACTCGGTTCTGTCTTTCAGAACGTTTATGCGGAAGGCTACCCGGACGAAGCTACACGCAAAATGAGTGAAGAGGAAATTTTGGATCTGGATTACAGTCTCGGGAACTACCGCCGCAATTCCGACCCGCGATATTATAAGGGCGTGGAATATGTTGATGTTCTCGAAGCGCTGGCAAGACGCCGCTGCGCGGAGGTATTCGCCAATGACCGAGTGCCTGCCGACAAGATACAGGTCAATGTTCAGCCGCTCTCCGGTGCTCCGGCAAACAACGCGGCTTATCATATCATCAACCCCGGCGACACGGTCCTTGCAATGGACCTGCTGCACGGCGGTCACCTCTCCCACGGCTCACCGGCAAACCGCACCGGACAGCTCTATAACATCGTCCACTACACCGTAGACCCGGAAACCGAAATGATCGATTATGACGAACTGCAGCGTCTGACTCTGGAACATAAACCGCGCATGATCATCTGCGGCTACACATCCTATCCGTACGTACCGGACTGGAAACGCTACCGGGAAATCGCCGATTCCGTTGGCGCCTATCTGCTCGCGGATATCGCCCACATTGCCGGTCTGGTCGCCGCTGGCGTAGTTGAATCGCCGGTGGGATACGCAGACGTGATCTCTTTCACTACCCACAAAACCATCACCGGACCGCGCGGCGCTGTACTGCTAACCACCGATCCGAAACTCAGCAAAATCATCGACAAAGCCGTATTCCCCGGTGAACAGGGCGGCCCGCATACACAGGTATTCGCGGCCCTCTGCACGATCTTTAAACTTGCCAAATCACCGGAATATAAAGAATATCAGGCGCAGATTCTCAAAAATACCCAGGCGCTGGTCGCGGAATTCAAAGCCCGCGGGCTGAAGGTGCCTTATCAGGGATCCAACTGTCACATGCTCCTGCTGGACTGCAAAGCGGTCAGGGGCGAAGACGGCACTGAACTCTCCGGCGATATCGCTGCCCGCGTTTTAGACAATATCGGGATCGTTTTGAACCGCAACACCATCCCGGGGGACAAATCAGCCCTCAAAGCCAGCGGCATCCGCATGGGCACCGCCTGCGTGACACAAATCGGGCTCAAGGAAGATGACATGAAGGAACTCGCCGATATCATTGCCGATGTTCTTTACGCTTTCCATCCCTATGCCATGCCCGGTGCGAAATCCATGCTGCAGCGTGCCCGTGTAGACTTTGACGTGATCGAAAATGCCAAGCTGCGCGTCCGCGCCCTGGCTGAAAAATGCCATGAACTCAGTGATGACCCGAAGTTCGGCTATCCGAATTTCTATTACGCGGATGACAAATTCAAGACGGCCAAGGGTAAATCCAACCTGCTCATCCATGGCGGGAACTTCCGAGAATTTGTCAACTACGCATTTCTTTCCGATGCGGAAGCCCTTTCAGAAGGGGAATGTCAGGAAACCGTCCTTTCTGTCGACGGGAACGAAATCCGCGGCACGCTGACGCTCCGCCCGGACGGCTATCAATTCTCCTGCAAACCGGATGATGCCGGATGGGCCGCAGCCTGGCTGCGCGATCTATCCGACGGATTTGTAAAATTCGACAAAGATTTACGCAAACGTCTGCCGGGACCGGTTTATATTGATGAATGTAAGATGGTTGACGCCAAAGAATGTACCTCGCCAACCTTCACGAAAGCCTACGCCATCGGCATGGGACCGGATGAAGGCACCCCGCTGCCGGAGTTTGACTTCTCTGCTTATGCTGAAGACGAAAACGCACCGATCAAGCGCACTCCGTTGTATGAGACACACAAAGCGCTGGGCGCAAAGATGGTCCCGTTCGCCGGTTGGGATATGCCGGTCTGGTACACATCCATCAAGGAAGAACATAACGCGGTCCGTCAAGCGGGCGGTCTCTTTGACGTTTCCCACATGGGTGTCTATGAAGCCAACGGTGCCGACGCGCTGCCCTTCCTGAACAGTGTCTGCGCCAACGATATTTCCGTTTTGGCTGTCGGGGATACGATTTACACACACCTGCTTGATCCGGACGCTAATGTGATCGATGACCTGATCATTTACCGCATCGGCGATGAAAAATACCTGATCGTCGTCAACGCTTCCAATGATGACAAGGACTGGGCCTGGCTGAATGCCGTCCGGGAAGGAACCGTCCTCGTGGACCGCAGCCGTCCGTCTGCCCGGGCATTTGGGCGCGGCGTAAAGCTTGAAAACCTGCGCGACCCGAAAGCCGGTGAGCGTATGCGTGTTGACCTGGCTTTGCAGGGACGCATCTCTGTTCAGGTGCTGACTGCCCTGGGATGCTCCGAAGAAGATGCCGGAAAGATCAAGGCGCTCAAGAAGGGCTGCGTGACTCACGCCATTGTCGGTGGATTTGACCTGTATCTTGCCCGCACCGGTTACACCGGAGAAAAAATCAGCTTTGAACTCTTTGTCCATCCGGACAAGCTCACTGATCTGTGGAACAAACTGCTCGAGGCAGGCGCTCCGCTGGGGCTCAAACCCTGCGGTCTGGGTGCCCGCGACAGTCTGCGCACGGAAGCCGGACTGCCCCTTTACGGTCACGAAATGGCCGGTGATCTGAACATCAAGGTCAATGAAGCCGGTTTCCATTCCTCCGTGAAGACATTCAAATGCTGGTTCATCGGACGGGACGCCTATCTCAAAGATGAAGCGGCACAGAAAAAGATTGCTGTCCGCTTCCGCTTCAATGACCAGGTTGTCCGCATGGCACATCACGGCGACCCGATCCTCGACCTCAAAGGAAAAGTTATCGGCGTCGTCACCAGCTGCGCGATGGACAAAGACGGCTGGGTGACCGGTCTCGCGCTCGTCGACCACAAATGCAATGCGGAAGGGACACAGATCTTGATTTACCAAAATGCGGAAAAGGCGGAACTGAAGGCGCCCTCCTCCCTGAAATTCGGACAAAAAGCCACGCTTCCGGGAACAGCGACAATTCTCAGCCGCTTCCCGAAGCAAGCATAAATATCGAACCATTCAACGGGACAGGCCCAGAGGCCTGTCCCACTTTTGCCTGAGACAGACCTTTAGTGTCATAATTTATACATAACTGTTCAGAACTTGAGCGGCACATATGGCGACAGGCACACTTGTGTCAGTTTACACCACACAAAGTATCAGTCCCGCAAGTGCTCCGTACCGAATAGATATCATAATCAAACAGAGCCATGTCAGAAACCAAAAAATCTTTGAACAATGAACTGCTGTTCCTTCAGGCAATCGGCTTGTTGGGCGTGATCAATGGGCATTACATGTGCATTGAATCCTATATTCATAACATTTTCAACTACTACACATGGCTCATCGCATTTTTCATCTTTCTCTCCGGACTATTTTTCGCACAGAAAGCCCTGAAAAAAGCATTGCTTCCATATTTTTTGCATAAAAGCAAAACGCTGCTGATTCCGGCATTGTTTGTCAACCTGTGCTATGGAGTCATATCCAATGTTATGCGCCGTTACGGGTTTATTCAATACGGGACCACGCTAAGTTTTCAATCACTTTTTATCTCGCCCTTCCTCTACAACAACCAGTTTGGCTGCAATTTAGCGCAATATTATATATTTCAGCTTTTCCTGATTGAAATACTGGCAAATTTCTTATATCGAATCCCAATCATCTTCACAAAAAAACCGCTTCTTTCAGACAGTATCTTTTTAGCTGTGAGCTTTGCCTTATCTTATTACTGTTTCAGTATCTGCCGAAAACCGGATTATAAATCTCCGGAGCTCACGCTCCTTTTGCGGACCGGATATCTGTTTTTCTATTTTGTACTGGGCGTATTTTACGAACGGTACATCAGGGTTTTCCTTGAAAAATGGAAAACACCGGTAATCGGATGTTTTCTTGCGGTTTTTACACAGGTTCTTGTCATGACGATTACAAACTGGCCGGAAACCGTAATCTTTATGCCGGAGATGAACGCATCCAAAATACAGCATGACTTCGTACCTTATTTCACCTTCCTCACCGCGGCAGTTTTTATGCTGTGCCTGGCTCGGACGCTTTCACCGGTACTCGAACAGAGCAAAACGCTCCGCTTTATCGGGCCGAACCTGAGATACGTTTTTTATCATCACCAATTCACAGTGATTTTTATCGGGATGATCATTTTTCTCATATGGCTTTCCGGAGACCGGGGTGAGATGATCTCCCGCTTCAATCCGATTTCATTCAGCCGTCATCCGTGGTATTGCTTTCCGCTGACAACCAATGACTACGCGAAAGTCCCTTATATAATCATTGCTTTTTTCGGACCGATCATGATTGGGAAATACATCAACAAATGCGGCAAAGCATGGGTCCGGGTCCTGGTATGGATCCTTCTCATGATCCTCATTCTGGCGTTCATCACATTTTTTGGACGGAAATATCAGGACGTGATCCGGAATATCAAATAATTCATTATTCTGTTTATCATATATAATCAATAGCTTTTAACGGGTTCTCGAATCCAGATAGGCTTTCAAAACTGTCTGTTCTGCCAGTTCGTAAATATAAACATCACCTTCCGAAAAAACAAGTTCTGAGCCTTCGGAACAGGGAAGCGCCCGGAACGAGCTGACGTCATTGAAGGATCCCAGGAAAAAGGTTTTCTGAGCAGGAAGTTCACGGAAGCTTTTCCGTGTCAGCAAATCTCTGTAAATCATCCCCCCGTCAACTGTTTTTTCAAGCCAGACAACCGGCAGACCGTTCATTTTTTCAATCAGCACATTCGCGTCATTAACCGCATAACCCAGATCATACCCCTCATTCTGAATAAACCCGGCCGCACCGCTATATTTTTCGACTGTGTCGGTTGCATGATAAGCAAGTCCGTCATAATCCTGTGAAAAATGATTACTGTTTTGGAAAAAAACCAGATTGATCAGTCCGTTGCCGATAAAAATACAGCACATACCAATATACATTATTCTACGGAATAAAGCCCTGTTTTCTTCAAAAGAGCAGCACAACAAGGGAATAACCCACACTGAAGAAGGCACAAGATAGCGGGAATAATCATAGCGAGAAACATGCGGCGGCTCATAAAAAAGGAATGTGACAAAATTGATTGCCAACTGCACCAGCAGCAGCCCTCGCAAAATCTGCTGTTTTCCATCCCTTTCAACAATCAGCGCTTCACCGGACCGAATCAAAACATAAACAGTGACCGCAATACCCGCAAGAGACATTATTCCAAAAAAACTCAACCGGTTGACCCCGGAACGATATCCGAATTGCCGAAATACCGCAAAAAGCGTCATATAAACCTTTGATATCCCTTTGAACTCTATTTTTGAAGCGTTTTCTACCCCGACGTGTATCATATCCAGAATAACAAAACGGTTTATCATCCAGCCGGCAACTCCCATCATCAGACAAAACAGAGACGGCAGCAGGAAATCCTTTTTCCGGTTCACGATGAGCTGCCAGAATGTCAATGCGCATAATGGTCCCAAAAAGATGTAAATTTCCCGTATTCCGCTCAGACTGCTGAAAATACAGCAGACGGCCAAAAGGATACCCGGTACGACCTGGCTTTTTTTCGTTTTCCCGCCTGTTATCCGGAAGATAAGGCCTAAAATCAGGAAAGCAAATGTAATATACATGGTATAGTGACTGTGGTACAGAATGATTCTTCCGTAAACCACACAATAAGGGAGCAGCAGCAGAATACAACCGAATAAGATAGTGCTTTTTTTCAGCCGCGCGGATCGCATCATAAAAACGAATGATGCAAGGTACAGCAGCTGGATCACCAAAGTACCGCAAAACCGGACGGTTCCCCAATCGGGAAACAGTGCAAAAAAGGGAGCCCATATCAGCTGACTGTAGATTCTGAATTCATTTCCAAAAAACCAGTCTTCCGGTATCAGTGTTTTTTCATCATACATGCAGTTTGCCAGCAGCAAATCCCCGGATGTATCCTCATCCAACAGGTTTCGCGTTACGTGATTTGTAACAAAGACGGATAATGAAAAAACAATAAGAAATATTACTGAGAATAGTCTGATTTTCTGTGATTCTTTCATTCAATTATTATAATCATGATTATCCCTTTCCTCCGGATACCTGATACATCGCATTTACCGAATCATTTGAGAAAAAAATAACTTTTTTCCTGATATTCACATGACATCTGATATACTTTTTTTAATTATATTAAAATATTTCTCATTCGCGGCAAAGGTTCTGCTAATGAGTTAAAAGGATGTTGAATGATCGATATTTTTGAAAAATGCCAAAAACGCGCCATCCAGGACGACTTGCGAGACCAGGGGATTTATCCGTATTTTCATTATCTTGAGTCCAGACAGGCTCCGGAAGTCATCATGGAAGGGAAACGCCGCATTATGCTGGGTTCCAATAATTATCTGGGGCTTACCACTAATCCGGAAGTCATGGAAGCTGCCATCAAAGCAATCGAAGAATTCGGGACAGGCTGTTCCGGTTCCCGTTTTCTGAACGGCACGCTCAAACTTCATCTGGAACTGGAAGAGGAACTGGCGAATTTCCTGCACAAAGATGCCGTCATTACCTTCCCCTCCGGTTTCCAATCCAATCTCGGCATTATCGGCGCACTCGTCGGGCGCAATGACTACATCATTCTGGACCGCGAGGATCACGCATCCATTTATGACGCAGCCCGACTGGGTTGGGGCAAGATGCTCCGTTATCATCATGACAACATGCAGGAACTGGAAGAATGTCTTCAGCAGGTTCCCGCAGACCGCGGCTGCCTGATCGTCACGGATGGCGTTTTTTCCATGAGCGGCGGCATCGCCAATCTGCCGGAAATCTGCCGTCTTGCCAAACAGTATGGCGCCCGGGTGATGGTCGATGACGCTCACGGTCTCGGTGTTTTGGGCGAAGGCGGGCGCGGTACCGCCAATTACTACGGGCTGGAGGATCAGGTCGATATTTATATGGGGACCTTCTCCAAATCTCTCGCCAGCCTCGGCGGCTACATGGCCGGAAATGCCCGCGTGGTTGACTGGGTCAAACATAATTCCCGCCCATTTATGTTCGCGGCATCCATCCCGCCGGCTCAGGCTGCAGCAGCTCTGGCATCCCTGCGTTATCTGAAAACTCATCCGGAAATCGTCACCCGCCTGAACAGCCTCGCGGATCGCTTCCGAACGCAGCTCAAAGAAAAAGGGCTGAACATCATCGAAGCAAAAACCCCAATCGTCCCGATTTTCACCTACGAAGCCTACCGTACACTGGACAAATGCAGCAAGATTTATGAAGGCGGTGTTTATGTCAATTCCGTGCTGCCTCCTGCCGCTCCGGAAGGGGAATGTATGATCCGCACCAGCCTGATGGCCTCTCTGACTGATGATCTGGTCGATGAAGCCGCAGGCATTATCGCAGAGGTGATCAACAATGACTGAAAAAATCGCGGTCGTCACCGGCGGGACATCCGGAATCGGACTCTGTACCGCCATCGCGCTGCAGCAGAAAGGCTGTAAGGTTTATACGTTCAGCCGGAGAGCTGCCGGTGACCCGCGTTTTATTCATATTCCGGTTGATGTGACCGATCCCGATGCAGCTGAATCCGCGGTCCGGAAAGTACGGGATGCAGAAGGCCATCTGGATATTGTCATCAACTGTGCCGGCTTCGGCATTTCCGGCGCCATTGAATTCACACCGCTGGAAGAGGCCAAACGGCAAATGGACGTGAATTTTTTCGGTATGGTGAATGTCAACAAACCGGCACTCACCATCATGCGGGAACAGGGCGGCGGCCGGATCGTCAACACCAGCTCCATGGCCGCTGTTTTCGCCATTCCTTTCCAGGCTTACTATTCCGCGTCCAAAGCGGCTATCAACAGCTACACCTGCGCACTCATCAATGAGGTAAAACCCTACGGCATCAGTGTCTGTGCCGTCCAGCCCGGCGACATCAAGACCGATTTCACCGCGGTCCGGAAAAAAATTGAAACAGGAAATGAGGAATACGGGGGCAGGATCGTCCGTTCCGTCGCAAAGATGGAAAAGGATGAACAAAGCGGACTTGACCCGCAAATTGCAGGGAATTTTATTGCGAAAATCGCATTGAAAGCCAAAGTCAAACCGCTTTATTCCATCGACTTTATCTCCGGTGCAGAATGTGTTCTTGACCGCATTCTTCCTAAAGGTCTTGCCTACAAAATCGTCGGCGCCATGTACAATGGATAAGACGCACATGGGGACAGGCACACTCATGTCATATGCGCGACATTCGGTGCCAGTCCCCATGTGCTCTATTTTTCTGATTTCTTATTTCTTATTTCTTATTTCTGATTTCTGATTTCTGATTTCTGATTTAATCAGATCCATCCCCTTAACTTATAGACATAATACCCCAGATACTCTTTGAGAGCATTTTGAAGCGATTCCATATTGCCAAGCGAGGGAATAATAAACGTATATGCCGTTGCGGCATCAAAGCGCAGGAAGTTCTCCCATTCCTGATCTGAAAAACTGTAATCCGTCGGAGCAGGGATCACCTCGAGGCCCTGTTTTTCAAACAGAGGAACCGCCCGGCGCATATGCGTTGCCGAGGAAACAAGAATGATCCGGTTGAGACCCAAATCTTTCAGGATTTTCGCATCCTCCACAGCCTCTTCCGCCGTATTCAGAGATCTGTCCTGGATCAGTAATGCCTCATCCGGAACACCGAACATATCCATCAATTCCGCCATTTCAGAAGCGGGAGAAGAGGGAACATTTTCCGAAAGCACTTCACCGTCACGCCAGCGGATATAACTGCCGCCCAAAAGAATTTTTTCGGCAGCACCGCCGCGATATAGCTTTACCGCATACGTAACCCGGTCCCCGCCGCCGTTGACTTCCACAATTTGGCGCGGAGCAGATTTCGTGATTGTCCCGCCGCCAAGCACAACGATTGCATCAGCCTTTTGCGTTCCGTCATAAGCAGGATATGCCTTTTCCAGTTGACGGATCAGCAAAGCTCCCGGCAGTTTATTTCCGCAAATCAGAATAAAGGCAAAAATCAGCCAGAGAATTCTGTTCTTCGCTTTTGCTGAACGGCAGAAAATCACCCCGACGAGCGTCAATATGGTCAAAATACCCGCGGGATAAATCAAATTCGGCAGAAGTTTTGAAAGATAAACGAACATAATTCCTCGGGTTTTAGGTTATAGGTTACAGGTTACAGGATTCAGGAACAGACAATCAGGAAATCATTACCTAAAACCTGTAACCTCATAATATTACTTTCCTCTAAATAAACGAATCAGCGGACCAAACAGCCACTCAAAGAAACCGGCAAGGAAGGACTTAGGCTGTTCCGGAACCGGAGTCGGAGCCGGCTGAGCCATACTGACTTCCATCATCACAGGTTCGGACATGTAAACCTTCCCGGAAGCATCACGGACCCGCAGCTGCAGGGAGAATTTACCCTGACGCAGCAGCTCATCCGGAACAGTTACCGTGGCATTGCAGACAGAAGCGTTGCAAACATCAGCTGCTTTTGTCCATTCCATCGCGAAAGCAGGATAAAGATTTCCGGACGCGTCCAGATAATTGATCGAATACTCGCTCATTCCCGTATACCGCCAGGTCATCGGGATATTATTCCCGGTCATTGCTTCCAGTTTATAGGTAAATCCGAGTGCGGCAGCCGGATCCTGCGTCGGCACAGGCGTATTCGTTGGGGTAGGCTGTTGATTTTGTACATACTGCGGATATTGGTACCCCGAAGTGGCAGTCGGATAAACCCAGTTCGGATTATAGTTTGTATAAGGTGTTGCGGTCGGATAATAATAGGGCTGCGGCTGGTAATAGTAAGGCGTGGCCGTCGGGTAATAATAATACGGCTGCTGCTGATAATAATAGGGCGTCGCGGTCGGGTAATAATAGTAAGGCTGCGGAGTTGCTGTATAATACCGCGGGGCCGGTGTTGAAGTATAAAAACGGGGTTCAGGAGTAGCCGTCACCACGACATAAACCGTCTGCGGCGTCGATGGAACTTCTGTCGGTTCTTGAGTCAACAGCTGGGCTATCAATGCCCAGGGATCAACAGTCGGTTCCGTCGGTTCGGTTGGATTCATTTGTATACCGAAAATTCCGGGACCGGGTTCAGGGGTTGCTGTGGCATCTACCACAGGCTCATCTATAATTACCGGTTCTTCTGTCGGTACCAGCCCCGGTATTTCCGGAGCTTTTATGCCATCCAGGATAATTTCAGACCTGCCAAGAGAAACAAGCTGATAATAAAGTTTTGCAGAAATTGTGAACGGCTCCAAATTGTCACGCAAGTCCAGTTTTGCGAGCGGAATTTGTCCAAAGTTTTCCGGTACAGATCCGGAGAGTTGATTTCCGGAAAGATCAATATCATAAAGGAGCGGCAGCATATTCCAATTCTCAGGAATCGTGCCATCCAGGCCGGGAGTCAGATCAAGCTCCGGATAAGCCAGCGGATCAAGCTGGAAATAATAATTATTCATATAATCCGGAGACTGCAATAATTGCGTTTTTCGATCATCTTCAAGATTGTCACTGATCGTGATTTCATGCAGCATGGGGAAATACACAAACGCCGCAGGCAGATCAGGAATCGAACCGGTCAGGAAATTTCCCTGCAAATCCAGCACTTCCAGCTTCGGCAGAGCGGAAAAAAGCGCTGCCGGCAGCGGACCCTGAACAAGTGTATCAATCATATGCAGTTCCTTCAAATCCTGAAAGGCAAGCAGTTCTTCCGGAAACAAGGTGAAAAAGCCCGCGTTTTCAAATGACAGCACTGTCACGGCTCCTGCTTCGCAGCTTATACCGCGCCAGGTACAGGGAGCATAATTTCCCTCAGAGAACCATCCCGAAGCGGCTTTTCCATTGTCTGTCATTGCAGCATAAAGTGCATAAAGGGCATTCACCTGACTTTCATCAAGACCCTGCCATTCCTGTACAACAGGTTCCGCTGTGGGTTCCGGTTCAACGGTATTTTCAGCAGCCTGTTCAGCATCATTCACGACTTCGGTCTCCGATACAACCTCTTCAGTTAAAACTGTTTCAGTCAGAGCAATATCTTCCTGATTGGTACCATCCTGCAAAACCGTCTGTTCATCAGTTTCGTTATCGGAACCTTCTTCACCATCAGTACCTATGCCATTTTCAGACGTTACTTCTGTCTGCATTTCATCAGGATTCTCTGGATCAGGGAGAATAACAGCATCAAATGCACAGACAAACAACGATATAAGAATGATCATAAGAATACTAATTTTTTTCATCATATTCTGCCTCTTATTCAATCTTTTATATTCACGGAAACAACAGCTTTTTTTCGGAAGATTCGTGAAGCAGCACTGTTTCCAATCACGTCCAACGTTTTCTAATTCTACTGTATTTATAAATTCCTGAAAAAAAAATAGGGATTCAGGAATACATTCACCGGACGCTCCTTCACGCTCCGGTTATAAATTTAATACGGCAAATTTCATCAAAATGTTTCCTGAAAAAACGTATTGAATCAGAACTGATTCGAAATAAAAAAGACAGATTCCCATAGCCGAACGAAAAACGGAAAGGGGAATCCATCTCTAATGTATTCAAAAAAATATCTGATTTTATATTTTAGCTATATTCAGTTCATCTTGTCAAACGCATCCGCAGCGGCGTCGGTGAAAAGACTTGTCAGTGCCTTTTTCGAAATTCCCTCATCAGCGATGATTTTCAGTGCGATGGTTGCTTTACCGCCTTTTGTCGTGACCTTCAAATCAACCGATGCATCCGATGAGGATTTTTTTGATGTTGATGGAGATTTTTTCGCCGCGGAGGCAGCTTTTTTGTCCGCAGATGCTTTCAGCTTCGGATCAACAAAGAGAAGGTAAATGCCCAGCATTTTCTTCGCTGTTGCGGCAGAAACCCCGTTATATTTTTCAAACCACCTCTGCGCGGAATCTTTTTCCGCTTTCGTATTGAACCCAAGCTTCATCAGGGACATGGGATAAACGGACTCTGCTATATCTTTACAGGTGTCTTCATATTTTGCGTCATTGATCCAGGCTTTGAGTTTGGAAGTCGGTTTACTGTCTTTGAGAAGGCCCAACACTTCCAATGCCGGCAGCACACTGGATTTGATCGTCTCCGCCTTCAGACCGGTCGCATTTGTCAGTGTGGAAGCGGTGACTTTTTCCGGAATGCTTTTCTGAAATTTTTCACGAACCGCCCAATAGGTTTTTTCACTGAATTGCGGATATTCGGTTTTTCCCGGGATCAGTTTGGAAATCAGGCTGTCGCTTTTGCTGTCTTTTTTCCGCGAAGAACCGCTCTTCTTTTTGGACGAACCGGAAACAGCACTGGCTGCCAGATCAACCACGGTCTCAAGATCTATCCCGCTGCCACCTAACAGATCCGCGGCAACATCAATCAGGGAACCCTTTGGATTTGTATTTACATTGGAACTATTCGCTGCCATATATCACTCCTTATGCACTGCATTCTGAATCGTTACAGTTATTTATATCACATTACCGGCAAAAATAAAAGAATTTAATTGTTCAGAACCCGGCGATCGCGCAAAGGCATGATATACTCTTAGCTATGGATCGAATCGAATCATTTATCAAACATTGGCCTCGGACAGTCCTGTTGATGATCGCAGGATCTGTAATCGGCTTCCTTTTCTGGATGTTCCTCCCGCAGCAATATACTGCTGTCAGCAAACTGAGCGTCAGCATCGACTACAACCGCACCGGAAAACTGGATGATCTTGAACAGGACCGGCTGCTGGGGATCACAGAAGATATTCTCCATTCTGACAGCGTCATGAAGACCGTGTTTGAAAAGGCATCCGAAACCGATTACCCAACCTTTTTTGAAACTACAAGAACAACAAGGACCAATGAAACCTGGAGCCTTGCCATCACAGAAAAGGATCCGAAAGAGGCAGCGGAACTCTCCTTATTATGGCTTGATACCGCCTTTGATGCGCTTCATGAAGCCCATCGGCACGCCATTCTCGCCGAAGCCTATCAGAATGAGCTGGATGGGCTCACACGATGTATTCAAAACACAGCCCGAACGGCACAGCCGGCAGGATGTCCGGATGATCCGGAGACACTTTCCGGATTGATTTCCGGATACACACAAAAAATTCAGGAAGAACTGCTTTCTTCAAGCGGAATCTCGACCGCGATTCAGATCGGAGCAAAAAGCCCGGAGCAGATCCAACTCCGACCCGCATCACGTTCCGCAGCAGCAGACACAATTCTCGGCGCATTCTGCGGACTGATCATTTCATTCTCGCTTTGCTGGGTGCCAAAGGGAAACGGCCGGGTATGAAAAATAAACTGCTGCAAATAGCAGAAGGCAGACTGCAAAAAGGCTTATGGGCGCTTTTCGTCCTGCTTTTGCCGCTTACATCTGTTCCGATGATCGTTCATCTGGTCCATTCAGACGTCGTTGCGGCCCCTTCCGCACTGCTGCTGCCTTTCCTGATGCTGCTTCTCGCGATCCCTTTTGTTATTTTGCGGCAAAAATTTCCCGACGCCATCACACCACTCGTTTTTTTTGTACTGGTCTCCCTGATCTCCACAGCCATTTCCTTTTTCTATCAGATTCCCGCATATAAAGATAACGATCCATTCCGCAGCTCTGCCAATGCTGTACTCACGATGTTCATCGGGTTCAGTTTTTATCTTGTTTCCATATTGACACATCAAAAGGAAGGGAACCTGCGCTTCACTTTCCGGCTGGTCAATATCAGCGGAGCAGCTGTCTGCTTATGGACCCTCACCCAGGCATTTTTCTGGTACCGGTTTCAGCACTATCCGGAATGGATGAAGACGATCCAATTCACACTTTCCATCGGTTCCCTGTACCGTCAGCGTTTTGTCGGATTCACACTGGAACCTTCCTGGCTGGCACATCAACTGAACCTGCTTTACCTGCCTTACTGGTTCGCAGCATCCGTCACCGGATACAGCGCGTTTCCCTTCCGCTTCAAATTTCTGACAGTGGAACGCGTCCTTTTCGCATCCGGGATAACGGTTTTATTTCTAACGCTTTCACGGGTCGGCTTGGCAGCCTTCCTGATCACCGCCGCTTTCTGTGCCATCATTTTTGTTCAGCGCATTGTAAAAAAATTAGCGGGAACCTTTCCGAAAGAAAAGCAGCGGATAATGACGTTTGCCCTGTATGGATTGATCCTGTTTCTTCTGGCCGCAGCTGCTTACGGCATTCTGAGATTGCTGATGAAGCTTGATTTTCGCATGGCAGGGCTGTTCGATATCCAATTCAGAGGACGTTCCGATCCCGTCTTTTATATTGCGGAAAAACTCAGCCTGGCTGCCCGGTTTGTTTACTGGGATGGAGGGCTGAGCATTTTCAACGCATATCCGCTGCTCGGGGTGGGAACCGGACACGCGGGATATTATCTGCCCTCCCTGCTGAATGATTATGCCTTCCGTCTGGTAGAAGTTCGGGATCTGCTTTACCATTCCAACACATTGCTAAACATCAAAAGCCTCTGGATCCGCATTCTTGCAGAAAGCGGTATCATTGGATTCACATTCTTCTTTGTCTGGTATCTGCGCAGTTTCTTTACATCTGCAGCCGGACTTCAGGAGAAGAATGTTCTGAAAAGCACCGCGGCTTGGATGGGCTGTTTCACATTGCTTGCATTCATCCTGGAAGGATTCAGCCTGGACACCTATGCGCTGCCGTATCTTTGGTTCAGTGCCGGTCTCTCCGCCGGAGCACTCAATATTCAAGAGGGAACAGGGGAAATACGGCTATGACAGGCTCAAGATTCCGATACCTGTGCTTATTGGGCTTCACTGCTCTTTGGATACTGTTGTGCCTGCTCCTTACAATTCCGGTTTCCGCATCTAAAGAGCCAAGAGCGAATGACAAGATGGAAACAGCAATATTTTTCGGAGATATTCCCGCGCAGATTCCACCCAACCTCACCCCACCTCCGGAATGGGTCCCCGGAATGACGCACCTTTTCCATATATTGAACATCACAAGCGGAGAACTATATTCCTGTACAGCCCGCATTTTTTTTATCACAGAAAATATTGTTTTCTGGCTTGATGAAAATGAAACACAAATCGTACCGGAATCGATCCTTACCCGGCTGCAGGCATTTGACCGGGGCACTCTTCCTATCCTGCACAGTATCTTTGGTGAAGAAAACAAACCTGGAATTGACAATGACAACCGCTTTCATGTACTCTTCACCGGCTTGATCGGCAATCAGTACAACGGCTATTTTTCCGCAGAAGACACAGCAGACCCGCGCATCCATCCCGCCTCCAACGGAATGGATCTGCTCATTCTCAACACAGCTCTCCTTTCCCGGGGAGAAGACGCGGTGATCGATACGCTCTCTCATGAATACCAGCACATGATCCATTTTCACTATGACCAGAATGAGCAATCTTTCCTCAACGAAGGACTTTCAGGCCTGGCAGAATATCTCTCACTCGGAACGATCAGAGATACCTTTATCCGCAACTACCTGTACGACACAGGACGTTCATTGATCTGGTGGCCGGATTCTGAAAACACAGCCCCCTATTACGGATCATCTTTTTTGTTCAGCACCTACCTCTGGGACCGTTTTGGGCCGCAGTTTATTCATGACCTGATACGCAGACCGGAAAACGGGTTTAACGGAATCGACTGGACGCTGAAACAGAGACAGCTGCCATACACTGCCGATGAGATATTTCAGCAATGGACAGCCGCGCTCCTCGGGCAGCTGCTGCGCAGTCCGGTCAGGGATTGGGATTATCGGAATTACATTTTTCCCCGCACAGAGATTTATCGCGACATCAGAACCCTCAGCTGCGGTATTTCCGAAACGCACGAGACGGCACAGTATGGGATCCGATTGTATAACAGCAATTGTCCGGGAGCCTTCACAATCACAGCAGATGGACAGGCGGAAAACGCCATTACTACACTACAGATCCCATCCGGGGAATCCGCCTGGTGGAGCGGCGCAGTCAATAATTCCATGGCTTACCTGAGCCATGATTTTGATCTCAGCGGTGTCAGCGGAGCGGTCCGGTTCGAGTATGACACTGATTTTGATATTGAATCAGGCTATGATTATTACTATTTACTGCTGAAAGATGAAGCGGGAATGGTGACACGTCTTTCCCCTTCTACTGCAAGCGCATATGATCCGGCCCAATTAAATATGGGCAGCGGGACAACCGGACGCTCCGGCGGCACTATCCATGAATCGATTGATCTCAGTCAATGGAGCGGTCAGAAGATTCATCTGACGTTCGTCTATCTCACCGATACCGCTACGATTGGTGACGGCATCCTGCTGGACAACATCAAAATCGATGCCATTGGTTTCCTTGACGCAGACGATGTCTCACAGGAGTGGCAGGCGGAAGGGTTCTCAAAGATACGAAAATCAGTCCCGCAGCGTTTTTCACTAACGGTCCTGCATCCGCAAAACAACGGGACCACCCGGGCAGAATTTCTTACCTTCGATGGAGGTACGCCCATCACAGCGGATTGTCCGGAAGGGAACTGTGCCTTTGCCATCAGTCCCATCAACCGCGACATCCGGTCCAGATCATCCTTTACAGTCCAGACTGCTCCGTACGGTCTCGATTCGGGAAGCACTGATTAATAGCCATTTTGCATGAAAAGAGTCAATGCAGCCTGTTCTGTTGACTCAAGTCTGAGTCAACGAAAACAGGTCACTTGACTCTGAACAGATTAATTAATGGTTCCTTAGAATCAGATTAGAAACTCTGAACTATATAAAAACTAAAGTATGATTAGAAATGAGGAGTGAGGAATGAGAAATCAGGAGTGAGGATTTAGGAATTAGGAAAAAACATTGACCACTAACCGCTTCACACTGTACTCTGAACGCTAAATTAAAGGAGGACTGAACAATGAAAACAATTGGAAATCTGTTTTGGTTTATTTTCGGCGGGCTCATCATGGGTGCGACCTGGACCCTTGCCGGTTTGTTTTGGTGCATCACAATTGTCGGAATTCCCTGGGGGATCCAGTGCTTTAAATTCGCGAAACTCAGCCTTTTCCCCTTCGGGAAAGAGGTCAGATATAGTGACAGTGCCGGGTCACTGGTTCTGAACCTTATCTGGATCGTGGTTACCGGCGTCCCGATGGCTATCGAATCCGCAATTATCGGACTGGTTTTCTGCGTCACCATCGTCGGCATTCCCTTTGGGAAACAGTGCTTCAAGCTGGCTAAACTCGCACTCATGCCATTCGGCACTGAAATCGTTGAATAAATAATAGGGTAGAGAGGGTTTTGAAGCCCTCCCTCCCATTGCACCGTACGTACGGGTCTCGTATACGGCGCTACATCAAAGTAGGAAGTTCAAGTATCTTAGTCATACTTGTTGCTCTTCTTTCTGCTTGCAAAGTTGACGA
>JAFPZX010000041.1 GCA_017417055.1 Anaerolineaceae bacterium
GTGTAAAAGCGTCCGGTGTTTTTTGTTTTGATCCTTTCGGTCGGATTTTGCGGGTCGGCGCAGTGGCAGCTCTCTCGAACAAACAATAGAATGCTGGCATGTTAAGTTACAAAGAGACAAACAAATAGTCTGTCTATATTTATAACAGAGTGCAGGCTCCAAATCCGCACTATGACTGGACTCCTGAAAAAATTCCGGTCACTAAACTGACCGGATGCAATATCAGCTAGGTAAGTTGCCGTGAAATTGGATAAAAAGAAAACTGTCAATGATAAACTGTCATTTTTTGTCATTTTTTCATGGCGCTTTTCAAAAATGACAGTTTTGTCATTGACAGTTTTCAAAAAAACGAATTGGCGGGCGTGTATAACGCGGCTGGAAATTTTGCGCACAAAAATGCAAAACTTCCAAAATCCGCACAAGGACTGGCGCGCGGCATTTCTCAAAGTACGTACAAACGGACTGGCAAAGTAGTAAAATTTAAGTAGGCGGGGGAATGGGGATTGTCGCATAACAGGCGACCACATTATTTGACAAATTAACTATAATGGTAGTAGATGGGATGAAGAGGAAAGGCAGCTGGGTGGAGGTGTTATGCATGGACAAAAATGATAGATACGATTGCATGAACTTACAAAATAATTACAAACGTAAACGGGGAACAGGAGGTTGCAGATGATCTACACAGACAAAACGAAAAAAACCATGAAACTTTGTTTTGAAGCACACAAGGACCAGTTGGACAAAAGCGGGATGCCTTACGTATTTCATCCTTTCCATGTGGCGGAACAGATGACAGACGAAGTAACGACAATTGTTGCCCTGTTGTACGGTGTGGTGGAAGAAGAGTGAAACTAAAAAAAGGTTTTATTACACTTTTAGCGAATTATTATCCTTAACTAGTAATATTAAAGTGAGTAATTCATAGAAACGAAGCGAGGATACCTTATGATAGTCTACAGTGGCACTAAGAGTCAGTTTAACAACGACGTAAATCTGAATCTGATTTCGGACAAAATTTTGGAAAAGCTTCGTGAGAAGCATCTTTCCGGAGGACAGGAGTCAGAATATCAGTCCTGGCAGAATTCCCTGCATTTTATGCGTTCTGCCATTGATGATCCGGACATCCCTAATGACGTAGAAGTCGCCATTGAATATCAGATTCCACGAACTTCAAAGCGCGTGGACTTTATGATTGCGGGGGCGGATGCTGCAAACACAAACAACGTGGTTGTGGTGGAACTGAAACAGTGGTCGAAAGCTGAGAAGGTGGACGATATCATGCGCCACAGCGTCAGGGCGTATACCGGCGGCGCGAACCGTATTGTCAACCATCCGTCCTATCAGGCCTATGCCTACGCAACCTTTATAAAAAATTCTTCGGAGCAGGTGCAGGACGAACGCATCGGCATAAAGCCCTGCGCTTATTTGCATAATTGCAGCCCGGCAGCAAGAACGCCGCTGGATGATGACATTTATACTCCCTGGTTGGAAGAGGCACCGTTGTTTGACAAAAGCCAGACCATCCAGCTCCGGAACTTCATCAAGAAATTCATTGTCAGCAAATCTTCCTCGGGGGATCTGCTGTATAAGATTGATAACGGCAGGATCCGTCCGTCCAAAGCACTGCAGGATTGTCTTGTATCTCTGATGAAAGGGAACGAGGAATTCATGTTACTGGATGATCAGGCCGTGGTCTTTGATCTGTGTAAAAAGTACATGGCCCAGTGCCGAAAAGATATGCAGAAACGGACCATCATCATTCAGGGTGGACCCGGAACCGGGAAGTCTGTACTTGCGGTCAATTTACTGAAAGAGTTCCTCCTGAAAAATAATAATGCCTGTTATTGTACGAAGAACAGTGCCCCGAGAGAGGCCTATCAGAAGCTGTTGGCAAAATCTAATTATAAAGCTATGGTTAACATCAAGCAGCTTTTCCGTTCTCCGTTTGGCTTGTGCAATTTAACTTCAAATTTTTATGACTGCCTGATCGTGGATGAAACCCATCGTCTCGTTAAGAAGATGTATGGAGACTGGAAAGGGGAAAATCAGGTTAAGGAATGCATCAACGCTTCGCTGTTTACCGTGTTTTTACTGGACGAAGACCAGCAGATTACAAAAAAGGACATCGGCTCTGTTGAGGAAATCAAAAAGTGGGCTACGGAACTGGGCAGTGAAGTCATCATGAACGAGGACACAGTCCTTCAGTCGCAGTTCCGTTGTAACGGCAGCGATCAGTACATCCAGCTCATCAACAACATTTTGCAGATTGGGAAACCGATGGATATCGATTTGAAAGAGTTGAATTTCGATATCCGGGTGTTTGACGACCCCAATGAACTGCGGGATACGCTGCGTGAGCTGAACAAAATCAACAATAAAGCCCGGATGGTGGCCGGTTACTGTTACGACTGGAATGTGAAGCACAACCGGGGTGAGTATGATATTTATCTGGAAAATGGGTTTAAGGCAAAGTGGAATCTGGAGAATGACAAGATCTGGGCCATCAACCCGAATTCCTTTGAAGAAGTTGGCTGTATCCACACGGCGCAAGGCTTGGAATTTGATTATATCGGCGTGCTGATTGGAAATGATTTGCGTTTTGATAAAACTGGCGGAAAGATTATCACCGACCGGACTAAAATTTCCAAAGATGATAAGTCCTCCGGCATCCGTTCCGCCAAGGATGATGTAGCCGAAAGACTGATCAAGAATACGTACAAGACGCTGTTGACCCGGGGGCAGAAAGGCTGCTTCATCTATTGCGAGGATAAAGCCCTGGTGGATTACATTCGCTCGTTCCTTGTATCGTACGATGTCACGGAGCCGGTATCAAAAGTGGCAGAACGTGATAGGGAGAATCTTTTTTTCTAAAAAGATAAACTGAAAACCATTTTAATGAAGGAGGGTACCAAATGGAGTTTCAAAAATTTGCGGATACGTATGTAGTACGACTGGACAAGGGAGAGGAAATTATTGCTTCTCTCCAGAAATTGTGTGAAACGGAGCAGATTGCGCTGGCCAGTGTTACGGGTATCGGCGCGGCCGATCATGCGGTGGTCGGGTTATACGATGTGGGGCAGCGCCAGTATCACAAAACAGAACTGAACGGCCCCATGGAGATTACCTCCCTGATGGGGAACGTGACA
>JAFPZX010000042.1 GCA_017417055.1 Anaerolineaceae bacterium
CCGCAGCGCCGGTTGAGAAACAGGCTGTAAAAGCAACTCCATCCGCAGAACCGGTCGCTGATGCAAAAGACACGATTCAGCGGGAGCCGGTGAAAACCGCAGCGCCGGTTGAGAAACAAGCTGATATAAAAGCACCATCTGCCGAACCGGTCGCTGATGCAAAAGACACGATTCAGCGGGAGCCGGTGAAAACCGCAGCGCCGGTTGAGACACAGGCTGTAAAAGCAACTCCTTTCACAGAACCGGCCACTGATACAAAAGACACGATCCAGCGGGAACCGGTAAAAACCGCAGCGCCGGTTGAGAAACAGGCTGTAAAAGCAACTCCATCCGCAGAACCGGTCGCTGATGCAAAAGACACGATTCAGCGGGAGCCGGTGAAAACCGCAGCGCCGGTTGAGAAACAAGCTGTAAAAGAAACTCCTTCCGCAGAATCGGCCACTGATACAAAAGACACGATCCAGCGGGAGCCGATGAAAACCGCTGCGCCGGTTGAGACGCAAGCTGTAAAAGAAGCCCCTTCCGCGGAACCGGTCTCTGATACAAAAGATACAGTTCAGCGGGAGACGGTGAAAACCGCAGCTCCAGCTGAAACGCAGACTGAAAAAACAGTATCTTCTGTTGAACCGGTTGTTGATACGAAAGACACGATCCAACGGGAACCGGTAAAAACCGCCGGTCCGGTAGAGAAACAGGCTGAAAAAGCGGTATCTACCGCTGAACTGGTTGTTGAAACGAAAGATACTGTTCAGCGTGAATCGACGAAAATCGCTGCTCCAGTTACGAAACAGACTGAAAAAGCAGTGCCTTCCGCTAAACCGGTCGCTGATGTAAAAGACACGATCCAGCGGGAACCGGTAAAAACCGCAGCGCCGGTTGAGAAACAGGCTGTAAAAGAAACTCCTTCCGCAGAACCGGTCACTGATGTAATAGATACGATCCGGCGGGAGCCGCTGAAAAATGCTGCGTCGGTTGAGAAACAGGCTGTAAAAGAAACTCCTTTCACAGAACCGGTCTCTGATGTAAAAGACACGATCCAGCGGGAACCGGTAAAAACCGCAGCGCCGGTTGAGACACAGGCTGTAAAAGATGCACCTTCTGCCGAACCGGTCGCTGATACAAAAGACACGATCCAGCGGAAACCGGTGAAAACCGCCGGTCCGGTAGAGAAACAGGCTGAAAAAGCGTTATCTACCGCTGAACCGGTTGTTGAAACGAAAGATACAGTTCAGCGAGAACCGATGAAAACTGCCGCTCCGGTTGAGCCGCAGGCTGAAAAAGCAGTTCCTTCTGCTGAACCGGTTGCTGATTCAAAAGATACGATTCAGCGAGAGCCGATGAAAACCGCTGCGCCGGTTGAACCGCAGGCTGAAAAAACAGTCCCCTCCGCTGAACCGGTTGCTGATTCAAAAGATATGATTCAGCGAGAAACGGTGAAAACCGCCGCTCCGGTTGAGCCGCAGGCTGAAAAAGCAGTTCCTTCTGCTGAACCGGTTGCTGATTCAAAAGATACGATTCAGCGAGAGCCGATGAAAACCGCTGCGCCGGTTGAACCGACGGCTGAAAAAACAGTCCCCTCCGCTGAACCGGTTGCTAATTCAAAAGATATGATTCAGCGAGAAACGGTGAAAACCGCCGCTCCGGCTGAGCCGCAGGCTGAAAAAGCAGTTCCTTCCGCTGAACCGGTTGCTGATACGAAAGATACAGTTCAGCGTGAACCGGTGAAAACCGCCGCTCCGGTTGAACCGATGGCTGAAAAAACAGTACCCTCCGCTGAACCGGTTGCTGATACGAAAGATACAGTTCAGCGAGAGCCGATGAAAACCGCCGCTCCGGTTGAACCGATGGCTGAAAAAACAGTACCATCCGCTGAACCGGTTGCTGATACGAAAGATACAGTTCAGCGAGAGCCGGTGAAAACCGCCGCTCTGGCTGAATCGACGGCTGAAAAAGCAGTACCATCCGCTGAATCGGTTGCTGATACGATAGATACGATTCAGCGTGAAACGGTGAAAACCGCCGCTCCGGCTGAATCGACGGCTGAAAAAGCAGTACCATCCGCTGAACCGGTTGCTGATACGAAAGATACGATTCAGCGAGAAACGGTGAAAACCGCCGCTCTGGCTGAACCGCAGGCTGAAAAATCAGTACCATCCGCTGAACTAGTTGCTAATTCAAAAGATACGATTCAGCGTGAACCGATGAAAACCGCCGCTTCGGCTGAATCGACGGCTGAAAAAGCAGTACCGTTCGCTGAACCGATTGCTAATTCAAAAGATACGATTCAGCGTGAACCGATGAAAACCGCCGCTCCGGCTGAATCGACGGCTGAAAAATCAGTACCATCCGCTGAACCGGTTGCTGATACGAAAGATACGATTCAGCGAGAAACGGTGAAAACCGCCGCTCCGGCTGAACCGATGGCTGAAAAAGCAGTATCTTTTGCTGAACCGGTCATTGATACAATAGATACGATCCAGCGAGAACCGATAAAAACCGCCGCTCCGGCTGAGCCGCAGGCTGAAAAAGCAGTACCCTCTGCTGAGCTGGTTATAAATACAAAAGATACGATCCAGCGAGAGCAGGTAAAAACCGCAGCGCCGGTTGAGTCACAGACTGAAAAAGCAATACTTTCAGCTGAACCGGTTTTTAATACAAAAGACACTGTCCAGCGTGAATCAGTGAAGGAAGTTGTTTCAAATGAGACACGATCGGAAAATGAGTTCTCTTCTTTAGAAGCAGGTCATGATGTGCAGGATACTATACAGCGTGAACCATTGAAGAGTGCTGAACCGTTCCGGACGGAATCAGAGAAGCCGGATCTGCCTGTTGTTCATAGACAGCAATCAGCGGAGTCTGTTCAGCGTGAGACGCTGAAAACAGCGAAGCCGGTAAACACATTATCTGCCGCTGATTTATCCGGGAATGTGATTCAAAGAGAAAAATTGACAGGAGAAGACGTTTCTCAATTATATCACGGTATGACAGGTGCATCTGCTGATGCTTCATTGATTCAGCGTGAGCCCAATGATGATTTGACTTCCTTGCTGAAGTCTCTTCCTTCACATTATGAAATGCCCAAAGAGCAGATTGAATCTATTCGCAGTGGGACTCCTTATACATCGCAGAATAATGCTGTGCAGCGGGAATTTATTCCGCCGCAGTATGGAAATGAGCAGTCTAAAGCTCAGAATAGTGCATCACTTTCAGAAGCAAGGGCCCAGTCCATTGTTCAGCGCGAGGCAGAGTTCGTTTTACCGAAACGTTACACAGACAATATATCCAAAAGTGAAGAACTGAAATCGACTGTTCAGCGTGAGGTCAGTTCCTCCCATGCATCTAAGAAATCGAATTCCTCTTTGCCGATGGGAAATTCCGGGTTTGTTAATTCTTCCGAAGCTGCCAGCACCAGACAGAACAATAATACCACGCTGTCAAATTATTTTCCCGGTGTAGACAACAGCAATAATAATGCGCAGACTTCTGACACGGTACAGCGAGAATTCAGTGATAAACTCAATTCTGCAATTGATTCGATAATGCCGGATTCACTGAAAAGCAAACCTTCATCCGGGCAGTCCGATGACAACACCGAAGCAGCTGCGAAAGTGACGCGCAGAGATTTGGATATACTGGCAGATAAATTACTCCCGCGGATCAAGCGGATCATGCGGTCTGAGATGGAACGAAGCATCTTTCGATGAGAAAGAAGGTGAGATATGGAAAAAGCAAAACTTTATATTGACTATCTATATGTCGGAGCGCTTGCCGGTTTTTCGGTTGAAGTTCAGTTCAACCCGACAGAATTAAGCATCAACCGTTCAACCAATTGGGAAGGAATCCCGGTTCCCGAACGTGACTTTCCCCGTACGGAGTTTAAAGGTGGTAATGCTGCGACTTATACCCTGAATCTCTTCTTTGATGCTTATGCCACAGATGATTATAAATCGACAAAACCGGCCAGACGTGATATTCGTAAGGATATCAATAAATTAATGGCAATGGGATTGAGAACTTACGGTTTCGGAGTTCCGCTTCCTTATCCCTACCTTGGTGAACCTCCGTCAATTATATTTGTTTGGGGCGGAATTAAATTGTTCCGTGCGGTAATGACAAGTATTAATGTCAATTATACAATGTTTGACAGTAATGGCGTTCCTACACGGGCAACCGCAACCTGTACCTTTATGGAACAAAGCCATCCGCTCGATATCCTTCCTCCACAAAACCCAACCTCTCGAACCGAAGCACGGCACACGGTTCGAGTTACACAGGGCGATCGTCTGGATTTGATTGCCAACAATTTTTATGGAGACAGCCGTATGTGGCGCAAAGTGGCTGAAGCGAATAATCTGGATGATCCGTTTAATTTGCGTCCCGGTCAATTATTGACAATGCCGAATGTAGATTAGTGATAGGTTTCGTATATGAAGACTTCTGTTGATGTTAAAATCGGAGCGATCCCGATGACACTTCTTTTCAATGTACTGGAAGAAGTTGTTGTCGACCAAAATTATTTTTTGCCGACAGAATTTACGATCCTGCTGCATGATCAACGCGGACCGGTTCCGAATACATTTGTTTATACCGATAACGTGCTTGCTATCAAGCTTGGTACATCCGTAAAAATTTCTTTCGGACATACAACCGGAATATTAAATACAGTAACATCAAATACATTGGTGGATGGGGAGGTCACTTCAATCGAACCCATCTATGATGGAGCTGATGTTTATCTGCGGATCCGCGGATATGACAAGGGTCATCGTCTTACACACGGGAAAGCTACTCGTACTTATGGTGATGGTAATCCGATGGGGTTGGGTATTGGTGACGCTGATATCGTGAAGAAGATCGCTTCGGCATCCGGTTTGACAGCAAGTGTTGATGCTACATCTTTGATGACGGTCAAATATAAATATGTAATGCAGTACAATCAAAATGATTGGGACTTTCTGTGGGCCCGTGCCAATATGTTAGGATACCAGGTCTATGTCGAAGGAAAGAATCTTTATTTTTGTCCTGCAGGGAAATCCCGTTCGAAAAAGGATCCGGAAAAACTGGAATTTGGTGGGAATCTGACCCGGTTTGAACCTCGTGTGGTTGCAATGGGGCAGATCACACAAACAGAGGCTTATGGATGGGATCCGAAACAAAAAAAGAATGTCAGTTCGTCTACAATGGTTTCCCTTTCCCTAAGCGGAACAAAAGCGCTCGCCAATACGGTTCCGGCGAATGCTCAGGTCAAACAAGCCTACAGCAGTTCCGCAAAGGATTATGTGATTGAGCCCAATGCAACTTCTACTCCTCAGGCAAAAGCCTATGCCGATGCTTCTTTTGCGCGTGCTTCCTCTTCTTTTATGCAGGCCTATGGAGAGATTGACGAGGGCGATCCGTTCCTCGTTGCCGGATCAACGGTGACAATCAGCGGGATCGGGCTCCGTTTTTCCGGTAACTATTATGTTACAGAAGCTCATCACACCTATCGGCATGGAGCTTATCGAACTACATTTGCTGTCAGTGGAAGCGTTCCCAATACATTCCGCAGTCTCATCCTTGGACCGGAAAAAGAGCATCAGATCAACCGAATCGGCGGAGTTGTTACCGGGATAGTGACTTCAAATGTTGATCCGGAAAAACTTGGCCGTGTGCAGGTGAAATACCCCTGGCTTCCGAAAATGAACAGCTCGGAGCTTTCCTCCTGCTGGGCACGTCTCACTTTTGTGGGCGGCGGCGCCGACCGTGGAATTGTTTTTCTTCCGGAAGTCAACGATGAAGTGCTGCTGGCTTTTGAGAACGGAGATATGAGTTCTCCGTTTGTATTGGGTATTTTGTATAACGGAAAAGATAAACCGCCGAAAGGTCTCGGGGAACTGATCGATTCCGGTACAAAAAAAGTTAATGAACGCGTGATTGTTTCCCGCTCAGGGCATAAGATCATCCTCGACGATTCGCAAGGAAAAGAAAAAATCACGATTCAGGATAAAACCGGAAAAAACAAGATAGAGATTGACTCAGCAAAAAATGAGTTTAAAATTATTTCCGAAGGGAAACTCGATCTTCAGTCAAAAGGTGATTTAACACTGACGACTGATGGAAAGTTGACCTTGAAAGCAAAACAGGATTTCGCGGCTTCAACAGATTCGGGAATGACGCTGAAAGCACAGAAGTCTGTCGGTATCAATGCGACACAGAAAGTAGAAGTGAAGGCTACGCAGTCTGTTGAAGTTTCAGGTACACAGAAAGTCGATTTGAAATCCGGGCCGGCAGGCTTGACACTTCAGGCTTCCGGTGCTGAACTGAAAGGCGTGAAAGTGGATGTAAAAGCCAATACCATGCTTTCATTGGGTGGAACCGCCATGGTGCAGATCCAGGGTGGAATCGTAAAGATCAATTAGCAACGAAGAATGAAGAAGTAAGATTGAAGAGTGTCAAGTAAATATTTCTGTATTTTTCATCCAGACTTCTTACTTATCAGATTTTACCGGAGGTAATAATGCCTTTTCCTGCAGCAAGACTTGGTGATATGACGGCGACCGGAGATGTAATAACCGGACCGGGAGCTGCGACAGTATTGATTGAAAATGTACCGGCATCCTGTATGGGAGATATGGTGTCCGGTGCCGCATGCACAGGGTCGATTACAGTTGGCAGTCCTACTGTTCTGATCATGGGCCGCCCGGCAGCCCGTGTGACTAGTACGGTGGTCGGTGTGAATCCTGTTACTGGTGTGCCGGTCACAACTGCGATTATGAAAGGCGCGATTAAAACTTTGATTGCCTGAAAAGGACAGTTATATAATGGAAAATGAAGAAAAAAAATATATAGGTACCGGTTGGAGTTTCCCCGTCGGAACAGATTCCGCAGGAAAGATCAAATTGGTTACCGGCAATGAAGATATTGAGCAGGCAATTCATATTATTCTGGAAACATCTCCCGGAGAACGTGTAATGCGTCCGCTCTTTGGATGCCGTGCAAAGGAAATGGTTTTTGACTCGATCCGTCCGGAAACGATGACGCTGATGGCTGATGCAGTAAAGGATGCGCTTACGATGTGGGAACCACGGATCTTTGTACGAGAAGTGATTGTTGAACGTGATCCGAAAGTGGAAACCGCACTTGTTTGTAAAATTGAATATGAAGTTAACACGACGCATGATAATCGTAATATTGTGCATCCGTTTTATATCGATAAAGAACCGGAAATTATTTGACCGGATAAATAAAGGAGAACGCCCATGACATTACCTGTCCCGAATTTAGACGATCTGCGTTTTCAAAGCGATTTGGTGGATGAAGCCCGTAAGCGCATCATTCATTATTGTCCGGAATGGACGGAATATAACATCAGCGATCCGGGGATTACACTGATTGAGCTTTTTGCCTGGATGACGGAGCTGATGGTTTATCGTTTGAATCGTGTTCCGGAAAAGAATTATCTGAAATTCCTGGAGATGCTTGGTTTTCAGCAGAGTCCCGCAAAAACTGCTGAAACCAATATCACATTTTGGCTTTCGGCTTTACTGCCGCTGAGCGAAGATGATACGACTTCCGTGGTCGTTCCGGCGGGAACAGAGGTTCAATCCGAAGACCAACCGGAACCGGTCGTCTTTACGACATCCCGTGAACTCCGAATCAATGCTCCGCTGTTGGCACATTTACGGACTGAGGAAAATTTCAATCAAAATTCTTATTCCCGTCTTGGACTGGATGTTTTCCGTCCGTTCAGCAAGGTACCGCAGACCGGAGATACGTTTTATCTTGGATTTAATGACCGCAATAATATTTCCGGACATATCCTCCGGCTTGATTTTGAGTGTGAACCTACAGAAGCTGTGGGTATCCGCCGCGAAAATCCGCCATGGGTATGGGAATGTTTGACAGATGACGGCTGGAAAGAGCTGAAACTCAGTACATTCGAAGGTGAAAAAGATACAACCGGTGGTTTGAATAACGAACGGGGCAGTCTGACGCTTTATACGCCGCTTGACTTTTCTTCACAAATGTTGTACGGCCTGCAGGCGTTTTGGCTGCGCTGCCGGATTGAACAGCGTGATCCCTCACAGGGTATGTACACCGAAACACCGCGTGTCACAAACCTGCATGTTTATTCCGCCGGTGCACAGGTTCCTGCGGCAAATGCTCAGGTAGTTGAAGGCGAAGTTCTCGGTGAATCCAACGGTGAGCCTGGGCAGCATTTTTCTTTGCTTCATTCTCCGGTATTAGATTTTTCGGAAGATGAAACGGTTGAAGTGGAAGAGACTGTTGATGGTATTCAGGTATTTGTGCCCTGGAAACGAGTGGATGATTTTGCTTCATCGGATAAATTCTCACGTCACTTTATACTGGACACCGCTAAAGGTGAAATTATTTTCGGTCCTTCTGTCCGGCAGCCGGATGGTTCTTCCGTTCAATATGGACGGATTCCGGAGACGGGCAGACGGATTCGGGTCACTGATTACCGCTATGGCGGCGGTATTCGCGGTAATCTGCCGGAAAATGCGGTGGATATTATGAATACTTCTTTGGCTTACATTTCCCGGGCTTCGAACCTGAACCGTACATTAGGCGGTCGTGATCAGGAAACGCTTGAAGAATTGATCCAACGTGCTCAAAGGGAAATCCAGTCTCAGCGGCGTGCTGTTACTGCCGAAGATTTTGAACAATTCACGCTGAAAAGCAGTAAAGCCATTGCCCGGACAAAATGTATTACGCCTGAAGTTACCGGAGCCGGATCGGTCACGATTCTGGTCGTTCCGGATGTCATTGACAATTTGGAAAACGGTGATTTGCATGCGCTTCACGTTGAAGATGACCTGAGAGCAAAAGTCAGAGGATATCTGGATAAGTATCGCTTGTTGACAACGGCGATCAACATCGAAGAGCCAAAATATTATGGCATCAAGGTGAAAGCTACGGTGGTTCCTCAGGAATTTGCCAATGATTCAGATACCGCAACCGAAGTGACGGAAGTTTTGAACCGTTTCCTTTGCCCACTGAAAAGTGAAACTGTTGATGATGAAATGTCACGTGGTTGGGAATTTGGACGGAATGTTTTCAACGCTGAAATCGTTTCACTCATTCAAAAGATCCCGAGTGTCAAATATGTTCTGGATACGGAAATCAACTGGCGGCGGGTCAGTCCGATGAATGAAGTGGATGATGAATTTGGCGGACAAGAAATGGGGCTGCAGCCGATAGATAAAATGCTTTCTCTGCCGCCTGATGGACTGATTTGTTCGCTCCGTCATGAAATCGTTGTGACGACCATGGAAGAATATGTTGCCGGAGGATCAAAATGAGTCCCATGGCAGTCAGCGGGAGAAACCGCTATCCTTTTGAATTAGCATTGGATCGTTACGTCTGCTATCCTATGGAAGCAGTGACATTGACGATTCGAGTACGTTTGGAATCACCCACGCGTACGATCCTTTGTATCCATCTTCCGCAAAAAACTGAGATTGAATCAATCAGTATGGATGCCGTGGATGATAACATGCTGACGGTATTTTCTCAAAATTTCGACGGGAAATTTTTGGCGGTACAACTTTCCAAATATCTGAACCCCGGACAAAGCACAGAACTTCATTTGGGGATCCGTCTCAATACGATCAGGATGAACCATTACCTGAGTTTTTGTGTCTGGATGGCTTCTGATATTCCGGATTTGAAGGGACAATTCTTTACAGAACCTGCTGATTCCAGATCAATTGATCTTACTGTGAAAGCTAACGCGGAATATATGCGGTTCCTGCCCGAAGTTTATGGATATGATGATTTCGTAAACCGCTTTTTGATGATGTTTGAAAGTTTTTGGAAACCGATCAATCAGCAGATTTCCCTGGGTGAGTCCTATTATGATCCATATCTGACACCAGATCGCTTTTTGAATTGGCTGGCTTCCTGGGTCGGTATGGAGATTGATGACACATTCCCCAAAGAACGTATTCGTGAACTGATCAAAAATGCTGTCCCGTTTTATCATAGCCGCGGCACGGCAGAATCCCTCCGCTATTTTCTTGAGATGTATTCCGGTGGAAAAGTGGAAATCAGTGAACGAAAAGCACATAATATGGTAATTGGTGGAACAATGGGACTTGGTGATGGTCTGGCTCTCGGGACTGAAAATAAACCCAACACAGTTAGTGTTACCTTGACAGTTTCTTTTTCGGAACTGGAACGGACCGGCTTCACGAAGGATAAATATGCAAAAAAAATCAAACAATTTATCCGGAGTATCGTTCCGGCCCATACCGTTTTTATTCTTTCTTGTAAATATCAATAGTATCCTGCCCGGCAGATGAGGAGTGAATTATGAATGATTTAGCAAAAATTAAGTTTTTTCCGAAACGCAGCCTGAAAGCTTATGACGGAATGTCTGTCACAGCGGATATTTGGGAGATGGCGCATAATGAACACCGGGATGATATGCGTTCTCATCTTCTTTCCATGCATAAACCCGGTATTATTTGCGGTCTGGAAATAAAGGCGAATGATCCCGCGGATCATTATGTTTTTATCTCTCCCGGTGCTGCGGTCGATGAATTGGGACATGTTATCATTGTTGACCAAACCATTGCTTATGATTTCGGTGATGAAGGTGCGGGGTCTTATAAGCTGCTGCTTGGATATGCAGAACATGAAAAGGAAATTTCTGAAACCAAAACAAAAGTCATGCAGCATGAATATATTATCGCTGCCCGGCAGACTTTGCCAAAGCAGCCGGTTGTTGAACTGGCGCGGGTATTGATTTCCGGTAAAGGCTCGTCAATCCGCGATGCGAAAGACCCATATCAGCCGAAAAAGGATGAGCTTGATTTACGTTACCGCAATGACAGGCCTGACATACTGAATCGGATTACTGTTGGTGTTGTCACCTTCCCTTCTGATAATGACCGTGTTTATGATAGTTGGCGTGTGCTCATTCGTGAGATGGAAACCATGCTGAGAATTAAACTGGTTGTTGAGTTGCTGCCTGAAATTGATGACCGGATCAATACTTATGATATGATTTATATTGGTGGAGCAGGCGGTTATGATTTGAATAATACGCAGATTTCCGTTCTGAAAGCCTATTATAATAGTGGAAAAGGATTACTGTTAGAAGGCCTTGATTCGGAAGGGGGCAAGGTTCTTCGTAAATTTGCCGACAGTCTTAAGGCTGTACAAGCTGATCCGGAAAAAGTTGAATTATTCCATCGGCCGTTCTTTTTCCGAGTTCCGCCGGAACAAATTACCGCAAATCGTTTATTCTGCGCGGAAAAGTTAGTATTTTGTAATGCGCCAATAACTTCACCATGGAGTGGGGAATTAAATGAGGAATTGCTGCATCGTGAGGAAATTCGCACAAATTTGGAATGGGGAGCTAACCTTATAACTTATTGTGCCGGGTAGATGTGTTGAGCTAACCTTACAATTAATTAAAAAGACAAAAACGGTCTTTATTTCGCCAAAAAGTATACTTCAGATCATAATTTGGAGTATACTCTGTTTGGTTTTAATTCATATTCCGGTTTTGGCTCAGGACAATATGCAGACAATCTGGCAGCTTGCTTACTGGGAAAGTTTTGATACTGCCTGCACGATCATTATTGATGAAGACCGCACACCAACGAATGATGAAATTCAAAGTTCCTGCGGTGATGTTTTGTATCAGAATTGGCTGACTACGCCGCTTTGCGAACGACATTATGGGCAGGACCCATCCACAATTTCCTGTACCGGTCTTTTCCTGCGTCGTGTCGGTCAAAGGCAAAAAAGTGATATCAATGCCGTCACTGTTGATACGCATGCACAGGACCTTCAAAAAATCCGTTTTGATGTTTCAAACGTGAATTGTGATCCGGGAGAACTGTGTGATCAGAAACCTGAACTGCTGTTGATCGCACACGGACCTGATCATAATGACGAAATTATTACCTCTGTCAATATTCGTGTCGGAACCTATGAGGCTGCATGCAGCGGAAATGCCTGTCAGATGCGGCTTCCTGCAACAGACAGTTCGGGTGTCTGGTTTGAATATTGGGCGATGGATTCCGATGCAAATCAAAGTGAGCATTTCTGGCTGAAGTTCCGGGTTGTTCCTGCTGCAAATAACAATGGATACTATTATTACGATGTTATCGGGGACGCGTTCCCGGATGCGGCTGCTTATGGCGCAGATGTCTGGTATACTTTCCCCGCAATTGGACAGGAACTTCCTGCGGTTTTGGAAGATGTTTATACCAAAGATTATCTGGTGACGAAACACAAATTGCAGCTGCTCGCCTCAAAATTGATCCGAAAAGGGAAGGTTGACTCATCGTTTTGTGACAATTACGGTTTAAACCTTGATGGGACACCGAATGGGTGCGGTGAACAGGTTACAGCAAAACTTGTTTATGATATGCAGAACCAGTATGATGAACTGATTTTTAATGGTGCAAAACGGCAAAAAGTACCGCCAAGGATCGTCAAAGGTCTGATCGCTCAGGAATCTCAGTTTTGGCCGGATTCAGAAACCATTTATGAGTATGGTTTGGGAATGATCACGGAAAGCGGAGCGGATATGCTGCTGCGCTGGAATGTTCCTTATTTTCTAAATGTTTGCAGGGAAACTTTCCCCTTTGATCAGGATCAATGTATGGGCGGATTCTCCAACCTTGACGAAAATCAGCAGATTGTACTTCGGGGTGTTGTAATTTCGAAGGTTGGCAGCGACGCGGAAATTGAGATGCTCGCCGCAGCTATCCGTGCTTGTGTGTATCAGGTGAATCAGGTCGTGACAAATGCCACAGGAAATACTCCGTCGGCTGTTACGACTTATGAGGATTTATGGAAACTGACTGTGGCAAATTACTATTCCGGTTCGGGTTGTCTGTTAAATGCGATAAACCAGGTTAATGCGTATAAGCTGCCGATTACGTGGGAGAATGTCCGCCGATATCTGACCGGAAAATGCGAGCTTGCGAATCTGTATGTCGACCGGGTGTATGAGCTGGGAAATTAGACGGTTTATACGGACGTATGACGTAAGACGTTAGACGGCAGAAAGTATTTCTGATGAAACAAAACGCTTCGAATATCATACGCCATACGGCATATGGCTAACTTCTAGTCTCAAATCTCTTACGTCTTATGACATACGTCTAATATCCGAACACTTAAAAAAATGGAGGGAAGACAAGGTACACGTTCTTCCCTCCGATTAAAGAGTGATTGAAACTCATCAGCTAATCCCGTGTGGTTCTTGTGCGGGATTGCTTTCCAAACTGCCGATAAACTTAGCTTATCGAGGCTGATATATTATGAAAAAACTCACAGATCAAGTCTGTATTGACTGATCATTACGCTGATTGGAAAAGGCTACACTTTTCTCGATTGACGCAGGAGACTTTCTGTAAATATGGCTCCGTTTCGTCTGTTTCCTATATTATAGTGATGGAAGAAAAAAAGACAAATGTCAAAAGTCATATTAAATCGGATGAATAATGTAAAAAAACATGTGACATTTGGCAGGTAAATAAATCACACGCTGAGCTGTCGTTTGGGTAAATACACGGTGATGCGGGTACCCACGCCTTCCCGTGTCAGCACATCAAACCGTCCATCATGTTTCCCGACGATCCAGCGCGCTATCGCCAGACCAAGCCCGGTTCCGCCGGTGTCACGGGAGCGGGAACTGTCAGCCCGGTAAAATCGGTCAAAGATATGCGGAAGAGATTCCTGATCGATGCCGATCCCGGTGTCCTGTACCGAAAAGAAAGGAACACTTCCATCCAGTCCGGCACTGATATTGATCATTCCGCCTTCCGGAGTGTATTTTTTAGCGTTGTCCAGCAGGATTCGCGCGGTTTGTTTGAGCATGGAGATATCGCCGAAAACTGTTACCGTGCTCTCTGCCTTGCAGTGATAAGTGTGTTCGGCGTCGATCATCACATATTCTTCATATACTTCACGAATCATTTGAGCCAGGTCAAATTCAGCAAATGTCATCTTCGCTTTACCGTTATCCCCCCGTGCGAGGAACAACAGCTGCTCGACCAGGTAATTCATATGTTCCGATTCGGTTTTGATAGCTTCAATAGATTCTGTGAGAACTTTTTCGTCAGTTTTTCCCCAACGGTCCAGCATGTCCGCATACCCCTTGATGACAGCGATCGGTGTACGGAGCTCGTGAGATGCATCAGAGACAAAACGTGTCTGCTGCCGGTAAGAATCCCGCATACGTTCGATCAGGTTATTGACCGCCAGTTCCAGCCCGGCCAGCTGCTGGTCACCGGTACGCAGCCGGGCGTTTTCTGCCATCGGGCTGATGTCGTCGATGGCGGCTTCCAGACGGAGAAATTTCTCTTCGTCAAAGTCATTGCTTTGCGAGCCAAGCTGGATAGCGACATTGGTTAATTCGTCAATGGGTTTCAGCGTCCTGCGGATGGAAATGGTGCCGAAGGCAAGTTTGGAAAGGAGAACCAGTCCTTCCGCTTTCAGCAGTAAACTGTACTTTTGTGTTGCTAAAATTGTCTTTATTGTTTGAAATATCGCGTCAATTCCGGTGACCTGGACCGGGGGGATAATACCTGTGGTGATGTCAAAATAAATCAAAAAAATATCGATAGCAAAAAGAAGCAGAAAAAGCTTCAGCGTTCCTGAAAAATTGATCCGCCAGGCGATTTCTCCGGTTCGAATTGCCGGTTTCTTCTTTTTTGCCATAAAAAGTTCAATCCTTGATTACATAACCAACGCCGCGGACAGTATGAATGATATGCACTCCGTAAACATCATCCAGCTTGGAACGGAGATAGCGGATGTAAACATCCACAACGTTGGTTTCTCCCATATAATCATATCCCCATACTCTTTCCAGCAGCGTGCTGCGGGAAAGGACGATATTTTTGTTCTCGAGCAGTGTTTGCAGCAGTGTGAATTCCCTGGCGGTAAGGTCGATCAGATCTTCCCCGTAATGAACCTCATGGCGGCTGACGGAAAGGGAAAGCTTTTCATGCGTCAGATCCTCGGATTGCTGTGCGGCATTGCCGCCTTTGTGCCGCAGGACGAGGCGAATGCGGGCGAGTAGTTCCTCGATGGCAAAAGGTTTGGTGATGTAATCATCAGCGCCGAGATCCAGCCCGGAGACTTTATCCATAACCGCGTCACGGGCAGTGAGCATGATCACCGGAACGGAAGAAGTCTTGCGCAGTCTGCGCAGGACTTCCAATCCGTTCAAACCGGGCAGCATGATGTCCAGCAAAATCAAATCATAATTACCGCTTTCAGCTTTGGTCAAACCTTCCCGTCCGTCAGTGCATTTGTCTACTTCATAACCTTCGTGGACCAGTTCCAGCTCAATAAAACGGGCGATTTTTTCTTCATCTTCAATGATCAGAATTTTGCAGGACATTGTTTTGTTTACTCCTCTCGATGCGGCGGTTCTTTGTAGTCATAAACGTTATCACGGGTTTGGGTATTTTCCCGGGTAGCGTCGTAGGCTTTGTGTTTCGGGCTGCTGTTTTGATTTTTCATCCGGTCGACAAAATCACCCGCGGCGTTTTCCGCACGGTTCAGAATGCTGTTGACTCTTTCAGAACCGAGATCCGGCCCATGCAGACGATAGCGGAACCCAATGACAAACAGAACCACGATAGCAATTATAACAGGCCAGAACGCAACGATGAGCAGGATGATGAAAAGCCAAATTGGTACTTCGAGGAAAATTTCACCATTCCGTTTGCAAACGACGATCTCATTGTCCATGATGATTTCTCTGGCTTTTCTGAGAACGGTTTGAAAAATGCCTTTCCCGCTGTTTCGGGATGCGGATGAATTGCGTACAGAGTCTCTGGCACGTTCTTCCTTTCGGCGTTCCTCTTCCTGCTGTTTGCGCTGTTCCTGCTGTTGTTCGGGGTTGGTGCTGAAGTGACCGGTTTTCCCCTCGACTATTCCATTCTTTTCAAGCCATACGGCGGCGTCCAGCAGGTCCCATCCGGAAGCCTCCAATGCGGCTTTCGCGTCCGCGTAGCTGACACCGGTGCTTTTTACTAATTTTTCCACAAGTTCAAATCGATCCATGATTTCACTCCTCCTTTAACTATAACTGATAATATCGTACATCATCAAGTTAAAGGCGGGATAATGGGAAGGTTAGAAATTGATTAGAAAAAAGATGGGGTTTGCTGATAAAATTAAGGTAACAATTTAACATAAACTCAGCGGGAGGTATGGTGACGAATCTCAGTGCCCCTCTTCAGGATACATTTGAAGCGTCATCGATGTCCCTTTTACATATGCTGATTACCTCAGCTTTTTTCATATCAAAAGGAGGTTTATCATGAAATATTCTCAATTGAAACAATGGATCGATGAATCGGAGCATACCGTGTTCTTCGGGGGAGCCGGTGTATCTACGGAAAGCGGCATCCCCGATTTCCGCAGTGAAAACGGTACCTTCAAAGCATTGGAAAAATATGGACGCTCTCCGGAAACGCTGCTTTCCCGGACCTATTTTGATCTGCGTCCGGAAGTTTTTTTTGAATACTATAGGGAAAATCTGCTGGTGACGGATGTGCAGCCGAACCCGGCTCATTATGCGTTGGCAAAACTGGAATCCATGGGGAAGCTGAGCGCCGTGATCACGCAGAATATCGATGGGCTTCATCAAAAAGCCGGCAGTACGCATGTGCTGGAGCTGCATGGTTCCATCAGCCGCAACTACTGCATGAAATGCGGAAAAACATACGGTATTGAAAAAATACAGGAATCAACAGGGGTTACCCGCTGCGAGTGCGGTGGGATCATCCGGCCCGATGTCGTTTTATATGAAGAGGAACTTCCGTTGGATGTTTTTGAAGAAGCGGAAAGCGAAGTCATGAACGCGTCCTTATTGATCGTGGGAGGAACGTCTCTTGCGGTATATCCGGCAGCCGGTTTACTCCGTTATTTTCATGGGGATCATCTGGTGCTGATCAATAAGTCATCCACCCCCTTTGATATGAAAGCGGATCTGGTGATCAGGGAACCAATCGGGGAAGTCTTTTCATCACTTGAAATTTGAGAAAGTGCCGGTTTGTTCGTAACAGGTTTCTTCAGTTTTTACCGATACAAGGTATAAATAAAGAGGTCGGCAATCAGCAGCCGGCAGTCAGTTTTCGGGTAACAGACGTCGGAATTGAAAAAAGACTTAAGAAAATGCTGATTAATCCAAAAAAAAAACGGGGCAAGGGGACGTTTTCTGCGTGTCTCGAGTCGGGGACACGCGGTGAATGTCACCATTGTCACAATTAGTAAAGGCTTCCTTGAACTATTCAAAATGAGTCAAAGTGATCTGTTTTGACTCAGTACTGAAAAGTTATAAAAGCAAATGATTGTTGATTGCGTATAGATAGTTTATTGAGAAGCGTGTTTGGCGGTGATGATGGGCAATGACAAAATATTGAAAAGCGTTTTGGATGGACGGAGAAAATATCTGTCGAAGGTTCAGGGCTGTTTGATCGGCGGAGCGGCCGGTGATGCTCTGGGATATACGGTGGAATTCGTTCATTATTATGATATCAGGCGGATGTATGGTCCCTCGGGTATCACTGAATTTGAGCCGAACAATGGAACTGCCCGTATTTCCGACGATACGCAAATGACGCTGTTTACGGCTAACGGTCTGCTTTTCGGTGAGACACGTATGATGCTGCGCGGGATCGGAAATTCTCCTCACACCTATGTTCCCTTTGCTTATCGGGATTGGCTGTATACACAGGATAATCGCTATAAACCGGACTTCATTACATCCTGGCTGGCGAGTATTCCGGAACTGCATAGCCGAAGGGCTCCCGGGAGGACCTGTATGTCTGCGCTCAGTTCGGGGAAAATCGGCTCCATAAGTGATCCGCTGAATAACAGCTGCGGGTGCGGCGGGGTGATGCGAGTCGCTCCGGTCGGACTTTTCTATGGGCAGTACTATGATCAGCTGTCCGATGAGAATCTGATTCGGGCCGGTGCGGAAACCGCCGCAATTACGCATGGCCATCCCTGGGGGTATATCCCTGCCGGCATGCTGAGCATCCTCATCAAAAAAGCCGCTTATTCCTCAGACAAGCTCCATGAAATCGTGACCAGCAGTCTGGAAGAAACAGGTAATGTTTTCGGTGAGAACAAAGACTGGGCAGGCTTCGAACGGATCATTCAAAAGGCGATTGATTTATCACAGAATGACAAAAATGATATTGACAATATCCGGAATATTGGTGAAGGCTGGGTCGGTCATGAGGCATTGGCAATCGCGATTTACGCGGCGCTGCGTTATGAATTCAATTTCAGCGACGGGATCATTGCCGCGGTGAACCATGACGGGGACAGTGATTCTACAGGTTCGATCTGCGGGAATATACTCGGCGCATATCTCGGCATGGAAGGGATTGATGGCAAATGGCAGGAAAAACTGGAACTGAAGGATACCATCCTGGAACTGGCTACCGATCTTTGTGATCACTGCAACATGGATGAGTCCGGTAATTTTGAAGACATCAAATGGCTGCGGAAATATGTGAATATCTGCGGCATCAACGGAGATTAGGCATGATTAAACGGTTTTTGGACGCACAGCGGGATGTTTATCCGCAGGCATTGCAGGAGATACGATCCGGACGGAAACAAAGCCACTGGATCTGGTATATTTTCCCGCAGCTCAAAGGCCTCGGACACAGTGATATGGCGCAGTATTACGGGATCCATGATCTGGACGAAGCCAAAGAATATCTTGCGGAGCCCACACTGCGTGCCAATCTGCTGGAAATCTCACAGGCCTTGCTGGACCTGCCTGATAAAAATCCCCGTGATGTCATGGGTTATCCGGATGACCTGAAGCTGCGTTCCTCCATGACTCTTTTTGCCGCAGCCGGACCGGACATCCCGGTGTTCCGCCAGGTCCTCGACAAATTCTTTCAGGGAATCCCCGACGAAAAAACAATCAAATTACTGTCCGCGGACTGAGGTGTGATGTAACTGTTCACGAAGTATACGAGGTCTGCCCTGATGTTGCCGCGAAGCCGGCACAACAGGACTGCACTCCATGATGCAGCATAGCAATTTTGGCGAACGGGTGAACAGTAACGGTGTAATTCTTCAAAGCTGTGCCTTCAGGTTCTGAATAACTATACATTTCCCGGTAAATTGAGTATAATATGAATATGCTTGGTCTATGTAGGCATTGTACTGTATGTTTTGATTCCGGCTTCTGAACATTTCCTATATGATGAATGAAATCGGAGATGAAAATGGCTGAAAAAAAGCGAATCGTGATGACGCCAAAACAAATGGCGGAAGCTGTATTGATACCGTTGGATCATCAGGTTAATCGAAATTCCAAGGACAGCGTATTTTGTGATCTGTTCAGTGATCCTGAATATTTGCTTCTGCTTTATCAGGCTCTTCATCCGGAAGACGAATTGACAGGGACAGTCGATATTACTCTTGTAACACTGGAAAATATAATGCTGCGGTCACAGTATAATGACCTTGGATTCATTGTTGGAAACCGTCTGTTGATTCTGATAGAAGAGCAAACCATTTTGACAATCAATATTCTTATCCGGTTGTTAATGTACCTGGGAGAAACCTACAGACGGTATATAAGCAATAATGATCTGGATGTATATGGCATCAAAAAGATTGAACTGCCGAAACCGGAACTGTACGTGATATGTCCAAGGGAGAAGGAAAATCTCCCTGAAGAAATCAGTCTCTCAAAGGAATTTTTCGGAATCGAGGATCCGAAAGAGGCGTTTGTGGATGTGCGGGTGAAAGTGATTCATGACAGCAAACAGGGAGATATTATCAATCAGTATATCATTTTTTGCCGGGTGTTTGATGAACAGGTAAAGCTTTATGGACGGACAGAAAAAGCAGTGAAAGAAACGATCAGGATCTGTAAAGATCGGGATGTTTTAAAAGATTATCTTGCGAAAGAGGAGGTATCGACAATTATGTTTGGATATTTGGATAAAGAAAAACTGGTGGAAATCTCCCAGCGGAAGATGCGGGAAGAAGCACATGATGAAGGCTGTGCGGAAGGCCGTACGGAAGGACAGAAAAGTATGGCTCGGATACTTTATAACTCCGGTGTTTCATTGGAAACCATCGCACTGAGCGCCGGCGTTTCTGTGGATATTGTGAAACAGTGGCTTTCATCTCCAGATCCTGAACCTGTTGCGGGATAATTTATCGGATGTGGTCACTTTTTATGTTGAATACATGGTGTACTGATACCTCTTTGTGAAATTTATTCATGCGAGTCCGTCCTGTGAGAGTTGTTTGTGCTCTGAACAGGCGAAACCCTTTATTAACTACCAATAAAGTAGTAAATAAAGCAGCAAATATAGTTACTGTTCATACACTCTCTGATGGAATGGGCAGTTTGTGACTTCAGAAATGTTGTATATGCAAAGGATTTTTATGTTACAGTGACCCATCAGGATCCAGAAGCTTGAGCGGGCTTCGCCGCAGCAGACAGCTGTTCCCAGTGTTTTGTGGTGCGCTGCCCGATTTGAACAGTTACATACTGATAAAAAGAATCAGGTTCCATCGTGGACCTGTTTTTTTATTCGTTTTCCTGGTATAGTTCTTGCAATATAATGTGAAAAACGTATCACGCGTTTAGACTAAATAAATAATATTAGGAAAA
>JAFPZX010000043.1 GCA_017417055.1 Anaerolineaceae bacterium
ACCCTGCACGATGGCATAGAGCTGCCGGGGTGTAAATTCATTCTGTTTGAAAGGCCCGTACGTCCGGTCAATGAAGCAGCGCAGCTGTCCGGTCAGGTTATGCCAATAGAGCGGAGAACCAATGATGACTGTGTCAGCTTCACGGATCTTCCCGATGACCTCCATGAACTGGTCATCATCGTATTGCTGCCCGTAACTATAGATCTTATATTCCGTAAGGTTCACAGTCTCATACTCATGGCCTTTCAGCAAAGCTTCTGCCATTTTGGCCGTGTTTCCGTTCGGGTTCGGACTGGCATTGATAAACAGATATTTCATTGACTGTCCCTTTAGTGAATGTTCATTCCGAGTACCATTTTGACAAACATCGGGTCGTCATGATTCACGAGTTCACTGTGGCCCAGGTCTTTCGCCGCGACAGCAGCCATCTCTTCTTCGGTCAGTTCAAAATCCCAGATATCGATATTCTGCTTCATGCGTTCCACATGGACAGACTTCGGGATGATGGAGACCCCGCGCTGAGCATTCCATTTCAGCACAACCTGAGCAGCACTCTTGCTGTATTTATTACCGATTTCAACCAGCTCCGGATCGGTGAAAATGCCGTGTTTGCCTTCTGCGAGCGGTCCCCATGCCTGCGGAGCAACGCCATAGGCTTTCATATTCTCGATAGCAGCTGCCTGAACAAAAAAGGGATGCAGTTCAACCTGGTTGACAGCCGGTATCACTTCCACATTTTCACAGAAATTTGTCAGGATCGCCGGATAGAAGTTGGCCACACCGATCGCTTTGGTCAAACCTTCTTTATACGCTTTGGTGATGCCGCGGTAAGCCGCAAAATAGTCACCCATCGGCTGATGGAGCAGGACAAGATCAACATAATCCATGCTCAGCTTTGCAAGTGACGTTTTCACCGCTTCGTAAGCAGTTTCTTCATTTTTCTGATCCTGTACCCATACCTTGGTGGTGATGAACAGTTCTTCACGTGTTGTCAGTCCGTCTGCAATTGCCCGTGCAGCTCCTTTACCCAGCGCTTCTTCATTCATATAGGCCGCAGCTGTATCAAGAAGTCTGTACCCGGTCTTTATTGCGTCATAGACGACCTGTTCACACTGCGCTGCATCCGGGATTTGAAAAACTCCAAACCCTTCCAACGGCATTTTCGCTCCTGTATTCAATGTGATGTATTCCATGTTTTCCTCCATTTTGTCTTACTGAGATATTTATCAATATCGATTGGCTGACCTGTTTGATCGTTTCCATCAATGATTCATATTTTACGAAGAACCATCGAAAAAGTACAATGCCGATACAACATACTGTTATAAATGAAACGTATACTGAAAGAGCCGCAAAACAGATAAGGAGTACGTAAAATTTTCCGATGAGAGAAAATCAATACCGGCTTGTCATAATGAATGTGGCACCTGACAATAACCGGTGCCTGCTCTGCCACTCCCATACAAAGAAGCGTATTATATGTGGCTCTCTATCTTATTTTGAGTAAAACTTCGGTAAATATTTGTATCGTTTGGAAAAACAAAAAAAAACGCATATCAGCTTCTTTTCAGACACCGATATGAGATAAATGAAGTAGAAGAGCTTCAACAGTAATTATGTTTTTCTAACAGTTTGTCTGATAATTTTCCAAAATTTTTTAAAGTATAATAGAAAAACGATTTACGAGGAAAAATATGGATTTTCAGGGAGGCAGACGATTAACTTACGAATACGCCATTCCTTACAAGAAATGGGAATTCTATACGGTGTAAACCACTTTCAAGCAAAAAAAGCTTTGATATAATATTAGAAAATATTATATCAAAAATGCAGGTTCGGCCTACTATATATAGTTTAATGAAAACTATAGTTACTTGTAGAAAGTAACATTGAACCTTAACAAATTGGAATGGATTTTTTTACCCACGATTTCTACCACGATTTCAGGGAAAAAATATCTGGCAATATAAAATATTTTTGCAGTTTTACGACTAAAGCAGCAATAATCAGTACCGATTTGAACCTGTTAAATCCCGAGGGGGACGGCTCATAACCCGCAGGACATTGGCTCTAGTCCAATCCCCGCTATGAGAAAAATGGTGCCTAATATAAGAATTGTATTTTTTATAAATTATTTTCTGACTTGAGATTTTTTTATCGATGAAAACCGCATATCAAATTCTGCAGCTGATATGCGGTTTTCTGTGGAAGATTCTGTCTTTGGTTAATCATGATGTTTCTAACAACATTTCTAACAAATTTTCAAACATTTTCAAAAGAAAATCTCAAAAAATATCGTTTTTCGAGGAAAAATACGCCATTTTTTCTGTTTTCATACGATTTCATTACTCGAAAGATATCCCTTACATGGAAAACTATAAACGCAGATCTCATTTTGATTACTTCAGATCACTCCAATATCCATATGCAGGAACAACGGTGAATGTTGATGTTACACAAGCACACAAATACAGCAAAAAGAATAATTGCTCTTTTTATTTAACGATACTCCCACTGAAGATTTTCATCTAAATGCCATGTCCTACATGTGCAATGATGTTCTGGATGTCATCAATTACGCCAAAGAAACGTACGGTACCGAGAAAGTCGGAGCCATGGGATACTCCATGGGCGGACGCATCGTTTCACAGATGCTCATCGAAGATATGATTAAATTCGATTCTATTGTCTTCGTGGCACCGGCTGTTTCCCTCGCTGATATGGTTATCATGTTTGGCGGACAGGAAAACTATGACATGATGAAAGAAACAATTAAGGGAACTGATAAGATGTATCCCTTCCCCGGCGCATATAGTGAACAGCTTCTCTCCAATGAATTCTTCAATGACCTGGAAGCTTATGGAGAGGATATGGCCGAACTGGCTGCTGCGAAATACGATGGCAATTCTCTGACCATCTATTCCACCAATGATTCCATCGTAAGACCTTCTGTATCACAGAAATGTACAGATGCATTCGGTTCTACTGTCATCACAGAAAGCATCCTGGATCACTCCTATAACTTCTATGGACAGGATCCTGCCACAGTCGATGCTTTGAACACCGCAATTGTGAGCTTCTTCACTGCAGATCTTGCGAAAAAATCTTTCTGAATAATATTTAATTGTTGGAGAAGGTGCCTCAGGAATTATGAGACATCTTCCTCTATATTCAGCATAATAACAATAGAAAATTTTATTTTGGAATTAATTAATCCTCTAATAACTGACGGATCAGCTGTTCTCGATGATTTATGAACATTGATGTAATTTGGTAACTTCCTGTTTCCTCATATTCTACCGGATGAATCAAACCGTCATCAAAGCTCAGTATTTCCGCACCTGGAATTGCAGTCAGAATTGGTGAATGTGTGACAATTATAAATTGAGCGCCTGCCTGAGCGGAGCGGTAAATTTCGATAAACATGGTGAGCTGCCGCTGAGGAGAAAGAGCAGCTTCAGGTTCATCGATCAGATTGAGACTGTGCGGGCGGAAATTATCCTGGGCTGTCTCCAGAAAACTTTCGCCATGTGATTTCCGATGTAAATGTTTCGCTTTTGATTGGTCCTCTTCCGTATATTCTTCTTCTTTTGTCGCTACGTTGTAGAAACTTTCAGCTCTGAGAAAATAGCCCCATTGTGTTTTTACAGGTCCTTTGAAAAGTCTTATAGCTTGATAGAGCTCGGAATGAGAATCAAAGGTTGAAAAATTGTAATTCTTTGTACCGCCTTCAGGATTAAATCCATAGGCAATAGCGATTGCTTCCAGCAATGTCGATTTCCCGCTTCCATTTTCGCCGACAAAAAAGGTTATCGGCTGATGAAATTTCAGGTTTTCCAGGCCGTTGATTGCCGGAATATTCCGAAGATAGCTTTCAGGAGATATCCTTCGCCAGTCTATAGAAAGTCCGCTGATTGGCAATGGGCTGATCATATCAGTCATCTTTACTCATATAAAGCTTCATATAAAGTGGGAACAGTCCCTTTCCTGGACTGCCCTTTGATTGTAGCTTTGGTCATTATTCCAATTCAATTGTTTCTCCGTAATGCATGCGCAGCAGGTTTTCCGGTGTGAATTTCATAGGATCGGCATCAAAAAAGTGCATCGGCGTATTGTGCTTGGCTCCGATCAGATTTGCACATTCCGTGGCTTCTTCCGGACCCATGTTATAAACACCGTCGATCGGGAAGAACGCGTAATCGATATTCTTGTCTTTCAGAGCAGCCATTTCCGGGATCATTGAGGTATCCCCCGGATGGTAAACCTTAATCCCGTCAAAGGTCAGCACATACCCGACCGTGTTATCCGGATGGTGGTTCTGATTACCGCCGGCAGCAACCGTTTCGATCTTTACACCCTTGATATCGAAATTATTATGGCTCAGATCCGGATTCAGCGTCTGCGCCACTCGCAATACAACACAGTCATCCTTCTGCGTCACCTTTTCGATCACATTATGGTCAAAGTGCTCATGCGTTGACAAAACGATATCGGCCGGATCAGTGTAATCACCGTCATAATACGGATCAATATAGATGACCACGCCTTCCGCGGTCTTGATTTTCATGGAAGCATGTCCGATCAAAGTCAATGTTGGTTTCATATTTATCCCCTTTTCTACCAGTAAAAACAAATATCACTTGATCAAAAAAATAAACATCCTGCTGAATGTTCATATTTCTGCATTTTGTTTATCTACACGTATTATTTTGCAGGTATGTTTTCTTTTACCCGCCGGAGCATCTTTATCATAATTGATTCCGACGAGTAAAATCTCACACCCATAATACCGGAAAGCATCCGGATAATTTTGGCGGAGAATCTGATCAATCGCACCGTCAGCGGAGAGATTCCACTTCAATTCAATAACGAGAATCGGCCAATCAGAATCACGTTTCGGCAGGTAAACAACATCCGCATATCCTGAACCGGCAGGCAATTCCTCCCATTGCAGATAATGGTCACGGTAAGTATAATACGCAAGTTTGATAACACTGCGCAAACTATCCTCTTTGTTATAATGCAGAGGAGCGGTTTCTTCTTCATGAATCTTTTCGATTTGCGCTCCAACAGCTTCCTCATTTTCATGAATCGTATCCAGGAACAACTGATCACTCTCCGCCAAACGCTTTAGCGTTTCAGCATGATTTACATCCCGGATGGATTTTTGAAACTCCAGCCGGATTTCTTCATTAGGAATCGTCACTGTCTGGCTTTCTGAATTGTAAGCCAGATACCCCAGATGAATCAGCAGCGTAAGTACATCATCTTTATTTCGGAAAGTTGTCAGATCATTGGCGAAACCCTTTGTATCGACTTTTACATCCACACCGCCGATCAGTTCAGCAATCGTTTTTGTCAGACCATTGTAATCCTGGCTGATATATCGCATCAGACCTTCCGACGCGGAAGTTTCTGTCCAGAAAGAATCAAAATCATCATTTTCAATAGCGATCATGACAGAATTCGGATTATAAACAGAGCCAACATCTTTGAATGTATATCCATCATACCACTGCTTCATGGTTTCAAAACTGACTTTGTTCGTCTCACACAAATTCCGCACTTCCGCCTCTGTAAAACCAACATATTCGCCGAATTTGCGTGGTTTGATCATTGTATATTCCTGAAAATCGGAAATTGCGGATTGCGATCCATCCTTTTTGATGGGGAGAATGCCCGTCATATAAGCAGAAGCAATGGCAGCAGGCGTAAAATTGTTGTTTTTAAACCAGCCTCTGAGCAGATTAAAATAGCGGTCCTGTGCCTCCGGATCCTGCTGCGTTTCCCGAATCATCGCATCCCATTCATCAATAATAAAGATGATTTTCGTTCCCGTTTGTTTGACAAGTGCCAGCAGACATTCATTTATCGATGAATAACACTCAAGATCGGGATAAAGCGAAACAACATCAGCTGTCAGTGCATCGGTTATCATAACGGGAACATCTTTAAGAGAAATTCCCCGCGCTTTCGCCGAAGACACAAATCCGCTGATATCCAGATTGATCACATGATACTGATTCAGGTGAAATTTGTATGTCGGATCATCCGCTATTGCATACGAATCAAACAACGCAGCGGAATTGCAGCTTTTGTCATAATAAGCGCAAAGCATTTGAGCAGCATAAGATTTTCCGAAACGTCTGGGACGGCTGACACAGGTAAGGTTCCTGCTGGTACCGATAAGGGGATTCAGCAAAGCAATCAGCCCGGTTTTGTCGACATAATTACTCTTGATAATTCGTCTGAATCCTTCATTCCCCGGATTTAAATAAATTCCCATTCACATGCTCTTTCCGGTTTTCACCCAATACAAAACCGATATAAACAAGGTATAATTAACACTATATTTGAAGTATACTTCAAAAATTGACAGACTTACAGAATTCCGCCAGGAAAAATCAAAGGAGCAGGGCATGATCGATCCGGGACAAATTAAGGCACTCTTTTTCGACATAGACGGCACACTTGCTCGGTCCGATACTCACACGATTCCGCAACCTCATGTCGAGAGCTTCAAACTGCTCCATGACAAAGGATATAAATTGTTCATCGCCACCGGGCGGGATCTTTACATTCATGAAGAAGAACAGATCCTTGAACCGGTAAAGCCATATCTAACCGGATTTGTGGATGTCAACGGACAGCACTGCGCTCTTGCAGACGGTACGGAAATTTCGCTCCATCCCATCCATAATGATGATTTTCTGCCGCTGCGGAAAGCCTGCGAGGATCATCATCTTGCCATGCTCTACCGCGTCGGGCATGTCAACCATCTGACGGAATTGACCTTCCGTGTCGTGCGGTACTGGAAAAAAATGGGACTGGATATTCCTGAGATCCGTCCAATGGCTCCCGATATCATCGATATCCCGAAGCTCTGCATCCATGCTTCTCCGGAAGATGAAGCCCAATGGCTTGCTCCGCACATGAAGCACACCTGGACTGCCCGCATCACAGAGGACCTGATCGATTTGATCCCCAACGGGGTCGGGAAAAGCACCGGAATGCGGGATGTTTGTGCTTATCTCGGTATTCCGATTGAACAAACCATGGCGTTTGGAGACGGACAAAATGATTTGGATCTGATGGAAGCTGCCGGGATTGCCGTAGCCATGGAGAACGGGGCAGAAAATGTCAAAGCGCTTGCAGACTTCGTAACGCTGCCGCCTGAACAGGCCGGCATCACCCACGCACTGAAGCACTTTAGACTAATCTGATCACAGCTCCACGGTCAACGGTGTCCCCATCTTTTAAACGAAAGGCAGCTGTTCAGAACATATACAGTCAATTAATTCGAACAGTCCCCTTTGACTCAGAAATCAGTCTGCAGTGACAGTCCCGGCATTGAACAATTAAACCAAAGTTTCTGAAAGAGAAATCACTATGAAAAAAATCTTGTATGGCTTCTTTTTACTTTTTATAATATCTCACAGAAATGCATATGCGGATCCAACTGAACAGACGAACATAAATGAAGCCCATGCAAAACTCTCCGGCATGGAAATCGATTATTGGCTTTATACACCCGAAACCGTCAGTGGGGATATGCCTTTGATCGTGTATCTGCATGGCGGGACATCCAAAGGGAATGACCTGGACCTCCTCATAAAACGGGAAGGATTCCCTCAGTACGTAATACAGGGAAAACTCAATATCCCGGCTTATGTGATCATGCCACAGGCACCGGAAGAAATTCGTTCCTGGAATGAAATCGGCAATCAGATTGTCGAATTGGCAGCCATCACTGTGGATCAATACCCGATCGATTCGGGCAAAATCTCACTAACCGGGCACAGTATGGGCGGTATCGGCACATGGGAAATTGGCTTTGCGCATAAGGACTTTTTTTCCCGAATCGCACCGCTCAGCGGAACGATCAGTAAACGTCTGCAGTCGGCAATCAGTGAACTCACGATACCCGTATGGTCGATCATCGGAAGTGATCCTTCAGACCAAAACGCTTTCAGCAGCAACACTTCGATTTTTCCTCAAATAGAAAAGAATAATCCAAACGCGCGATTGACGATTATGGAAGGTGCTAAACATTGGGAAGTCGTCAAAGCCTATCTTCAATACGACATAATCAATTGGCTCATCGGATCTGATACTCAATGAACCGGTATAGATCAGAATAAAAAAACAGGGACAGCTCCGCATCTGCGAAACTGTCCCTGTATATCAAATATTAATAACCGGACCTAGCGCCAAACGCGCCGAAAAGGCCCTCGACCAGTGACATCAGATCGTTTCCGGAAGAACCGGTATCAGATGTTCCGTCTGATCCCATGGCATCGGAAAAGACATTTTGCAGCCATCCGCCGACATTTTCCTGACTCAGCTGGCTCGTCAGGCTATCCCACAGAGAATTCCAGCTATTCAAAGTCGCTTCATCGCTGATATATTTACTCAGGTCAGTGACACTCAGCCCTTCGAGCATTTCAGAAATTTCAGCCTCGGACCAATTATCATTCATGAAAGAACCGACCAGTTCATAGACCTTTTCCTGATCAACATTGCCGTTCTCATCAGTGAATTGATCGATCACATAATCTACCAGGGAGCGCAGGTCATTTTCATCCATGTTTGCGAGCATCGCTTCGATTTCTTCCGGGCTCAGCTCAGCAATAACAGCAAGCAGCTCTTCATCAGAACCGGCAGCGGGTTCCGCAGCCGCAGGTGTTTCAGCTGTAGATTCAGCAGCAGTGGTTTCAGCAGCAGGCTGTTCAGCCGCTGTATCAGTGTTCATCAGGTTATAGTTGATGTAATCATACAGCTCCACGTTGGCTTCGATCATGGACTTTCCACCTGCGGTGGCACGTGCAGCCTCTTTGGATCCGATAAAGTCATACAAATCGACATATTTCTTGATATCTTCAGGTGTGAAGGCCTTAATATCGCGGATCTTGCGCATGGTGCTTTCGTAAGAATCAAACCCGATCACCTGGTCGCTGACACCCGACATCGCCGCGCTGAAAAATCCGATCGGGGTAGTCAGATCGCCGTAAACAGAGGTGATGTAACCGGCAAGTTCGGACTCACTGATTTCCAGGTTCCGCAGGAAATCACCGGCAGTCTCATAAACACCAAAGGTTTCGGAAACTTTCGGGTCACGGTAGGAATACATCCCTGTGATATAATCAGCAGTCACGAAAGTGTAACCACCATAAGCACTGTTCTTAACGCGCAATTCAGGATAAAGCAGCTTATCATCGACTATTTTTTCAACGACACGCAAACCGCCGTCATCCATATCAAATCCGAATTTCGTAAAGTCAGCAGCAGCGATATTGTAGACAACATTGCCGCCGGAAACGATGGCTGTATGCAGCGGAACCGCGTTGATTGATGCGGCTAAATCCACCGGTTCATAAACGCTGTCGGAGAAATTATTGATGAGGTTATATCCCAGAGCAGCGGAACGCATGATGTTCTCGGAATTACCCACCACCGTCAGGATCGCGTTATTTTTGTTCAGGATCATGTCGCGGAAAATGTAGAACTTCGCAACCAGGACATCCATTTCCGCATCCGTATATTTGGAGAGCTTATTCCAATAATCCATCTGTGCTTCGGTATTCGTATAATACCTATATTTTGCCATATCCGAGTATTGAGATGCAGCCGCCTGAATACTATAGGCAAGACCATTTGAATCCATGTGCATCTGGTTGGTGGCATAATTCTGCGCCGCATCCGCACGGATAAAGTCATAATCACTGAAATCGGTGTTCCACAGAATTTCCTCGAGCAGCGCAAAGCTGTCTTCCAGTGTTTCCGGCAGAGCGAACCAGCTGGCCTCGAAATAATTCTCCATCTTACGGGTTTCTCTGTTCTGGAAATTGTCATTAAACATGGTCATTGCCATGCTGACATTTGCCATCTTCGCCGGCAGTTCTTCACGGGTGTAAAGATCCGTACCGAGTCTTCCCAGAAGCGAGGTATATTCAATGAAATCGAACAGATCTTCAAAAGGCACCGCAGAGGTATCGGTTCTGAGACTCACGCGGATCAGCGGGGATTCGATTTCGGAAGTAATCACACGAATACCGCCGATATTCGTTTCAGAAGCCTTCTTGTATGATATTTCTTCCGGCAGGTTTTCAACACTCAGCGCGTTCAGCGATTCCGGCATGGTGATGGCGTTGCTTTCCTCAATGAACTGATGGTAAGCTTTTGTCTGTTCAACCAGAGCGTTCACTTCCTCTTCGCTCATAGCAGCCTTCATCTCATCCAGCTTCGCGCGCAGGGCCGCGTCATTTTCTTCCTTCAGTCCCGGAGCAGGAACCGTGACAGCCACCACAGCTGTATCCAGATTGCTCCAGTACTTGCGGGCAGTCTCGTTCAGGTTATCAACAGTCACGAGTTCTTTGAAATTCGCTTCAAAATCAGCAGCGTTTTTCCAGGCATCCCGATCGCCGAAAATCGACCAATAAACCGCCATGTTCTGGGAAAGGTCCAGATAAACAGAGGAAGAATCCAGGCTCATCAATTCATCAAACTGGTTTCTTACCAACATGGCATTCAGTACTTCTTCGTTGACGCCATCTTTCAGCAGCGCTGCCAAAGCATCATCACAGATCGTTTTGAAAGTTTCTTTTTCAGTTTCATCAATGCTGGTAGCAGCGAAAACCAAAGCCACTTTTCCTTCCGGATCCCAGCTGGTTGACATGGAAATGCTGGCTTCCGGCAACTTTTCGCGAGCCATACGCTGCAGCGGGGAGGATTCATCATTCATATAATTACAGACATAATCCAGCACTTCCATGTCATTGTAATCGTTGATTTCAAAAGGCTGACCGTAACGGATAATCGCTGCCTTTTCAGTCGGCGTACCGGTTTCGACCGCATACTGGAAGGTCTGATCATAATAACCGGGTTCGAGCGGTTTGTAATTGGTATCCTCAATCGCCACTTCTTTATAATCAAACTGGCTCAGAAAATCATTGTCCAACAGTTCCAGGAAACGAGGCAGATCCAGGTCACCGGTCAGGTACATGGTGGCGTTGGACGGGTGATAGTAGGTTTCATGGAATTCGCGCAGCGCTTCAAGGGTCAGGTCCGGGATATAAAGCGGATCGCCGCCGGAAACGGTGGTGACGTAGCTGCCCGGCCAGATCATGCGGTTGTAGTTGTAGTTTGCCCAGCGGGACTGGCTCAGAGCGCCCAGCATTTCAGAATAAACCACACCCTGCAGATTGATCTGACCTTCCGGATCATCCAGCTCATAGCGGTAAGCTTCCCGCATCATGGCGTAGGGATTTTCGATCGCCAGTGGATGGGTTAGCCCGTTCATGTAGTAATCCACATATTGATAGAGCTGATCTTCCGAAGTGGAGGCCATCGGATACATGGTATAAAACTGCCCGGTCATCGCGTTCAGGAAGGTGTTGGAAGTCTTGGCGCTCATTTCAAAAAAAGTGTTGGCGCCGGGATACTTATCATTACCACCCAGAGTGGCATGTTCAAAGACATGCGGCATACCGGTGTTGTCATTGATGGGTGTGCGGAACGCCATCATATAGGAACGGTCGATGTTGTCGTTCGCCAGCCAATAGAGCACGGATTTGGTTTTCTCATGTTCCAGCTTGACAACAGCCGTGTCATATTTCCCCCAACGGGAAATTTCAACAACTTTGAAGCCGTTCAATTCCGTTCCCACTTCGGGAATACCAAATTCAGTAGGTTCCTCCGCGAATACCGGGAGCACCATCAGCAAGAAAATTGCTGTGAACATAAGTGATAAAAATTTCTTCATTCATTTACCCTTTCTTTGTAATAATTCAGACAGGAAACCCAGGTTTCTCCCTGCAGCATTACAGCCAGCGTGGCAGATGTGCATTCGGGATACTTTCCGGATCCTGAATAATGACAACCCAGTAGATCATTCTTCACGGACCATCTTATTTCACAAAAAAAAACACTGATTAATTCCGTGAAAGCCGAGAGACCAGTCCAGTACTACACGCAAAACCGTCTCCGGGCTGCAATCAATCAGTGCTTTCCTGATAAAAAAGGATACACCGACCGGGCTTAATAAATACCAATCGACTAAAGATTATATATCATTTCAAAAATAAATAATAAATAATTCAGGAGAGTTATTATTCTGAACCTGTAATGGCATGCTGAATTAATCAGCGTTTCCATAGCTGCTGTACTTTACGATGTATAATGGTATATCATGAGTTTGTTTGCTATCGGAGATCTGCATCTTCACTTTCAATCGGAATTGAAAGCGCCGGGACAGCTGCATGACCCGGTATGGAAGAATCATGAAGAAAAGTTCCGTGAAAACTGCAGCCGGTTGATCCGGGAAGATGATACACTGGTCCTTGTCGGAGATCACTCCTGGGGAAAGAAGCTTTCCCAATGTGAACAGGATCTGCGTTATATCGCCGCGCTGCCGGGACGGAAGATCCTGACCCGCGGAAATCATGACATGTTTTGGGAAGCAAAGAAAACCGCTGAACTGAACAGACAATTTCAACCGGAACTGACTTTTCTGCAGGATGGTTACGCTGTTTACCATGACTACGCGCTGGTTGCAACAAAAGGGCATACCTTTGAAGGACCGTTTTATCTGAACCGCGTCAGCAGGCAGATCATCGGATGGGATGAGACAGCTGAAGAACATTCGAAAAAACTTGTCGCAAGGGAACTGATCCGCCTCCGCACTTCTTTTGAATTGGCGAGGCAGGACGGCTTTCGGAAGTTCATTATGTTCCTGCATTATCCGCCGACGAACATTCTGGAAAAACGCAGCGGCTTTACGGATATCGCAGAGGAATATGGAGCGGAACAGGTGATTTATGCCCACAGTCACGGGGAAAGCCGTTTTCATGACAGCATTGAAGGCACGTTCCGGGGAAGACTATACCGGCTGGTTTCAGGTGATTATCTGAGGTGGATTCCCTTAAAATTACTGGAGTAAAAATTTTTTCTGTCCGCATGGAAAAACACGAAATCATAACTGATACTCATAATAAAGGAGTTTTCCGGAGTATCGGAGAATAAAGGAGAAAAGATATGGACATCAATATGGATCAGGCAAAAAGTGTGCTGGAAAACGCCGCAAAACAGGCAGAAGGTATTCTGAATGACCCGTCTCTGGTAGACAACATTCTGATGCAGCTCGAAGAAAAACTGAAACAGGTTCCTGCCATTGGCGAAACTCTTTCGGATCTGCCGCTGATGATCGCTATGATCAAGGGATACATCACAAAACAATACGATCAGGTTTCCCCTAAAGTCATTGCATTAATGCTCGGATCGTTCATCTACCTTGTGAAAAAAGATGATCTGCTGCATGACAATATTCCTGTACTGGGCATCGCTGACGACATTGTAATTGTCGGATTGGCTCTGAAACTTTGCAATAAAGAGCTGACTGACTTTTCAGAATGGAGAAAAGCGCAAAACGGTTCCACAGCCAATGCTTAAACGCACTATACAGATCAACACATTTCTCAAAGAATGATATGATGAGTAAAAAAATTATTGCTGTCAATGCCGGACCACGGAAGGGTTGGAACACAGATACTTTGATCAATGAGGCGATAAAAGGTGCTGAATCCGCCGGTGCCGAGGTATCAAAGTTTGATTTGTTCCGTCTGGAGCGTTACACGGGCTGTATCTCCTGTTTTGGCTGCAAGAAGGAAAAATACAAAGGGCACTGCATCAATCGGGACGGACTCACTCCTGTGCTGGACGCCATCAGGGAATCGGACGGATTGATTATTGGCTCGCCAAATTATCTTTCCGAAGCTACGGCCTCTTTTCGTGCGCTTTACGAACGGCTGATTTTTCAAAACCTTACCTATAATGTACAAAAGCCCTGCTGCAATGAGCATTTTATCCCGGTACTGCTCATCATGACCAGCAATGCACCGGATACAGCTTATACCCGACTGGTACAGAATTATCAGCAGACGCTGAGCCGTTTTGTGGGCCCGACTGATGTTCTGATCAGCTGTGATACGCTGCAGCTAAAGGATTACAGCAAAACAGACTGGGAATGGTCTTTATTTGACACTGAAGCAAAACAACGGCGGCATGAGACTGTCTTCCCACAGGAATGTGCTAAAGCCTTTGAAATGGGTGCAGCACTGGTGTAGCGATAAATCAAAAAAAACTGAGGACGGCACAAATGCCGTCCTCGTTTTATTTCAGGTTATGAAATTCTCTTATTTCGCTTTGAGGATGATGCGGGCATCGACGACCTTCAGGCCCTTACCCTGTTCATAGAGCATGACCGGGTTGGCGTCGGATTCCTTGACCTCATCGCGCAGGTCCCAAATCATCTGGGAATATTTTGCGATGGTTTCAGCCATGGCTTCGCGGTCGCGCGGGGCTTCACCACGGGCACCGGCAAGGATCTTCGCAGCGCGGATTTCTTCCTGCATCTTCATACCCTGGGCCTTGGAGACCGGGGCGACGCGGAAGGTGACGTCCTTCAGGACTTCGACGAAGATACCGCCCAGACCGAACATGACGGTCGGACCGAAGGCTGCATCGTTGATGGAACCGAGGATGATTTCGGTACCCAGCGGGGCCATTTCCTGGATGGCGATACCGTGAATGTTGGCATCAGCCTTGTAGTTTTTGGCATTTTCCATGATCTTGCGGAACCATTCGCGGACCATGTCATCGTCTTTGACGTTGACTTTCACGCCGCCGGCGTCGGATTTGTGAAGGATGTCAGGGGAGACGATCTTCATAACGACAGGGTAGCCTGCCTGGTGAGCCAATTTAACAGCTTCATCTTCTGTCTTTGCAAGCAGAGTGGTGGTGGCATTGAGGCCATAAGCCTTGAAGACCTCTTTTGCTTCGACTTCCGTCAGAGCGTCACGGCCATCGGCACGGGCAGCGTTGATGATGGACAGAGCCTTTTCGCGGTCCACTTCGTAGGTTTCAGCGCTGTCAGAAGCTTTGGCAGCCTGCAGACGGGCATACTGGCGCAGAGCAGCAATGGCGCTGATGGCGCGGGCAGGATCGTCATAAGCCGGGATGCCGTGATCGGACAGCCAGCGCATGGCAGTAGCGCAGCGTTCGCCGCCAACGAAGGAAACGGTGATCGGTTTGTGAGCCAGGATTTCCGGACCGGCTTCTTCGATCGCGCCGTAAATGCCTTCAGCGATTTCCTGCGGGTTGGTAACAGCGGTTTCGCAGTAAAGAACGGCCATACCATCGGTCCATTCGTGTTTCAGACCGAAAGCGATGCATTTCTTATAGCCTTCGAGGCCTGCACCACCGGTGATATCGACAGGGTTCTTTGCGGAACCGAATTCCGGCATGTAGTGCTTCATTTCAGTTTGCATTTCCTTGGGCAGGAACTGGAGCGGAACACCAAATTTTTCAGCAGAGTCAGTTGCCAAAACACCGACGCCGCCGCCATTGGTGACGATAACGAGGTTGTCGCCTTCCATCGGGGGCTGCAGTTCAAATGCCTGGGTGACATCGAAGAGGTTGTCCAGATCAGTAGCCTGAATCACACCGGCCTGTTCAAAAGCGGAACCGTAAACTTTTGCGGCACCGGCCAGGGAACCGGTATGGGAAGCGGCAGCGGCTGCACCGTGAGCGGAAACACCGGACTTCAGAGCGATGACAGGTTTCTTGGAGTTTTTGCAGACTTCCATGAAGCGGCGGCCGTCTTTCAGACCTTCGATGTAAAGGGCTGTGCAGCGGGTAGCCGGGTCATCTTCCAGCCATTCGATGATGTCAGCGAAGTCGACATCAGCCATGTTGCCAAGGGAGAACAGTTTATCGAAACCAACACCGCGGAGGTAGGTACCGGCATCCAGGGCGATGAGCAGAGCACCGGACTGGGAAATCAGAGCGCCGTTGCCGGGAAGCGGAAGAACCGGGGCAAAGGAAGCGTTCAATTTATCGGAGTTTGACAGAGAACCAATGATGTTCGGTCCGAGCAGACGCATACCGTACTTGCGGCAGGTCTCGACCAGTTTGTTTTCAGTTTCATGGTCGCCAACTTCACCAAAACCGGAGGTAATGACGGAAACGCCTTTTACGCCGGCTTCGCCGCACTGTTCAATCGCGCCCAAAACGAGATGAGCGGGAACAGTAACAACTGCCAAATCGATCTTGTTTTTGAGTTCAAGAACGCTGGTATAAGCTTTGAGTCCCTGGATTTCAGGTTCTTTCGGATTGATCGGGAAAATGACCCCTTCGTACTTACCGTTTTTCAATGCTTCAACGACAGAATAACCAATCTTACCGGCTTTGTTGGAAGCGCCGATAACAGCTACGCCCTTCGGTCGGAAAAGACCGTTTAAAGCTTCTTTATTCACGATTAACTCCTATAAATTGTTTAATGAATGAACAGGCCTGTCGGACCCATTTATCCCTTTAATTTTTACAAAAATATTTTAACACTTAATTCAGAAAAATAAACTGATTTAAGCATATTTTTTCATGAAATTACTCATTTTTTCCCGTAACAAAGGTCATAAAAAAGAAAAACGTATCCGCTTTGTCAATATTTTGTTCATTTAATACCATGACTGTAATTTTTTCTTGATATAATTTTTCCCATGTTTATAGAACTTGGCGTCGCAAAACAGGAAAGGGTCAGCATGCCTGACAGTGACGAAACCACGGAAATCATTGAACGTCCTTCCGGTGGTGAGTCTATTATTTATTGCAACGGAAAACGCAACGGTCAGCCAAACAAGACCATTTCCTCGATCATTGTAAACCGCGTTTTGGAAAAGGTCGCGGAAAATTTTCGTGACAGCACCGCAATCAAAAGTGTCTCCGACCAGATATACAGGGAACATTCCGGCCACATCTGCGGCGACTTGTGCATGATTTCAACGGATTTTCAATCTGAAACAATTGTTGTCAGCCGCTGTACAAACGTGCCGGTGTACTTCTACCAGCGCGGCTTTATGGACTCCTGGCACACGCCCGCGGAACAGATCGGCGCTGTTAAGGTGCTGCATCCCTCCATTACCGAAATTCCGATGGAACCGGGTACAACGATCCTTATGCTTTCTGAGGGTGCGCTGAATGCAGGGAAAAACACCATGGAAGCTGACGAGATTGAAGACCTGATTTTGAGCACGATTGAAGAAAGCAGCGAATTTACGGCTGACAACATGGCAGAATTCTTTTTAAAGCGCGCCATCACCCTGGACAGTTATAAACCGCAGGAAGACATGACCGTGATCGTACTTAAAGTATGCAGTGATTCGCCTTCTTTTTCCAGAAAAATATTCCTCACCTGTCCGGTTCCAAAATATCAGTCAATTTATTAATAAAAAAGCAGTCAGGGAAACGCTGATTCATTCATACAAACAAGGGCCAAATGCGGACAATCACCGCATGTGATGCCGACTCCGTATGGTACGAGCTTTGCTCGATTTGGATTCGGAGCCGGAGCTGCGCCCCTGACCGGGGCAAGCGGAAAACGTCCCCATTGTTCCACGAGGCGGTGTTTTCCTATCATTCAATGTCTGGCAGGTGGCAGCATTGTTTTCTTATTGAATTTACCATCCATTAACAATAACTTTTATTATTTCCAATTTCCAATTTCTGATTTTTCACCTCCGTTTGGCATTATTCTTGCACATTGTAATATAAATGACAAGGTTAGAGAATTGGGAGGGAGCCTATGGATATTTTAAATCTCGTGAACAAACTGGAAGAACTTTTTAGCCAGGGACGTTCCTTACCCTTCACGCACAATGTAATCATCAATGAAGACCAAATGATCGATCTTATCGATCAAATGCGCATTTCCATTCCGGAAGAAATCAAGCGTTCCCAACAAATCATCGCACAGAGGGACCGCATCCTCGCACAGGCAAAAGATGAACATGACCGCATGATGGAAATCGCCAATGAAAAACGCGAACAGCTGATATCCGCGCACGAGATTTCTGTGGAAGCCTCAAACCGGGCAAAGCAGATCATTTCTCAAGCACAAACCGAAGCTGATGTTATCAAGCAGGAAGCCGACAAATACGCGCTTGCGTCACTCAAGAAACTTGAAATCGAAATGGAGCGGTCTATCGCTCAGGTTCGCAACGGTATCAAAACGCTTGAATATAATCCGGATGATCCGGATAACAGGAATAATAACGAATAAACTTTCTTCATATTTCTCTTGAGTTTTTCTATCTTCCGAACCGCGGCCTGATGTGTCGCGGTTTCGGTTTAACAAGCATTGATTAATCAAGTTTCGGGGACGGTTCATTCTGATTTGTTCTATATCACTGCCACATTTTTAACAAAAAGCAATGGAAAACATTGACCTTTTTATGAAATAGCAGTGCTAACTCTGGATATAAGTTAGGATATAGAATAAAGGCGATAGTGCAGCCTGGGTCGGTTATGATTTCGGCTGCGTGCTTTTAAAGTGTGCAGTGTTCAGCGTTTAGAGCACAATTAATTATTAGAAGTGAGAAGTGTCTGGAGCTGCTCCTTGTATACGCTCTGTGAATGTACACTTTTTTTCAAGCCTTTTGGCTTGTATTTAGAAAAGTTTGCGGTATACTATTTATAAAATAAGTATAAGTTTGTTTCCGAGTCCCTCCACCTAAGGGAGTTCTATGGCAGAGGGACCGATGAGCCGTATTGGAAACGGTGCGACTTTCCGTGTTTGAGAAGGAAACGAATCTTACACACAGCAGGAATGCTGCTGTGTGTGGTTTGCGTTATCCTTCCTCATTGAGGGCATTTTGATGAGACAGCGCAAGCCGATTATGATTCTCCTGATCTTTACTGCCATACTGGCAGGACTTTTCCTGTTTTCCTTCATTCTGGGACATTATGACGTTCCGCTGCAGGAAGTGGTCCGCATTCTTTTCACGGGCACCAGCGATGATCCGCGAATGTTTGCCGCGATATCCAATATCCGTTTGCCCCGCATCGTGATGGCCTGTCTGGTTGGCTGTTCGCTTTCCTCGGCAGGTGTCTCTTTTCAATCTGTCTTTCAAAATCCCATGGCCAGTCCTGATATTCTTGGCGCTTCTTCCGGTGCCTGTTTCGGGGCAGCCCTGGCGATTTTGCTGAATTTTTCCCATACCGGCATCACATTGTTTGCTTTCCTGTTCAGTCTGCTGAGCATCGTACTGGTTTACGTAATCGGCAAAGCTTCCCGCAGGAACCGGGTTGTGGCGATTTTGCTGGCCGGGATGATGGTCAGTTCTCTGTTTTCCGCCGGGACATCCTATATCAAGCTGGTGGCAGACCCAGGCAATCAGCTCCCTGCTATCACCTATTGGCTGATGGGTAGTCTTTCCGGAACACGAAAGAGCGACATCTCATTTGTGATCTGGCCGATGTTGATTGGACTGGTTCCCTTACTGCTGCTGCGCTGGCGCATCAATCTTCTAACGCTCAATGAAGAAGCTGAAACGATGGGCGTCCACACCGGCAGGTTGCGCCTTGTTGTTATCATCTGTGCTACGGTCCTGACCGCTGCAGCTGTTTCCGTCAGCGGTATGATCGGATGGGTTGGACTCGTGATCCCGCATCTGTGCCGGAAACTGGTTGGAAATGATTGCCGCTGGCTTTTCCCTGCTGTGATGATCTTCGGGGCGATCTTCCTGTTGCTGGTGGATAACGTTTCGCGGAACCTGCTGCCGGTAGAAATCCCGATCGGGATCCTGACAGCTTTTATCGGCGCACCTTTTTTCATCTTCCTGATGACGAGAAAGGAGAGCGGTATATGATCCAGGCAGAGAACCTCTGTTTTTCCTATGGAAGCCGTCAGGTTTTGCAGAATGTTTCATTTGAGACGGAAAAGGGTGATTTTTTAGCAGTCCTCGGTCCCAATGGCGTCGGGAAAAGTACGCTTTTCCGCTGCATGTTGGGTATTCTGAAGGGATATACCGGTGTAATTCGTGTCGATGAGCAGGATATCAGGACACTTTCGCGGCAGCAAATGGCCGGGATGATGTCCTACATCCCGCAAAAACACGGGACCGCTTTCGCTTATTCTGTGTTGGATACGGTGCTGATGGGTACGACACATGAATTAGGAACATTTTCCGCTCCGAAAGCGAAACAAATCGCACAGGCTCAAACCGCCCTGTCACGGGTTGGGATTGCAGACCTCGCGGATCGAAAGTTTACGGAACTTTCAGGCGGGGAGCAGCAGATGGTGATGATCGCCCGGGCTTTGAGCCAGCAGGCTGGATTGCTGATGATGGACGAACCGACTGCTTCTTTGGATTATGGCAATCGGGAAAAGATTCTGTCACTACTGAAGGATTTGACCGGACAGGGTTATACCGTAATTCTTTCGACACACGACCCGCAGCATGCTCTTTCGTACAGCAATAAGGTTCTGGCATTGAAAGACGGACATGTCGAAGCATACGGGAAAACTTCAGATGTCTTGACGAGTGAATTGCTGCAGAAACTGTATGGGATTCATGCCGTGATCGTTGATACGCCTTACGGGAAACTTGCCGCAGCTGTGTAAACCGGGCGAGCAGGAATGACTTTTTGTTGTTATGGAGGAAATATGAAAAAATTCTCTTTATTGATCGTTGTTGTGCTGCTTTTGGCGGCTTTCTCTTCGGTTAATGCCGAACGGGAGTTTGTGGATTCCACCGGACGGACGGTTGTTGTCCCGGATAAAATCGAAAAAATTACTGTTTCCGGTCCAATGACGCAAATTATCCTTTTCGCACTCTGTCCGGAAAAGCTTGTGGGAATATCCTCCGCATGGGATGAGATCGCGGAACAATACATTCCTTCCGAATATATTCATCTGCCGATATTAGGCCAGCTTTATGGGGGAAAAGGAGAATTAAATCTTGAAACTTTGCTCTCTTCCGGTGCGCAGGTGGTCCTGGATGTCGGTGAGTCAAAAAAGTCTATTCGGGAAGATATGGAAGCACTTCAGGAACAGACCGGACTGCCATTTCTCCATATTGATGCCTATACTGAAAATATGGGTGATGTTTATCGCATGCTCGGTGATTTGCTGGGAGAGGGAGAAAAAGCTCATATGCTTGGTGCCTATTGCGACGATATCTATGCCCGTATGACGGAACTGGCCGATTCGGTTGATAAAGTGAATTTACTGTATATCACCGGTGAAGGGCAGAACGTTATCGCTCAAGGATCTTACCATGCGGAGATCATTGATCTGCTGGCGAACAATCTGGCCGTAGTGGATGAACCTTCCTCCAAGGGAACCGGAAATGAAGTCGATATGGAACAGATCCTCGCCTGGGATCCGGATTACATCCTTTTTGCTCCGAATTCGGTTTATGACTCTGTCTCGGATGATCCGGTGTGGCAGACACTGCACGCAGTTCGGGATGGGAATTATGCTGAGGTGCCTTTCGGTCCGTATAACTGGATGGGGTTCCCGCCTTCTGTTCAGCGGTATCTCGGAATGTTGTGGATGGGTGCGGTGCTTTATCCGGACGCAGTGGATTATGACCTTTATGAAGAGGTTCATAATTATTACGACATGTTCTATCACTGCGACCTAAGCGAAGCCCAATTCGAAGAGCTGATGGAAAACAGCCGGCTGCTCATTCCGGCAGAATAGAAATCTGAAATCTGAAATCAGAAATCAGAAATCAGGACGGTTCCTTTTATTCATTGAATGGGACAGTTTCGTACTGCCGGAACTGTCCCGGTTTTTATTATTAGTGTCGGTTTTTCATCCACGTGAGCTTTGTTATGCCTTGTCAACTGAGCCAAAGAGGGTGATCTTTTCGCGGACGACAGCTTTCATAGCTTCGATTTCGTACGGAATCAATTCGCTGAGGAAGCGAGCACCTTCCTTCAATCCTTTTTCGATGCCGGTTTTCCCTGCGCGGTCAATGTCGGTGAAGATGTTGACTTTGCAAACTCCGCGTCTGGCAGCTTCCTGAAAATCAGAATCAGAAAGTCCGGATCCGCCATGGAGAACAAGCGGAACGCCGGTTTTCTGCGCAATTTCGGTGATGCGGTCAAAATCCAATTTCGGTGGGAATTTGTAATCCCCATGAGCATTTCCTACAGCTACAGCCAGAGCATCGACACCGGTTTTCTGCACAAAGTCCAGCGCCATATCCGGGTCGGTATAATAGTCCTCCGGTTTGGCAAGCTTCCCTTTGCCTTCATTGTCGCCGACATGGCCCAGTTCTCCTTCAACCGTGACATCCATGGCATGGCAGATTTTCACCATCTCAGCCACATTCGCCAGATTTTCTTCATATGATGCCGTGGAGCAGTCGTACATGATAGAAGAATAACCAAAGTTCAATGCTTCCATACATTTATTAAAGGTCAAGCCATGGTCATAATGAACCGCTACCGGTACATTGGCTTCAGCTGCCATCGGAAGCAGAAAGTCCGCCACCCGGTCCAGCCCCATTTTCGGCAGCAGAATTTCTGCTGTTCCGACGATCACCGGAGCGTGCAACGCTTCCGCTTCTTCAATCACTGCGCGGGCCATTTCCACATTTACCGTGTCGAAAAAACCGACGGCATACCCGTCCAGACGGGCATTTTCCAGCATATCTTTCATATTTACAAGCATAATTCTTACTCCTTAACCTTCCATCCGGCAGCGATCCGCCGGTTCAATTCATCCAATTGCAGCAGCCCGCCGAGAGCGTCGTAACTGCTTACCGAAGCCGCTCCTTCTGCGGCTGCCAGTTCTGTACATTTTTGCGGGGAATATCCACGCAGAACGCCGGAAAGGAATGCCGCAATGCTCAAATCTCCGGCACCTGTTCCGGAGCGGACGATTTCCGCTTCAAAACAGGGCTGCTTTCCATCCTGATTTACCCATATTTCCGGGTCAAATTTCAGATTAGTCCCAATCGAGGCAATTCGTTCTGTCCCGGCTGTTTTATAGTACATTCCTGAAGTTCCGCATTTGATCAATACCGCCGCACAGCCCATGGCAATGCATTTTTCAGCTAACGGTTTGGCGTAAAGGGTCATATCCAACCCTTCTGTAATGTCTTTGCCGGATTTGTTCAATTTCGCCCAGGTTTCCTGATCCAGTATCCAGCAGAGTTCTTCAAAGCTTGGTACAAAAAAATCAACGAAGGGCAGCGTTTTTTGCAGAATCAATTCCCAGTCTGCCTGTCCCGCGGGACTATGTGGGTCAATTGCTGCCAAATCGAGACTTGATGCAATCCCTTTTTCTTTAATCCTTTGGAACATGGTGCTCAGCTCTTCTCCGTTGTCGCTATACATCCGTTTCATAATGGGCGGATACCCGAAATGGAATAAAGCGGAACCTTCGATTTCGTCCCATGGAATATCAGCAGTGGAAAATGTGTCATTAGCGCCGGGATCGTGGAGAAATATGCGGTCTATACCCGGTACAGCCAACACTACAGTGTAGGATGTGGATGCATTGTTTTCTACAATAAGTCCGCCTGCACCATAGGATTGGAATATATCCCGGATCATGTGACCGAATGCATCGTCGCCGGTTTTCCCCATCAGCCGGACATCATTTCCCAGTAATTTCATCGCCAGTCCGGTGTTAGCTACGGCACCACCGGTGTTGATTTGAACATTGTTCATATGGATCAATTTTCCCGGTTCCAAAATATCGGTGATTTTTTCATATTTCAGTTGTTTGGCAAAAACCGGTGTAATATCAATACATACATGTCCGGCACAAATTACTTTTTGTTTCATATTCTTCCTCCTCTACTGCAGGTCCTCTGACCGGAAGCAGATAATTCCGGATTTCCGCTGATGAGGCATGTACAGCGGAAAATCATCTCTGCCGGTTTGTATCACCTTGCCGGATAAAAATTCATCTGTCAACACAGAAGGGTCTTCATCACGGCTGTAGCATCTGAAAAACGTGCGGACGTCTTCGAAACTGCGGAAAGGCTGCCCAAATTCCAGCGATATTTCTTTCGATTCAAATGGAATCTCTTCTGATTGTAAAACCGTTTTCATGTGTATATAACCATCAAATCCTGCGGGATATTGACCGACAGAAAAACGATGCGTGGTGTAGTTTTTTTTGATGACGACCGCGGTTCCTTTGCACTGCGCCTTTACAATTTTCAGAATATCTTCCGTTTTTCCAAAATAACAAAAAATCATTCCGTCATAGGGAACCTTTGGCGGATTGAGGTGGATATCTCCATTGATAATGTGAATATTGTGTATGTTCCGTTCTTCGCAGTGACGCCAAAGGACTTCAATTGCCTGAGTTTTTATGTCTATTGCGGTAATTTCCGATATCGTGTCAGCAAGTGCAATGGAAAGGTCGCCCAGTCCGGAGCCGGCGTCACAGAGCCTTGTTACGCCTTTGAGATAAGGCTGAATGATCTGAGCGAGACTGCGGTGATAATTCCCGTATGCGGAGGCATCTATCATGAAGCGGATCATGTCTTCAGTCCAGCGGTACATTTTCCTCCATGATCGTTATCAGTTCGAACTCCGGGAACAATATCCTGAAAGCGTCCAGACAGGCGGGACGAATGACGACATATGCAGTTTTGTAACTGCCTGATTTGAGCGTTTCAAATGCTTGTGTATATCCCTCGTGTTTATCAAATTCCAGCGGTCCCAGCTCATCAATGAACAAAATGTCGCACGGACAGGAATTTGTGAGCAGTTCATTTCCCCATTTGATCGTTTCCGGATCGATTTGCCAGCAGCCAATGGTGCCGCCTTCTGAGACACGTTTTCCACAGAAACGCTGTTCGCCTGAAGCCGCATCCAATGTATAAAATCCAGTTTTGATTCCGTTCTCGCAGATTGCCGGGGTAAGAAATCCGCCGGTTTTCAGTCCGTTGAATTTTGCTTTTTCCAGGAGATGAGCACAATATCTGCTTTTTCCGGATCCCCTTTCGCCTGTGATTACCAAAATTTTGTTCATGAAATAATTATATAAGGAAAATGGATACGGTAAAGAGGAAGAATGATAAATTTCAGGCACTGACCTGTTGCAAAGTGTCTGCTGATTACTGACCATAAACAGCAAAAATATGCTATAATGGGAGCCTTGGAGATAAGAACGGAGGCGTTATGGAAAATACGGAACGCGGAATCAGACAAGTTGATATTGATAAGGAGATGCAGCAATCCTATCTGGATTATGCGATGAGCGTGATCATTTCACGTGCACTGCCGGACGCCCGGGATGGGTTGAAACCGGTTCAGCGCAGGATCCTGTATGCGATGTACGATATGGGGATTCGGCCGGAACTTCCTTATAAAAAATCCGCCCGTATTGTCGGTGAAGTACTCGGTAAATATCATCCGCATGGTGACGCGGCAGTTTATGATGCCATGGCGCGTCTTGCGCAGGATTTTACAATTCGCTATCCGCTTGTCGATGGGCAGGGAAATTTCGGTTCGATTGACGGCGATCCCCCGGCTGCCATGCGTTATACGGAAGCGCGTCTTGATAAAATCTCCATGGAGATTCTGAAAGATATTGACGAGGAAACCGTTGGGTTCACCGGAAATTTCGATGACACATTGAAAGAACCGGAAGTGCTCCCTTCCATCGTTCCGAATCTTTTGGTCAACGGTGCCAGTGGTATCGCGGTAGGTATGGCAACAAACATTCCTCCTCATAACCTTGGAGAAGTCTGTGACGCAGTTATTTATCTGCTCCAGGAATGGGAGCATTATGACGATATCACCGTTGAAGATCTGATGAAATTTGTCAAGGGTCCGGATTTTCCAACCGGCGGTATTGTTGTATTGGAAGACGCGAGAAATGAACTCGTCTCTGCCTATGCCACGGGACGCGGACGTCTGATGGTCCGCGGCAGGGTTCATCTGGAAGATATGGGCAGAGGCCGCAGCCGTCTGATTATTACCGAAATTCCTTATCAAATCAATAAGACCGGTTTGATTGAGCGCATCGCTCAGTTGGTTCGTGACGGGATTATCGAAGGTATTGCTGACCTGCGTGATGAATCGGATCGGCAGGGAATGCGTGTCGTAATCGAACTTTCCAAAGCCGCGGATCCTGAGGCTGTTTTGCGGGATTTGTATAAGCGGACGCCTCTTCAAACTACCTTCGGTATCATTTTACTGGCTTTAGTTGATAACAAACCGCGGGTGCTGAGTCTCAAAGAAGCTCTGCGCGTATACGCTGATCATCAATTGGAAGTGATCCGCCGAAAGACCGAATTTGAGCTTGCTAAAGCGAAAAAGCGTGCTCATATTTTGGAAGGACTTCTGACTGCAATTGATAATTTGGACGAGATCATTCACATTATCCGGTCCTCTGAAAATGAAGCCGCTGCACGGGATGCCATCATGGCTCGATTTGATTTGGATCGCGAGCAGACTCAGGCTATCCTGGATATGCCTTTGAAGCGATTGACACATCTGGAATATGACAAACTTCTTGCGGAACTTCAGTCGTTGAGACAGGCAATTCAGGAAATGGAAGAGTTATTAGCCTCTCCGCTGAAGATGCGTGAATTGCTGGCTTCCAAACTTCGTGACCTGATGCAAACCTATGGTGATGCCCGCCGCACACAGATTGCTTTACTGGGAGAAGGTATCTCTTCCAAGGAAATGCTGACGGCAAACGCACTGATTCAGGCAGAGGATTGTTTCGTCGGGTTGACGCGTGACGGGAAGATTGGTCGGGTCGAGGTTGGAACTGTCAAACAACGCGGCTTTGCCATTCCGGAATGGATCGTACGCTCTGATACCCAGCAAACGGTCTATGTGGTGAGTGAGACCGGGAAAACCTGTGGCTTATACGTCGAAACGCTGCCGAAGGTGGATGATTTCTCTGCCGGAATTGATTTTGCCTCTGTTTCCGGATGGGCTGAAAATGAAAAACCGGTCACGATTTTTACCATGCCATCGCGTGAGAAAATGGATGAAAAGGCGTCTGTGATAACTGTTACGGAAAAAGGGATGCTCAAGCGTTCTCTGGTCAGTGATGTTCCATTTGCTTCCTCTCAGTCATTCAATTTATGTAAAGTCAATACCGGAGACCGATTGTTGTGTGTGCTTGTCAGCCCTTCGGAAGCTTCTGATATTATGCTGGTGACCCGGAACGGGATGGGAATTCGCTTTGGGCAGGATGATTTGCGTCCGATGGGGCTTGTCGCTGCCGGAGTGAACGGAATCAAGTTCAAAGGTGACGACACTGTTGTTGGTGCTTCTATGGTAACAGAACAGGATAGCAGCTGCTTTGTTTTAAATGACTGGTCCTTAGGACAGATTGCTGTAGCGGATTTCCCAAAACAGGGCCGTTATGGACAGGGTGTGATTGCGCTGCGGCTGAAAGAAAATACGCGTGTTGTGGGCTTTTTCACGATGAGTACCAATAATGCGATGCTTTATGTTCGCTTTGGTACGGGACGGTTCCGATCTCTGAAACCTTCTGCCGCAAAGCCCGGACGCAGAGCGCGTTCCCTTGAACCGGTGACACAGAACCTCCTGCATGAAGCGACCGGTGTGATCTGGCTGCCGATGGATGATATGGAAGAGGAAAAAACAGAAAAAGCTGCTGCTGAAAAACCAGGGAAAAAGGATATTTCTGCTGAAATGAAGTCCGGTGAACCGAATAATCCGGGAAGTGAAGGCTCATCACCGGAACAGGCCTCACTGTTTTAGAAAAGAGCTGTTTTATTTCGTGAAAAGCAAAAGGACCTGTTTTTGTCGACTCAGGCTTGAGTCTATAGATCAGGTTCCTTTTGCCTGAGTCAACGGAAAATAGCGTTGATCAACGTTTCTTTAGATATTTTTTATGCATTTTATTAGTGCACACCATCAAGCAGGAATGGAAGATTGCGTTCTACAAGCATAATGACAACGTAATCCGGATTCTCTTCTTCAAGATCAATGAGATACAAGTCTCCATATGTGATGAACAGGATGTCCTTGATATCATGGATGGCTGAGCGGATATAATATTCCGCAAAGGAGTCTCCGATAACCAGGACTTTTTTGTGCAATTCCGAGTGGGGATCATCGTTCGTAAAGCGCTGAAGGTTTCCATAGTTAATTGTCTGTGTTTTGTAGATCCCGAGACCGTCATCAAATTCCATTTCAATCGCATTCGGTTCAGAAAACCGGTCTGAAAGTCCGAGCATTCCGGCAAGGTCAAGTCCACTGCTTTCGTAGTGATGGTACTGCGGTTCTGTCTTGCTTTCATCTGAGCCGGTGAAGGCTGATTTGATTTGCCGAGCAGCAAACCATCCGCCGAGATCATTCCAATGAGTGTCTGTTTCAAAATAGAGCGGGTAGTCTGCAAGAAGGTTTTGAAAATCGCTTTTCGGATACAGAACCGGATAAGTCAGATGGTTTTTAAGGTAAGCACTCAGCTGATCAGCCCTGCTTTCATTGGAGACTCTTCGGATAGCATCGGGCATTAAACTGTTGTAGACCTGTTCTTTGTCGGGCGCAATGAAAAAAAGGCATTTTGTATCGGATTCCTGCATGTAGTCAAAAAAATTTCTCAGATTATCAGTAATCGACTGAAGTTCCTCTTCGGTAAACCGACTGAGCCCTTTGTAATTATCAACGGTTTTCCTATAAAACAAGACGTCTTCTTTTCCTCGGATCACATCTGATTGTGTGAAATCCAATCCGCTTTGCAGCTGGAACCCACGGAAAAGTTCGATAAACTGGTTCTTAAAGGGCAATGTATCGGAAAGCCAATCTTCAAAACGTTTTGGCCAGGAGGAAAAGTTCTGTCGGTTCAGTTCAGGAAAGCCCTCTATTGTTTTATTTTCGGTGTTTGTGTAACCGATCTGCTCCCGGAACAAAGTAAAGATCGGAATTGGTGCGAAAGTCAGCAGAATGAAAAAAGCCAGAAAGATGTGTTGTTTTTTCATGTTATCCTAAAACCTGAAGTAAATAAAAGGATTATGTGCCGCATTGGCAAGCATGACAATGGAAAGAAAAAGACAGCCGATTGCGACTGTTCCCCCGAGAATCTCTGACATCGTTGGATGTTTTTTTCGCAGGTATTCTGTGATCTGTGATCCAAAACCGAAAGACAAGAGTATGCTTATGATGAATATCAGGATCGTTAGCGGATCAACGATTTCAGAAAAATTCCAATTTCCGGTGTCTGTTAGCTTAAACATTTGTTTCAGCTGAGCAGCTGCCATGGACAGGTTGTCAGCTCGGAAGAGCACCCATCCAATGCAGACGACAAACATGGTGTAAACGTGTGACAATATTGTATTTATTCTTGAATTTTGTTTTTTTGAAGGAACAAAGCGTTCAAGAATCAAAAAAAATCCGTGAAACATTCCCCATGCGACAAAATTCCATTGCGCTCCATGCCAGAGCCCTGTGGTAAAAAAGACAATCAGGAGGTTTATTCCGGTTCGGACGGTTCCTTTCCGATTCCCTCCGAGAGGAATATAGAGATAATCCCGGAACCAGGTTGAGAGGGAAATGTGCCATCTCCGCCAAAATTCGCGGATAGAGGTGGAAATATACGGGAGGTTGAAGTTTTCGCGGAATGTGAATCCGAATACATTCGCTAATCCGATTGCCATGTCAGAATAGCCGGAGAAGTCAAAATAGATCTGAAGTGTATAAAAAACCGCAGCTGTCCAACACAACAGAGCAGAGAGATCATTTATCGGGTGACTTAGAATCTCGTCCACCGCGTATCCCAGTGTATTTGCGAGGAGTACCTTTTTCGCCATTCCAAAGCAGAACCGTTTGAGTCCGAGGACTGTTTTATCAAGTGTCAGTGTTCTGTTATGAAGTGAGTCACTGATGTCTTTATATTTGACGATTGGACCAGCAATTAATTGTGGGAAGAAGGATATATATAAAGCGAGATCGGTCCAGGAACGCTGAACCACAATTGTTCCACGGTAGAGATCAACGATGTAGGATATAGCCTGAAACGTATAAAATGAGATTCCGATTGGCAGGGATATTTTCCGCAGCGGTATGAATTCCGAATGGAGCAGCGAGTTCAGTGATTCCGCAAAAAAATTGAAATATTTAAAATAACCCAGGAGCAGCACATTACCGGTAACAGCAATGGCTGTAAGAAGTTTCCTTTGCCGGGTATTGTTTTGCCTGTCAATCAGTAATCCGCAGGCATAATTTAAAGATATAGTCAGCAACAGAAGAACGATATATTTCGGTTCTCCCCATGCATAAAAGAGCAGACTCATGACAAGCAGGAACAGATTGCTGCCCTTTTTTTGTGTGAGGATCGCTCCTGTCAATACAATCGGAAGGAAGATCCATAAAAATGGAAAGGAACTGAAGACCATATCTTTCTAAGCTAAACTTGTGTCAGATTATTCGATGCCATCCGTGAGCACACAGCGGAAACCGATATAATAATTCGGTGTTGCCGCGTGTCCGCGATAAGTCGTCTGAAGGGATTCAAGATAATTGCCTTCCTCCGCAGGAGCTGCGGAACCACCTCGGATCACATGGTCTTCACTTTCCGGAGTGTATGATCCGGATACCCATTCCCATGCGTTGCCGGCCATATCGAGTACTCCGTAAGGGCTGGCTCCTTTTTCAAATGATCCGACCGGTGTCAGATCATAGGTAAGCCCTGGAATGTTCGCGAGCAGATTGTCTATGTTGGGTTCCTCATCACCCCATGGGTAAATCCGATTGTTATTGCCTCGGGCAGCTTTTTCCCATTGGGATTCATTGGGAAGTGCTCCTCCCAGCCAGCTGCAGTATCGCTGCGCCTGACGGTAGGTGACATAGGTAGCGGGATAGTCTGCATAGGTGATATCTTCAAGATCCATCAAGTCTGTCACGCTGCAGGTACCTGCGTCGGCGCATTCTTTGTATTGTGCGTTGGTAATTTCTGTCCGGGTAATCCAATAATTGTCGAGGCGGGATGCTTCTTTATTGTCTGATCCGGGTGTAAATTCGTCTGCGGGTACGTAAACCATGTCAACACCATTCATGGTTTTAATCCGTACCTCAATAACTTCCTGCTCTATGGGTGTTTCACCTTCATCAGCTGCAGGTTCTTTTTCGAAGGATTCTTCGTTTGAATTATCCGTGTTTATCAGATTTGCGGAAGCTTTATCCGTAATGTCTGATGTATTATCATTTGCGGTTATCTGCGTTTGATTTGTTTCAGTTATCTGATGTTCTGGCGAGATTTCTGTTGAGACAGATGCATTAGCTGTATTCATTATGTCGTTGATTTGTGTTTGAAGTGTTTCTTTTTCAAATTTGAGGGCGTCAATTGCCGCTGAGGCTTCAGCCAATGCCTGCTCTTTTTCAGTTATCGCGTTTTGCAGCTCCGCGTTAGAACCGGTAAGTTCTTTGATTGAACTGTTTTTTTCATCAAGCTGTGCCTGCAGTTCTTCTTTTTCACTGTTGAGTTTGCCGATGAGTGTATCTTTTTCTTCCAGCTGTCCGTCCTTTTCTGATAATGAATCCTGAAGAGTAGTGTTAGAACTTGTGTGCTCTGTGATGGTGTTCAGATTATCATCGATTTGTGTTAGAAGAGCTTCATTTTCGATTTTAAGAGCTTCGAGAGCTCCGGAAGTTTCTGCAATTTGCTGTTCATTTTCTGCAATGGTGTTTTGCAGCGAAGTATTTGCAGTTGAAAGCTCGTTTATTTCATTGTTGGCTTTGTCAAGTTGTGATTTAAGATCGTCATTTTCATTGCTGAGCGCATCAATTGCAGCGGCAGCTTCGTCCAATGCCTGATCTTTTTCTGAAGCTTGTTCCTGCAATTCTGTGAGTTTTTGTGTTGAGCGATTCAAATTTTCAGAAGTTTCTTCAAGTTCTGCTGAAATTTTCTCCTTTTCTGTCGCAATGTTGTCTAATAGGTCTGTGGTTTCTGATAATTTTGCAGTATTTTCATCGTATTTCGTCTGTAATTCCGTATGCTCGTCGGTCAGGGTATTTAATTGCTCCGTTGTTTCAGTAAGGATAGATTCTTTTTCCTTTATTTCTTTCTCTAAAGTGTTTTTTTCATCAGAAAGTTTTTGAACCTGTTTTTCAGCTTCTGCTAATTGTGATTGAAATGCTTCTATTTCTTCCGCAAATTGCTGTTCAATCATGGCAACTTTTTTACTGCTGCAGCCTGTGACTGAAAAGATCAAGAAAAAAATAAATAAAGCCCGGGTTATTTTTTTCATAGGTACTCCTCTCTGATGGACATATCATTAATTCAATTTTTACCAAATTAATCTTATCATTATTTTTATAAAAATTTCAGTATTCCATGTAAAAAGGACTGCCTTTGTCTGTTGGCAGTCCTTTTCGCTAATGCAGGTTAGATGCGTTATTTATTTTCCGCGTCATTATTGATGATATAAGCCAGGTTTTCCTGTTCAGTATTTTTGATCCCAGCTTCGTCATCATTCTGTTCTGTATTGCGGATCGTCAGTTCTTCATCATCTTCCGAAACAGTTTGATCTGTATTCGTGTTATCAGTCTTTTCGTCTTCAGTCTCTTCTTCATCAGAGATAATATGGAATGTCGGAATATCCGGATTTTGAGCTTCCGGATCTATCACAACAGGTTCGAAAGCCGGTTCCAACGGAACAAGCGGGAGCCAGACTTCGGGATAGGACTCTACATTATATTTGGCCTGCAATCCCTGATACCACTCATCATAAACTTCGTTTTGAGCTGCCTGTAATGCTTCATCTTCCATCGGACGAATTTCCTTGCCATCAGAAGCAATGATGTGCCATCCAAAGCTGCTTTTTACAGGTTCACTGATTTCACCTGGTTCAAGTGCAAATGCCGCATCTTCAAATTCACTGACCATAACATTCCGACCGAACCAGCCGAGAGCGCCGCCCTGATCCTTGTTACCGGTATCTTTTGAATATTCCGCTGCCAGGGCATCCCATTCCTCGCCTGCGTTCAGTTTTTCAAGCAATTCTTTGGCTGTTTCTTCGTCTTCAACAAGAATGTGGCGTGCGTTGACCATTTCTTCTTCGAATACACGTCCTTCCAGCAGTTTTTCAACGACCTTGTTTTCAAGAATTCCATTGCGGACGTATTCACGGAAGAATTCATAGGAAATTTTTCCATTGAAGGAGACTGAAAGATCCATGTTGATATATTCTTTGAATGCTTCCTCGTCTGCGTCATCATTACTGATGTCGGTATCAAGATTGAATGAATCCAGTCCCAGAGAGTTTTCCGCTTCAGCGGTTTCTTGTCCATAACCGAAATTTACCTTCATCTGGTCAACAGCTTCTTTGTTTGTCGCTTCCAGTCCCATTTCAGCTGCTTCATGGTTGAGCATTTTGAAATAAGCCAGCTGATTGATTGTAGATGAACCTAATTCCTGTCTTCCCTCTTCAGATAACAAATTTTCGTAATATGCGTTTACATCATCCAGCGGCAGACCGAACATGGCGTAGTATTGTGCATACTGATTATAAGATGAAAGAATCTGGTAGCGGTTGAAGACTGCCATTTCAGCAAATTCATCAGCTTTGATTTCATTGCCGTCAACCACAGCGACGACATCAGAATTTACCACAGATGAGGCAGCCTCAGCTTCCGGAGCAGTATCAGCCGTTTCTTCTGAGGCGGAGATTTCAGAAGAAGTTTCGGCACCTTCAGATGTTTCCGATACGATAGCAGTTGATTCTGCTTCAGTTTCCGCAGCGGCAGTATTTTCGTTGACGGATTCCGTTCCCTCTGATTTTTCTGTGTTTTCTTCAGCAGTTGTTTCTGCATCGGAAGATTCAGCCTGAGAGTCAGCAATTACTTCTGTTTCGGACGCTTCAACCGGTGTTTCAGCAATAGCTTCAGTATTTGATTCTTCAACCTGCGAATCCGCAGCTGTTTCATCGTCAGTCGCTTCACTCGTTGATTCAGCTGCTTCTTCAGTATTTGATTCTTCAACCTGTGAATCGGCAATTACTTCATCAGAATTTTCGGTTTGAGCTGTTTCTTCCGTATTTTCAGGAACAGTGAATTCCGGGGCCATCGGAACCGCATCCATCCAGACTTCCGGATATGACTGGATGTCATGCTTGGAACGCAGACCAAGAGACCATTCATCATAAGCGGCATTTTGCGCTGCTTCCAGTGCCGCACCGCTGAGGGGACGAATTTCTTTGCCGTCACTTGCGATAATATGGAAACCATAATTTGTCTGCACCGGTTCGCTGATTTCACCCGGTTCGAGCGCAAAGGCAGCGTTTTCAAATTCTGCTACCATTTCGCCACGTCCGAACCATCCAAGGCTGCCGCTGTCGTCTTTGTTAGCAGTATCAAGAGAATTTTCGCTTGCGAGTGCAGCCCAATCTTCGCCTGCTTCAAGTCTGGCAAGGATGCTTTTTGCGGTCTCTTCATCAGCTACAAGAATATGCCGCGCATTGACCATTTCGGCTTCAAAGGTACGCTGTTCCAGCTCAGTGGCGAACATGGTGTTATCGATCAGAATATTGTGAGCGTATTCTTTGAGAAAATCAAAACTGACCAGACCGCCGTAATTCTGTTCAAGAATAGACTGGGCAAATGAACGAAAAGCCTGATTTTTGTCATCTTCTCCGGTGGTTGCGATTGGATCAACATTGAATGAATCCATACCCATCGGCCCTTCTACATTCGGATCTGGATCTTCATAGCCGAACATGCGCTTCAATTGAGCATATACTTCTTCATCTGTGAATTCGATACCGGCTTTTTCTGCTTCCTTACGCAAAACCTTGTCGTAGGTCAGTTGGTCAACAGCTTCTGTACCTAACCGTTCTTTTCCGCCTTCTCCAAGGATGGAAATCATTTGAGCATTCAGCGTATCAAGCGGCAGACCGTACATGCTGTACATCTGGGCGTATTGATTGTACTGGTTCAAATACTGATAGCGATTGAAGGTAGTCATCTGAACAAATTCATCAATACTGACACCTTCGTTATCAACGCTGGCTGCGTAGCTGCCGTCATTGATGAATGCAGCGACTTCGGTTTCTGTTACGACTACTTCAGTTTCCGCAGCAGGTTCTTCAGCCGTAACAGCGGTTTCGGTTTCTGCTTTGTCTGCTTCAGTTTCCGCAGCAGGTTCTTCAGCCGTAACAGCGGTTTCGGTTTCTGTTTCGACTGCTTCAGTTTCTGCAGCAGGTTCTTCAGCCGTAACAGCGGTTTCGGTTTCTGTTTCGACTGCTTCAGTTTCTGCGGCAGGTTCTTCAGCCGCGGCAGCGGTTTCGGCTTCTGCTTCGACTGCTTCAGTTTCCGCGGCAGGTTCTTCAGCTGCGGCAGCGGAGTCAGTTTCTGTTTCAACTGCTTCGGTTTCCGCAGCAGGTTCTTCAGCTGCGGCAGCGGTTTCGGTTTCTGTTTCAGTTTCCGTACCTGTTTCCTCTGTCACGACAACATCGGCAGTTTCGGTTTCAACAACCGGAGAAACCTGTTCCTCTGCGGCTTCAGTTGGAACGGCTGTTGGTTCTTCTACAGTCGGCGCGACTGTAGCGGTAGGAACAACGGTCTGCCCGGAACAGCCAACCATCAGCAAAGCGAAAATAGAAATTAATGCAATAGTGATAGTTTTTTTATTGAAAGACATTATATAAACCTCTTTTCCTGTCAATTAAACATTACTTCAATTTTACCGTTGATTTGTTAACATTCTCTAAAAGTTTTATAAATTGTGAAAGTTCCCTGTTTTCCATGATTTGTCCGTAAAACCGCAAAATCTCATGTAAAATGATACATGGGAGAGAAAAAATTGAATTTCAGCGGTATTTGTTTATCCTGTTTTCAGCACACAGGCGGATTGAATCCATGTCCGCATTGTGGTGCTGATGCTGCTCATATACAAACCAGTCTCCAACACATCACACCCGGAACGATCCTCAATCAAAATTATCTGATTGGAAAGGCATTAGGCCAGGGCGGATTTGGCATCACCTATATCGGATGGGATTTGAATGCCTGGCGGATCGTTGCCATAAAAGAGTATTACCCCTCAGGTCTGGTGACACGCGAAAGAGGCCTTGTTGTTACACCCATCGACGAGGACGCCAAAATAAAACTGAAAAAAGGAGTTAATCAATTCTTCAAAGAAGCTTTGGTTCTTGGCAGTTTCAATACACATCCCAACATTGTCAACGTTCTCCATTTTTTCCGTCAAAACAATACCGCCTATATCGTTATGGAGTATATCAATGGCAAGTCTTTGAAGGATTATCTGCTTGCAAGAGGCGGATCGATTTCTTTTACAGAAGCAATGCAGATCCTTTGTCCGATTATGCTTGCTTTGGATGATTTACATCATACCGGCCTGATTCATCGCGATATAGCCCCTGATAACATCTATTTAACAGTAGATGGACATGCCAAATTACTGGACTTTGGCGCGGCACGCTTCAGCATTGGTGAAGAAACCCAAAATGCTGCTTCTGTAATCAAGCCGGGCTACGCTCCGCTTGAACAGTATTCCGGCAGCGGAACGGAACAGGGATCCTGGACGGATGTGTATGCCATGGGAGCTACGTTTTATCGTGCATTGACAGGAAAAGTTCCGACCGCCGCTTCGGATCGGGCGATGGGCAAAGCTCTTCAAAGTCCGCGTGAGCTTGGCGTGAATATACCCGAACCTGTGGATAAAGCAATCATGCACGCGATGAATATGAAACCCGAGGAGCGTTATGTTTCAATGCGTTTGTTTGAGCAGGATATTGAACACGCGGCAGCTGATGAAAAAAGAGCCGAGTCAGCAATGGAGATGCCTCTTTTCTCAAAGCCGCAAAGTCCGTGGCCCCGGCAAACTATGCCGATGCAGGGGCCCCAGCCGTTTGTTAATCCGCAGCCTTATTCTTCCCTCAACGTTCAGCAGAACATATATCAGGGTACCGGTCTAAACCGGGAGCAGACTTTTCTAAATGTCCCCGTACCAGCTCCGGCTCCTCAACCTTATTTATTTCCGCAGCATGTGCCGATTTCTCAGCCAATTCTGTACGAAGAAAAAAAGACAGAACCGGGTTTTTTTGAATGGACTTACAAACACTTTCGTAAAAAGCTTCGAAAATTTGTCAGAAAATACACAAAGAAAAAATGACTTCTGATATTCCAAATGAGTCAAAGCGACCTGTTTTTGTTGACTCAGAATTGGGGCAACAGAACAGGTCGCTTTGACTCGGTACCGAATAGTTATAAAGAATTGTTACTGAACTGTTACTGTTCAGAATAAACACATTTGAGAAATGGTGACAGTTCCCATTGTTTCTGTTCAGAACACATGTGAACTGTCACCATTGCCGCTCATTCATGAAATTACTTTTCCAAAAGCTTCAGCATCAAATCCTGCAGCCGTTCCAGCATAGCAACCTGATCCGGCGCTTCACCATCCATGATCATTGCATCATCATAGATTTGAGCGATGATCTGGTTCCGCAGTGCTTCGTCCTGACATGCCGCAGCCTTTTGGATCAACGCATGATCCGGGTTCAGCTCCAGAACCTTCTTCGGTGCAGTATATTCCTGCTGCATGGCTTTATAGATGCGCTGCATTTCCTGTGGAATCGCTCCTTCGGATTCAACCAGACGTGCCGGGGAGGAAACCAGGCGATCCGTGGTACGTACGGCGCTGACACGTTCCCCAAGCGCGGACATAAACAAATCTGTCAAAACTTTGTTTTCAGGAGTTTCTTCCTTCTTTTCCGCTTCCTTGTTTTCACTGTTCTCGTCAGTGGATTTCGCTGGTTCCTTTTCCTCACCTTCGGAAGCTGCATTGACAAATTCGCAGTCCTGATATTTCTGAAGAGCTGTCATAACAAACGGATCATAAACCTTGTCCAGCAGCAGAACATCGATGCCATCTTTGCGCAGTTTTTCTGTGTGCGGGCTGTTCCGAAGGGTTTCCAGATTATCACCGAGAACGTAATAAATTTTCTTTTGATCCGGTTTCATTTCCTGGAAGTAATCTGAGAGCGAATGCCATTCCATACCGTGATTCATCGTGTGAAAACGCAGCAGCGGTGTCAGGCTCTCTTTTGCATCCGGTTCGGTAATGATCCCTTCGCAGATAAAGTCACCAAAACTCTTCCAGAACTTCACGTATTCTTCCGGATTGTCTGTTCCCCATTTCTTCAGCATATCTGTGACTTTTCCGGTAAGGATCTTACGGAGCGTGGCGATAATACGATTCGCCTGCATGGTCTCACGGGAAACATTCAGCGGAATATCTTCTGAATCGATGACACCCTGAATAAAGCGATAATAGCGTGGAAGCAGGTCCGTGCAGTAGTCCTGGATCAAAACTTTTCTTGCATAAAGCTGCAATCCGTCTTCCCGGCGCAGTGAGAACATGTTTCGTTCGGCTGTGGCAGGAACAAAAAGCAGCGCATACATCTGAACCGGGGCGTCAATGGATAGGTGAAGCCGCTTGAGCGGTTCATTAAAGTCCATGGTGAAATTCTGATAGAAGGTCTTGTAGTCCTCATCCTTGAGTTCGCTTGCGGAGGTCCGCCAGATAACGTTTGTCGCGTTGATCTGTTCAGTTTCCTCATTCAGATAAATCGGATAGGGAATGTAGTTGGAATGTTTGCGGATGATCTCACGGATCTTGTAATCATCTGCGTATTCCTCTGCGTCTTCTTTGAGTTTAATGACGATATCTGTGCCGCGGGTTTCTTTTTCGGCAGGTCCCACGGTGAATGTGCCAGCCCCATCTGAATGCCAGACAGCGGCGCTTTCATTTTTCTTGTAAGAGCGGGAAGTTACGTCGATGGATTGGGCAACCATAAAAGCAGCGTAAAAACCGACGCCAAATTGACCGATGAGGTCGGTTATGTTTTTAGCACCGTCTTTCCCGGCATTTTCAAGCAGTGCTTTTGCTCCGGAATGGGCGATAGTACCGAGATACTCTGTCATTTCATATGCGGTCATCCCGATGCCGTTGTCGCTGACGGTCAGCGTTTTTGCGTCTTTGTCAACTTTCACGCGAATTTCCGGAACAGCATCCGCGTCCAAAACGTCGTGGTCAGTCAGCATGTTGAAGTTTAGTTTTGTGATTGCGTCTGATGCATTGGAGATCAGTTCCCGCAGGAATACGTCCTTATCTGAATAAATGGAATTGATGAGAATGTCCAACAGCTGCTGGGTCTCTGCTTTGAACGCAATCGGGTTTTTATTTAAATTTTCTGCCATAAAATTAATTCTCCTGAGTTAACGGAATCTTTCCCGTATATTTTCTGTCGTAATAAATCGGTACACAGCACGTTGGTGTTTCCATGGACTGTGCTCAAGTTTCGACCAATTACTATCTTTATTTAGATTATAGTTTTTTTTGACGGTTTTCAATGGATTCTTACAAAATTCTAAGGAAGCATCGGGACAGTCCGTTACTATTCAAGGGATGAGGGGTCGAACCTTTAGGTTCGTCCCCACCACCTTGGATCGGGAGGATCAAAATAACAGGAACATCCATCGGCAAGATGTGATGGAGACGGGTCTGAAAGTCCGACCCTGTTGGCTGGTGCGTGGATAGTAACGTCCTGAACTTTTTCTACAACTTTTCATTGGCCTTTTTCACGTTTTTTTGTGCAAAAAAAAGTATAATTGTGTCTGTTATGGAAAAGAAAACCCGAAGAGCAGACGCCTATGCGGAAATGCTGATTATTGCGGCATTTGTTTTTGCTGTTGACCAGCTGTCAAAATATTGGATTCGGACTCACCTGGCCTTGCGCGAGACCATCACACCGATACCCGCTATCGGCAGCTGGTTCCGGATCATCCACTGGAAAAACACCGGAATCGCGTTCGGTTTATTCCAGGGAAATGGCTGGATCCTGACACTGATTGGGATTGCTGTTGTGATCGGCATTATTATCTTTTCCCGACAGGTTGTTGACGGTCCCGCTTACTGGCGCATAGCCCTCGCACTCGAATTAGGCGGAGCGTTAGGAAATCTCGCGGATCGGCTCAATCCGGAACTTGGGTACGTGGTGGATTTTGTCTGGATCGGGGATTTCCCGGTGTTCAACCTGGCTGATTCCGCCATTGTTATCGGCGCCTTTGTTTTGATCATCGGTATGATGGTGAATGATTCAAAGATTGGCGGACATCAAACAACAGAAAATCGGGAGGATAAATGAGTGAAGAAATCATAACGCTGAATTATGAAGGCGATGGTGCGGAACGTCTGGACCATTTTTTGGCGGATGAACTTTCCGACTATTCCCGTTCCCGTTTGCAAAGCTTTATTAAGGATGGCCGGGTCCGTGTAGATGGTGAGGCCGCGAAAAAATATGGTCAGGCTTTGGTACCGGGGCAAATGATCACGGTGATCCTTCCGGAAATTCATGAGTCCGGCTTGGTTCCTGAAAATATTCCGCTGGATATCATTTATGAAGATGAGCAGAGTATTGTCATCAATAAGCCTGCCGGAATGGTCGTCCATCCTGCTGCCGGGCATGAGACCGGAACGCTGGTTCACGCTGTTTTGGCGCATTGCGATGATTTGAAAGGCTTTGGCGGGGAGATCCGTCCCGGTGTGGTACATCGTCTGGATCGGGATACCTCAGGAATTATCGTGATGGCAAAAAATGAAAAAGCCCATATCTTTTTACAGGAACAGTTCAAAGCCCGTTCTATTAATAAACGTTATCTGGCATTGGTCGACGGCGCTCCGCCAACGCCGGCAGGCCGTGTGGAAGCCCCGATTGGACGTGACCCGATCCGCAGGCAGCAGATGGCCATAATGACCGCGGAAAAAGGCCGCGAAGCCGTCACCGAATATCGGACAGTTCAGAGTTATGTAAAACATACGCTCATCGAGGCTCATCCTCTGACCGGACGTACGCACCAGATTCGTGTTCATATGGCATTCCTCAAATGCCCAATCGTTGGTGATGTACTTTACGGAAGGCGCAAACAGAGTATTGCCTTGAATCGTCATTTTCTTCACGCATACCGTCTTACCATCCTGCTGCCGGGACATACCGAGCCGATGACGTTTGAAGCTCCCCTCCCTCAGGAACTACAGGACGTAATTGATAATCTGCAATAGTCTGGGGTGTGTGAAATGTGGAGAGTGAAGTGTGAAGTTAAAATAGAACGTGAGGAATTAAGAGTATTCAGAGTTCAGTTGTCAATAGTCAGTTCCAGCAGCTTCGTATAATGAAACCGGAATTAGTCTTATTTTCCGTGCAAAAGCTCATTCATTGCGGGACAGTTCCGAAGTAAACATCCCATAGTGGTACGTATCACTCTCATTTTCACCGGAGAAAACCACATCCGAAAAAAAGACAGTTTCACATCAACGAAACTGTCTTTTTGTACCGAAAGAAATGGTAACAATTAATAAAAACATCGGGGATTATTTCTTTATAGAATAGTCCCCGAAATTGAATCTATTTATTCACCTGGAACTTCGTGCTTCCCGTCTCGAAGTAATCACAAATCTGCCGGGCGGCGGCAAACCCAGCATTAGCATTCGCTTCCGCAGTCTGAGCGCCGGCCTTCTTCGGGGTGAAGAAGAATCTGCCCGGGAATTTTTCGGCAATTTCAGCCTTGTTCTTTGGAGCGACATCCGCCAGATACACGAAATCTTCACGCTTTTCAAACATTTCGACAATGCCGTCTTCGTCCACTACTTCCGCGCGGGCCGCGTTGATCAGACAGCCATTCTTCGGCAGGTTGGAAAGCAGCTCATAATTCACCGACTTGATGAGGTTCGGCAATGCCGGAAAATGCAGGGATACATAATCACAGGTCTTGTAGAGTTCGGGAACATCCGTGATGCGCGTCACACCGGCAGCTTCAAAAACAGAATCCGGAACCTGCGGGATATCATAGGCATACACATCCATACCGAAACCCTTCGCAATCGGGGCAACACAGCGCGCAACGGCACCAAACCCATGCAAACCGATCTTTTTGCCGCGCAGTTCCTTGCCTGTGCTGCCGTCAAAGAAATTGCGTGCCTTGTAGACCATCATGCCCATCACCAGTTCTGCGACCGCGTTGGCGTTCTGTCCCGGGGTGTTTTCCACAACGATCCCCTTCGCGGTAGCCGCTTCGAGATCGACATTGTCATACCCCGCACCGGCACGGACGACCAGCTTCAATTTTGGAGCATGTGCTATCACATCTGCCGTGATTTTATCGGATCGGATAATAATCGCTTCCGCATCCGCCACAGCCTCAAGCAGCTGCGCCGGATCGGTATATTTTTCCAGTTTCGAAACTTCATGCCCTTTTTCGGTCAGAATCTTTGTAATTCCCTCAACAGCAGCCTTTGAAAACGGTTTTTCCGTAGCAATCAATACTTTCGCCATATCAGACACCTCTTTTCTCTTACGTCTTACGTCTAATGCGCAGCATCCCAATCATGGATCGTCGCGATCAGCGCGTCAACGCTTTCCATCGGCAGCGCGTTGTAGCAGGACGCACGGAAACCGCCGACCGAACGGTGACCCTTGACGCCAACCAGACCGCGTTCCTTAGCAAGTTCGAGGAAGTCCGCTTCCAGATCCGCATATTCCTCCTTGAGGCGGAAGCAGATGTTCATGCGGGAACGGTCTTCCGGATCCGCAACAGTGGGATAAAAGGTCTTGGAGTTCTCCAGGCAGTCATACACCTTTGTGGAACGGGCAATGGCGCGCTTTTCCATTTCCTTCACGCCGCCTTCCGCTTCCATCCATTCCATGGTCTTGAGCGCTGTGAAGATCGGCAGCACCGGAGGCGTATTATTCATGGAGTTCTTCTTGGCATGAACGCGGTAATCCGCCATGGTCGGGACCGGACGGCAGACAGCTTCATTCATGAATTTATCGTTGATGATAACGATGGTCACACCGGCAGGAGCGAAGTTCTTCTGCGCACCGCCGAAGATCATCGCGTATTTAGAAACATCCACCGGGCGGCTGAAAATATCAGAGGACATATCCGCGATCAGCGGGACCGGGCTGTCCATATCCTTGCGGATCTCGGTACCTTCGATGGTGTTGTTGCAGCAGATCTCAAAATAATCAGCATCCGTCGGGATGGTGTAATTTTTCGGGATATAGCTGTAATTTTTGTCTTTGGAAGAAGCGACGACATCCACTTCACCGTAAAGCTTCGCTTCCTTAATGCCGCCAAGCGCCCAAGTGCCGGTGTCCAGATAGGCAGCTTTTTTGTTCAGGTAGTTGTAGGGGATCACATAAAACTGGGTGCTGGCACCGCCGCCGAGGAAAATCACGTGATAGTCATCCGGAATATCCAGGAGCCGCTTGGCAGCCGCGACCGCGCCATCCATCACCGCGTCAAAATCTTTGGAACGATGAGAGATGGAAAGAATCGAAAGTCCGCCAAAATCCTGAATGGCTTTGACAGTTTCGTTGATCGCGTATTCGGGCAGCACCGCCGGCCCGGCATTGAAATTATGTTTCTTCATAACAAACCCTCCTGATTGTAGTTGATTCAAAATACAGGCAGTTTCCTGCCCGGAATAAAATCTTATCCTGTATTTATTTTAGCCTAAATCATGATTAAAGTACCGTGACGTTTGTCATGCAATTGTCATTTGTCTGACAATTAAAAATCAAACCGGAATAAATCGGAAGGGACTTAGAAAACAGGTTCAGGAACAGTCTTCTTCTCATTGAATTTAGTAAGGAGTTCTGCAGCCTTTTCGTAATCAGCAATTGTCTTATTCAGGAAAGTGCAGGCTTCAGCAGTCGTTACATTGAAACGTTTCGACAGCATATTTACATTTTCTATTAACTGCTCTGCATCTCTGTATTCAATTCTTTCGTTAGCATATTCTTCCGCGTATTCTTTAGCATATTCTTCCGCGTATTCTTTAGCATATTCTTCCGCGTATTCCTGCATCATTTTGGACATGATACTGCTCATTTGTTTACTCCCTTCTTCGGTATGTTTATAATATCTGATTTGCTTTGACGCTTCCGGAAATTCATTGTCGGAAAAATCATTTTCACGAAAATGAGTCATCAATCTTGCTGTTTTCGTTCCATCATTGATTTTCGCATTCACAATAATGCGATGCAGCCCATCATCAATAACTTTTCCGGTTTCCCTTATCACAGAATCAATATTGCACACAGTTTTATCTGTATCAAAGAGATCAAACTCAGTAATATAGATAACATATACCTCAACAACATCCCGAAAATCCGTACCTTTCGACGTATGCCGCGCGGTTATGGCAGATGCATTATAACGTATTCTGCGATAATGATCATCACTATCCATCCGCTGAACTTCAACATTGATCTGTTTTCCGTCAGCTGTTTCACATAAGACATCAAGACGAACACCTCTTCCTACTAAATTCGGGATGCTGTCCTGAGCTGTAACACTGATCACTTTCAACGAATCATCGCCTAAAATCGTCCGAATCAACTCCTGACAGGCGTCTTTGTCCTGATACATTAAATTGAATAACAAATCGTCTATCGGACGGAACATCATCACATTTTGAACATTCGGCTGTTTCGTTTTCATTTTCATACTTATATCATACCATAAAAAATTGCTGCTGATTAGACTCCGACAAACACTTCAAAAAAACAGATCAGATGCGCTCCTTGTATTGTAAAGTTATGATCAAATCAGAACTTCTTCAGCGCTTTCAGCTCAGCGGTCAGACGTGCGCGGCGTTTGAACACACCTCGCAGCAGTCGAAAAGGAAGCAGGAACGGGAGCAGTATCTTGTGACGATAGAAAAATGTATTGTAATTTTCAATCTGTTCCATTGTCGGGAAAATGCGGTTAAAAATATACCGCCATTTACCGCTTTTACCGCCGCCTGCTTTGCTGATCTTGTTCCCAACACTGTGTTGAACAGTTCCATAGGTTCCTGAGCTAACTATATAGACAAGCATCTCCAGTTCATCTTCCGTCAATTCTTTTCCATTGAAAAGATCAAGAGAAAGACTGCGAAAATGGCTTTCAAATTCAGAGACTCCAAGCTTTTCAAGCTCTCCGGTGACCTTTTTCATATCCGGTGATGTTTTTTTCAGAATCACGTAAACATCCAGCAGAGAACGCAGTCCGGTACCACTGATGGAGTAATGCTTATACGCATGAGCAAGAATAAAAACATAAAAATCTTCAGGAGTAAAATGCCAGCCGAATAGATTGTCCGGATCCTTAATCAGCCATTCTTTCACATTACTGTAATACTCAGCAATTGCCCTGTCAAAAGCTGCCTCAAACAATAACCAGTGCATTTCAAAAGTCAGCACCGGATTTTTATAATAGTGATCATGTTTGCCGTCCTTCTCTTTTCCCTCCGTAAATCCAAGTCCAAGCATGATTTCACGCACGTCATCTCTTCGGGCAGGTTCAAAGAGAATATCATGATCACTGAATTCGCGCATCCCGTATTTGGGGTAAAGATCCTTGACCAGAGCGCCTTTTAACGGCATATACCAGATGCCGTTTTCCTCCATTTTTTCCAGAACCGCCTTTTTTTCCTTGTCGAACAAAGCAGTTTTCCGTATTGATCGTGCAATGCGCAAAGAGGAACGCTCGTCACGAACCCCGGCAGACTCCAGCGCCATTGCAGCCGCCGCGTCAAGCATATGCCGGCTGGACTCCCGGTAAACCGCATCCAAATCCATCGCCGCCACCCGTTCCGCGTCAGGACTTACTTCATTGACCGCACATCCAAGCAGATAAGCCAGATTAAAAACCGTTTGTAAATTAATTTCTGATGTTTCCATTTTTTATCTTTTTCCCTGACCGCTGACCACTAAAAAGCCACCGTCTTATCGCAAATCGCCAGTGCCGCCTTGCGATGGGTAACAATAATCACTGTCTTGTCAGTGAGAGAGCGGAGGTTTTCCAAAAGCTGCTTCTCCGTCACGTCATCCAGTGCGGACGTTGACTCATCCAGCAGCAGGATTGGCGCGTCGGAAAATATCGCCCGCGCAATGGCGAGCCGCTGCATCTGGCCCTCCGAAAGTCCCGAACCTCGTTCACCGAGAAGCGCATCCGGATCCGTGACAAACTCATCCGCACAGGCGACTTGCAGGGCATGTTTCAGCCGGTTCTCATCCCCTGCTGCCTCCGGTTCCGCAAAACTGACCACCTCGCGGATCGTTCCGGTCATCAGCGCGTTCCCCTGCGGGACATAAGCAAAAAGCCGCCGCCATGAAGCATCCAACGGCAGCTCTCCATCAGAGGAAAGCAAACGAATTTCACCGGCATCCGGCGGATACATCGCCATCAACAGCTTCAGTACCGTGCTCTTCCCGCAGCCGCTGTGTCCTGTGAAAGCAACCGTTTCCCCTTTATGAATTTCCAGGGAAAAATCTTTCAGAACAACAGGCGATCTTTCCTCTGTTTCATAGGTGAAAGCGATATCACGCAGCACAATTGACGCAAAGGAATCACGATAAAACCGGCGGATCTCTTCCTCACCGCGGGCTTTCCCGTCATCAGCAAAAGTCTCGGCATCCATCAGCCGTTCCGCACTGGCGGTCATGGCATACCAGCGGGGCAGATAACCGGAAATGTTAGCGAAGGGACCCTGCACCTGCCCGATGAGCTGCATGACAGCCGTCAGCGTCCCGAAAGTGACTGTCCCATGTAAAATCCCGTAAGCGCAGTAAACCGCCCCAATGAGATACATTCCCTGCATCGCGGCTCCGAATCCGATGTTCGCCACATTGGAAAAATTATTACGCTTCATCCGGGCAGCTTTATGCTCCGTCATCTTCTCCGCTGCCTGCCGTTCGGTTTGGCCTTCCGCAGCAAAGGATTTGATGAGCATCAGGTTAGCAATATGCTCCTGGAAAAATATCCGCAGCCGGCCATCGCTTTCCTGAATGTTTTTATGCAATTGCTTGAGCACTTTGCGGAAGCCATAAGTCAGTCCCGCCAAAGCCAACCCGCCGGGAATCAGGATATAGGCAAACCAGCGGTCGAGCGCGATGATCATGATCAGAGCAGAGACCAGGCGGACAACCGTCCCGATCAGTCCGGGCAGGATCTCAACGACGCCATTGGCAACGACCGTCGTATCATTCGTCAGCCGGTTCACCCATTCCGCGGTATGAACAGCGGAAACAGCAGAATAGTTTTTCCGGAGAATATTACTCAACAGCCGCTGTTTGAAGGTATTTTCAATATCAGACCGCGCCAGTTCATAAATCCGGCGGATAAGGGCTGAAATAGCAAGCTGAACGATCACCAGGCTAATAATGAGGATTATATACCGTCGGAAAGCAGCCGCATTTTTACTGACTGCGCTGTCCACGATATTCCGCAGCAGCAGCGCATAAAGCACACCGATTCCGCCGTGGATGGCCTGGAGCAGGGTCAACGCAAGGATAAAACCTTTTTTCTTTCCGGTGACGTTCCATAGCCAGTGAATCGTGTTATTCATGACGCAGCACCTTTTTCAGCAGCGGCAGCACACCCAAGGTACGGGCTGTTTTCACCGCGAAATTCCGTCCCCGGCGCAGGAAAACCCGCACAGGGTAAATGGCGGTCCAAAATCTAACATAACGCCGGTAATTTTTATCGGTCACGGAATAGGTCTTTCCTTTGCGGCGAAATTCTGTCAGCACACCGATTACCGCATCTGCCGGGACATGCTCGATCATATAGGTATTGTCCCCGCGGATCAGATACCGGTCACCATCCACCCCGATTACCCGGTGCAGCACATAATCAGACCCTCGTTTATATAAAGCGACATCCTGTGGCTCCAGACGTTTTTCGGGCACACGGATCACCACCAGGTCCCGGTTCTGCCGCAGCATGGGTTCCATGCTCACGCCCCGTGTCCGGTAAACCAACACCCCGTCCCGTTTCAGAATCTCTTCAAACGTCGCTTTTTCCATCATGTGAGGTAACTGTTTAGTACCTGGCGGCGCAGCACACAGTACAGTTTTTTGTGCGGGCTGCCTGCTCTATAAGGTGCGAACTTCGCTCGTTCGATTCAGAGCAGGAGCTTCGCCAACAAAAAACTGTCCAGGTGTGCTTCGTGCCTTCGCAGTGCTTTATTCTTCAATTGCGTTGATGGAGCGCAGCTTTCCGAGAATTTCCGCCACATCCGCAGCAATCGTTTCCCGCGGAGCATCGTAATTGGCGCACATGGCATCCACGATGGCGGTTTCCGTGGTTTCTTCTTTCAGGCAGTTCACGATGAAGGCCGCGGTTTTGTTGGACCGCACGATCCCGCTGAACGCCTCCGCACCTACCGGTACGAGGAACTGCGTATCGTCAATATCCTGTGTAATAAAATCATCTTTCAGTTTCATTTGTAATTCCTTTCCTAAGCACAACGTGGTCTGCCCTGCTGATGCGGCGAAGCCCGCACAGCAGGGCGCAGCTCCTGTCCTGAATTATTTGGACGAAATCCGTTCCTTACAGGACAGGGTCTTTCGCTGAACACGTTGTTGAGTCTTTTCATCAAGGGAATTAATATTCTCAACTACCCTAACACAGCATTACCGTCATCATTTCTGCAGTCAGCACAACAGCAAATAACAGGCTACCTTTCCTTGGTTCCATACACATCCGTGCAGTCTTTCTGTGCCGGCTGCCTGCTCTGTAAGGAATGAGCTGACGCTCATAGATTCAGAGCAGAAGCTTCGCCAGCAGAAAGGCAGACCCGATGTGCTTCATCAGCAGATCGGGGACTCGCCGCCTTCGGACTCCTGTTTCTGTACCATGCGTTTGAGGGCGTCTATTGCCATCAGCTCATGGACCTCACGACAGTGTTTGTCCTGCACAGGACAGGCAGCAAAGCTCGTGCAGTCCGGCAGGAAAGGGCACTTGCGGCACTTTTCCCGTGTACAGTCCACCCGGCAGAATTCGCGCCGTGCAGCCTCATCCGTCACACCATTCCATATGTCGCCAAAGCGGCTTTCCGCCGGACAATGTTCGCAGGGGTAAAGGCTGCCATCCGGAGTGATGACCACACTGCCGCCATCCGCCATGCAGTGGTTGGTGCGGAAGTTCAGTCCCAATCCCAGGAAAGGCGTAGTCCTGAATCCGGCAGCTTCGATGAGCGGACGGACATCCCGGATCTTTTGCCACAATGCCAAATCTCCTTCACTCATACGGACGTCATTGAGCGGGCAGAAATAAAGCCCGACCTTTTCCTTGTGCGAGATCCCTGCATTCAGGTCATCAAGGAATGCCGGGATGCGATCCCAGTTTTCCCCGTCCACATTGCAGCGGATGTTGACCGTGATCCCGGCCTCAGCCATGAGGCTCACCGACTCCATCACCTGATGATAATAATCCTCATAACTCCGGTAGTGCTTGCGGTATTTGTAATCCGGCTCTGCTCCATCCATGGAAATCTGAATGTGATCCAGATGCCAGTCACCGGCCATCTTTTCGATGATTTCCGGGTTGATGAGGGAGCCGTTGGAGATCATGGAACTTTTATATTCCAGCTCGGCCTCCCTCATGCCTTCGCAAATTCGGTCAATGGTACGCACACCCAGCAGCGGTTCCCCGCCAAACCAGGACAGTTTCACCTTATCACTGATATGGGTATCGAGGATATAACGGATGGTCTGTTCAACGATCTCCAGCGTCATGGTGACCTGCTTCATGCCTTCTTCGTAGCAGTAAATGCAGCGGGCATTGCAGCCGAAGGTCGGCAGGATGGTATATCCCCGCACACCCTTCTTTTGGTTGTAGACCCGCACAAGGGAGGAAATCTGATTATAGTAGGCACACTCGTCTTTCCCTTCAGGGACAAGGAACTGCGCCCGGATCAGATCATCATACCCCTCACCTGCCCGCGCGGAAGAAGGCAATTCACCCTCAATACACTGCTTCGTCAGGTTGTTAAACACATACCGCTTCTCGCCCTGCTCAAAAGCCAGGACGTACTGGGAAGGAATGTAAGTGACAGCGAGCCGAGGTGTAACCGGAGGCAGAAGCTTTGCCAGTGTCTTGTCGGATTTACGTATTTCGATCATCTGAATATCTCAAAAAGTAAAGATTGTACACAAAGTTGCTATTTACCTGATCTATAATTTTTGTTTATCTGGGGTTATCACAGGGAGCATCATCACTACAATCACCACAGGGACCACTATAACCTAAAGTACCACCACCACAAGTATTAAGAGTACAACTGGTCAGAATTACATCATTCTGAAAATCCAGAACTTCCATGTTCGGTTTTTCGTACTTTTCCATGATTTTATTCTCCTTTCTCAAGAATCTCTGATAAACCTGATGTTTTCATCAGGGTATATCCATTTGATCTTCTGAGCAGGAGAAATGCTCCTATGGAACTACCATAGATTCATCATACAAGTATCTGACGGACATCCTGAATCGCCAGTACAAACAGGAATCGAATATCCATCCATATCAGCAAAACCGCATCCACCACAGCTGGTCAGGATCGCATTCTCACTGCTCAGATCAACAATCTCCATTTGAGGGGCTACATACTGCTCCCCCCCCCCCCCGATTCATATACGCATTAATTTCCATTTTTATATCCTTTCCTTATTTCGGCTGCCCGGGGGACTGGACCCGGAGGGGCCTGTACCCACTTCATGACATTCCAATGCCACCGAACAGTCGTTAATCCCTCAATTCTATTCCTTCAACGCCCGGCAGACGTTTACCATTCCACGGCGTTTGTGAGATGGGTACAGGCCCACGAGCGGTCCAGTCCCCAATACACTTCATTAATTCATTCCCTCATACGCCACTCGGGCGGATTCAGGCGACTGATTACATCCCATTTCATAAAACTTCGCAGAACCAAGCAATCTTTTCTCCATCTCCAATATCCGCCGCATCACCGCTGGATCCCGTGAGGTAAAAGCCCGCTTGAAAACCACGCCGAAGGCATCCGCCGGAGCGAGCGGCCGGATCCAATTCGCCTCACCCCGGGAAAGCGCGATGATGGCTTTCAGCGGAGCCGAAGCGTTCCGGCTCAGGCGATGCTTACCATTCCAGGGCGTCCCGTAAACCAGAACATCATCACCCACAAAGCGCAGCAGCGGTTTGTCATCATTGACCATCCAGACCCGTTCACCATACACTTCCCGCCAATATCGGGCATGGGTGCTTTTTCCCGTTCCAGATGGAGCAGTGAAAAGATAGGCTTCCCCATCCATGCACAGCGCCGAACCATGTATCAGCAGCACATCATAAGCCGTCAAACCTTCCGCGATGAGTGAATGAATGGCGTTATTCTCCAGATAATGCTCCGCATGCCGGACCGGTTTTCTGCCTTCCGCAAGCGCAATTTGGTCAATGCCAAGCCGCATCCGCTCCATGTCCGCGTCCATTGGCTCCACTGTGAAGAGCGGGGCTTTTTCCGTCAGGTAATCCTGAAGAAAAGTCCGGTTCTCTTCATAAGAACAGCGGATCTCAATGGGAATTCCCGCCAGTTCTGCAGTGAAACAAATCCGATGCGGCATTCATTATCCTTTCATTTTTCCGAAGCACGTGCGGGACAGGCACCTTGTGCCGCGGAGCCGGCACGAGTGTGCCTGTCCCCACGTGCTCCGTATACCTCACACCACAAAACGCTGGAGGAGGATGTCGCGGAGCAGCAGCAGTTCCGATTCGGGATCAGATTCCGGACCGGGCTGATAGACCAGGCCGACCGCATATCGGGTGACAGCTGCCAGCATGATGTGCAGGGTCGCGGAAAACATTTGCTTTTCAGGGAAGTCCGTACGAAGGCTATGATCCAGCTTTGCCCGTTCATACATCGCATGGAACTGTTCCGCCAGCCCACTGATTATGGCCAAATAAGGTTTCAAAATCTCCGGAAGGACCTCTTCATTGGCAACATAGACGTTAAAAAACTGGTTGAAGCGCAGAATATCAGCATGGTTTCGGTACACATCAATAAAGGAATCCAGAAAGAATTCAAATTCCTGTCCGGCATTCATACCTTTACTGACAAGAGCTGCCCTCTGGCGGCTGTTTTCCGCGATGTATTTTTCCCAGACCCGGGTACTGATGGCAAGTACCAGTTCCTGCTTTGTACTGTAGTAACGGTAAAGCGTCGCGATTCCAACCCCGGCGGCCTTCGCCACATCGTTCATCGAGACCGGATTGATCGTCTTTTCTGCGAACAGTTTGAATCCTGCATCCAAAATCGTCTCCCGCCGTTCAGCCATCTCCGCAGCGTCTTTTTCCGTATTTCTCACTTTCTCACCTTGATTTTGATAGTTTCTTTATCATGATAGTTATTATATCGCAATAAATTTACTATCACTTTATTTCATGATGGTCAAGGAATTTTCAAGAAACACGGAGTAATTTCTAATTCATGTCAAATAAGTCATTGCAGCCAGTTCTGCTGACTCAAAAAGAGTCAACGAAAACAGGCCGCTTGGGCTCAATCTGAAACAAACAGTGTCCCCGAATCAATAAATGAAAAGAACCCGCTGAAATAGTCTTGAATCAACAGGTTCTTTTCATTTATTGAGGTCTCTGGTTTGACATCATTGTGCCATCAGGCATATTCGGCTTCGGTCTCCTCTGCCTCTGCTCGTTCGATGATTCTCTGCGCTTCCTCGTAATCCGCAATCGTCTTATCCAAAAAAGTGCAGGCTTCCGCCGTGGTCACATTGAATCTTTTGGCGAGTTTATCGACATTTTGTACCAAAGTGACGGCATCACGTTCCTTATCACGTTCCTTATCACGCTCTATCACCCAATCATTTATTATTTGTTCCATCACGCTGCTCATGGCTTTCGTCCCTTTCTCTGTATGCTTGTAATATCTTATTTGCTTTGATGCTTCAGGAAATTCATTATCTGTGAAATCCCTTTCCCGGAAATGTTTCATCAATCTTGCGGCTTTTGTACCATCATTGATTTTCGCGTTCACAATGACCCGATGAAGCCCGTCATCGATAAATTCACCTGTTTCTTTTATCACCGATTCCACATGACAAACCGTTTTTGTTGATTTTGTAATTTCGAACTCTGTTATATAAATTACATACACTTCCACAACATCTCTGAAATCCGTTCCTTTGGATGTATATCGGGAAGTTATCACAGACGCATTATATCGCATCCTGCGGAAATGGTCATCATTATCCTTCCGCTGAACCTCAACATTGATCAGCTTTCCGGTCCCTGTTTTACACAGAACATCCAGACGCACACCGCGCCCATAAAGATTAGGCACACTATCCTGCGCGGTCACACTAATCACAGTGATCGCATCATCGTCAAGTATCGTCCGGATCAATTCCTGACAGGCGGCCTTGTCCTGATACATCTTGTCCTGATACATTAAATTGAAAAGCAGATCGTCAATCGGACGAAACAGCATGACATTCTGAACATTCGGACGCTTGTTTTTCATACCTTTATTGTATCACACATAAACAAACCAGCGCGTATTCTTTTGAACAAGCAGAGAGCAGAATCCTGATACACAAGAGGACGGTTTTCACAAAATACTTTTTTTACAAATCATCTAAAGATTTTGAATTCCATTATCAACTTCCAAGTTGTTTACTTTCAAGTTGATAATATCACAACACAAAGAGTATGTCAAAAGGGAATAATTATGTAACTGTTCAGTGTCGGGACTGTCACCGAAGATACATTCTTGAGTCGAAGGAGACTGTCCGAATCACTCAGCTGCGTTTGCTCTGAACAGTGACTTTACATTATTATTTCAGCAGAATTTAGACATTCTCTTTATTAATACTGCATTGATAAAATCAAGTGCCATCTTCAATTATTTCTTACACAAGACTGCCTTTCAAATTAACCGTCTTCGTAAATTCTGCCTTATAATTATTATCATGAACTTGAAAAATGCACTTTACATTGTATCTATCCCGATCGGGAATCCCGACGATATCACACTGCGGGCAATAAAAGTATTGACCGACGTTGACATCCTGGTCTGTGAAGAGTACCGCAACGGCAGCCGGCTGATGAAGCAGCTCGGCATCAAAGACAAGCAGATCATCACCACCAACGAGCACAACGAATCTCAGCAGATCGATACGTTACTCATCGAACTGGCACAGGGAAAAAGCCTCGCGCTGGTTTCTGACTGCGGCACACCGCTCTTTTCCGACCCGGGGCACCGGCTGGTGGAAGAAGTGATCTCCGCCGGGTTCCAGATCATTCCGGTGCCGGGTGTCTCCGCCCTCACCACCGCTATATCTGTTACCCCGCAGAAACTCACCCGCTATGTTTTCGGTGGATTCATGCCCCGCGCACCGCAGGACCGGCTCAATGAGCTGAAGAAACTGAAGATGATGCGCCTGCCGGTGATCCTGATGGACACGCCCTACCGCATGACCAACCTGCTGGAAGACGTGAAAAAAGTCTTCGGGAAAGGGCAGCGCATCACACTCTGCTGTGATCTCACCCTCCCGGGCGAACAGATCATCACCGCCAGCGTGGAAGAAGTTCTGAAAAAAGTCGGAGGGAAAAAGGCCGAATTCATGCTGGTGATCATGTAAATCCCCTTATGGGGACGGTTTCGCCTCAGCGGAACTGTCCCCCGGGTGAAGAGCCTCCATTTTTTACCCAATTTTATCTCAATTTTCATATAAAAACGAATTTGTCACAAATTTTACAAATTGCTTGACAAATAATAAGAGGGGGTATAGAATAATCAAGTCTTCAGGAAACAGGGGCCTGTAGCGCAGTTGGGAGCGCGCTTCAATCGCACTGAAGAGGTCGGGGGTTCGAATCCCCCCAGGTCCACTTTAGTTGGCTCCTAAGTTGAAGAAGATGTCATGGGCCTATAGCGCAGTTGGGAGCGCGTCTCAATGGCATTGAGAAGGTCGTGAGTTCGAATCTCACTAGGTCCACTGAAAGCCTCATTCTTGACGAATGAGGCTTTTTTTATAAAAAGAACAGAGAATGAAGAAGTCAGAATAAAGAATGACAAAACGTTAGCATCTGTCACCAGCATCTGTCACCTTGTCATTTCTGATTTCTGATATCCGATTTTCATAAAGAGGATCAGAGAACCAGGAATGAAACAGCGTTATGATCTGTCGACAATATCCCTGTAATTTCTGATTTCCGATTTCTGATTTCTTATTTTTATCGAAGGAGGGGAAATGGAAGAGAAGAAAACCCCCGTGTATAATTCGAAAGCCATCGAAGAAAAATGGCAAAAAAGATGGGCTGACGATAAGTTGTATGAATCCAATATTGATGAAAACAAGCCGAAGCACTATGCTCTGACCATGCTTCCCTACCCCTCAGGCAACCTGCACATCGGCCACTGGTATTCCATCACGCCGTCGGATGCACATGCCCGCTATATGCGAATGAAGGGTTACAATGTCATGTTCCCGATGGGCTTTGACGCTTTCGGTCTGCCGGCTGAAAACGCTGCCATCAAGAATAACATCCACCCGGCATCCTGGACTTTCTCCAACATCGACCACATGCGGGACCAGCTGAAGTCCATGGGCGCGATGTTTGACTGGAGACGGGAAATCATCTCCGCCAAACCGGAATATTACCGCTGGACGCAGTGGTTTTTCCTGCAGCTCTTCAAGCACGACCTGGCTTATCAGAAATATTCCGCCGTGGACTGGTGCCCGACCTGCAACACTACCCTGGCCCGCGAACAGGTCTGGGGAGATGACCGACACTGCGAACGCTGCAACACACCGGTGATCAAAAAGGATCTGAACCAGTGGTACTTCCGCATCACCAAATATGCTGAAGAACTGCTGAACTTTGACGGGATCGACTGGCCGGAACGCGTCCGCACGCTGCAGACGAACTGGATCGGTCGTTCGGAAGGCGCGTCTGTTCACTTCAAACTGGAAAACGGCGAAGATCTTGAAGTCTTCACCACCCGTCCCGACACGCTCTGGGGTGTGACCTTTATGGTTATCGCGCCGGAACATCCGATGGTCAAAGAGATCCTGGCGGAAGGGAACCATCCGGAAATTGAAGCCTATGTCGACAACGCCGCACGTTCCTCCGAAATTGAACGTTCCGCTGCGGACCGCGAAAAGACCGGTGTCTTTTCCGGACGTTACGCCATCAACCCGGTCAATGACAAAAAGATCCCGATCTGGATCAGCGATTACGTCCTGATGGGTTACGGGACCGGCGCCATCATGGCCGTCCCTGCCCACGACCAGCGCGACTTTGAATTCGCACGCAAGTTCGGTCTGGATGTGATCGTTGTCGTCCATCCGGATGGCGAAGAACTTCCTGACGGAGCCACTATGACCCAGGCAGCCGCCGCACACGGTACCATCGTCAATTCAGGACCGATGACCGGCGTCCCGGGGGATGTTGCCTTCGAAAAGGTCTGCGAATGGCTGGAAGGAAAGGGCATCGGACACAAGACCACCACCTACCGCCTGCGTGACTGGCTGGTTTCACGCCAGCGCTATTGGGGCGCTCCGATTCCGATCATCCACTGCCCGCACTGCGGCGCTGTCCCGGTGCCGGAAGACCAGCTGCCCGTGCTGCTGCCGGATGATGTGGAATGGAAGCCCACCGGTGAAAGCCCGCTGAAGCTGCACCCGACCTGGAAGAACGTCAAATGCCCGGTCTGCGGAGCGGATGCGGAACGCGATACCGATACCATGGATACCTTCATGTGCTCCAGCTGGTACCATCTGGGCTACCTGAGCCCGTATTTCGAGACCTATCCCTTCGATAAGAAGGAATACGATTACTGGATGCCGGTCGACGTTTACACCGGCGGCATTGAACACGCGACGATGCACCTGATCTACACGCGCTTTTTCCACAAAGCCTGCCGCGATATGGGTATCACAACAGGCAATGAACCAATGCTCAAACTGCGCAATCAGGGCATGGTGCTGGGTGAAGACCAGCAGAAAATGTCCAAGAGCCGCGGCAACGTGGTCGACCCGGACGCACTGGTTCTCCGATATGGCGCCGACACCGTCCGTGCCTACCTGATGTTCTTTGCCCGCTGGGAGATGGGTGCACCGTGGGACTCCAAAGGCATTGAAGGGTCCGCCCGCTGGGTCCGCCGCGTCTGGAGTATGTTCCTCGAAGGAGCTGAAAAGATGAACTGCGCGGATGCGGAAACGCTGAAAGCCATGCGCCGCAAGGTCCATCAGACCATTACCGCGGTTACACGGGACATGGAAGCCTTCCAGTTCAACACGGTCGTCTCCGGACTGATGGAGCTGCTGAATGATCTCGGAAAAGCCAAGTCCGCCGGTGCCATGGGGTCAAAGGAATGGGATGAAGCCGCGAGCATCTATCTGCGCATGATGGCGCCGGTCGCTCCGCACATTACGGAAGAGATCTGGGATCAGCTCGGCAATCCTTATTCCATCCACACCCAGCCCTGGCCGGAAGCCGATGCGGCTGCCGCGAAGGATGACGTTGTGACCTATGTGGTTCAGGTCAACGGCAAGCTCCGCGACCGCGTGGATCTGCCTGCCTCCGTGAGTGATGAAGAAGCGAAAGCGGAAGTCCTCGCCCGCCCGGCTGTCGTGGCCGCTCTGGAAGGAAAAGAACCGAAAAAGATCATCATCGTCCCGAAGAAGCTGATCAACATCGTAAAATAATTATCATCACACTGCTGCGGATCACCTTCCGCAGCAGTTTTTTTTATGAAAACAGGAATTACTTGAAAACGAATGAACTTATGCTAAAATATGAGTTGGATTCGTCTGTAAAGGATAACGGGTTATGAAGAAAGTCTGGGTTATGCTGCCCTGTTACAATGAAGAAGAGAACATCACTCCGCTGACCGAAAAATGGTTCGAACTGGAGACCCAGTTTTCGGATAAGGGGTATGAGATGTTCGTCGTCTGCATTGATGACAAAAGCACCGACCGCACCGCAGAAAGGATCCAGTCGCTCACGAAACGATTCCCACGATGCCAGATGCTCCAACATGAACAGAACAAAGGTCTTGGCGGCGTATTGAACACGGCATTCCGATATTTCCTCGATAACGGCGCTGAGGGCGATTTGTGCGTACTGATGGACGGTGACAATTCACATGATCCGATTTATTCCCTCAGCATGCTGCCGAAAATCGATCAGGGAGCAGACGTGGTGATCGCTTCCCGTTACTGCGAAAGCTCCGAGGTGAAGGGTGTCCCCTCATTCCGTCAGTTTCTCAGCAACGGCGCGGGGATTTTCTACAAACTGCTGCTGGGCGTCAAAGGCGTCAAAGATTACACCTGCGGCTACCGAATGTACACGTACGAAATCATCCGCAAAGCCCGCGAGACATACGGTGAGGCCATCGCGGAACGCCGGTCCTTCGCCTGCATGATGGAAGTGCTCTATAAACTTTCCCGAATCGGAGCCAAATTCGCGGAGGTTCCTTTCACCCTGCGTTATGACTGGAAGCGCGGTGCCAGTAAAATGCGGGTATTCAACACGGTGAAAGAAAGCGTCCTGACCGCCATTTCCCTGCGCTTTCGCTCTTAGGCAATTCCCTTTTTCTTATAATCTTTTGGTATGCTCTATCAATGAGTCAAAATGACCTTTTATGACTCGTACTGAACAGTTCCCATTTTTTAAGGTTTGGAGTAAAATTATATTGATATGCATTTGGCACAGCGCACGTTTCACTGTGATGTGTTCCGAACGCTGACCGGAATGAAAGAGGCAAATTATGGAAGAAATCAAAAAAAACGGAATCAACATCGAAATCGATGAGGACAACACCACTCCTGTACCGCAGGATGCTTTTGATAAAGCAGAGCTGAAATTCCCCTGCGAATTTCCGATTTCCATCATGGGGATGAACGTTCCCGAATATAAGCAGACGATCTTCGCCATCCTGAAAAAACACGTCCCCGAGGTAGAGGAAAAGAATCTGAAAACAGCCTACAGCGCGAACAAAAAATACTGCTCCATCAAGACAAAGTTCACAGCACAGTCACGGGAGCAGATGGACAAGCTATACGAAGAGTTGACCGCGCATGAACTGGTAAAGTGGGTGCTCTGATGCCGAGCCTGCCGTCCAAAGTCAGCCGACGCGATTTCCTGAAATATGTATCTGCCGGATTAGGCGCACTGGCTTTCCGTCCATTTTTTCAAACCGACGTACCGGACATCGCAGAACCAAAGGGAAAGGATCGGATCATTACACCGGGAACCGGGAAGGTCATCCGCGTGTCAACTGCGAACATCAGCATTTACAAGGAACCCTGGGATGAGAGCCAGATCCTTTATCAGCGTTTCCGCAATGACCTGCTGAACGTTTATTATGAAGTGGAATCCGAACACGGACCGGGGTATAACCCGAAATGGTACCGTGTCTGGGGCGGATACGTCCATTCTGCTCATATGCAGGTGGTGGAAACCCGGCTGAACGAGGTTGACTACTCCGTCAACAGCACGCCGCTGCCGGGCCGTCTTGCGGAGATCACGGTTCCTTTTTCCCAGGCCCGCGTCAACAAAACGGGGAAAAAATGGGAAGAGATCTTCATGCTTTATTACCAGTCCGTCTACTGGGTCGTCGGCGTCATCAACGGACCGGACGGCCGGCCCTGGTACCGCATCAAGGATTCGACCTACGATTACGACTCCTGGGACTATTACGTGCCAGCGGAACATATGCGCATTATTCCCTGGGATGAAGTCGCACCCATCACACCGGAAATTCCCGTTGAACACAAACACATCGATGTCTCGCTCGGGATGCAGACGATGACCTGCTATGAATATGACGAACCGGTCAAGACGCTCAAGGTTTCAACCGGAATCACCAGCGTCAAACGCCCGGGTGTAATTCCCACACAGACGCCAAAAGGGACTTTCAACATCATGAACAAGGTTCCTTCCCATCATATGGGAGAAGGACAGATGACCGCAGATCTTGATGCATACGAGTTTCCGGGGACGCCCTGGTGCTGCTATTTTGAACCCAAAACCGGCGTTGCTTTTCACGGTGCCTATTGGCATGACAACTTCGGCATGACGATGAGCCACGGCTGCGTCAATATGCCCTGTGATGAGGCCAAATGGCTCTTCCGCTGGGCAAAACCGCTCGTCACCGGAGACATGAAACGCGAGAACATCGGCTTCGGCACCACGGTTAACGTTATCTGAAACCCAACCAATTGATTACCCCGGACATCCGGGGATTTTTTTACTTATGTTCCGTTCCGAAACCCCAGCTTCAGCTCTTTATCAAATTCAAACGAAACTCGTACCGAACAGAGCGCTGAAAGATATCTTCCAACGCTTTTTCAAAAAACTATCCACTATCCCCTATTGCCTGAAACCTGACAATTACCCACTAAACATTGTCCACTGTTCACTGATTTCTGATTTCTGATTTCCGATTTCTGATTTCTCCTCACCCGCTGTCATGCTCTTCCAAAGCTGCCCGCATTTCTGCTGCCATCTCCGGTTGGAATTGAGCGAAGTCCGGATCAGCGACGAGCTGCCGCATTTCCGTTTCGGTGAACCCGAGGTAATCCAGATTGTGCAGCCTGCTCCGCATGGACACCCATTCCAGAATTTTGATAAACTCCGGAGGCTCAGGGTTAGTGAGGAGTGAGGAGTCGGCAGCTTCGCTGTAGTTAGGAGTGAGAAGTGAGGAATGAGGAGTTTGTAGTGATTTCTTCTCTGCTGCCGCATCCTGTTCACTGACACCTGAAACCTGACACTCGACACCTGATTCTTGTCCATCGGCTACAGCTTTCTCTTCCTTCTTCATTCTTCCATCTTCATTTTTCGATCTGATTTCCGATTTCTGATTTCTGATTTCTGATTTTTTCTTGCTGAACTGCTCCCGTACCTTTCCTTCATTTTCAGATGAACGTTCCGGAGAGAATTCTTCATTCTTTATTCTTCCATCTTTATTTCCGTCGGCCGCTGACTGCTGATTGCCGGCTGCCGGCAACTGTCCACTGACACCTGAACACTGTCCACTGATTTTCGATTTCTGATTTCCGATTTCTGATTTCGTTTTGATTTCTGATTTCGCAGAAAACGACTTCGCCCGTTGGAAGGCCATCGGTTCGTCGTTCTTATGCATCTCTTTCCCCCAGCTCTTGTCAGAAAAAGCCAGGCCATGAATAATCGGATTGGAATTTTCTTTACCGAAATAATAATTGTCGCGGTAGTTATAAATCTTCACTTCCGTAGCACGGATCCGCTCCATCAGGTTGTAGAAACGGTACTCCATATCCAGCAGTCCATCATCGATATTCTGATGTTCGTCCATATATTCCGTAAGCGCCCGATCAAGTTTATTAAAATGAAGCGCCGCCATGGTATAAAGATTGGTGGTATTTAACTGCTTAAGCTCCGGAAAATCGTATTTTTTCATTTCCAGCGCGTGCTTTTGCAGACAGCTGCTGCCGAGAAATTTGATGCCCTTTTCCAACTGAACTAAACTTTTCAGATATTCGGGAGAATGTCGGTTATATTTCCCGGCCAGGTCAAAGACAGCGCTGACTTTTTTCCACAGCTTGGCCGTCACATCGCTGAACCCCGTGGCATCCCCCAGGTAATCAGAGATGGACTCGAACGGCAGCGCTCCATCCGCGTCTGAATCCGCAGACATCGCTTCATTGAGATACGTATTCATCTCGCGCATCAACTCGCCGCTGTTCGTCTCAGCCATCTTTGATTTACCTCCCCTTCCAATAGTTAGGAGTTAGGAGTGAGGAGTTAGGAGTTTCATCAAGGGTTACCCCTGATTGTGTTATAACTCCTCACTACTCACTCCTCATTCCTAACTGTTAAACAGAGTCTACACCCAAACTTCAAAAAAGAAAACGGGCAATGTTGTCCGTTGACTTTTTTCAAAAAGTATGGTAGGAATATAGAACAATTCGTAAATCGGGGCTGTCGCACATCTTTTTTATTTTACGGCAGCCATTTTTTGAACTGCCATCAAGAGCATTTGCTTCGCAGTGGTGCGGCGAGCAGCGGGTCTTGCCTGCCTGAGTTCTGCCCGCACCACGGAGTTTTAGCCGGGGCCG
>JAFPZX010000044.1 GCA_017417055.1 Anaerolineaceae bacterium
CAGCGGTCAGGATCTGGTGATTACGGATGATTCACAGATGGACGATGATATTAAACCTGGTGATAGGGTGATCGGGCTTGGCAGATATGATACCGTTACCGGAGAGATAGAGATCCGGATCCTGAAAAAGACCGATGAGCCCGCCCGCTCCCTGCCGGATATCGAGATCGACGGGGATGAGAAGATCGAGGAAATCGAATTTGCGGGCATTATTGAGGCAGTCGGTACGGATTATATCGTCGTGGACGGCGAAGTCATCTTTATTACGGACAATACGGTAATCAACTGCGATTTTTCCGAGCTGCACCCAGGCGATTACGTTTCCGGGCTCGCGGAAATCTTCTCGAAAAGCGGCACGAAGGCACTGATCGTCAATAAAGCGGATACGGAAAAGGCAAATGTTGAAATAATTGTCGGCCATGTCACCGCGATGGGTGACGGCTGGGTTGAGATCGATACCGGAAACGGCAGATATATCATCACTAACAGCACGATCGTGGATAGAGATTATGAGATCGGGACGCTGATCATGCTGGAAGTACTGGTCCCGGACAATGAGGTACTGAAGCTCAAGGTCCTGAAACACGCGGAATGCAGCGACGGACTGTCATACTTCTACGGCGAAATCAATGGAATTTTCAGGGATACGGGTGAACTCGTTATCGGCGAACTGATCCATGATTTTGACAGCACGCTGACAACGGATGAGCTTGCGGGTCTTTTCGAAAAAGAAGCGGTAGCTGCCGCTGTGGATTATGAGTGCCGGACTGTCGCACTGCGCGTTGTGCAGAACGCGGGAGATCCGCGCCTTCAGGACAGGATCGCGGGTACGGTCACCTCTGTCGGAAAAGCGGATGTAAACGGCAATACGCCTGTTTATATCGATGGGAAGTATCATTTCATCAGCGGAAATTCCGATAAGGGATCAGAGATGAAGCCTGATATGATCGTCGCCGCTGTTCAGACAGGGGAAGAACTGATCTCCATCTCTGAGATTCCGGAAGCATCCATCACTGCTGATGACCTGACGGATTTCGCGGGAACTGTTGCCCGTGTTTCCGGAGAGGACATCTATGGCCGAAGATACATCCTGGTGAACGGGATCACCTATCGTCTGCTGCCGGATGCTGTTATTTCCGAGACAGTCGGAAAGTTGGAAAAAGGCGCGGTTGTCGCGGGTACTGTCCTCGGGAACGATATTGTTCACGCGGCGGTCATCAAGGCAAAAGCTGAAGACGTAAATCCCAATAATGCTTTTGCCGGAACGGTAACCGCTGAGGTCAGCCGGGGCAGATCCGGATACGCTGTTATGATCGACGGACAGCGCTATACTGCGGATGAATCTTCCCTTGTATATTCCGATCTCGAACCGGAAAGTCAGGTTCTCGCGGTTCATGACGGAGGTGTTCTGCTGGCTGTCCGGGATTACCCGGAAAACGCCGCGGAAGGCATCCCCGTTTCCCTCATCGCGTCCATTGAGAATGTTTCCGCAAAAGACTATACCGGCAGCTTTACCGTCACAGCGGACGGTGTTTCCTACCGGATCGATGAGGATGTCTTCCATTTCGGCTACATCGCTGCCGGGATGAAGTGCCTGATCATCTGTATTGAGCATAAAGACGGGGATCGCGAGCTGGTTTCCCTTGTGGCGGGAAACTATCCGGAGCCTATGGATTATCTTCAGACGGTCTTCGGTAAAGTGGCTTCCATCGGCATTCCTGATGAAAACGGCAGCGGAAAGATGTTCATCGGGGGTTTCAGCTATCAGTACACTCAGGAATCCGTCATCCAGAATCTGAACGAAGGTGATTTTGTCATCGCTGCCGTCCGGAACGGAATGATCCTGTCAGCAGCCGTCCGTGAGGATGCTGTCTACGGAAAACCGGAAAGCTTCTCCGGCGTTATTGAAGCCATCAGCGACATGCAGACAGATGGTTCCTATGTCGTTACTGTGGATGGAACTGAAATCTCACTGACTGCGGACACGCTGCTGAATGACGCAGAAGCGGATCTTGAACCGGATACGGTCCTTTCAGGTATCCGTTTCGGAAATACCGCATGGGTCGCAGCTTCATACGGGATCGGCCTTATGGAAACCTCAGACGCTGCTTTCTCCGGTGTAATTGAAAAGGTTGACCCTCAGAACCATACGCTGACAGTGCGGGGACGTGTCCGGAACGCAGCAGGCTTTGATCTTTCGGGTTTTGCTCCCGGTATGATCGCTGCAGGAGCAATGCAGCCCGGAAAAGGCGCAGTCTCTGTACAGGTCATTTCTCCGGAACTGGATCTCGATGATATTGAATCCTTCAGCGGCATTATTGAATCTGTTTCCGCTACTGACATTGACGGGATCCGCAGACTGAGCATGGACGGGGATGTTTATTTCATTACAGGTACTACTTACGTCAGCGGTGATGTGAAAGACAGTTCCCGCATCGCGGGATTTGCGGATATCCATACCAGGAATGTCATTGCGCTGACAGTCGCGGAAGCAGAGGATCTGGGCGGTTACATGGAAGGGAAGATCGAGGAGATCTCTTCCGAACAGATCCAGGTTCCAGAGAAAAAGGACTGGTATCATCTGCTACTCGGCGGGATGTACAACCTGGTCGGTGACAAGACAGTACTCATTTCCAAAGAGCTCAAAGCGGGGGATAAGGTCAGCGGCTATTATTTCGGACCGGAACGGAAACTGCTCGCTGTATTGGAAGAAGACACCTCGCTTCTCGGCAGGATCCGGAATGCGTCCCTTCCGGTAAAGATCGCGATGGGAGTGTTGGGCGCGGGGGTCATTGGCTCAGGAGCTGCGCTTGGAATCGGAGGAAGAAAGAAACGCTTCTCAGGCATTCTTGAACTGGAATCTGACTCCTCGATTCTTATTCATGATCCTTCTGATTCGGAAAATGTGGAACGCTATAAGCTGCCGAAGAATCTGTATGAAACGGCATCGCTACTGAATCATAAACTGGTAAGCGGGTTTACCAGGTTCGGTAAAATCGAAAAGTTGGATATTGATGAATAGGTGCATATTGGCAAAAGGCTGGCCTCCATAAGGTCAGCCTTTTTTGATATTACTTTGATTAAACTTTCCCGCACCTGAATCGTTTACAACAAAGGAAAATTAAACAGTACTGTTCTTTATTCATGTTTGCAAAATTCAGATTTCAGCCGGAAGCCATCAAGGATATTCACCAATAAGGAGTTCCATTTCCATTCATCATTCATAAATTTAGCGTTTCCCTCATCAATAGTCATCCAATCAAAATATGATTTATTAGCATGGAAATGATCATTCCAATCTTTGAAAATATCTGCATAATAACCAAAATTATGCTGTTTTATATAATCCTCAAAGGCAAGGCGTTCTTTTTCTGAATGGAATATTGGAATCATATTATAAAGAGGCTGTCTATCAGGATAAGTATTATCCTCAAGGTAAACCAGTGTTGCATATGTTATAGTTTCCTGGGAGTAATAATAATATCGAACAGAGCGGCTCTTGTCTGGAAAAGTGATAACTGTAGCGTTCGGTACTGGAAATGCATACATTCCATCATCCACTAATACAATTGGTATCTTAGTAAGAGCTGTCCCAAAATAATACAGGAACATATCCTGAAATACTGGTTCATGGAAAGGCCAATAATTTGCGAAGAAGTAGTTTCCTTGAACATGATAATCTGTGCTTTTTGAATATTTCAAGGTAAACTCCGGCGCATTAATATAGTAATATGTATCATAATCAGTTTCAGTAGCCATCCAACCATCTCTGTCAAATAGCATATCTCTGAACCTGAACAGCGGAGAAGATAACAATCCAAAACGTTTTTTCCATAGATGTTCGACATGCAGCATGTCTGCTGATTGATTTATCGGAGTATTTGAGTCTCCTACCCTGGTGTATACACACCCTGGGAGCACTTTATTGAAATTCTTCGATAGAAAATATGGAGTGTTTCTTGTATTTCTTACAATCAATACATCTATTTCATGATTTTTATAACGGATAGTTTTTATTTGAACTTCTGGTCGCATACCAGCAGAAAAAGGAATACCTCTAAGGAACGAAATGATGTGTTCAGTAACTAATCTGTTCGGATCACTTTCTACCCCAACAGCATCATGAGAGTTATTATCAATACCAAAAATTATATAACCGTCATGGTCAGACTGTGTGTTTGCCATGCATAAAATGTCATGAAGTAAATGCGTTTTATCCTCTTCGGATTTTCCATAATACTTGTATTTAAAATCCCAGTAGTCTCCTTCGATACCTGACTCGATCAGTTCAATTATTTTCTGGTCGAAAGAATAATCTTTACGCATAAAACTCCTTTATCGTATTGGTAAAAACGTACAATTATTTTATCTTGTTTTTTTATTTTCAAGGTTGATGGAATCTTATTGATTTCAATTTCATTTTTTAGATAATTATTTTAGGATTGCAGTCAAACTTTTGGTTTATACGAGAGATTTTCAAATAAAAAAGACGTAAAGATGGAATTATTAAGTGGATTTCACGTGTCTAATGAGGATAATGGGGAAATAAAAGGAAAATATTTATTGAAGGGGCAATAAAAAAGAGCAATAGATTTATGAAGAAAAGAGCAATTTGCTACATCTTGCTCTTCTTTGAATCACTAATTATTCTTGAAACTGGATCTCATGGCGGTTGGGTTAGGAATGATCCGTCAAATCATCCTCATACAATCCCCAAACTTCTCTTTGCAATTTCGCTCCGTGAACAAGAGCCCACGCGAACAGAAACAGTACAAGCCAAACGATAAAAATAATCAAAAATGTTTTCATCTTTCCTCCCGGGATTAATATACAAATTCATCCTTCTCTTTAAGTTTCCCGACCAAGAGGAACCTGCTGTTTTCGACATCGTAGGTGCAGAGAGTCAGTACAACAAACCGGTCTTCAGCTGTATATTCGGTATAGGATTTGAAAGTTGATAAAGCTTTCCATGTGTCGATCTGATACAGAAAAGCCGCATCAGATTCATAATCAAACGTAAAATCCCAGTATTCCACATTTTGAAACACTCCCGCAACAGGCAGAAGGCGGTAATCTCCTGCCGGTGTATAAAGATCGATAAAGGGATGTTCTTCAAAAAACTTCTGGCTCTTATAGTCATGAAAAGCCGTAAACATGCTGCCATCTCCCATGTAGTGTCCGTAAATGACCGTGACCGGATCCGAAAAATCACCGCTGTTCCGGAAATCAATGAAAGGTGTACCGACTTTATTCCATTCTCCGGTTACCGCACGGTTGAGGTAAAAGTCGTTATCCCTGCTCTGCACTACCGGATAATCTACTTTTGTTCCTTCAAGCCTTATCCAGCCTTTCACATCAGGAGAAATCTCTTGAAGAGCATCGAAATCAATGGCCGAAGCAGCAGGTTCCGGTGTCTGAGTGCAGTCAATGACTCCTTCCGTAACTGCAATTTCTGTAATATCAGAATTTTTGGATTCAGGAGATTCTTCAGTGGAATCTGCATGAGCAGCTGCAGAAATGTTTTCATATATTTCCTCGCCGGCTTTGTATTCATGGAGTGCGGTAAATAATTTTCTGCCCACAATTATGCAGCCGCAGACAGAAAAAAGAAAAATTGGAATAAACAGTATTTTTGTCTTCATTTTGTGATTCCTTATGAGGTGTATTCGGTAAAATAGTACAAAGGGCAATTCAAAAAAGCCGTTCTGCTGTACGATTCTGGTATAGCGGAGGAACATGGACGAAGAAAATCTGTATATAAAACTTGATCAGATTCCCGGAGGCGTAAGGCTTTCCGAAAATTATTCGCGCCGTCTTGTTGAATGTATCCAGCAGGACAACATGGACGATTCCATGCATATCCTGCAGGGACTGATCAGTGTTATTGGAGAGATCAACAGGAGCTACATTCTGAAGGTACTGTATCAGATGTTCGGATACAGCGTAAAAACACTGAAACAGTATCTGTACAGTATTTTGGAAAACTGTAAAAGCGATCACCTGTTTGCAAGAGGACACGGGCAGTTCTATGAGGAATGTAAAGTCGAAGGCTCTCTCACTGTACAGACCGGCTTTTCATTTTCAGTGACCTTGGATCCTGTCAACAGCACAAACCTTGAAATATCAATAAAGGACGGGATTTTTAAAGATGTAAAAGCGGATAAATTCTCTGCCCGGACGGATCCTGCCGCGATAACAGCCGCTGCATTTGCGGATACACTGTATAACGAACTGTACTTTCCTGCCATAAAGCTGCTGACAGGTGACGATACCGGGAAAGCTGCCAAATCCTTCATCAGCAACATTGTCGACGATCTGTTCGTTCCATATGTCTGAAACTGTATAATTGCTGTCATA
>JAFPZX010000045.1 GCA_017417055.1 Anaerolineaceae bacterium
CATAATCCGCATTTTGATTGGACTGAGCGGTCATATCCTGTACGTAATTCTGCATCTTCTCTCTGCCGATCATTTCAATGATCTGACCGACTGTCGCGCTGAAGTTGTAGCTCTTATCACGAATATTCCTGACGCTCTCCATCGCGGCAAGTTCGTCGATCACCTGACCAAAGGTGAGCGTTCGCGGAGCCGATTCTTCCGCAAGCCCTGTGTTTTCCCCACCGGCTGCATTTTCCGGAAGCATTCCTGTACCCATTGACAGCAGATCATTGAAACTGGGCAGTCCTGTTCCAAGAGGAATATCTACACCTAAACCAAACATGTTCAAAAGCTGCCCTGTAGTCGGGGCAGTAAATTCCGTCGCACGGAAATCGTGAATTAAGGAGACATCATCTTTCTGAAGAAAATCCAGTATCTGGCCGACGGTGACGGTTGCGTTGATTTCCTGATTTTCAACTTTTAAGATGGAATTCCATGCAGTGACCAGCGGCTGTTTGTTATAGTCAGCTTGAGCGGCAATGCACTTCAAACCGTAGTTAGAGATGGATGCCGTGGATATTTTGATAGCCCATTTCGGCAGCGTGAAGATCCCACCGGAAAAGACCAACTGGAAAATCAAAATAAACGGCATCACGGTCATGGCGGTTGTGGTAGAACGGGTGATACAGGAGACCCACAGTGAGAGCATGTCAGAGGCATAGGTGATCAGGAAAATGGAGATCCCGATATCCACGATCAGCCATTGCGTGAAAAGTCCCTGCTGAGGGAACTGGATACCGGTCCGCTGACAGACAAAAAGCGTGATCCCGGTCTGAAGCAGGCATAGCAGCGCCTGATAGACCATATGTGCAAAAATATAAGCGCTGATGTGCAGTCCGGAGCGGTGTTCCCGTTTAATAATATCGCGTTCGCGGCATACCACCTGGATCGAGTTAAAACAGCCGTTCCAGATCGAAACACAAGTCAGCGCAAATGCGCCTTTGAGTGTTCCTTCCATGGTGAGGAAGAAATCCCGGCGGACGACCATGGAGACCAGACCGGCGATCAAAGCTGCCATCGGCATTACTTTCCAGTCTGCCTGATAGATAAACCCACGCAGCAGTTTGCCTAAATAGATGATGACCTGAGCGCCTCTGCCGCGGTAATGTAATTTCAGATGACGTTGTGTCGTTACAGCTGCTTCAGACATGCTGCACCTCCTGAGCGTATTTGATAATGAATTCATCGGCACGTCCATCGCCGCCCTCTTCCGGACGGTTGATGGTCTTGACCACTTCCTCCATCCTTTCCTTTCCGAAGAACTTGCGGCATTCATCAACTGTCCCATAGAATGCCAGACGTCCGATACGGTCGGAATCTTTCGCAAGGATGATCACGTCGTCAAAAAGCTCAACCACGCGGTCCGGTGTATGGGTGATGGCGATCACGATGCGTCCGGTGTCAGCCACTTTCCGCAGCTGTTTGAAAAGCTCCCGGGCCATAACGCCGTCGACACCGGAGTCCGGTTCATCCAGGATAAAGAGAGATGGATTGGAAATGAATTCCATGGCGATGGAAAGGCGCTTGCGCTGTCCGCCGGAAAGCTGCGAAACCATGCTGTTGCGGACCGGTCCGAGACCGAAGAGATTCAAAGCTTCCTCTACCCGGTCCTTGCGGTCCTGATTTGTGAAATTGCTGGGAAGACGCAGATTCGCGTAGTCGTGAAGGGTATGAAGCACTGTATCCTTGCCGCGCATCAGGTCTGACTGCGGAACAAAACCGACTTCATACAGCATTTTGCTGTATTCTTTATACATATCCCGCCCGTTGAGAATCACCTTCGCGTCAGCTTTTTCGTAGCCGTTAATGGCATTGACATAGGTTGTTTTTCCCGCACCGGAGCCTCCCAGCAGCATGACGAGACGTCCGGGTTTGATGTTCATATGGATGTCTTTCAGCAGCACTTTTTTCTGGAACAATCCATCCGGAACCTCACGTTTATTCAGGTTCACAGTGAGTCCTTCGCCCATATCCGCTACTTCACCGCCCCGTACATGGGAAACGGCGTTATCACGGAATTCTCCGGCTTTCCAGGTGGGTTGATATTTATCACTAAAACCCCAGATGAGCGCCGGAATGGGCTCAGCCAGGATCCACAGCCACAGCCAGCGTTTCCGCACGTTATAAACATCAATAAGTCCGTTGTAGATCTGAATGGCATATACAAAACTTACGATCCAAACCATGATAGCAATAACGGAAATAAATATACGCGCGTGTTCATTTTTTACCAGAATCATCGAGATATTGGCTGCCGACATAATGAAATTTGCCACAGCCATAAAACGACCTTCCGGTTCTTTCCCCGCGCATTTACCCAGACAGTATTCCCGATACCAGGGTATTACTGCCTTCCAGCCCGGCAGATCGGATTTCTGGAAAATCCGCCAAAGGCCGATGATATAAAGGATTGTAGAAATCACAGCCCATGTGCCGCTGCTTCCGAAAAAGATACTCTCGATTATATGCAGAACATCCATATAAAAATAAAAACTCCTTTCGAAGAATTCTGAGGAAACCCTGATTAATTGGAGTTCGGGAACGATTTTGCGCGCAGCACAGAACTGTCCTCCCGCATTCTCTGGAATTGATCATCGTTTTCCTAAACAACTCAGATAAAACAATTATAACCTTGAAACATACATAAATACCAACCATACAGTATAAAAAATCTGAAATGATCGAACTTTATCAAGGGGGTCGGGGACTGTCCCTTTATGGTACAGTCCCCTTCATATTTCGGTGCGTGCATATTTTTAAGGGGACGGTTATGTGTGCACGGACTGCACCTGACTGTCTCGAGCATCGTTCGGCACACAGAACCGTCATCGAGGCAGGACCGTCAGTGGAAAAGAAATCGGTAGATTCAGTGACCTGAGCTTCGGTTCCCCGGTATTTGGCGCCGATTTCCCGGATGACAGTTCCGCGTGCCGTACGACGTCTGAAATTTTCTGAGTTTTCTCGTGCACGCTTAACCGTCCCCCTTCAAAATAATCGGGACAAATCCGGCTGTGCCTGTCCCGATATTCCTTAACCAATTAAAGCCGAAATCAACCGATTTCGGCTCACTATTGCCTATATCCTATATCCTATTGCCTATTTTCTCTTCTTCCTCTTCTCCCGCAATGCTTTGCGGACATCAGGCGAGGGACCGTTTCGGGCAAGTTTGGCTTCGCACTCAATCCTTGCGAGATATTTCTCCCAGCGCTCATGCAGTTCATACTGATCCTCCAGCGGAATTGCCATGATAGCTTCCTGATCCTTCCTCCGCATTGCGTCATCCATAAGCTCTTTTCTGGCTTGTGCTTCGGTGATGTAACCCGGTTCCGGTGCTGCCGGTTCCACTTTGGGCATTTCCGACTCTTTTCTTTCCGGCTCCGGTAAAGCTTCTGCTTCCTCATGGATCTGCTTTCTCAATTTTTCCGCTTCAAGCTGTTTCAGCATCGCTTTCATTTCTTTCGTCGGCTCATAAGGTTTTGCCGGCTCAAATGGTCTTGCGCCCAGTAATCTTTCAACTTGCCGTTCCAGACGTTCGGCTTCTCTGATTTTGCGTTCTCTTTCTTTCCGAACTGCTTCGGCCTGCTTTTCGGCTTCTTTTTCTTTGTTAAGCATCAGACGCGCCATGGAACCGTTTATCGGCAGCGCGCTGGGATTCGCGCGCAGACTTTTCGCTATCCCGGCAGCAGCCGCTTCGGTATTGGTGCGTGGTTCGCCCTTGAAAGTCTCCGCCTGTTTGAGCATGGGTTCGGTATTGACTTTTCCCTCCCGGATGTTCTGAATCTTGACTTCGGTGGCTTTCAGCCGGTTACCGAGCCCCACCCAGCGAAATTCCCAGTTCAGGTAGGTCATTCCGAGGATATGATTGTCCTGATAGATTCCTTCCAGTGCCGCGTGAGCTTTGCGCAGATGGAAAGAAACCATGCACACTAATTCTTTGATGCTCATTTCGGAAAGATTTGGGAAAGACATACCATTTTGTTCCAGGACCGCTTTCGTCAGGCACATGGAACCTAACTGTTTGATGTTCTTTTCTAACATACCGCAGAAGGTCAGATAATTTTCGGAAAAGCGGTTGGCAGTGCAGGCGTGTACGTAAACCGTCTGTGTGTCCTGCCACAGCAGCGCTGCGGTGTTTTCAAATTCAAAAGGAGCGTTACTGAATTCAATGAGCGACTCATCCGGTAAATCGGCGGCTTTAATATCCGTAATGATTCCGCGGTTTTCAGTTGGCGGGACCGGAACATCACGCTGCGTTTTCGCCGCATTTTTCATCATTTCCGCCGCCATCATTGTCATTTCAGCTTCTCCTTTCTCCGGGACTGCTGCCAAATACTGCCGTCCCATATGTTTTTCTTATCTGTAAAATATATTTTAGTAACTTTCCCGAACAGATTTAGAATATAATTATTAATCTGTACTATATTATATAGAAAACTATTAAAATGTCAAGAAAAATTATAAATATTCTATAATAATAATTATTTTATCGTTCTGACCATCAAGTTGTACCGCTAATTCGGTAAATAATATGTAATTTGACTGAGAACATCCATTATTGCACTCCATGGTACAGAAACAGTATATGAATTCTTTTTCAAATATTTTTTCCATCTGTCAATCAGCAATTCATCATTGCTGATGATACCCGTTTGAACCTTGATTTCCTCGTTTGAGAAAATAGTTTTACGCTTGATACAAGTTGCAATAAAAGCATCTGAAAGTGTTTCCTTTGAGTACATCTGATGAGTAGTAAGCATATACACATCGTAAAAAACCCGCATTCTTGTATTAGCTGTCCCTCTTGATAAAATTGTTTGAATCTTTTCCGCCAAAAGAGTTTCTATATTATATGATAAAATCGGTTGAAATATCTTTGACATTAAGCGGCAATGCATTCACTGTGGTATCAATATCCATCGTTGTGCGCATATTCACACCCAGAAGTGACGCTGTCAACATTCCACCCTTGAGAACAAATTGGTCTTTATATTCGGAAACAGATACTCTTTCAAGAAATCGTTCCATGAAAAACAATCTCATCAGGTTTTCAGCCCTGCCTGGATTCTGATTGGCAAGATTTTTTATTTTCCCTTTCAATTGAGCCGCGGATTTTATCATAGCATCACCTCAACGTATTTCATCACTTCATTTCTTATTTTCATCACTTCAGCATATCTCTCATCAGATCATATTTTGACAAGTTTTTCGCTCTTGTTTACATTTGTGATGAAATTACAAACTAACAAATCACTTTTGTAAACTAATCTGTAACACAAGAGGTTGCTATTCACAGGGTGAGGGGTCAAACCTTCACCCTCTGTCCCCGCCATCTTGCCGACGGATGGTTACCCCGAATTACTCTTGCCGCTCCAAGGCGGCGGGGACGGACCTGAAGGTCCGACCCCTCACATTGTGAACAGTAATCATTTAGTGTAACTGTTCAATACTCGAATTGACATATTTTCAGAGAAACGACAAAAGTCATGTATAATTACAAAATATGGTTATTTCATGGACAAAAGGAGAGAGACTATGAAAAAATCACCAAAATATTCCATTGGTATTATCCTGTCAGTAATTCTTTATCTGTTCCTCGCTGTGACGTCAGTCCTTGCACAAAATAGTACGGGAACACCTTATCAGCCGATCAGGAAAGTGGACCTGGGTGTTGCCTCGCTTACCCTTGAAGTTGGGGAAAAGTATACCTTTTCTGTGAGTTTTGACCCCGAAGATCCGCCCGTTACCCGGCTGACCTGGTTCAACACCGACAATACGGTCATCGCGGTCAACCAGCTCACGAACACGGTGACTGCCCTGACGCCGGGAACCGCAAAAGTCATGGCAGAAAGCTTTGACAAAGAAGCTTACGCTGTCTGTGAGATCACGGTCAGCGGGTCGCAAGAGAAAGACCTCTCCGGGATAGTGGAAGGAAAAGCCCTGCTGACTCTCTCCGAGGAAGATCGGGCAAAAATCAAAGCATCCCGGATCAACCGCTATCTGGATCTGCTGGAAATATCTGTTTTCAACGAAGAAACACTCCGAAAGCTTCAGGATCAGACCATGACTGTCATGGCGGAAGTCCGTCCGGGGACGGAAGAAGCGGAAAGCGAACGTGCCCTGGCACTGGGAATGGACAGAGCATATCCCATGAAGCATCTGCATCTGGTCAGCCTGCACGGAACACTTTCTCAGATTCTTGAATTTGTCAAGGACAATGAAGACCTGCTCCAGATATTCAAAGGACATGATATCTATCTATTTGACCCGCTCCCGAAAACAGTCGCTTCCCCCTTACAATCCAAGGCCGCAGAGGGCACGGATACCACGATGCTCCGGGACCATGTGGAAGAGCTGACGTCCGTCAGCACCATACACAAGCTGGGGTATTCCGGCAAAGGGGTCACCATCGCCATCGTGGATACAGGGCTGAACAGCAGCCATGAACAATATGCCGGAAAAGTGATCTCCGAAAACTGTTTCAGCTATAGCTGGCGCTGTCAACCGATACCGGACTGTGAGCCTTGTGATGAGAGCGATGAGGAATGTGACCCGTATAAATGCTATGATTGCGACAACAATCTTATTTCTGCCTGTGAAGGCGGATCTGTCGAAAATTACGGTGAAACGAATTCTGCTTTTCCCGGCGGCGCCTCGAAACTGAGCGAGTTCAATCACGGATCGCATGTGGCGGGAATCTCCGCCGGAAAGGATGGCATGGCGCCGGATGCGAAGATCGTCGCCGCAGCGGTCCAGTCAGAATTTTACAGCCCGCTTTATATCAGCGAAGAAAACCCGGACGGATATACGGTAACGTTGTGGAACCATGATATCTATTCGGCATATGATTGGCTGCTGGAGATCCAGGATGAGCTGAAAAAGGAAGGGAAACCAATATCTGTCCTGAACCTAAGCCTTGGCGACGGAAAATATGCCGGTTATTGCGATAATGATGAGTATTGCGCCGAAGAATATGAAATTTTTCAGTATCTGAACGCGGCAGGGATTCTTCCCGTGGCTGCCAGCGGCAATGAATTTTATGATGACGCCACCGCTTCACCGGGCTGTCTGTCAAACACCCTGACGGTTGGCGCGCTGGCGGATATGGACACACCCTACATTGTCTGCTATTCCAATCACAACAATGTCGTTGATATTCTCGCTCCCGGGACAAACATCTGGTCGTCGTATCTGGTGGATCCCGATGGAAACCCCGTAACGAATTCTTACGGTTCCATGTCCGGCACATCCATGGCTACCCCGGTTGTCAGCGGTGCTTTGGCTCTGATCATGGAAGCTTTTCCCGGAAAAACGCTCGAAGAATACAAAACGATACTTGTGGAAATGTCAACAAAAACCGCTGACAGGCGGAATTCGAATGGTTGGAATTTTACTACAGATGACGGTACCGGCACTGTATTTCCGTTCACAAAACCGGTCCTGGACTTTTCAAATTTCCCCGCATATTACGCGTCACATCAGAGGAGACCTGTACGTTGGATAGAAGATCTCGATTTTCAGACGCCCAAGACGGGGTTTTCCGCACAGAATCCGCGGAAACTCTCCGTACAACCGCTGAACGTGCAGTACAAACAAACCCGCCTGAAACTGCAGCTGCCGACGCTGGATGTGGAAGCCGATATCGTGACAGTGCCTTACATCGACGGGGAATATCCGGTGGAATGGCTGGGCAGTGCGGTCGGCATGCTGGAAGGAAGCAATATGCCGGGTAAAGGGATCACGGTTTTGACAGGACATAACCACCTGAACACTACCGAAGCCGGTCCGTTTGCGCTCCTCAGCAAACTTGAAAGCGGAGACAGCCTCATGATCACGGACAGCAGAGGCACGGTGCAGACCTATAAGGTTTACAAGAGCGCGAAGGTTCCTTCCGACGGGTTCAGCAGGATCGCCGGTGATGTGAAAGAGAACGCACTCGTCCTGATCACCTGTGAAGATGAATCGATTGACGGTGGTTACCTCAACCGCCGGGTAATCTTAGCCTTACCTGATTAACGAGGTAAACGTCAAACAAGGACGGAGCACATGGGGACTGGCACCTTGTGCGGCGCAGCCCGCACATGCGTGCCTGTCCCCATGTGCGGCGACGGGTTCTGAATAGATAAAAACATGCAAAAAGCAAACTGTATTTTGTATTTCCATTTTTTCTTTAAACTTGTTGCAATATCACTTAAAATAATTCTCAATTGCCGCGTTTCTTTTTGCGATCAAAGCGTCTTTCCGTTTCTGCGCTTCTGATTTTTGTTTATCAATGGCTTGGACATAAGAACAAAATTCTTGCTGAAGATATAATGGCGGAACAATTACAGAAAGATTTCCATATTTATTTGCATTAATATTTGGTTGCGCTGTTGTTCTGCTTCCTGTATTTGTTTGTAGGATAAATGAATAATAATAATCTGTATTAAGAAAACCATACAAAAAATCAGGTAATATCTTACTCCTATCTGGAATACAACGAATCAAATATCCTGCATAAATGGATTTTCCATATTTTTCTTTGTAAATAAAAGCTTTTCCTACAGTTGCTCCGCTTCGAGCAAATAGAATGTCTCCATCGTGCAAAAGATATTGATTCTCAAAAATACTCGGTGAAACTACATCATGATTTAAATAACCTTTTTCATTTATATCAGTAATTCGAATATATCTAATCAATCCATTATATTTAACAGCAGATGCTCCAGAGCCATATGTCAAACCGCCAACTGACAAATTTCTTAATTGTTCAGTGTTCCAATTTTTTGGATTATACTGCGGATCACCAAACATCTCAACAAATTTCGATTTGACATCTTCTGATAATTCAGTGATTTCCAAATCTATTGCGCTGATTTGCTGATCTATTGATTTAAACTCTACGATTATTTTTCTCTGTTCTTCAAGTGAAGGTATCGGAATGATGTAATCCATCATTTTTGATTTATCACCGCGAGGCATTTTTAGTCCTTTCGCGGTTGACATCATGTAATCAAAGAACATGTCCTGCTGAAGTACATAATATAAATACTCAGAAAGAACCATTTTAGATTTTTTGTTATGAATAACCAAAACGTCATTGGAGCATCCACCTTCCCGATCAGAAAACCATATTTTTTTCAAATAGGGGCGGATATTTGATAGTAAAATATCGTCTTTTGAATATTTATTGACATTTATTTGAAGTTTCGGCCCTGTGTATGGAATGATCCCCTGCTTATTTTTCAGCATATTTTCAGTCGTTATATATTCTTCTGCATTAATTTCAGAGAATAATACTTTCTCAGCAAATAATTCGGCAATTTCAGATAACTTTTTAGTCGGTTGACTTCCTGAATACATTTGAATAACAAGATGAGATCTTGCGATTTTCAGTCCTTTATTGAATCTCACATCACTGAAATCCAGCATATCCTGCAGCGGCAGATAATAGTAATAATCGTCCAATCCATCAATACCGATTTCGTCATCATCAAAAGCATGACGGACTATTGCAGCGATGGTCTCTTCCGATTCCCGATCTTTATCATCATAGAGCAGCCCGCCCGGTTTTTTGATCTGAATACCTTCCTGACCTTTTCGGTTGGACCAGGTGTAACCAAGAAAATTCTCCTGTGCCTTGTTGTCATCCGGGGCAGTGATAATCAGTGTAGTCTGGTTATAAATTAGGGCAAAATAAAACAGCCTTTCGCGTTCCAGTTTCAGTGCAAATTCATAAAATTGTTTATTACACCATTTCTGCTGTTCCGGGGAACTCAGACGCCGATAGGAAGGCTGTTTTTGTTTGTTGAGAAACTCCGCTGTGGCGGTGAATGCGTTCACCAATAGGGCGAAATAGTCATTTTCAGCCCAGTCCTGATAATTCCGGGTCTTACTGAGAAAGTCGAGATAGTCTTCTTCCGAAACACTGATCTTGTTTAAATATCCGTCGAAGATTTCCTGATCCTCCCAATCCTCCAGATTATGCCGGTTCAAAATGGCGTCCACACTGTCTTCCAGCATCAGCGAACGTTTTGGCGGTTCGTCAAATTTTTCCAGAAACAGGATCACGGTATTGGTTCCGGTTGCGCCGAAGGTCTTGCTCCCGAATTGCGCGATACAGCGGATAAAGAAATTCTTAAGAATCGATTCCCGTGCTCCGATAAAACTTTCATTTTCCTTGTTCAATATACTGCTCGGCAATATCACCGCTGCGATTCCCTTCGGCTTCAGCAATTGGGCAATGCGCTCAACAAACAAGGTCTCAATTTCAGAGCCATTATCGGATATTTTTGAACGAATATCCAGTTCATTATTTTTTAAATTCAGATGTGGTTTAAAAGCCGCCACGGAATAAGGCGGATTGGCAACCAGAATGTCAAACGAGCCCGGAATTATATCTTTCTCTGCATAATTTTCCAAGCCGTCACCGAATATGATATTTCCGTCACCCGCTCCATGCATAAACAATGAGATTTTGGAAACCCGGGCGAGACGGTAATCCTTTTCGACGCCAAATAATTTATGTTCTGCCCATGCGGAAGATTCTTCAATGCCCTGTACATGAGTTTTCATCCAGGCATTAACCGCCTCAACGCCTTCGGTTAAAAAGTGTCCCGCACCGCAGGCGTAATCGATGATTTTCGGATATTCGTAATCGTTTCCTCTGTGAATCACCTTTCCCAGCGGCAGACAATCCCAGATAAAACGGGTAATCGGAATAGGCGTAAAAAATTGTCCTTCATTTTGTTTGAAGCCTTTGTTCAGCAGCTGTTCAAAGAGATCACCAAGTTTTTGAATATCGTGCGAACCGATTATGCGGTAATTCTGAAAAAGCTCAACCACTTCCACAAGGATTTTCCCGTTTTGCAGAAAAAGTTCCTCATTATGAACGTCCTTGAAAGCAAAATCGTTGTTCGTGAAGTATTTCAAATTTCGGATCGTTTCTTTCAGACTGGCAACCATCTTTGAGCGTTTTTGACCGGTAAATTGCTTAATGAGGTTTTCGGCATAATCATCCGAAACATAGAAGATTTCTTCTTTCATGAACTCCTTCATTCCTGTCTGATGAAGTTTCTGCAGTCTGTCCTGAAGGGATTCATAGGAATCAGTACCGTTTTTATACTGAAATTCGACTTCCTGATTTTCAGTCTTTTTACTTTCATCCACCAGCTTGCAGATGAAAAGCGCTGTCAATCGGTTAAAAGCATTTTCTTTATCGGATACATTGTTGTGACGAAGAATTTCCTCAAATCTGTTAACAACTTTGTCATTTTCGGAAAAATCTTTCAGGTCTCTTTTTCGCAGCGGCAGGACCCCAATCTGATAAGGTTTGGTATCCACGTGGAAGATGACGTCATTCTGAAATTTCTTATTGTATGTATTGACCCAGGTTTCGTGCAGTTCATTGACTGTATGAGAATTTTCAAACAGTTTGATGTCTTTATCTTTCTTTTGAGCATCTATGATATTTTTATCATCCCGGCAGTCGATACATTCACATTGATATACGATTCCCCCATTCTGAAAATCGGAAGCATAGAGCGCCAGCCATTTTGCACTTTTTTCCTGCTGCCAATAGGAAAAAAGCTGACCGCCGTCGGAAATCGTATTTTTCTTTTCCTTCTCGTACTCTTTCCCGAAGGTTTTGCACTCGATGATGAAAAGCATGGAGCCGTCAATATCTTCCACACAGATATCCGCACGTCCGCCTTTCGCGTCATGTCCGAGATTCCATTGTTTTTCAAGTGTGATATGTTCAGGACGGTATCCTTTGGAGAGCAGACGATCGACACATTCAAAGACAACCAGGTTTTCTTTTAGTGAATCATTATACGTATCATTACGGTCATGGTTTCCGATTTTTTCCGGGAAATATAACTTTTGTTTGGCGATGTCCACTTTCATTTCAGCATTTACATCATCATATTGTTTCGTATAAAGATCGCCAATATGCCAAAACCCCATCGATTCAAGAACTTCTCTAAAATTTTCAGGTGTAATCATCTGCGTTTTTCCTGCCTGAGCATCAAGTTTGAGTCGGTTATGCACCGGGTATTTTCAATTGTATCATTAATCGTGTTGATTCTTTATTCGTTTTCTCTATTGAAAGTGGGGTGTTCAATCTGCTGTTACAATAGAAATATGATGACATGGAAGAAATCGTTGACGGAGTATATACAGTTATTCAAAACCAGATGGCCTATCATCGGGTTTTGAATAATCAGCTATTGACGCATATTAAAATTTCGGCTAAAATATGAATATCTATTAAATTTGCCGAATTTACTGCCGGAGGAACCATGAAATACATTGAACGTCACATGGAAAAACTCATCATCGAACTGAGTAAATCATACAGCGCAATTCTGCTGACAGGTCCCCGGCAGGCAGGAAAAACCACATTGCTGCAACAACTTGCGGAAAAGGAGAACATCCAAAGAAAGTACGTCTCTTTGGACGATTTCAGCAACCGCGAAATTGCAAAGAATGACCCGGCATTGTTTTTACAGCTTCATAAACCGCCCATACTGATCGACGAAGTTCAATACGCGCCGGAACTCTTCAGCTATATCAAGATCCACATTGATGAGCACCACAATCCCGGTGATTTCTGGCTGACAGGTTCACAAATCTACCGTTTGATGCGAGGTGTTCAGGAATCCCTCGCCGGACGTGTCGCGCTGCTGCACCTCTCGCCGCTTTCCCAGCGGGAAATTACCGGAAATCCCTGTATACCGTTTAGCACAGATTTCAACACCCTATTGACTGAAAGAGACCGCATCAAACCGATTAGCGCACCTGAATTGTATTCCAGATTATGGAACGGCAGCATGCCCGGTTTGATCAGTGGTCAGTATCCGGATCGGAACATATTTTATTCCTCCTATATATCATCCTACATTGAACGGGATGTCCGCGATATTTCCGGAACCATAAACGCACTGAAATTCAACCGCTTTGTCACTGCGGCTGCGGCGCGCTGTTCTCAATTGCTCAATTACAATGCACTGGCGGAAGACGCAGAGATCGATATACCGACAGCCAAGAACTGGATGAATATTCTCGAAACACTGGGTATTATTTTTCTGCTGCATCCTTACTCCAACAATGTCTTGAAGCGCACAATCAAAACACCCAAGCTGTATTTTTACGATACAGGTCTTGTCTGCTACCTCACAAAATGGTCTTCCCCGGAAACAACAGCAATCGGAGCAATGAATGGTGCCTTGCTTGAAAATTTCGCAATTTCTGAAATTATGAAAAGCTATCAAAATGCCGGACAGGAACCATACCTTTATTTCTACCGGGATCGGGACGCAAAAGAAATCGATGCAATACTGGAAAGAGATGGAAAACTCTGTCCATTGGAAATCAAGAAAACATCCTCTCCCGATACACGGCTCACACGGGTTTTCAGAGTTATTGACAAAAGTCCCCTCGAAAAGGGAACGGGTGCAATACTGTGTCTGGCAAACGAGTTCGGAGCGATTGATCGGAACAACCTGATCGTGCCGATTTGGATGATCTAATGAATCATTGATTAATTGAGGTTCGGGGACGGTTCTCCCGAGGAACGAAGGAAACTGTCCTTCTGCCTTCACCGGAATTAATCAGCGTTTCCCTAAGAAAAGACATCTATTCAGCATGAAAGACATCAGAGACCGGCACTTGTGCGGCGCATCCTGCATTAGTGTGCCAGTCCCCATGTGAGCCATTCAGTTTCTGAATAGATACCACTGGAATTATCGTTCGAGATTTTTATCGAACTCTTTTTTTTCGGTCTCTGATTTTTTCAGTCTGCGGAACATGGTCGAGGATGAAACGCAGCACAAAGGGCAGATCTTCCCGGGGAACATACACATGGGTCACGCGCAGCGGTTCGTAGAGCAGGATCAGGTCATGTTCCCGGTCAAGCTTCACGTCCTTTACCTGTGAAAAATCTGTCTGAATGTAGCTCCGCGGCGCCAGTTCTGTGCCGGGGTGGACAGCGATAAAGGCTTCATTCATCAGGTAAGGGATGTCCGTGCTTCCGCCTTTTGCCTTTTCAATTCCCTTATAAATCAAAAACGTCAGCAGCTCCACACCCAGAAAAATCAACAGCCAGATCCCCAGATATCCGCCTGTCCCGGACCAGTGACCGCTGCTGATCTGCCTGCCGTAAATCATAAAAAACAGGATCGCTCCGGGAATGAGAACGATCAACCCGAATATCAACAGATACAGGTTCAGAAAGGAACGGTTTTTCGTGCTGTCAATGTCATAGGTCCAGCGGTAATTTCCGTCATTGTCGCGCGTGATATAGGTTGTGTTATTATAAGTATTTTCCATAATACCGCTCCTGTTTCTTATGGGAATTCCATCTTGGGGACTGTCCCTTCATGGGACTGTCCCCATTACTCATGTGAATATTTTGTGTGGGGACAGTCCCCGGGTTTACTCCAACACAGCAATGGCACCCAGCGACGCGGTCTGCGGTGCGGGGTCAAAGGGCAGCACGGACAAAACGCGGCAGCCAAGGTCCAGCAGGCGTTTGAGATCACGGGCAAGAATCGCGGGGTCTTCATAAAGGCACAGAATTCGCTTTGGCAGCCGTCCGCTGATCTCGCTCAGATGTGATTCGTGCAGGCCTGTCGTTTCGCCTTCGATGACCACCCATTCATTCTGCTGAATCGGTATTCCGGGCAAGACTTCATCCACATCCCCGATATACAGGGAAACATTTTCCAGATCGTCCAGGTTGTAGACAAAATCCTCGCAGCACCTTTCATCCGGCATCACAGCGCGGACCTCCCGGCAGCGTTCACCGAACCAGCGGGACCAGAAGCCGGTTCCGCAGTTGATATCAATGAGGGAAACTTCGGATAAATCCGGCAGTTCTTTCAGAAGATTTTCGCACACACTCTTCAAAACATCCGGATTCTTCAAAAACGGACTGCTGTCCGAAGCGCAGACCTTCACCCCGGCTGCGGACTGCTGCAGCGTACTGACGCCTGCCATCACCCAAGACGATTCCGGCCCCTGATAGACCACCGAAATCTCCGTATCGTTCTCCATTTCCTCTTCCGGTTTGTCGCTCTGTCCACGCAGGATCAACTGAATCCCGTCTGTCTCATCGGCACGGAATTCAAGTTCATCGATCCCGCTGTCCGGTTCAAAGGTGAAGGAAGCCAGCGCGTCATTGATGCACTCTGCGGTGATCGGGCAGTAGGCTTCCAATTTCAGCAGTCTGCCGCTCCTGTCAGGTACGCAGAAATTCCCGTCACCGTCGAGGCCAAGGAGCAGAGACCGTGCATAGTTCCATTCGGATGGTGCGCCAAGAATCGGCTGAACCAGTGCCCCCGCATTTTTCAGTCCCGCGATGCGGATTAAATGATCGATCAGGATTTCCCGTTTGGCATGCAGCTGGTCAGGATATTCCAGGTTCTGCATGCAGCAGAGGGCGCATTTTCCGTACAGCGGGCAGCGCGGTTCGATGCGCATAGGCGATTTTGACAACAGGCGCACGAGCTCCGCGGAGATGTAGCGGGCTCCTTTGTCTGTATATCGGATGCGTGCCTTTTCGCCGGGCAGGACGCCGTTCACAAACACAACCCGTCCGTCAGCCAGACGACCCAGCGCAGCCCCGCCGTTTGCCCAGGCGGTGAATTCAATATCTTCTTCTTTATTTATTAGTTTTATTTCCATATAGTTCTCATGAAATTTTACTTATCTATAGATTCTTTTATACGTATCTGCGTAATTTGTTATAACTGACAAAACTCTTGATTTAAATGATGATTGATTTGTCATTGATTATCTCTGAAATTCAAAAGAAAAGGGATGAATTTTCATTACTTTTAATAGAATGGAAGCGGGTTTTCAGTCTCCGTTCCGACTACTGGAGCAGGTTTTACGTCTCTGATCCGACGAATCAAATTATTTAATGTATATTATACAAAAATAAAGTTAAGAAGTCAAGCCTGAAACCATCTATTAATGCTTGTTTTTAAGCTTTAGAACCATGATCTTACGCGTGTTTGTGCTCAATGCGCAGCGGTTAGAGACCCGCAGCCCGGGCAGCCAGATGATCCCTTCTTTGTCCTCTGCCACAACAAGACCGCGGCGGTATTGCGCCGGGACTTTGTTATTGATCAAAAAGTCAGACACTTTCTGACTTTTTCCGCCCATCCCATACGGTTCAAAGCGATCTCCGGGGGTGATGGTGCGGAGTACCGGCGTCCCTGCTGTCTGCTCCGCATCCAGAACTGCCATTTCCGGATGTGTGCGTGCTTTTTCCATCCATTCCGGCAGATCCTTTTTGGAAATAGTGCGCCATTCACAGTACAGGCTCCATCCCTGGGAGGATTGCGGATATTTCCATTGTTCCCGGTCCGGATTGGTCAATATCAAAGCCTTTTCCCCTTCACAGCACAGCCAGTACCCATCAATGAAGGGGATAACCTGATTATAGCGGGCTGTCATGTAAAATTGGTCGGCGATAAGAATTTTATTATAGTCAACTTTGGCGAGATCCGCACCCATGCGGGAAAGCAGCCGGCGCAGCATCCGCTGCCTCAATCCCGCCGGATAGGATTGGTAAGTCTTCCGGCTCCATTCATTGCAAGTCTCAAATTGGTAATACGAGGCATATTGGATGGCTTTTTCACATTCCTCATCCAATATCTCTTTATCAGCGGCAGCGGATTTAGCCAGACGGCAAAGCGAATCGACGATCTTCGGATTATATTCCGCGGCTAATTTCGGGATGAGGTCCAGCCGGATGCGGTTGCGTGTATAATCCGGATCGGAATTACTGCGGTCCTCGCGGAACGGCATCCCGGTTACCGCGGCGTAAGACTCAATTTCTGCCCGGGTGAGGCCCAGCAGTGGACGGATGAGCGGAATGGTTTGACTGTATTGTTCCAGAAACCCGTAAGGCTGCATACCGCACAGACCGTCGATTCCGTTTCCCCGCAGGATGTGCATCAGGACCGTTTCCGCCTGATCGTTGGCATGGTGGGCTGTCGCAGCCGCGGCGCATCCGGCATCTGCGGCAGTGCGGAACAGAAACTGATAGCGCAGTTCCCGCGCGGCCTCTTCGATCCCGATTCCCTGTTCTGCGGCGTACGTACGCACATCTCCTTTCCCGCGAATACAGCGGATTCCGCGTTCGGCGCAATATGCTTCCACAAAATCACACTCTTCAGCGGCTTCCGGCCGCAGTCCATGGTCAAAAACCGCCGCTGTGACCGGCTGCCCGATTTCATGCAGCATTGTCAGCAGAAAAACGGAGTCGATCCCGCCGGAAACAGCTGCCAGGATCCTGTCCGATTCATGGATGCGGCAGTCATTCCGGAGACTGGAATTGAAATAAGAGCGAAACATAATTCCAATATAAATGTACTATGCAAAAATGGAGATAAAGAAACGCTGAATAATTCCTGCAAAGGCGGGAGGACAGTTCTGCGCTTCGCGCAAAACCGTCCCCGTTACCATTTGATTAGTACAAATCCGCAAAGAGGGACTGCGGGCCGACGATGATGCCGGCGAGTGACGGTCCTGTGTGCGCACCCAGGGCAGGGGCGACCGGAACAGTGGGTTCAAAGCTGCACTTCAGCTCTTCGTCCGCCTTTTTGCGGATGAATTCCACGCCTTCCGGGTTGTTCCCGTGTACGATCTGCGCACGGAGGGCACCCATGCCGGCATAGCGGGCCTTGTCGAGGTTGATCATGCGGGTAAGGGCACGTTTGAAGGTCATGTCCTGCGCGGCATTTGTATACATCCCGGTCGTATGATCCACACCGATGACCGGTTTAATGTTCAGCACAGAAGCAAGCAGGCCCTTCAGGTGACTCACACGTCCGCCATGGACCAGATATTTCATCTCCTTGATGGAGAACATGCCATCAACTGTATCCCGGATCTGGGTCAGCCGCTCCAGGATCTTGTCCAGTTTAAATCCTTTCACGACCATACGCGCGGCAGCTTCCACCTGCCAGCCAAGAGCAGCGGAGAGCGTCCTTGAATCCCAGAAGGTCACTTTTGCTTCCGGAACCATGGAAGCGCCCACACGGGCGGAATTGATCGTCCCGCTCAGTCCTCCGGAAATATGGATTGAAAGGATTTCCGGATCTTTTTTCGCCACATTGCGGTAAAGTTCGGCGAATTCACCGGCCGCTGCCTGTGATGTCACCGGGTATTCATCTGTCTCAGAAAGTTTTTTGTAGAACTCTTCATTGGTCCCTGTAAAGGGTTCACCACCCAGACTGAGACGCAGGGTAGTGAAATGGATGGGGAGTCCAGCAAGTTGTGAAGGAGCCAGGTCGGCTGCACTGTCTGTTACAATCTGCATTTCTATCCTCCATTTTATAAATCAGAAATAAGAAATCGGAAATCAGAAATCAGACGTAATACATAAGATGTTAGTCTTTAGAAGGTAATGAACCTTAATCATCTTACTTCTTAATACGTCATACGTCATTCTTCTTTCTTACTTCTTCATACGTCATTCTTCGTTTTCCGGTTCTTCCGAAGGATCATCCTCGTCTCCGGATTCATCTTCTGTTTCCTCACTGTCAGTCTCTTCCGCTTCGTCATCTGCCGCATCCGCTTCATCGTCAGGGCCGAGGTCATCTTCCGGCGACAGGGTCGGATCGGTCGGCAGCTCGGTCACGGTTTCTTCATCCGGAGCTTCCGGGATCGCGTCCGCGTCATTGGCGGTGACGCCGGCGACCACCGCGTCCCCTTCCAGCCGGACCAGGCGGACACCGCGTGCAGCTCGTCCGAGGCTCGGGATCACGGACCCGCGCAGGCGGACCACATTCCCCTTGGAGCTCATAAAGGTCACGTCATCATTGGTATGCAGCACCAATGCCGCAGCGATTTTGCCGATCTTTTCAAAGGCATTGGTGTTGGTGATCTTTTGACCGCCGGTGGTTCTGCCATGGATCGGGACCAGCGCGACCGGGGTGCGTTTCCCGACTCCTTTGTCATGGACGATCAGCAGGTCGTCCTGGTCGCGGGCAACACCCACAAAGACCAGGGTATCATCACCGAGCAGCTTCATGGAGTTCACGCCCCGGGCGGTACGGCCCATGGTGCGGATGCTGTTTTCCTTGAAGCGCAGGCATTTCCCATTTCGGCTGACCATCAGGACGTTCATGTGTCCGTCGGTCTGGCAGACCCAGGTGAGACGGTCGTCATCTTCCAATGTGATGGCGATCAGACCGTTGGCGCGGATGTTCAGATAATCCTTCAGCCGGTTGCGCTTGATCTTGCCATTAGCGGTTGCCATCACCAGGTAGGATTCCGCGTCTGTTTCCCGAATCGGCAGCATAGCGGTGACTTTTTCGTCCCCCTGAATGTTGATGATATTAATGACAGGCAGACCTTTGCCGGTGCGGCTGCTTTCCGGGATCCGGAAAACGTCTTCCGCGTAAACCTTGCCCTTGTCGGTGAAGAAGAGCATCTTATCATGCGTGTTGACAAACATGATGTTGGCTACTTTGTCTTCTTCCTTCATGGTGTGGCCGGTGACGCCCTGCGCGCCGCGGTTGTACTGGCGGTAGGTGGTGGCATCAACGCGCTTGATGTAGCCGTTTTCGGTCATGGTGACGAATACGCCGCGTTCGGAGACCAGGTCGCCATCGGAGAAGCCTTCCAGTTCATCGGCTTCGATGGATGTCCGGCGTTCATCGCCGTAGGCTTTGGTGACTTCATCAGTCTCGGTTTCGACGACCTTGAGCTGGCGTTCTTTGGACGCGAGCAAATCTTCCAGGTCGGCGATCTTTTCAATCAGTTGTTTTTGTTCTTCTTCGATCTTCCAGCGTTCCAGGGCGCTGAGGCGGCGCAGCTGCATGTCCAGAATGGCCTGTGCCTGGATATCGTCCAGTTTGAAGCGTTCCATGAGCTGGGTCTTGGCGGCATCGCTGTCCGGTGCGTTACGGATAATGCGGATCACTTCGTCCAGGTTGGAAAGGGCGATCAGCAAGCCCTCCAGAATGTGAGCACGGGCTTTGGCTTTGCGCAGGTCATAGTCCGCCCTGCGTTCGATCACTTCCAGACGGTGCTTGATGAAAACTTCCAGAGCCGTCTTCAGGGAAAGATAAACCGGGCGGTTATCCACCAGCGCCAGCATCTGTGCCCCAAAGGTGGACTGCAGCATGGTGTGTTTGTAAAGCTGGTTCAGCACAGCCTGCGGCTGGGCATCTTTTTTCAATTCAATGACGATGCGCATCCCTTCGCGGTCGGACTCATCGCGCATGTCATGGATGGTCGTGATCTGTCCGCTGCGGACCAGTTCCGCGATGCGTTCCAGCAGCGTGGTTTTGTTGACCTGGTAGGGAATTTCGGTGACGACGATATGGAAACGGCCTTTCCCCTCTTCCACATGAGAACGGGCACGGACGACGATTCGTCCCTTCCCGGTGGTGTAGGCCTGTTTGATGCCTTCACGGCCGATGATGACGCCGCCGGTCGGGAAGTCCGGGCCTTTGACGAATTGCATCAGGTCTTCCACAGTGATATCGTCGATATGGTCGTAGTTGTCGATCATATACGCCAGCGCCTGGTTGATCTCCCGCAGGTTGTGGGAAGGAATGTTGGTCGCCATACCGACGGCGATGCCGTTGGAACCGTTCAGCAGCAGGTTCGGCACTTTCGATGGAAGAACTGCCGGTTCCTTTTCAGAACCGTCAAAGTTCGGCATAAAGTCGATGGTTTCTTTGTCAATGTCCGCCAGCAGCTCGTCGGCGATTTTCTTCAAACGGGCTTCCGTGTAACGCATGGCTGCCGGGGGGTCGCCGTCGATGGAACCGAAGTTCCCGTGACCGTCGACCAGGGGGTAGCGCATGGAAAAGTCCTGTGCCATGCGTGCCATGGCATCGTAAATGGAGGCATCTCCGTGCGGGTGATATTTACCGAGGACTTCACCAACGATACGCGCTGATTTTTTGTGCGGTACGGTGGACCGTACGCCCATATCCTGCATGGCATAAAGAATACGGCGGTGAACAGGTTTCAACCCGTCACGCGCATCCGGAAGCGCACGGGATACGATAACGCTCATGGCGTAGTCCAGATAGGCTTCCCGCATTTGCTGGTCAAGATCTACTCGATTTACATTGTCAGTTTCCATAAAAATCGCCTTTTCCATCGAAAATTCTTATTTCAATAATCAATAAATTATACCATGAACCGGAGAGGAAAAGGTATTATGCGTGAGGACTTGTGAATAAAATTATGAAATCCTGTGGAAAGGAATATGAAGGGTTTGGTGGTTTGGGATTGGTGGCTGGTGAGGTGTACCAAATGGGACGGTTACTCCGGAACTGTCCCGTAATGGATGAGCCTCGCATGGGAAGTAAGAAAGATTCCGGAATCATTGGCAAAAAATTTCTCGATGTGTCAAACCAAACACGGGACGGTTCCGGGGTAACCGTCCCGTTTGTGAAGCACGACATGAATTAACTGCACACTTCACTCCTTACTTCTTACTGCTTACTGCTTACTTTTCTCCCCTTTTCGCGCGGTATTCTTTTGGGGTAATGCCGGTGGTTTTGCGGAAGACATGGGAGAAGTAGTTTGGTTCGTTATAGCCAACTTCGAGAGCAATATCGGCTAATTTCATGTTGGTGGTGGTGAGCAGTTCCTGCGCCTTTTCAATGCGCAGGGCGGTGAGGTAAGAAATAAAGGAGCGTCCGGTGGTTTGGGAAAAGACCGTGGAGAAATAAGCAGCGCTCATGGCAACGTGATTTGCTACACTGATGAGGGAAATATTCTGGTCACAGAAGTTTTCTTTGACGTATTGTTCGGCCTGACTGATGACGTGGTGATATTTGATCTCTCCCGGGTTTTCCTTTCGGGTGCTGAGGAGCTGCAGGAGCAGGTCGCGGGCGGTTTCACGAAATTTCTTTTTGCTGCCCGCGGCGGAGAGGATGTCGTATTGAGCAGAAAGCTGGGCGGCAATATCTTTTTCATCAGCGTCCGGATTGTAGCGGGCGATTTTCTGAAGTGCGAGACGCATCAGCGTGAGCAGTCCGTTATAGCGGACGAAGGTGCTGTCGAATCGTTTTCCATCGGGAGAGGTGAGAATTTCGTCCAGCAGACAGTCCGCGTCTTCGGGAGAAGCGTGTTTGAGTTTTTGCTGGAATTCTTCACCGAAAGGACTTTCCGGACGGAAAATATTGGCCGTGAGCTGGGCTGTATCCCTGACGTTGATCACCTGTCCCGCCGCGACGCCGCTGACCATCCGCATCAGTCCGGTGGCAGTTTTGAATGCCTCGGGAATCTCTCCCAGCCGCCGTACGTCTGAGCTGATGACGGTGGTGATGACGGGGCAGATGTCCTGCAGCTCATGGCGGAGAATGTTCAGGAATTGGTAAACCCGCTCGGTGAGGATGTCCGGATCGTTATCGTAAGCCAGGATAGTCATCCGGTCCTGAAAATTGAAGGAGTACATCAGGGTTTGGGTTCCGGAAAGCGCCTTTTGTACGGTGTTTTCGATGATTTTGTGGTCGACGTTGGGCGTGTCGAAGGAGGAGACGGCAACCAGGTAATGGGTGCGCATGATGTCCATTTTCAGCCGCTGCATGCGTTCGAGCAGCTTGCCGGTGTCGGCTTCTCCATAAAGGATCTGCCGCATGAAATGCTGGCGCAGGACTTTCAGGACTTCTTCCTCGTCCAAGCCGTCCGGGAGGGCTGTACCGCGGGAGGATTTGTCTTTTTCGATCTGGGAGGCCATTTCTTCGATGACCTTGATGAGGTCCGCCTGCCGAACCGGTTTGAGCAGATACTGGTCTACGCCGAGGGAGATGGCTTTCTGCGCGGATTCAAAATCTCCAAAGCCGCTGATGATGACGACTTTCAGCCAGGGCATCATGGCTTTGCAGTTTTTGATGAGGTCAAAGCCATCCAGGAAGGGCATGCGGATGTCGGTGAGGAGAATGTCGGGCATCAGGTCCTGCATCATCGCGAGCGCCATTTCGCCGTCGGAGGCCTCTCCGCACAGGGCATAGGGACCGGGCATTTTTTCGATGACGTTGCGTATGCTCTGCCGGATGAGCAGTTCGTCTTCTACGATAAAAATCTGGTACATTGGTAATTATTTTATCATACTTTTAGGAACTGGAGAAGAAGAAGTAAGAAGTAAGAAGTAAGGAGTAAGCAGTGGCTGGTGGCTGGTGGCTGGTTGGCAGAAAATATGTATTTGATTTTTTTGTGTCGTATTTTTATATCGTATTATTTATATGAGGGCTTTGGGGTATTTTTAATATAAAATTTATATGAAGGAAGCACTGATTATTTGTCCTCCTGCCTTCACCGAAATTAATCAGCGTTTCCATAATATATCATTGTAAAAGGTTTGGAAGACGGAATTATATGCCAACAGGCTGCTGACCACCGGACACTGAAAGAGAGCTAACATGACGATACAGCAATTGAATTACGCGATTATTATTTCGGAAATGGGGTCGCTGAATAAGGCCTCTGAGGTGCTTTATATTGCGCAGCCTTCTCTGACCAATGCGATTCGGGAGTTGGAGAAGGAACTGGGCATCACAATTTTTAACCGGGGAGCACGGGGTGTTACGCTGACGAACGATGGGGAGGAATTTATTCAATACGCGCGTCAGGTCGTTCAGCAGTATGACCGGCTTCTGGAAAAGTATGGGGGATCTGTTTCTGTCAAAAAGAAATTCGGGATCTCTACACAGCATTATTCCTTTGCGGTCAAGAGCTTTGTGGAAATGGTCAAGCAGTTTGATACCGGTGAGTATGAATTTGCTATCCGTGAGACAAAGACCCGGGAAGTGATGGATGACGTGAGCAGCGGGAAGAGTGAAGTCGGAATTTTGTATCTCAGTGATTTTAATCGGAAGGCGATCGAAAAGATGCTGCGCTCCAACGGGTTGGAATTTCACCATCTGATCGACTGCGATGCCTTTGTATATTTATGGAAGGGGCATCCGCTGGCAGGGAAAGAGCGGATCCGTTTTGAAGACCTGACGGATTATCCCTGCCTCTCTTTTGAGCAGGGGTCTACGGGGTCATTTTATCTGGCGGAGGAAATCCTGACCACCAGTGAATATCCGCGTACGATCAAGACGAATGACCGGGCGACCATGCTGAACCTGATGATCGGACTGAATGGGTATACGCTTTGTTCCGGGATCATCTGTGAGGAGCTGAATGGGTCAGATTATCTTACGGTTCCCTTCGAAACCGATGAGAATCACACGGGCGGCCGGATGGACATCGGTTATATTGTGAAGAAAAATATGATCCTCAGCCGAATGGCGGAACTGTATATCGGGGAAATCAGGAAGTACCTTGCGGAAGTAGGTGGCGTGAGGAATTAGGAGTGAGGAGTGTATGGCAGCTGGTGATTTGTGGCTGCTGACCACTGGACACTGGACACTGACCACTGGCTGCTGACCACCGGGCACTGTTTAACTTCACACTTCACTCTGCACACTTCACACTTTTCCCAAGTCTTGTATAAATTGAAAAAATATTTTATAATAGATATCAATCTGAGAAGATTTGGAGGTGGAAACATGAAAAAGAGCTTGCTGATATCAGCAGTGTTAGTGGTTTTGATGCTTACTTTGGCAGGCAGTGTTTTTGCTGCTGAATTGGATACGGCGAACCCAATCAAGATCGGTTATATCGGTGCGCTTTCCGGTGACACGGCTCTTTGGGGCCAGGCCGGTTTGAACGGTATGAATCTGACCGCTGAAATGATCAATGAATCAGGCGGTATCCTTGGCCGTGAAGTGCGGATCATCGGGCTGGATGGCAAAGGTGCTGCGGACGATTCCGTAGCCGCTTACAAACGTCTGGCTGAACAGGAGGGTGTCGTGGCTGTTGTCGGAACAAACTTTTCATCCTGCAACATTCCGATTGCAGCCGTTTCCGACGAACTGCATGTGCCGGTGATCGCCACAGCCGCATCCAATGAACTGGTGACAGTTGACGCAGCGGGCAATCTGCATCCTTATTCTTTCCGCCTCTGTTTTATTGATCCGTACATGGGATATCTGGCCGGTTCCTATGCGTATAAAGAACTGGGACTGCGCAGAGCTGCCATCATTGTCGATGTTAACGACCATTACAGCACCGGTGTGGGTGGGTATATGGCTGAAACTTTCACCGAACTTGGCGGCGACCTGGTTGCCCGTGAAGAAGCTCAGAGCGGTGACTACGACTTTCGGGCGCAGCTCAGCAAGATCGCCATGGCTCAGCCTGATGTCCTGTTTGTCCCGTGGAACTACGTGGATGTCGCTTTGATTGCCCAGCAGGCTCGTGAAATGGGTATTTCCGCTGTCATGATCGGCGCTGACGGGTGGGATGCCCGGGAATTGATCGAGCTTTCCCGCGGTGCCCTGGAAGGCAGTTATTATGTTTCCCGTCCGGGGTTCAACCTTCCGGATGCGGAAGCTTATTTTGAAATTTACAATGAACGGTTCCATTCTTCCAAGGAAACCGAGTGCCTTTATGGAAATGATGGGTTGATGTGGATCAAGCAGGCTATCGAGGCCGCCGGTTCCACGGATCCGGATGCAATCCGTGACCAGCTGGAAGCCACTGACAGTTTTGACGGGCTGCTGGGTCATATGAGCGTTGATCCGGCGAATCACAATCCCAGCCGTGATGCCGCAATTTTCCGAGTGGACGCGGATGAGATCACGTACGTCGGTATTTACGATCCGGAAAAATGAAGAATGACGTATGACGAATGACGTGTGAAGGTTTAGGATAGGAAAGGGCTACATGAAAATACTGATACAGCAAATGATCACAGGTATCTCGATCGGCAGCGTTTACGCGCTTCTCGCTTCGGGATATGCCCTGGTCTACAGTCTTCTGGATTTTTCCAACTGGGCGCATGGAGAGGTTTGTATGCTCGGTGCGTATTGTTGTTTTATGGCAACATTGATCCCAAATATGCCTTTTGCCCTTTCCTGTCTGATCGGTATCGGCGGTGCAGCGCTGATCAGTTTGCTCAATGAAAAGCTCGCCTATCTCCGTATTCGGAATAAGCGGTCTTCGAATATGTTCCTGATGATTGCCGCTATGGGACTTTCAACGACCTACCAGAACCTCGCGAACGCGCTTTGGGGGTCGAAATTCAAACAGCTGCCGCGTTTTTTCAAAACCGCTTCGCTGAATCTAAACGGCATTTTTGTTGGAACGACCGACCTTTTGTGTATTGTGGTTTCGCTGATCGTTCTGATTCTCCTGCTTCTGGTTATCAATCATACCCGGTTTGGGCTGCATGTCCGTGCGGTAGCCTGTGCTGACAGTACAGCGCGTATTATGGGAATCCGGATCGACCGGGTGATCGCGATGGTGTTTATCATTGCCGGAGCTTTAGCCGGCCTTGCCGGGGTCACATATGGGATGAAATATAATGTTACCCCGACCATGGGAAATGTGGGACTGAAAGCTTTTATCGCCTCGGTAATCGGAGGACTCGGGTCTGTTCCCGGTGCGATTGTAGGTGCGGTCCTTTTGGGTCTGATCGAAACGGTCGTTTCCGGTTACATCAGTTCCGGACTGCGGGACCTGATTTCCTTCTCCCTGTTGATTCTGGTTATCCTGATTCGTCCCTCCGGTTTGTTTGGTGTGGATGTTCCGGAAAAGGCATAGGAGGGGCGTATGGTCAATACATTTTATGAAGGTATCATCGTAAGCTGCTGTGTCAATATGATCGCGGTGTTAGGTATGTCGGTGATGACCGGGTTTACCCGATTGTTTTCCTTCGGGAATGCTGGATTTATGGCAATCGGCGCTTATGCTTCCGCGATTTGCAGCGTGCGCTTCCATCTGCCTTTTGTATTGTCCGTTTTGATCGGTGCAGCAGCCGCAGGAATTGCCGCGTATCTTTTGGGCAGCCTGACGATCCGGCTGCGAGGTGACTATTTTCTGATCAGCTGTCTTGGTTTTGGCGAATGTGTGCGGGTTCTGCTGCTTTACGCACGGGATATCACCGGCGGCGCTACCGGATATACGGGGATTCCATTCAAAACGACATGGCTTGTGGCTTTGATTTGTGCGGCCGCGGCATTTATTATCGCGTGGAATCTGATCCATTCCCGTTTCGGACAGTCATTTTCCGCGATTCGTGAAAATGAAATAGCTGCGGCGGCGAATGGAATCGATGTGGTTCATTATAAAAAGATGTCGTTTGTTTTCAGTGCGATCTTTGCCGGATGGGCGGGCGGACTTTACGCACATTACCTGCGTCATATTACACCGGCGCTGTTCAATCTGCCGAAGAGCTGCGAGCTGGTGTTCACCACGGTCTTGGGTGGGCTGGGATCGCTGACCGGAAGTGTTCTGGCTACGCTGATTGTGCAGCTTCTGCCCGAATTTTTCGGCAAATTTGCCGAATATCGTATGCTCCTTTACGGCATCGCTGTTGTGATCGTGATCCTGGTGCGTCCGGAGGGGTTGATGGGCTATAAAGAATTGCCGGACCTTTTCAAAAAACCGGAAAAAAAGAAATCAACGGGAGGTGCGTAAGATGTGTCATTCTGCCGCTCCTCTGTTGGATATGATAGACGTGGAGAAACGCTTCGGCGGCGTGCGCGCGATTGACCGTTTTGATTTGCAGGTCATGCCACGGGATATTTACGGGCTCATCGGCGCGAACGGTGCGGGGAAAACAACGGTTTTCAACATGATCACCGGCGTTTATCGTCCGGATGAAGGTCAGATTTTATTTGAAGGAAAAGATATCACGAAGATCCGTCCTCATCAGGCTGCCTCAGTCGGAATCGCGCGCACATTCCAGAATATCCGTCTTTTCGGGAACCTTTCCGTGAAAATGAATGTGATCATTGCCTGTAATTTACATCACAATTATACAGTTCTGGATGCGCTGCTGCGGCTGCCGCGTTACCGCAGGGTCACGAAAGAAGTTGAAGAACGCGCGATGGCACTGCTGGACGCAGTGGGTCTAACAGAGAAGGCTGACGACATTGCCAATTCGCTTCCTTATGTGCAGCAGCGAAAGCTGGATCTTGCCCGTGCGATGGCGACAGACCCAAAACTGCTGCTGCTGGATGAGCCGGCTGCCGGTATGAATCAGGAAGAAATGCCGGAATTTGTTGAATTAATTGAAAAACTGCATCAGGAAAATCCGATTACGATCCTGCTGATCGAACATCACATGGATGTCATTACCCGCCTGTGCAACCAATGCTCGGTACTGGATTTCGGCCGGACATTGGCCAAAGGGACTGTTGCGGAGGTCAAACAAAATGAGTCTGTGATCGCGGCCTATCTGGGAGGTGAGTTGTGATGGATGCGTCAAATGATGTAATTTTGAGGGTCGACCATCTCTCAGCTTTTTACGGCGGGATCCGGGCTGTTGACGACATTTCGTTTTATGTGAAACGAGGGGAAATAGTAGCGATGCTTGGCGCAAATGGAGCAGGAAAATCTACCCTGTTGAAATGCCTTTCCGGGGAACATAAACCTTCTGCGGGTGAGATTATTTTTGACGGTCAGCCGCTTCCTGCACACTGCCATCAAATTGTAGAACGGGGCATTTCTATTGTCCCCGAAGGCCGTCAGATTTTTTACAAACTGACGGTGCTGGAAAACCTGAAAATTGGCTGCTGCCAGCGGAAAGACAAGGCGGGAATTCGTAAAGATCTGGAGATGGTTTTCGATCTGTTTCCCCGGTTGGAAGAGCGGAAAAACCAGTTGGGTGCTCTGCTTTCCGGTGGGGAGCAGCAGATGCTGGCGGTTGCCCGCGGCTTGATGGCGCGTCCGAAAATGCTGATGCTGGATGAGCCGAGTCTGGGTCTGGCTCCTATTATTGTGAACCAGATCATGGAAAATCTGAAGTCTATCGCGGAAGGCGGTACGACGATCCTGCTTGTGGAACAGAACGCGATAAAGGCTCTGGATTTGTGCGACCGGGCTTATATTTTGAATGTAGGCCGTATCGTTATGGATGATATCGGTAAAAAGCTGCTCGCGAATGAGAAACTGCTGCACGCGTATCTGGGGTAGATGATTGTATAATGATGCGGGGATGTCCCTTTATGGGACTGTCCCCATTGTTTCGGGGTGGAATTTGGTGTGGACAGTCCCATAAAGGGACAGTCCCCGGTGGATAATCTTTTACTGTGAGAATGTGAAGGCGAATGAAAGATAACGAAAAACAGCGATGTGTTATGATCAGCGCGGACCACGGTCTGGCGATTGTTTATTTTTTACAGACGGACGTCGTTCAAACGATGCTGAATGAGGGAATTAAAGTCGTGATCCTGACGGATGACGGTGTCACCGACAAGGTCTATGAGAAGTTCGGTCAGGAAAACCTTTTTGTTGAAGGGCTTCGCCTGGATAAATGCAAGGCCTATTTCAATGAGGTTGATCATACCGACCAATATTGGCTGCATTTCCTGCGCTGGATGGGCGGATCGGATCGGGTGAATACCACCGCGATCGACTGCCATCTCCGTCAGCGTGCTCATGAATCCACGATGACGGAAAAACTGATCCGTATTCCGATGATCAAAAGCAAGGTCAAACAGCTGCGGAAATCCGCGGATGTCCGTAAAGAACTGGTAAAAAGCCAGATGAAGTATATCCCCAATATTTACGGTGATTTGTTTGAAAAATATCAGCCGGATCTGGTGATTGCCAGTACCGCAGGGTGGCGTTTGGACCGTTATCTGCTGCGGGAAGCCGCTGCTGCCGGTATCGAAACTTGTTTGGCGGTGATCGGATGGGATAACCCGAGCAGTTACCGCCTGCCGGGAGCTCCGATGCAATGGGCCAACTGCTGGTCCGCGGAGCAGAAACGTGAACTGGTAGACGGTGCGGACTGGAATCCGGACCGTGTGAACATCGGCGGGATCCCGACATATGATGGCTATTTCCGCAAAACATGGCGTATGAGCCAGGAAGAGTATTTCAAGCTGCACGGGTTGGATCCGGACCGGAAGCTGATTTCTTTTGCCTGCAGCTTTATCACCTTTTCTCCGAATTATCAGGATGTGGAGGCACTGGTCAAACTGGTTTCAGAAGATCAGCTGGCTGAGCCTTCCCAGCTGCTGATCCGTCTGCATCCGAACCATTTCATCAAGGGGTCTCTGTTTGAGGAAGAGGCGGTAAAGATCCGCAAGTTGATCGAAGGGAAACCGTATGTCCATTTGATCGAACCGGTGGCGCTTGGCGGTGATTTGGGCTTCTATTCCGGGGAGGATATGCCGGAGAAGGATTCGATGATGGCCTGGTCGGATGTTTTCTGCACGGTTTATTCCACGATGGTTGTGGAAACCGCGATCCATGACCGCCCGATCGTGGCTGTTTGTATCGATGCGCCGGGCGGGTGGAATAAGCCGGAAAAATTCTGCCTGTCTCTTTCGGAAATCGGTGAATGGCCGACGCATGAACGCTATCGAAACGCAAAAGCCGGACGGGTCGTATATGACATCGACCAGCTGCGGGATACGCTGAACCTTTATCTCACGAAACCGGAAACCGATCACGCGGAACGGGTGAAGTTTATTCTGGATGAGTGCACGTTTACCGATGGAACTTCCGGTGTTCATACCGGCGCTTATTTCGCGAAACTGGCAAAACAGGCAAAACATCACGACTCTCCGGTTTATCAGTTTGATCCGATCGAATGAGATCAGTGGTTAAGCTTGTTTAATTTTTGTTATAATGAAGGTAAGTGTTTGATAACGAGTCAATACAACCTGTTGGTGTAAAAACTGCTCCGTAAAGTACGGGCTTCGCCCGATTTTTATGCGGAGCAGGATCTACGCTCAATGCTGAGTCAGTTAAAACAGGTCATTTTGACTCTTTCGTAATAATAAACTATCTTTAGGGAGTTCAGTATGAGGATTTTTGACACCAGTGTTCAGGAATTGAAAAATAAGATCCTGCGTGAAATTGTAAGAAACGCCTGGAATGGAAATTTGCTGGAAGGGGCACTTGACATCCCGATGAAAATTATCCCGGGAAAGAAACCAACCATGCGCTGCTGTGTCTATAAAGAGCGCGCAATCGTAGCGGAACGGGTCAAGATTGCCATTAATCCCAACAACAGTTCCAACTGGGCGATCACTTCTGTCGAAATCGCTTGTGATGAATGTCCCTCGGATGGTTATTATGTCTCTGAATCCTGCCGCGGGTGTCTTTCGCATCATTGTATTGATGTGTGTAAACGCGGCGCGATTTCTTTCCAGCATGGACGCGGCGCTTTTATTGACCGCAGTTTGTGCGTGAATTGCGGCCAGTGTGCGCAGGTGTGTCCGTTTTCCGCAATCGTCAACCGCAAGCGTCCCTGCCAGAATGCCTGCAAGACCAACGCGATTTCATCTGCCCCGGAAGGTTATGTGAAGATCAGCCACAGCAAATGTACCGGCTGCGGCGCCTGTGTCTATCAGTGCCCGTTCGGTGCGGTTGTGGACCGGTCCAACATCGTTGATGTTGTCAACATGCTGAAAGACCGCCATACAAATCTGGACAAAAAGCTGTGTGCGGTGTTGGCTCCTGCTGTTTCTACCCAGTTCACCTATGCCAAGCTCGGCCAGGTCATTGCCGGATTGCGTGAGATGGGCTTTGACATGGTGGTGGAAGCTGCTCACGGTGCGGATATGGTGGCCAAGGAAGAAGCACGGGAACTGGTTGAAAAGGGCTTCCTGATCAGTTCCTGCTGTCCGGCATTTGTCCGTTTTGTCAAGAATAATTATCCTGATCTCGTTCCGAATATTTCCCACAGTTTGTCTCCGATGGCGACGATCTCAAAGTCGCTCAAAGAGCAGTATCCGGGAATCGAGATCGTCTTTATCGGGCCATGCACCGCAAAGAAAGAAGAAGTGCAGCAGGATCATGTCCGTCCGTACGTTGACAGTGTCATCACTTTTGAAGAGCTTCAGGCTTTGTATGACGGGTTGGATATCAATCTCATGACGATGGATGAAAGCGAGTTTGATGATACATCCTCCTATTTTGGCCGTATCTTCGCCCGCTGCGGTGGTCTGGCGGAAGCTGTTGCCGAGTCCCTGAAGGAACAGGGTATCAATGATTTTGAACTGAAACCGATCAGCTGCAATGGTCTGGAAGAATGCAAACTCGCGCTGGTCCGCAAGAGCCATGGCCGGTTGGATGTGAATTTTATCGAAGGGATGGCCTGTGTCGGCGGCTGCATCGGCGGTGCGGGATGCCTGACACATGCGGCACAAAGCAAGAATCTTGTCGATAAATACGGGAAAGAGGCCGGAAACATTTCGATCGTGGAAAGTGCGCAGCAGAGAATCGAGTGATTTTATTAATGTGAAAATTTATGGACTGTAAACAGACAGCTCAATTGATTTTGGATAATGTGGGCGGACCGGAAAATATCCGGAACGCTGAACATTGTTTTACCCGGCTGCGCCTTGTATTGCGTGACCCCGGGCTTGCTGATAAAGCCGCAATTGGGTGCATTGAAGATGTTTTGCAGGTCCTGGATACAGGGGAACAGTTCCAGATTGTTTTGGCCGGAAGGCTCGATAATACATACGACGAATTTGTAAAGCTCGTTGATTCAAAAAAACGGGATAAGAGCTTATCGCAGAGTGAAAAATCTTCTCTTGGAGAAAAGATCGCTCAGACAATCTATAGCATTTTTACGCCTGCTGTTCCTGTACTGGCTGCGGCAGGATTGATCAAAAGTCTCTTGTATGCAGCAGGACTTTTGGGTTGGATCAATTCCGCCGGAAGTACCTATGTGATTCTGTTTTCAGCGGCGAGTATTATCTTCTATTTTCTGCCTGTTTTCCTCGCCTACACGACTGCGAAGGTTGTGAAATGCTCCAAAATCCTGGCTATGGTTTTAGGCGCATTTCTATGTTATCCGCAAATTGAGTCGCTGATCCTTGATGTTTCGGAAAAGTCCACGATTTTCGGTTTCCCGGTCATCAAAACAGCTTTCACGATTGGTGACGCGACCGGTACTTTTGATTATACGGAATCAGCCGTCCCGATCATTCTTTCGGTGTTTGTCCTCGGTTTTCTTGAAAAGGCACTGCAAAAGCTCATACCGGAAAATTATCAGGTTATTCTGGTGCCCGGGATATCTTTGATCATTATGCTGCCTGTGATGCTGACGGTTGTCGGCCCTGTCGGTGAATATATCGGTTTTGGCGTGAATCTGCTCTATGATGCATTAATGACGGTAAGTCCGGCTCTCGGAGGCGCGTTTGTCGGCGGATTCTGGAGCCTGATGATTATCTTTGGTGCGCATAGAGCGCTGCTGCCGGTTGGAATGAATGAAACAGAAGTTAGCACTGCTTTCCATCAATGCGGCGCCGGACATAATTCCCTGATGTGTTATGTCAGTTCTGCCAACTTTGCTCAGGCGGGTGCTGCTTTGGGCGTTATGCTGAAAACGAAAAGTATGGAACTGAAACAAATTGCCGCTGCCGTGGCTGTTCCGGCATTTTTAACCGGGTTCGCGGAACCGGCGATTTATTGCTGCAGTCTGCGCTTTATCCGGCCGATGCTTTGTTCCGTGATCGCCGGTGCGCTTGGCGGTGCTGTGATGGGAATTGGCGGAGCAAGCAGCCACGGTTTTATGAATAATGGAATTTTATCCATAACTGGATTTTTTTGTCCGGACAACGCTCCTGGAATGATCGCGGTCTATCTGATTGGCATAGCGGTTTCCTTTTTCGGCGCTGCTTTGCTGACGTATTTCTTTGGGTTTGTGGAGAAGGATGAATTGAAAGTCAGAAATTGAATAGTCTGACCGGGTTTTAAGTGGGACAGGCCCACAGGCCTGTCCCGAACTTCTATTTTGTTTGTTTTTTGAGTTCCGCTTTGAGCTCTTCGTTCTGCTGGACCAGCAGATCATTCTGGGCTTCAAGCTTATCGAGCTTTTTGCGAAGTGGTTCCAGCTGCTTCTTCATTTCTTTTGCGACCATCGCCTGATAGACGCGGTTCCGGCTGATGGAGCTGATAATTGAAACAGCCACGCTTCCGCCTGCCACAACAATGGCGGCACGTTTGATGTTTGTGGGGGTGATCAGTTTTTGAGCCAGGCGGAGAGTTTTCTGATCAATGGGAAGTTTATCCAGGATCATTTGCTCAGCCTGTGCGGCGAGGATGCTTTTTGTATCCGGAACAGCCGGCAGCGGGTTTTTCATGATTGTTTTCCTTTGATTTTTATCAGACATTCGTGTACTCCGTCAGGCTCTGGTGATTCTCGCACCCAGTGCGGCAAGCTTTTCGTCGACCCGTTCGTAGCCTCTTTCGATCTGACCGATGTTGCGGATGGTGGACTTTCCCGGAGCGGTCAGCGTTGCCAGCAGCAGTGCCATCCCAGCCCGGATATCCGGTGATTCCAGATTTTCCGGATACAGGCGGGTCGGGCCCTGGACGATGCAGCGGTGCGGGTCGCAGAGCACGATCTGTGCGCCCATCCCGACGAGTTTGTCGGTAAAATACATGCGGCTGGGGTACATCCAGTCATGGAAAAGGATCGATCCCGTCACCTGCGTGGCCATGACGATGGCGATGCTCATCAGGTCGGAAGGGAACCCCGGCCAGGGCATAACGCTGATCTCCGGAATTGCTCCGCCCAGGTCCGGTTCTACGGTGAGCCGCTGGTTTTCCGGTACCAGAATATCGTCCCCGATGGTTTCCCAGCGGACGCCGATGCGGTTGAAGACCAGGCTGACCATATCCAGATATTCATTCCCGGCGTTTCGGATCATCACTTCGCCATGGGTCATGGCTGCTGCACCGATGTAGGAAACCACTTCCAGGTAATCCGGTCCGATGGTGAATTCCGCACTGTGAAGGGAGTCAACGCCTTCGATTGTCAGGACATTGGAGCCGATATTCGAGATCTTCGCGCCCATTTTGTTGAGCAGCAGACAAAGTTCCTGGATATGCGGTTCGGAAGCCGCGTTGCGCAGGATGGTGGTTCCTTCTGCTGTCGCGGCGGCCATGATGGCATTTTCGGTTGCGGTAACGGAGGCTTCATCCATCAGAATGTCGCAGCCTTTCAGCCGTCCGTTCACATGAAAGTGATATTGCCTGTCGTAGTAGGCATCTGCCCCAAGTTTGACAAGCGCCAGGATATGTGTGTCGACTCTGCGGCGGCCGATGACGTCACCGCCCGGCGGGGGCAGCAGCAGTTCGCCGCAGCGGGCACACATGGGTCCTGCCAGCAGGATCGAGGCACGCACCCGCCGGCACATGTCGGGATCCAGGTTTGCGGGTTCCACATTTTTTGCCTGGATCTTCCAGGTATGCGGGTCAACTTCTTCAAATGTGACGCCAAGGCTTTCGATAAGTTTCCGCATAGCCAAAACATCACGGATCATCGGTACGTTGTGCAGGATGACCGGTTCATCGGTTAGCAGTGCGGCACATAACAGCGGCAGTGCCGCGTTTTTATTTCCTGAGGGAGTTACTTCTCCGCGAAGCGGGATTCCGCCTTCAATGCAGAAAGATTCCATAATCGGGTTCCTTTTTTCGTGTCGTTTTCTGTTCAGTACTTGAATGACGCATAGTATGACAGTTGATGCAGTTTTAACATCAGGCCTTGCGCAGGATTTCTCTATGTGTATTGTCTGTGTTTTCTGCCTAACAGTCAATCCAATAAATTTATTATACAGGAAAAACAAATTTTAGGAATAATCATGTCTTAAAATGCGCTGTGCTTCAACCGTTTGCTCTTATCGTCTAATTTGTTATTTGGTTTAAAACTTGCTATAAATCAATTTTGAACCGAATATGACATTACGGCGTATTTGAATTTGTATCAAATCATTCAGTTTGTTTTATAATAGTATATTGGGTTAGCTTAGAATCATGAAAATTCGTATTATTAATGAAAATGACTGGGAAAAGGTTTATGAACTTGACAAATCCATTATTCGTGTGGGAAGTCAGGTTACTTGTGATATCCAGCTGAGAGAAGGCAGCATCCCCCCGCTTATGATGCAATTCGTTCGTTCAGGCGGTACGGATGAAAAGCATGTTGCCCGATTCTTTGCAGACAATATCATATTGACCCGCGGCGATCAGGTGTTTCCGGTTTCGCAGGTAACACCATATGACATTCTTGATGGGGATAAATTCACTTTCCTGAATTATAGAATGATTGTCGGTCTTGAGGATGAAAAAGCCCGTGCCCGTACAACGACACACATCAGTGCGGAATTGTTCCTTACCAAACGTGACCTGTCATTGGAATCAGCAATCAACGGAGCGCTGATTCTGAAGAATCTTGGGACGGAAAAGCCCTGTCAGTTTCGTATGCGCATCAGCGGTATTCCGGAGGAATGTGTGCAATCTGCTCCGCTGCCTTATCTTTATCCCGATTCCAGCAGTACGGTGGGTTTTATCATTTCCCATCTTCATACCAAACCGGCTCCCGGTTTTCATACCGTTTCGATAACTGTCACAGCTCCGGAAGATTATTTCGGTGAAGAGCTGGAATTTAATCAGGACATTTATGTTCATCCAGTCTTTGATAATATATTTACGTTGGAAGATGATTCTCAAAAGTTATCCGGATTCAATAAAAACCAGGCGGAAGCACTTTTACCGGTTAATAATACGATTCAGACCCTGGTAATTCCCGATACGCAGCGGTTGAATGTTGATGAGAAAGAGTCAGAGGATGAAGAACCGGTTGAAATGCCGGTCCGAATTGTTGGATCTGATGACGCGGCAGATAATAATGTTTTCAATGAACCGGAAGAGGAAGAAGAAACGTATAAAATCACGCGGAAGAAACGCCCTGTCGTGGTGGTTCATAATGAAAATGGAGATGCTTTTGATGAACCTGACAGCCCTGCGCCATCTCAGTCGGATAATTCGACTCCGCCGGCAAAATCTCAGGCTGCGTACATGAAAATCGAATCGGAAGATTCTGAAAACGATGAAAAAACGTCACAAACAGAGCCTGCCGAATCCTCCTCTGAGGTTCCTGCAGTTAAGAAGAAAAAACGGAAGAAAAAGAGCCGTCTTGTTTTGAATGAAGATACGGTCATGGTTCCTTCTGGTGAGGAAGAACCGGTTCGGGAGACTGTGGAAGAAAACACGGAAGTTTCTGTTGCACCGCAGGAAAAGGAACCGGCGGCAGCTGAACCGGAACATGAAAGGTTTGAACCTGTGAACCTGGAAATGCCGGGTGAAACTGTGGAAGAAAAACCGGTTACAGAGCCTGCTGAAATTATGGAAATTCCCCGTAAGAAAAAAAGCCGGTCAAAACGGGTAAAGAAAGAAGCCGTCACGGACGATAGTTCTGCCGGTAATGAAAAAAGCATGGAAGATACTTCTAATACTGCGGTGGATTTTGCTTCAGAACCGCAGCCGGTTCAAACAGAAGATTCGGTTCCTGCCTCAGAGCTTCTGTCGGTTCAAACAGTTGATTCGGTTTCCCTTCAGTCTGAGGCTGAAAAGGATAATAATACCGTTGATTCAGCGGCTGAAGTGGTGCCTGCCGAAGAAATACCTGTTTTTAGAATGCAGACTGATGAAAATAATCAATCTGACAGCATTAATGACAGTGGCAATGATAAAATCGAGCAAACGGAGAATGTTGAGAAATTCCGTTACAGCATGGAAGAGAATGGAGCTGACGTTCCGGATACATTCATACAAACGGAACCGGAGGCTGAAACCAATGAAGTTCAGCCGGAGGTTATGAAAATTAGCAGTTCTGAGACAGCAGGGGCTGATAAAGAAGAAACTGAAAAGCAATCAAAACCGGAAATTGTAAAATCCTTCGGAGAAGATGGAACCGTACCAGTCGCTGTCGTTTCCGGCAGAGGTAATTTTGATGATCCGGCGGAATTCCCGGCTGATGAGATTTTGGTGAAACCTGATGACGCTGAACCGGAGGTAGTTGTGGTGAAAGGAGGCGGTTTTGATCAGTAGACTTCCTAATATTATTTTAGAATGGCTGCAGACACTTGATAGTCCGTCTGCTTTTGCTGCCGCCATAAATGCTTTTATCATTTTGATCCAAACAATTGATTGGAAGTCTATAGCAAAAGTTGTCTCGGTTTTAATGCTGTCATTTTTGCTGATTAACTTGTTGTTTTTCGTGAATGAAAAGACATATGAACATTACAGTAAAAAAAAGATAAGAACACATCATTTGACAATTACGAACAACGGAAATACGCCGTCAATTTTTCTTCTTCGCACCATCGATATGCCGAAAAATGTTGTCTTGCGATATCGGGTTGGAAATCTGCCGATGGTCTGGGTTACCTATGCACCTCAAAATGTTGAAGGGAAGCTCCCTGAGCAGGATCAGGCTGTGAGTTCACCTTCTGAATCGGCAGAAGCGCCGGATCCGGCTGAAGATAAAAATAAATTGATCCCGAATCTGAATGACCCGATGGGAAAATCTAAATCGGATGCAGATATGGGGAAAGCTGTTGAAAAATCGACAAAGGCTATTTCCAATGCAGGTCGGAAAGCCGGTTTTTTTGCTTCTCTACTCGGCAATATCTCTTCCCTGCTCCCCAAAAGGATCGGATCGATAGATGCGATACAGGGACAATTGAAGGAGTTCCAGCAATCTGCTTCACAGCTTACTGCGCAGGTGAATACAAAAGTCAATACAATCAATACATTGTCAGACCAGTTGAGTCAGCTGCCTTTTGCTGATCAGGTTTCTGCTGCTGCCAGTTCTGCGGGCGTAACTCCCGATGCTATCAAACAGCAGGCAGGCGATATGGCGGGAAATTTTTTGAACGGTACAGGTCAGGGAGAAGGTGACACCCCGATCAAAATTCCCGGCGGAGAAAGTGACAACGGTTCATTTTTGTCGAAAGACTTTGTTTATGATGAAAGCGTCTGGGAGAAAAATATCGGGAAAGTCGACAGTATGAACGGCAGTTTGAATTTCGCCCAGTCAAAAATACTGGAACCCGGGGAATCCATGAAGGTGGATTTGGAACTCATGAATTTAGCAGAAAATCCTTCTGCTGTTTCTCATGTGTATAAAATAGAAGTGAGACAGATCATGCAGTCAAGACTTCATTTTACTGCACCGACCCAATATATTAATGGAATTGTTATTTTTCAAAAAGTGAGTATAGCCGATCGATTCCTGCCGCCGCTCATCAATGTAGCTTTGGTGTTTGGCGCGATTGAGATTATTTCGTTATATTGTTATTTGATTTTCTGAACAACGGAGCGAATTGACCTATGAGTGAAAAGTTTTTCAGCGGAGAAGTTGCCTTTAGTCAGCCGGTGATCAATATCGGGTCTGATGAGGGAAATGATATCATATTGGATGGAACATCAGTTGGTGATTTTCATGCGATGATGCATTATGAATCCAACCGCTGGTATATCACTCCGCTGGATACTTCCAAAAAGACGATGCGCAATGGACTTCCGATTACTGCGAAAGGTTCTCAATTAAAGTCGGGAGATGTGTTGACCATCGGTGACCACAGCATGACCCTGATGCTCAATGGGATCAATGTGGATATTTTCGGCCAGGGGCAGGGAAATTTATCGGCTGATGGCAGCCAGTCTAATCGTGAATCGAATATCCAATTGGTGCTCAACGGAACCCCTCCGGTTGAAGTTGATGCCGGCGGTTCTGTTGAATATGAATTGACCGTGTCGAACACAGGACCATTGGTTGCCAATATGCAGCTGCAGCTCCAGGGTGTGCCGTCCTCATGGGTTCAGATCACGCCGCCTGTTGTAAACTTGAATGAAGGACAAAAAGGAAATTTTTTAGTACGTGTCAACCCTCCCCGTGTTTCGAGCGCAAAAGCCGGTGTTTATTATATCCATTTTGTTGTTTCCTCCCCAAATTATCAGCGGGAAACCGCGGCTGTGGATATAAGTCTGACCGTTCATCCTTATACTGAATATCTGCTGAATGGTCCGATACCGCGTGTGCTGAAACTTTCCCACAGTAATTCATCGGATACAGCGGAGCTTGTGGTCATCAATAATTCCAATGCGGCGGCGAACTTCATTGTTCAGTCCTTTGATGACGCGAGCGAACTTCAATTTGCTTATGCCCGCGGGGGCAGCGGTGGTGTATATCAGAACCAGGAGATGGTCACTGTACAAGCCGGTGAAAATCTCCGGGTTCCGATGGTGATTTCTCCGAAGAAAATACCTTTTATCGGGTTTTCCAGCCGTTCCCATCATTATTCAGTCAATGTGACTCCGTCAGACCGGCCCGGAGATGCTCAGTCGGTAATGGGCGAGGTTATTATCAAGCCGCTTATCAGGACATATGTGCTGTTGTTGATAATTGCTGTTATGCTTGTGGGAATTGTGTTTGGCCTTCAGCCGTATATTCATCAGTTCGATGGCGCGAATGGCAAACACACGGTTGTGGTTCTCAATGGAAATTCCGCAGAAATTAACTGGCATGTTTCCTCTTTTGCTTCAAAAGTCACATTGAATGATGGCACCGAGGAGAGAGATGTATCAAAAATCGGCAGTACGTTTGTTTCACCGAAAATTTCAACAACTTATGAACTGAAAGCGGAAAATTTTTTGAGCCGGCTTTTGGGGATGGAATACCGGAAAACGATACGTGTGCTCAGCATGCCGGGCCGTCCGACCATCAGACTGCTGCAGGCAGACAAGCAGGTCGCTTTATATAACCAGCCGGTAAAACTTACCTGGGCTGTTGAGGCGGACGCGGATCAGGTGAACATGTCGGTCAATAAGCAGGCAACGCAGCTGGAACCGGAAAGGTATTCCGGAGAGTCGTCCCAGGGGTTTACTGCGGACACATTGGTTTCACTGCGAGCTGAAAACGCTTCCGGCTACGAAATGAAAAGCCTTTTTATCCATGTCGCTCCGGATCAGATCAACCTGACACGATTTGCGGTTTGGGTGCGTCCCAACGGGGCTGCGATTCCCAATAATAATGATACAACAAGGACTTCGCGCTGGAGTGCACTGCAGCTTTCAACCGGCAGTGACAGCAATGCATCGAAACCTTCCTCTGTCAATCCGCAGCCGGCAGCGCAATCCAATACACTGGAAATTCCGGATAGTTTCAGCAATCCTTCTGCATCAGGGCAGAATTTCAACCCGGAACAGCAGTCACTGAATGGTTCGGCAGCACAGCCGACGCCTTATATCTATACACCGCCGGAAATAGATTCTGCCGGGACGGAACTGCTGGTCAGTCCTTTGCTCAACAGGCAGGATGCTCAGGCGAACCCGAATGGTGTTCAACAGACGGAAATCATCACATCCGGTCCTGTGCAGGAGCCGACGGCTCCCCAGACGTCACCGGAAGGAAGCGGCAACGGGTATAACCGCGATTTTTCCATTAAATTTGCAGAAGTTGTCGAAGATCCTGCCAACGAGTCCGGATATCGTGTGATCGAATACTTCCCGGATTATCAGATCCAGCCGGGCGAACAGATCCTGATCGAATGGAGAGTTGAAGGCGTCACCCAGGTGAAAATCGATAACCTTTCCTCCGATAATTTGAAGAGTTCCGGCGGCGAATATGCCAACCCGGAAAAGACGACGACGTACGTGCTCCATGCCGAAGTCGGAGAAGTAAAGCAGGATTATTCTCTTCCTGTGCGTGTAGCGGGTGAACCGGAAGATGGCGAAGGTTCGGGGAAGAACTGCGAACTGAAGGCGAGCGCGACCACGCTGAAGGAACCTGGTACGGTGATGCTTTCCTGGACCGGCGCCGGCGGGAACCGGGTCCAGCTGGTTTCTTCTGCGAAGGCGGAATCGGATGCCGCGGATGCTGAAAAGAAAAAGGAACAGGAAGCCAAGGAGAAGGGTGAAACGTACGAAAAGCCGAAGCAGCCGGGACCTTTGTCCGGCGGAACCATCGGAGACTGGCTGCAGCCTTCCGGTTTTATGCGCATCAATGTGGAAAACCAGACCACTTTTGTCCTCAATGCTTATGACGGCGGCGGCAATGTGATTTGTACCAAATCTGTTGAGGTCAAGCTGGATGGCGGGAATGACAAGCAGGATATCTCAAAAATTGAAGGCGCCAGCTTTAAGATCACCCGCATCGCGGATGAAAATAACGTGGAACAGAAGATTTATGCTGTCGGACAGACGGTGCAGTATACGGTTGCCTTTGAAGGCTTCCCGAAGGATAAGGAACCCAGCGGCAACGTTGTGATCAGCGACGGCAACGGTTCCTGCACGGTCACGCTGCCGGTGACTTCCTGCTCCTTCCAGGCGAAAAAGGCCGGCAATCTGACCGTCACCGCGGTTTATTCCGGCGACAATAACTATAAAAAGGCCCAGACTACCGCCAAAGAGGTTGTAATTGATAAATTGGAATCCACAACAGAGCTTCAGGCTGCACTGAAACCGGGGGCTAATACGGCCGATGTAATCACGCAGCTGAAGTTTGATACGGAAAATACGTACGGTCTGATTCCCACCGGAACCATCACCTTCACTGCCGGCTCAGGCACCTGTGACTTGGATGTGGTCTCTGATAAGCTGACCTGCGATGGAACGGTTGTTGAAAATCCGGAGGATGGATATTGGTGGACGATCACCGATATGCTGCTCGCGGATACCAATGCTGACCGGATTACCGCGGCCTATAAGGGGGATAATTATTTCAGTCCTTCAACTTCGAGAGCGGTGCTTTTCTACAAGGTTCCGACGACCATAACGATCCCGGATGATCCGACGCCTTATAAACCGGATGTTACGCACGCGAATTTCACGGCTGAATTATCCTGGGAGCTTCCATGGGATGAAGAAGATTCAGTTTATGAATTGGTTAAAGATTTGAAACCGACCGGTACAATAACCTTCACCCCTATGAGTAATGCAGAAGATAGTAATGCGTCTAATGCGAGTACAGCAAATTGTGTTTATGACATTGCTGCTGAAAGTTTATCCTGTGAGGGTACTGTTGTAAACACGGATTATTCATTTGCTGTCAGCCAAATGCTGGTTTCTAACAATGCGGATCGTGTCCGTGTAAATTACAGCGGTGATTCCTTTTACAGTGCTTCTTCCTTTACGAAGAATTTTGCGACCATATTGACAACGATTGAGATTGGCAATGATCCGATGCCGACAAAATATCCTGATGGAAAGATCAGCCTTAATGTTGAAATAAAGCCGGATCCGAGTGGAACTGTTCCGGAAGGAAAAGCCATTACCGGAAAGATTACGCTGAATTCGGGCGCCGCAACAGCCTGTGTATATAATATTGACCAGAATACGTTTGAAAATTGTTCTGGTGACCCCGTCGTTAGAGCGGCTGATGGAAAATTTGAATTTTCCGGATTGGCCTTTACCGGAACAACGGGCAATAACATCACAGCGGAATACAGCGGTGATTCCTATTTCAGAGCTTCTACCAGTCAGGCTGTTCCTTTCAGGGTTATAACGAAGATCGATACACAAAAGACCATCACAACCGCGTTCAAAACCGATGCGTCACATGTGACCGTTGTATCTGAGCTGACCTGGACGCCGGATGTGGATGATGATAAGGTTCCGACGGGAACGATCACGTACACGATTGGCGCCGGTACCTGTGTTCTGGATTTTTCTGATCTGGAAGAGCCGAAGCTGACCTGTGAATATGATAAGGATAGTGATAAACAGATCATTTCCCCGGTCGAAACTGAAGAAGCTGCCAAAGGAAAAATTACCTTCACCATTGAAAATATGCAGATTGCCGACCAAACCGCAGATCGTATTACTGCTGCATACAGCGGTGATGCTGCCTTCAATCCATCAACCAGTACTCAAAAAATGCTGACAAAGGTCGATACGGAAAGCATTATTAATTACGCGTTCAAGCCGGGCGAATCGCTTGCCAATCTGGAATCTGTTTTAAGCTGGAAACCTGCAGATCTTCCTGAGGATGCACGGGAAATACAGCCGACAGGAACAATTACTTATACTGTCGGGAGTGGAACCTGTGTACTGACACTTGGAGAAGAACCGAAATTATCCTGCAAGACTGCTGAGGATGGGCTAAATGTCGATTTTTCCGCTGATACCGATAAGGATGCTCTGACAGTCAGAATCGTGGAAATGCTGTTGGCTGACAAGACCGCTGACCGTGTAACTGCTGCCTACAGCGGCGATGCCCTCTTCAATCCGTCAACCAGTACTGCATTCATTTTCACGAAAATACATACAAATTTGAAGTTTGTTGAAGCGTATAAACCATTTGCTTCAATAACAAATATTATTACATCGTTGATTCTAAATGAGAAAGATTTAGAGAGTGCTAAATGTAGTGATAAATGTCCAAAGCCGACAGGAACTATAACCTTTACAATTATAAAACCTGCAAATCTCGTGACAACATCTAAAACGGAAAGTAAATGTGTTCTTACAATTAATGAAAATATTGGCGAGTATTCTTTAGATTGTACGGGCAGTGTCTCGTCCAAATTACTTGACAATGGTTTTTCTTATGAATACACTATTTTGAATTTATTGATACAAGACCAGTATGCAGATCGAATAATAGCTGAATATAGTGGGGATTCATTCTATTATGCATCAACAGCTTCTGAAACATTGTTTAATCGTGTGCTGACCGAAACCGTGATTACGGAGGCGGACAAGAGAACAGATAATAATAGAAAATTGGCTGATTTCACAGTTGAAGTCAGCTGGCTGGATGCGGCAAAAGATGACGCCACACCTACCGGTACGCTCACTTTCACTTATGGAGACGGAACCTGTGATATTGATATGGTTACCGGAGAAGGAGTCGGTGAACATGCTTGTGAAGTAAGCAGAATCTCAAAATACGGCAGCCGATTTGTCATCGAAGGTATGGCTTTGGGTGACGAAGATCCCGATTCCATTACTGCTGCATATTCCGGTGACAGTGCCTTCCATCCTTCGACATCCCAGCCGTGGAAATTCGACATGATCGATACCGTAATTGAAATCACGGGGGCATTCAAACCGGATGATACCATGGCAAATCTGGTGGCTTTGCTGACCTGGGATGAGGAAGAAGCGGGAGACAGAAATCCGACCGGTACCGTGACCTTTATCGCGTCCAACAGCATGGTGGATACAGTCACCTGTGTTCATGAGCTTGGTACAGAAGATCCCAACAACTTCAGTTGTCGGGGCACGCTGACTGATAATAATTATGAATTCACAATCGGAAATATGCCGGTCGGAGAAATTTCGGTAGACCGCATCCGCGTGGAATACTCCGGTGATGACAACTTTAATCCTTCCACCAGCAAGATGGTGATGTTCAAAACCGTTGGAACCGCTACAGAAATAACTGATGCCGAGAAAACTGCGGATAATGTAGTAGAGATGACCACTGTCCTATCGTGGGATGAATTTGCGTCAGGAGGCGTTTTGCCCTCCGGAACCATCAAATTTACATCCGGTTCAAGAACCTGTACCCTGGTTCTTTCTTACAAAGATGGTGAAGATGATTTCAAGTTTACTGATTGTCAGGGGCATGCAAATAGAATTAATAAAGAAATTGATGATGATAAAAAGCTGACTATATCGATTACTGGCTTGACCATGACAGGCGCAGGTGAGACAATCAAGGCGGAATATTCCGGCAGCGGAGCATATTTGAGTTCCGTTTCTCCGGAGGTCCATTTCAACAAATTTGGTACCAATCTGGAAATTGATAGCGCAAAAACCTTCAAGACAGACAGTTCCCATGTGACTGTTGAATCTTATCTGATTTGGAGCAAAAACGAAGCGGGCGAGAGTAACCGCCCTACGGGAACGGTGAAATTCACCATTGGCAGCAGTGTTTGTACGCTGGATCTTGGGGCGAAAACGCTGAGCGATTGTGAATCCGGAAAGAACCCTGTTGTGTCCGATCCGGAAAATATTGCAGACAGTGAGAACAGAAGGTATCATCTGGTTATTGAAGAAGTTCTCTTTGAAGGAGAAGCTGACCGGGTGAAGGCGGAGTACAGTGGTGATTCCATGTTCAACGCATCCAATGCATCTTCTTTGTTCAAGACGCTCGAGACGGAAACGATCATCATCAATGATGCGGCCTACAAGCCATATCGCCCGAATGAGGGATACGCGAACTTCAACGTCAGGCTGACCTGGGATGAAACGCAGTCTAACGGACGGATCCCCGGCGGGACAATCAACTTCACACCGGTGAATTCGGAAACCTGTGTTTATACCATCGGCGGAAGGATGAGCTGTGAAGGTACGGTAACTGTGGTTTATGTGGATCCCAATGATCACAGTAAGGGAATCGATCACTTTGAGGTCCGCAATATGCTGATGTCCAATTCCGCATCTGACCGCATCAAGGCGGAATACAAGGGCGACGGATTCTTTGAACCGTCTGCCAGCACAACCGTACTGTTTGACATGTCCGATACCGCTACGAAGATCTCCTCTGCGGCCAAATCTCCGGAAGGTGTGGTGGAAATGATCGTGGCTGTTGTCCCGACAAAAGGCCATCCGGACGGTCGCGGTCCTTTGGGAACGCTCAAGATCACATCCGGTACAAAGACCTGTACGCTGGAACTTTCTGAAACTTCACAAAGATTTTCCGACTGTGATGGTGTCGTCACGTTTACGGCCGGCAGTTATCATATCACCGGTCTCCAGATGGGTGCCGAAACCTCCGGGAACAATATCAAAGCAGAATATTCCGGCGACAGCTATTTCCGCGCGTCTACCTCGCCGACCTTTGACTTTACCAAACACAATACCACGATCACGATCAATAATGTGGTAAAACCGGGCGATCCTCAGCGTGCGAACGTCACAACTACGCTTTCCTGGGACAATGAAAAGACAGAGGGCAGGATGCCGACCGGGACGGTCACCTTTACGATCGGTACGGAGAAATGTGCTTTGAATATGGCGGAAAGCACGATCAGCTGTTTTGATAATCTGACCAAAGTCACCAGAACAACATCAGATACGAATGACAGTTACACCTGGGTCATTGAAAATATTAAGCTGACAGTCGGTACAGCAGACCGCGTTTATGCGGAATATGGCGGCGATGCATATTTTAACGCATCTGCGAGCAATACAGTGCTGTTCAAGACAGTACCGACAGTGACCACGGCAATCAAAGCTTTCAAGACAGAAACTGATTATGCGGATCTCTCAGGTTCAATAACCTGGGATGAAAGCCTTTCTGACGGCAGAGAGCCACATGGAACGGTAAAGATCACTGCGGGGAGCGGTGTCTGTACGCTGGATATTGTGGAAAAGAAGCTGAGCTGCAATTCAGAAGGGGTCACAGTCACAACGAATGACGCGAAGAACAGGATCGATTTTGTAATCTCCAGAATGCTGTTGGACGATAAAACCGCTGACCGTGTGCAGATGGAGTACAGCGGTGACGGCTTCTTCCTGCCTTCAAGCAGTGAGAAAGTATTGTTCTACACGATCCCGACGGATCTGGCGATATCAAACGCTGTTCGTACACAAACCGGTGTTGTCGGACTGACCACGGTTCTGAGCTGGATGGATGCATCACCGACAGGACGAACGCCTACCGGTACCATCAAATTTACCTCCGGAACCGGTATATGCACGCTGGATATTAGCGGTGCTGCTCCGCGATTTACAGATTGCGGCGGGTCGGTGTCCGTTGCAGAACAAGGGTTGAAACGGACATATACGATCACCGGCATGAACATGACCGGAAAGGCCGGCGACTCCATCAAAGCAGAGTATTCCGGAGATGGCGGGTTTGTGACCTCAACTTCCAATACGCTGACATTCAGCAGATTGAATACGACGTTGGAATTTGACAATAACAAAACGCACAAAGCAGGTCAATCAAACTTGAACCTCCTGGCTGATCTGGGCTGGGATAATGTGGCATCGGGAGGTCAAATACCGAGCGGTACCGTAAAATTTACGATTGGCAGCGGCGTTTGTACGCTGAACCTTGATACCGGTGTTATGGACTGTGAGTCGGAAAACATCACCATCACAGACAGTGACGGGAACAGACAAATCAATATTCTCAAAATGCTGCTGGCAGACAGTTCTGCGGACCGTGTGAAAGCAGAATACAGCGGCGATTCGGTATTCAATCCGTCCACCGCCACAGCCCTGTTTAGAACGGTCGAGACTTCAATCGTTATCATTAATGATCAGAATAACAAACCATACCGCCCGAACGATGGGTATGCGAACTTTAATACCAGGCTGACATGGATCGAATCGGAAGCCGATGGGCAGACGCCGACCGGAACCATTACTTTCACGACCATCTTTCCGGATCCGCTGGCTTCAGGCAAATGTGTCTATGATCTCAGCAGCAATAAGATGGACTGTGAAGGCAGTGTAAGTTATGTGACAGACCATTATGAGATCCGTAATATGCTGATGAACATCGTTAATGCGGACCGGGTGAAAGCGGAGTACAGCGGAGACGGGTTCTTCCTGCCTTCCGCCAGTACGACCGTTCTGTTTGACATGTCTGATACTTCCACGAGAATCACTTCTGCCGCAAAATCACCGGATGGCGTGGTGGAAATGATCGTGGCTGTCAACCCGACCAAAGATCATCCGGACAATCGCGGACCTCTGGGAACGCTCAAGATCACATCCGGCACAAAAACCTGTACACTGGAGCTTACTGCCAATACACAACGGTTCTCAGACTGCGAAGGTGAAGTCTCGCTTACGGACGAAAATTATCACATCATCGGTCTTCAGATGGGGGCAGAAACCTCCGGGAACAACATCAGGGCGGAGTATTCCGGGGACAGTTATTTCCGTCCCTCTACCTCGCCGACCTATGACTTTGTCAAAGCCAACACGTCTCTGACGATCACCAAAGCAGCCAAACCGGGTGATCCGGCATTGGCTGACGTGACCGCAGTCCTTTCCTGGCGGAAGGATGACGCACCAACCAGGAGCCCGAGCGGCAATATTCGTTTCACCATCGGTTCGGATGTTTGTGTCCTGAGCAGGATCGAAAATGAGGCACCCGGATTCAACTGTACCGGGAATGATACAGTTATCACCCGCGTCTATTCACATGAAGAATCGGATGCCGAGTGGACCTATACCTTCACACTGAAGAACATCCTGCTTTCCTCAGGCTCAGCAGACCGGGTCCTGGCAGAATACAACGGCGATGCGCTCTTCAATTCTTCCACCAGCAAGACCGTCCTCTTCAAGACCGTCCCGACACAGATCCAGGTCACCAATGTTGTCAAAACCGAAACCGATTACGCGGATCTCATCGCAACGCTGAACTGGGACGAGACTCTCGCTGACGGGCAAACCCCTGCCGGTACATTGAAGATCACCGCAGGGAACGGCGTCTGCACGCTGGATATCGCTGAGAAGAAACTCAGCTGTTACGCGAAAGAAAACCCGGTTGTCACAGTCAATGACGAAAAGAATCAGATGACCTTTACCATCCGCGGCATGCTGCTGGATGACACAAGCGCGGACCGGGTACAGCTTGAATACAGCGGTGATGGCTTCTTCCTCACTTCAAGCAGTACCAAGGTGCTCTTTGACACCATCCCGACGGATATCGCGATCTCCGAGGCGTCCCGTACACAGGGCGGCAGTATTGATTTGAAAACCACACTGAGCTGGATCAACACCTCTCCCACTGGCAGAACACCGAGCGGAACGATTAAATTCACCTCGGGGACCGGAACCTGTAACGTGGAAATTTCCGGTTCAACGGCTAAATTCAAGGATTGTGACGGGACTGTCACCGCGGTATTGGATGCGGTAAACCGGACCTTCGCTCTTACCATAACCAACATGAATATGGGGACCAGAACCGGTGAAGATATCAAAGCTGAATATTCCGGCGATGGCGGTTTCCTGCCATCGGTTTCTGAAACAATTGCTTTCGATAAGTCGGATACAGAGCTGACAATCGTCAGCGCCTCCACTTACAAAGTTTCTGATTCACTGGCAAATGTCGTTGCAGATCTGACCTGGGAAAAAGAAGGGGAAGATGATGAGCAGAAAGCCAGTGGAACGATCAAATTTACGATTGGCAGTGGCGTTTGTACGCTGGACCTCTCCGCAAAGACGGTGAGTGACTGTGAGACGAGCTCCGTTTTCGTCACCGAAACGGAAGATGATACGCACAAGGGGTACCATGTGGTGATCACGGGACTGCTGTTAGCGGACAATACCGCTGACCGGGTGAAAGCGGAATACAGCGGTGACTCCATCTTCAATCCATCATCCTCCACAGCGCTCTTTAAGACCGTGGAAACGGCGATCGAAGTCGTCAATGACATTACCTACAAACCTTATCGTCCGAATAATGGCTATGCCAATTTCAACACCAGGCTTACCTGGGATGAATCTGCTGCCAACGGGCGTACTCCGGGTGGGACGATCACTTTCACGACGATCTTCCCGGATCCGCTGGTTTCCACCAAGTGTGTCTATGACCTCAGCACGGAAAAGATGGACTGTGAAGGACAGGTGAGTTTTGTTCCGGAATCCGGAGAGGTGCCCGCTCATTATGAGATCCGCAATATGCTGATGAATTACGCTAAAGCGGACCGGGTGAAAGCAGAATATAGCGGCGACGGGTTCTTCCTGCCTTCCGCGAGTACGACTGTCCTGTTTGACATGTCCGATACCGCCACGAGGATCTCCTCTGCTGCCAAATCGCCGGAAGGTGTAGTGGCAATGACTGTGGCTATCGTCCCGACAAAAGAGCATCCGGACGGACGGGAACCTTTGGGTACACTTAAAATCATTTCCGGTACAAAGACCTGTACATTGGAACTTACTGCCACCTCCCAGAAATTCTCTGACTGTGACGGAGTTGTTGAACTTACATCGGATGGAAATTATCACATCACCGACCTTCAGATGGGTGTTGAAACATCCGGGACGAACATCAGAGCGGAATATTCCGGTGACAGTTTCTTCCTGGCATCTACCTCTCCGACCATCGATTTTGTCAAGGTGGATACGGAACTGAGACTCGAAAACGTCTACAAACCGGGCAGCCGGAATATGTCAAATCTGACCGTTACACTCTCCTGGGACAAACTAAAGGCGGATGGCAAAGCACCTTCCGGGACGATCCGCTTTACGATCGGTTCAGATACGTGTACGATGACCCGTCTGGAAAATGTCACACCGGGCTTTAACTGTTCCAGCGAAAACACTGTGATCACGCGGACGAAATCCGAACCTGCTGACAGCGATAAATGGTCCTACATCTGGACGATCAGCAATATCCTGCTTTCGGGCGATACGGCGGACCGTGCCAAAGCGGAATATACCGGAGACGCGGTATTCAACGGTTCTGCCAGTGATACGGTGATGTTCAAGACCGTTCCGACACAAATTACTGTCAGCAGTGCCTTCAAGAAAGGTACAGATTATGCGGATATCAGCGCTCTTCTCAGCTGGGAGAACAGTGAAGCGGATGGCAGAAAGCCTTCCGGAACGGTGAAGTTCACCGCGGGAAGCGGCAGCTGTACGCTTGATATTGAAACAAAAGTTCTTAGCTGCGAACCGAAGACCGGTTCAGTCAGCGAGGATCGCACCATCTATTCTGTCACCGGCATGCTGCTGGATGACAAGACCGCGGACCGTGTTCAGGTGGAATACAGCGGTGACGGCTTCTTTGAACCCTCCGTCAGTTCCAAGGTCCTGTTCCAGACCATCCCGACAGACCTGGTGATTTCCGATGCTTCCATCAGAAATCCGGGCTTCATCAGTCTGAAAGCCAAATTGCACTGGGTTGATAATACGGGTTCTGACGCGGCCCCCTCCGGAACCATCAAATTCACCTCCGGAACCGGGACCTGTACGCTGGATATTTCCGGCACAACTCCGCGGTTCACCGACTGCGACGGTCAGGCTTCCGCGCCGGTGAAAGACGGGAATAATCTCACCTATACCATTACGAATATGTACTTCGGCGGCAAGGCCGGAGATACGGTCAAAGCAGAATACTCCGGAGACGGGCTGTTCCTCGCTTCCGCTTCCGAGACGCTTGACTTTGAACATCAGGATACCATCCTGGAAATTACGGAAGCCTACAAACCGGAAGCTGGGCTTGTGAATTCGACCCTCAGGCTTTCCTGGGAGAAAGAAAAAGCGGGCGAGGAAAAGCCCTCCGGGAGCATTAAGCTCCTCATCGGCGGCAGTACCTGTACGCTGAACATGGAAGACAATTCCTTCAACTGCTCGGGCGAATCGACTGTAATCACCGCTCCGGATAAGAATAATCCGGTTGAATACACACGGGATTCCGTGCAATATCTGTCCTACACCTGGATATTTGAAAAGATCTTGCTGTCCGATACCAGTGCGGACCGCATGAAAGCCGAATACAGCGGCGACGGTTTCTTCAACGAATCCGCCAGTGTGACGGTCCTGTTCAAGACCATGCCGACGGAACTTACCATCACGAAGGGTGATAAGAAGTCCTCCGGTCTGCTTGATCTCGATATGACACTGAAATGGATCGGTGAAGCACCGGGTAACTCCAGGCCGGAAGGCAACATCAAATTGACCTCCGGCACCAGAACCTGCACCCTGAACATCAGCGGGACACAAGTCCGGCTGACGGATTGCCAGGGAGACCAGCCTTCTATGGCACTGGATGGAACAACGCTTTCCTTCATTGTCAGGAACCTGAATATGGGCGGCGCTACAGGAGAAAGCATCAAGGCGGAATATTCCGGCAACAGCATCTTCCTGGCTTCTGCTTCTGATTCGCTGTTCTTCAGCAAGATCGATACAACACTGACGATCAATCCGAACGAGGTCTACAAGACTACCGAAGGCCTTGTCACCATGCTGACCTCTCTCAGCTGGGAACCGCAGGCCGATGGGAAAACACCCACCGGTACCATCACATATACCATCGGATCCGACAACTGCGTGCTGGATATTGTTACCAAAGAATTCAGCTGCTCCGGTACCGATACCGTAATCGACGGACCGGGATCAGGGGAAAGCGGTACATTTGAATGGCATCTGAAGAAAATTTTGCTCTCCAATGCGAATGTGGATCGTGTAAAGGCGGTTTACAGCGGCGACGCTGCGTTCAATCCGTCCACCAGTCTGACGGTTCTCTTCAAAACGCTTGAAACCGGACTCACTATTACCGATCAGAGCAGGCTGAGCACCGGCAATGTCAGTTTTACTACAACTGTGAGCTGGGTTGATACACCTCCTGTGAAGGATCGGGATGCGGACCCGCAAACGTATATTACCCCTGTCGGTTCCATCAAATTCACTGCCGGCAGCGCTGCCTGCAATCTGTCCCTTGGCTCCGACCCGCTGAAGCTGGATTGTGACCCGAATGCTACGGTTACACTTCAGGCTGCTGATCCTGATGATCCGCAGAAAAATGTTTACCGTATCGAAAACCTGAACATGGGCAGCGTTGTGGAAACCATCAAGGCAAATTATTCCGGTGATGGCTGCTTCCTGCCTTCGGAATCCAACACGATTTCCTTTGTCAAGATGAACACAACGACCACCATTGACAGCAGTAAGATCACCCGTGTGGATGAACAGACGGTCACGTATAATGTCACACTTGGTTCGGATGATTCGGACGCGGACGTTGATGGAATGACCGGCACGATCAAATTCACTATCGGCTCCGATACCTGTAATTTTGACATCACGACGCAAGATTTCAACTGCCGCGGCGAAAACACAAGTATAACTGCGGAAAAGAATGCTGAGGCTAAAAGGATCACCTGGACATTCCAAAATGTTGTGCTTTCTTCCGGCAACAATGCGGACCGGATGAAGGCGGAATACGGTGGAAACGATATGTACAATCCTTCTTCCAGTGCGATCGTTTTCTTCACGAAAGTCACAACGTATCTTGCGATCCCTGAAGCTTCCAAGTCAAATGACGGGCTCATCACGATGACCGGTGAGTTCAGCTGGGATCCTGCTCCGGCCGGAAAGCTGCCGGCTGGGACCATCAAGTTCCTTTCCGGTTCGGCCACCTGTACGCTGAATATCACTGCCGATCCGATCAGGTTCAGCGATTGCGCGGGCGATATTACGGTAACAAAAGATACTGAAAATCGTAAATACACCTACACGGTAACAGACATGGACATGGGCTCGAATGTCGGTGATGATGTTAAACTGGAATATGCCGGTGACGGAACCTTCCAGCCTTCGGTTTCTGATACTTACTCCTTCACGAAGGTGAACACCACGCTGACCATCGACGCGAATGAGACATTCCGGACGAGTGATTTTACCGCGACTGTCCTTGCCACGCTCAAATGGAATAAGGCAGACGCGGATAGCAAGACCCCAACAGGAACGGTCAAATTCACCATCGGTGCGGATGTTTGTACTCTGGATATTAATACAAAAGAATTCAGCTGTTCCGGGGCTTCGACGGATGTTGATGTGCAGCCGCTTGCCACAGAAGACACCGATGAGGAAACAGGACTGAAACTGACGATCAATAATATCATGCTTTCCGCATCCAACAACGCGGACCGGGTGAAGGCAGATTTCAGCGGTGACGCCATTTTCAATCCGTCCTCCAGTTCCGTCGTGTTGTTCAGGACGATCGAAACAACGCTTGATATTTCCGAACAGAAAAAACTGCCCACGGGTTTGGTCAATCTGAACACAGAGCTGAGTTGGGAAGACGTTTCGCCGACAGGAAAGACACCTGTTGGGACGATCAAATATACGTCGGGAACCGCGGTTTGCACGCTAAACTTAGCCACGCAAAAATTCACAGACTGTGATGGAAATGCTGAAATCACCTTTGCGGAAAAGACAGCCACGGTTGTGATTACCGGCCTGAACTTTGGGCGGAATGTCGGTAATGTCATCAAGGCTGAATATTCCGGCGACGGCTGTTACCTGTCTTCTGTCTCTTCGGAAGAGGAACTGGTGTTTACCAAACTGATTCCGGAACTGGAGATCAGAAGGGCTTATAAACCCGGTGATACCAAACTGGTCAATATGATCGTTGGCCTGGAATGGGTCAAAGAAGATGCGATGGAAAAGGAACCGACCGGAACCATCACCTTCACAATGGGCAGCAATTCCTGTGCCCTGACGATCGCTACAAAAGCATTTACCTGCAGCGGACCGGATACGAAGATCGAACGAACTGATTCTGACGGATCGTTTGTCTGGACGATCAGCAAAGCTCTGCTTTCCGCAACCCCTGCGGAAGTTGACCGCGTCAGCGCAAAATACAGTGGTGATGACGTATTCGAGACTGTGAACAGCAATTTGGTGATCTTCCGTACGGTTGAGACTGAATCTGTTATCCGGAACAGTGATTCCGAATGGCCTTATAAACCCGCGGAAGGGTATGCGAGCTTTATCACATCTCTTACCTGGAACACAAGCGATGAGGCCCTGACATGGGATATGGAAGAAGGAACGACACGGACACCTACCGGGACGATCACCTTCAGCCCGATGGAAGAGGATAAAGAAGCCGGCAAATGCGTGCTGACGATTTCCCCCGGCAAGCTGAATTGTGAAGGAACTGTTTCCGGTTCTGTTACGAATCAATACGAGATTCGCAGGATGCTGCTTTCCAACTTCAAAGCCGACCGTATTAAAGCGGAATATTCCGGTGATGGCTTCTTTACTGCCTCGACCAGTACCGTAGTTCTGTTCAAGACCTCCGATACAGCGACGGCTATCACGAATGCGGAAAAGGCACAGGATGGCAAGGTGACGATGAACATCGCGGTCACCGGCTCCGTTCAGCATCCGGAAGGAATCAAACCGCTGGGGACCATCAAGATCACATCCGGTTCCAAGACCTGTACGCTGGATATTAAGAACAGTCCGTCAAACGCCAAATTCACGGACTGCAGCGGTAAGGTGAATTATGACATGGATAATGATCTTTATAAAATCACAGATCTGGAAATGGGGAAGGACGCGGGTACGACAATCAATGCCGTTTATTCCGGTGACAACGCCTTCTTCAATGGTTCTACGTCTCCATCTGTCGATTTCCTCAAGATCGATACATTCCTGGTTCTCATGGAAGACAACGTGTATAAGACCGCTCCGGATCGCGCTACCGTGGAAACACGCCTTTCCTGGAGTTCTGCTCTGTCCGGCTCCAAGCGTCCGACGGGGACGATCACGTTCACCATCGGCAGTGATTCCTGTAAATATGACCTGACAACGCGTGATTTCAGCTGTGAAGGCACGGATACCTGGATCAGTGTGGCGGAAAGTACCAACGGCCGCTTTACAGGGCTGTTTGAAAACATCGTCCTTTCCGGTACGACGGCTGACCGTGTCAAGGCGAGCTATAGCGGAGACTCGATCTTTAATCCGTCTGAAAGTCTTGTTATGATCTTCAAGACGGTCCCGACAACGCTTACCATCAGTGAAAACGCTTATCGCCCGACAGAAGGGTACGCCAGCTTCGATTCGCAGCTGTCCTGGAATACCACGGACGCGAATGGCAGGACGCCTTCCGGGACGATCAAGTTCACTGTGGGCAGCGGCTCCTGCACGTTGGATCTCAGTACGCAGGCGCTGAGCTGCGAGTCCACGAGGAGCACCTATGATTCTGCGACCGGTGCGATGGTGATCCGGAACATGCTGCTGGATGACAAGACCGCTGACCGCATCAAGGCTGAATACAGCGGCGACGGGTTCTTCCTGCCTTCCGCCAGTACCACTGTGCTCTTCAAGAAAGCGGATACGACTACGAGTATTACCAATATGACGAAAACAACTGCGGGTGTGGTGAATATGACGCTCACAGTTCATCCGGGTGAAGCGCATCCGGACGGCCGAATGCCGCTGGGAACGGTTAAAGTTACCTCGGGTTCGAAGACCTGTACGCTGGATATCACGTCGGATCCGCAGAAGTTCACAGACTGCAATTTTGATAAGATCGAAAAGTCCGGGGAGAATTATGTTATCACGGGCCTGGTGATGGGATCCGATGCCGGAAACAGCATCCGTGCGGAATATTCCGGCGACAGTTATTTCGACGGGTCTATTTCTCCGACGGTGGACTTTGTCAAGCTGGATACCACGATTTCGGTTGAAAAAGCTTATAAATCCGCTCCTGCCGCTGCGGAACTGACAGTGAAGCTCGGTTGGACAAAGGATGAAAGAGCGGGCGAAACCCCGAGCGGTACGGTCAAACTGACGATCGGCAGTGATACCTGTACGCTGAACATTCAGACAAAAGCCTTTGACTGCGCCAGCCCGGACACTGTGATCGATGATCCGATAACGACAGATGTCAGTTATGAATGGAACCTTCACAACGTCCTGCTTTCCGGTACCACAGCAGATCGTGTCAAGGCTGAATACGGCGGCGACGCGACCTTCAATGCTTCCTCCAGTACGACAGTGATGTTCCGGACGGTTCCGACCTCGATTGTGATACTGACAGCAGATAAACCTGGTGCCTCTTATGCCAATATCACATCAGAGCTGACCTGGGACAACACATTGAACACAGAAAACCGCACGCCCACTGGGACGGTCAAGTTTACTGTTGGCTCCGGCAGCTGTACGCTGGACCTTGTGACCAAGGCACTGAGCTGCGAACCGAAGACCGGAACGGTGGATGAGTCTGTGGAAGGGAAACGCTCGATTGAGATTCTTTCCATGCTGCTGGATGACAGCTCTGCGGATCGTATTTTCGCGGAATACAGCGGCGACGGTTACTTTGAACCCGCCACCAGTACCAAGATCCTGCTGCAGAAGCTCAATGTTGACCTTCAGATCACGAAGATCACGGATGAAGCCGGTGTGGAACATACATCCTTCTATACACCGGGACAGACGGTCCGCATCGTGACCAATCTGGACGGCGCGCTGGATGATCCCGCCCCGACCGGAACGATTTCCGTGACTGTGGATACTGCATCTTGTACGATCACTTTGCCGCAAAACACCTGTCTGCTCACGCTGCCGAAAACCCCGGGTGAAAATATCACGGTCAACGCTGTTTACAGCGGCGATAATGGCTATAACGGCGACGATGCCCAAAGTTCGATCACGATTGCGGATCCGAAACAGCTGACGATCTCGATCGACAAAATCACAGATGCTGAAGGCGTTGAACAGGATAGTTTCGCTTTTGAACAGGAAGTTATCGTTCAGGTGAAGGCGGATAACGTTGATGAAGATGAGCTTCCGACCGGAAACATCACAGTGAAGATAGGTACTTCAACCGCGGCCTGTCCCATCTCCTATCCGGATCCGGCTTCCTGCAGGATCAAACTGCCGGATACAGCCAAAACTTATGACGTGACGGCAGAATATGAAGGCAATACCTATTACCAAAAAGCTGTGGCTGAGCCGAAGAAAGTCACTGTTGACAGGAATGATATCAATCTGAAGCTCACCGTCACAAATGATGTTAAGAATGAGCAGGGAGCATATCTTACTCAGCCGTATTATGTGTATGATCAGGCCGCGGATACCGGTCAGACGGTTCGGGTTTGTGCGGAGCTGTCTTATGAGGGCAGTGTGCTGCCTGACCAATCGAAAATGATCGTCATCACGGATGAAAACCATCAGCAGTTGAATCCGATTGCCTCGTTCCCTGTTTCGCAGCAATGCGGTACATTCACAACAGATAAATTTAAAGATTATGTGGGCACCACAATCACATTAACCGGTACTTTCGATGGTGATGACCATTATGTCAGTAAAAAAGCTGAAACCACCCTGGACATTCGAGAACGGATCCATCCCCATTTGTCAATGGATTATGCTATGGTGCAGCATGTTGAAGAAAATATCGGAATCATCGCATTTGGCTTTTATGGAATTCCCGAGGATCTTCCGGATGGTGTTTCGTATAAGAAAGATACTACCCGTGTTCCGGAAACTAAACAGGAAGTGAAGTTTACGATCACAAATGGCACTGATACCAAAGAGATAACCTATAATCTTGAAACAGGTGCTCTCTCAGGTGATGAGTATGTGTGGTGTGAAGATAATGAATGTCTGCTGATTTCCAACGACTTTCCTGTGCCTTACACTCCGGGACAGACAAAAATCAGTGCCTCATACGGAAGTGATAACCGGTATTTCCTTAATTGCGATTTCGGTCCTATCGATGTTGAAAAGGATGATGGGATAGAAACAACACTTGCTCTGTCTGATGTGTTGAAGATCGATAACCCTGTTGAAGGAAGTACAAATGGACATTTATTCCTGAAAACTGAATTGTCTTATGATAAGTGGGCTGCAGATTTGTATAAAGAAGATGAAGATTCGGAAGCTGTTAAGCCGAAAGGAAGTCTGCTGATAAAATTTGATGGTTCGAGTGAAGAAAAAGAATGTGATTTCGATCTTGAAATGATGGATTTCTCCTGTGGTTTAGTTACGATTGAAGAGGATAGCGGTACAGAAACGCCGGATGAGAATAAGAAGGTTCGGGTCAAATTCGAGGTCAGAAACATCAATGTTCCGGAAAACAGTGGAAATGTCCATGTGCAATATAAGCCGGTAAGCGAAACCCACTATTTTGCTGCGTCTGACGTGGCTGATGCGTATATCACTACCGAGGATCGCCCTGTAATCACCATCCCGGAAGAAGGTGTCCAGAAGACCACACATACCACTGCGGATCTGGAATTTACAGTGAAGGTGTACAACCTTGAGGAAAAATACGACGTCTATAATCTGGTCAAGCTGGGTTCAAAGAGCGATGCAGAAGGTGCGGAAGAGAAGACCTGTACCTTCAGAATCTTCAGCGATGGATCGATGGATTGGGTAGATGGTCCCTGCACAGGTACGATCTCACGCAATGAAAGTGTTGATGATTCAGGTGATCATATCTATACGTACTCCATAAAGAATCTCTCCGGTATTATTGCTCAGGAAGATAAAAAGCTTTCCGTGACGGTAATGAACGATTATTTGTCTGATATAGAAACTCCGTGGGTGCTTGCCGAATACCCGGTTGCTGTGGCGGATTATTGGATCAAAAAGGTTCCTACGACCTTGAAGCTTACGAATGTACTGAAGTACAACGAGACACATGGTTATGTGACTTTTGATATCGAGTATGATGAAGAGAGTGTGACTTTTGAAGACGTATTTCCGGGTGGCAAGTTACGCTTAAGGGCCGTCGGTACGGAGGGTATGTACAGTGATTACTGCCTGTTTGATCTGAACTCACCCACTGCTGACCCGGTTGAGGGATGTGAAGGTGCCACGATGAGGGCAGAGCGGCTGTCTGACGGTGAGTTCCATTATGTGATCCGCAATGTGCCGGTTGAGGACAGACACACCCAGGTAGAGATGCTGTATTTCGGTGATGATTACTTTGAAGAAGCTGAGCTTGCAGAAGCGGACTTCACCGATGAAACGCCGCAGATCACGATCAACAATGCTGTTTATACGACTGATAAGAAGGTTTATGCCGACTTTACGGTGACCGATGTTGATGGTATTTCTGCTGTTTACGGACTCAATGAACGGGTTCGCTTCGGGTCCGCGGCAGGCGGCAAATACTGCACCTATCATCTCGTAAATGAGGAGTTTGAAACAGATAGCAATCCTGATTGCGCCGGAGAACTGGTTATTGATGGATCGACATATACGCTCAGGGGTCTTGCCGGTCTCTATACAGATGCAGATACGAGCTTCTCAGTGAATGTTTTCACCAAAGACGTTCTGACTGAATCAGAATACCCGACAGCAACCAGGAATTACAGCAAACTGGAAACCGGCTTTATGTTGTCCAATGAGCTGAAGGTCATGAACAAATACGCCTTCCTGACCGCGGATTTCAGTTACGAAAATGAAATCTCCGGCAGATACAATGTGAAACCTACAGGAATCTTTACTTTCACCACCTCCGCCGGTACCTGCAGTTTTAATATTGCAAACAGGAGTACCAGCGCAGTGAATAGCGAAGGGGAGCCGGTTGACATTTGTTGGGTGGAATATGATGAACTGGCAGAGATGAATGGAAAAATCCATTTTATCGTGAAGAAACTCGCCTCCAATGCCAATACCCGAGCGATTACTGTGGGGTATTCCGGCGATGATTTCTTGTCGGACATTAATGTAACGCGGAATATTGATATCGATGCCCATCCGGTGATCGCAATCAAAGAAGGTTCCGCGCTCAAGACCTCATTGAGAAGTGCAAATGTCACCTTCCAGGTGGTCGCTGCCGGTTATTACGCGGATATTTACGGCAGTTTCTTTGACCAGATCAAGCTCTATTCAAATGACAGCAGGGCCAGCTATATCAACATCAGCGACATCATGGAGGTCGATGACACCTCCGGAACAGCTTCGTTTATCAACTCGACTGACACCGGTACGATCACCTGGACAAAAGAAGGTGATACCGTCACCTTCACCGTGACCGGTTGGAGCGGTCCGATCAATCCCGCGGATACAACCTGTACCGTGGAGCTGGTGAGCCATACTTATCTCACCGAATCTGAATATCCGAAGGATGACGAGCCCTTCGGGCATAATACCGGTTGGACCAATCTCGCGGTTTCGGATGTTTATTCTGCGGCAGGAAGCCATGTTTACCTGACCGCGGTGCTGAGTTATGATCCGGATATTGCGGATGCCTATGTAACGCGACCCTCCGGAACGCTGACAATCACCGGGAATAACGGCGGTACACCCAAAGTCTGCGAGTTCGGTCTGTACGCTGATTATTTTTATGATGTCGACACGAATGATAGGTGCGGAACGATAGAAGTTGACGCAGAAAATCATAAGGCGACTTTTGTGGTGCGCACTTATGAAGGCGCGGCAGGTACGACTGTCAGCAGGGTTCAGGTCCAATACAACGGGGATGAATATTTCAACCAATCCGCGCTCGTGAGCGCAAATTCCAATACGGAATCACCAACAGTCGAAATTTCATATCTGCTGCGCTCTCTTGAATCGGATGGTTCCCGTAATGGTTATGTCATGTTCACAGTCGACGGAATTGATGAGAACACCCTGGCCGGCAAATATAATGTTTATCCTTATATTCGTCTGATGAGACATACGACCGGCAGTGCTGCGGATTACTGCCTTTTTGATCGTGCTGCGAAAACTCTTACAGGTTATAACAATTGTCATGCGGACGAAATTATTGTTAATGGTAATACTTACATTTTCAAAAATCTGAATGGCGAATGTAATGGCCAAAAAATAATTCAACCGAGACATAATAGCTTTGAGGTGTCTCTGTATCCTAATATTGTTACGGATAGATGGTCGGTTACGTCATATCCAATGGATTACCAACTCTGGCTGGATAGACTCTCTACGAGTCTGTCTTTGCCTGAGATTGTTAAAGTCAGTGATAGACATGTGGTTATAAAGGCGGAATTGACATCGGAATTGAATGAGCAGGTTGTTGCGAATGCATTTGGTATTGCTCCCACAGGGACGATATACTTCACCTCAGGCGGTTTGGACTGCACCTGCGATATTGACGAGGGGACCTGTACCGGCGGCTGTGAGGCAGATGTGACCAAAACAGTGGGTACCTGGCCCATAACCATGTTAGTCCGGAATCCTGCAGGAACCGCCGATGTGGAAACTCAGATCGATGCTGCATACAAAAGCGACCGTTTATTCATGTATTCTGACATGATCGGTACTTTCGTAAATGGGGCCCCGACGATCACCATTGATTCTGCTCAGAAGCTCAGCAACACAAAAGCCAATGTAACTGTGACGGTCCATGGCAATGATTATGTGGAATACTATAGCAGTGTGTACGATCAGATCCGGCTGGCCGCCCATGACGGTGAGTACAATTACATTGAAAATATTTCAGATATCCTGAGAAGCAGCTCCACCAGTGGGACAGCGACGCTGAGTATTGGATCCGGCGAGGTGAGCTGGACGAAATCCGGAAACGACGTTACCTTTACCGTGACGAATTGGGAAGGACCCATCGATGCGGAAGATACCCAGTGTACCGCGTGGCTGCTCGCTTCCGGGCTCGGGGAAGACCAGTATCCGAAAGCCGGTCCGAGGACCTTCACCCATACGAAGGGTTCCGTAAAACTTTCATTTGATGGTAAAGTTCTGAATGAAGAAAATGATAATTTCTTTATGGATGTGGTGTTGGATTATGATCCGCAGACCGCAGCCGGATTCCAAAAGCCGAAAGGCCGTCTTACGCTCAGAGGTTATGTAGCAAGTACTACATGCGACTTCGATCTGAATCAGAGCACTGTGTCTTGTCAGCAGAGCGGCTGCAGCGCACAGGTTCTTTCGGTAGATGAGACGGCTCATAAAGCAATTATCAGAATCCGAGGATTCCATAGCTGGGGCAGCAATTTTATGCGTGTTACCGCTGCCAACGATGACTTCTATACATATAATAGCGTAGGAGGTTCTAATGTCGCGGTGAGAGTAACTCCGGAAGTTACCGTGAACCATGCGTTCAAAGGACCGCATCAGGTCGGTTATGCACAGATCACGATCAAGAGCACAGCGGATCTGGAAAAGTTCAAGCTGTATCCGCGGGTCATGCTGTATTCCGGGAAAAATGATGACGATGCCCATAATGCCGCTTTCGAATTACGCGAGGAAAATCCGCAGTTTGAATCTCCGGTAACGGGTACGATTACCGGGTCCTACGATCCGGATACCTATACATATACCTTTATGATCAGGGATATGAAGGATATGATCGGGTCGGATGACACCTATCTGAAGGCGGCTGCCAATGATACTGAAATCAACAGCACGATAAAATCAAATCCGATGGATTACGAGATAATCAGAACGGAGGTTTCGTTATCTGATCCGTTTGTGCTCATTGATGGTTCGAACTATGAGCATGCTTTTGGGAAGATTAACTTCAGCTTTGGTGAATTGGCCAGAACCTTCAACTTATGGCCGGACGGTTGGGTACGTGTAGGAGCCGAGGCAAATAATACAGTAAGATATGGGTATATCAATGTCTCAGACCCATCTAAAACTGTCGGCACTGATGATTTCGGTAAATTCTCGTTTACGTCTGCGAAAGACGAAACGAACCATACCTATCAAATCACGATGAAGAATATGGCGGTTAGAAATAACACCAGCAGTATTCGGGCTGTCTATAATACGTATCCGCTTGACGGTGACATGTCTTTGTTCCAGGATCAATTCTATATAGATACGATCTTCTCTTCTTATGCAACCCAATTTATCTCAGCAACCCGAGTGAAGCCGACCATCGACATTACCGAGGCAAAGAAGTATCCGGTAAGCTCCGGAAGTAGCTATGTCCCCATGGTTGATGTTACCTTCACTGTGAATGGTCTCAGTGATCTGGAATCTTGGGGTATCTTTGACGCAATCCGTTTGAGTAATGATATTTACGGTGTTACGGAAAGCTATATTGACCTTTCCACCAACCAGTTAACGGATGGCAGCGGTCAGGTCAGCCGCAGCGGTGACACCTTCACAATCACAGGATGGAAAAAGCTTTCTGCTTCTGATAAAAATGTGGTCGTCTCCCTGGTCCCCAAATTCAGTGATATCAGTATTCCGAACAGAGTGGCGGAACTGAGCAAACCGGAAACGACTGTCAGTTTGAAAGATGTTTACGGAATGGATTCCGCTTACTTCCTGACCATGGTTCTGAACTACGATGAAAGCGGTCCGGCACCCACAGGAACCTTCGAGATCGAAATATTGGATTCTTCGGCCAGCTGTACAGTTAACCTGAGGACGAACCAGTCAACCTGTTCTGATGATTTCGAGGTGCGGCGGGTAGACGGTAGAGTTGAGGTGCTTGTTTCCGGCTGGATGCCAACCGGAGCCGGAACATTTTCAAATTACCGCCTCCTGTACCATGGTGACGACTATTATGCTAATTCAGCTTCGCCATTATACGATAGTGTCCAAAGAATCAGCAAGCCGACTGTGGAGGTCCTCAGTGCGAACAGGAATGGAACGGTTACATTTAAGATCAATGGGTATGATTCGGTTTATTCCAAGTATCTAATTATCGATAGGGTTGGTTTGGAAAGTTATGGAATCGGGACGAGTTATCCAAAATATATTAATATTTTAGATTTACCGGTAACTGATAGTGATATAACCATAAAAAGAAGCGGAGATACCTTTACTGTGACCAATTTCCCGGGTGCGGATAATTATATTTATTATTATTGCGAAGTCTCCCTTAACTCGCTCAATAATAAATATTGGCGTGAGGGTACGATATATCACCATATTTCGTTTTCTGCCGGGTTCACATCTGCCTCACCGCTCACCTCCGGTTCGCCGGTTACCCTGAGCGTGACCCTCGGAGGTGAATAAGAATAAAACCGGGGACTGTCCCTTTACGGGACTGTCCCCAACGCAATGTATTTGTAAATTCTACAGAGGCACTGGTGAAAACAGAGATTATTCTTGTAAACGAACAAGTTATTCGGAATAAAATTTATGAGATCCGCGGGCAAAAAGTTATGCTCGATTTTGACCTGGCAGAGATTTATGGGTATACAACAAAATCATTTAATCAACAAGTCAAAAGAAATGCAGACAGGTTTGACGATGACTTCATTTTCCAATTAACAAGAAAAGAAACTGAAGAAATATCGAGGTCACAAAATGTGACCTCGATACAGGTCGCAGGAATTAAGGGAGGAAGGTCTTATCTTCCTTACGCTTTTACTGAATCCGGAATTTACATGCTGATGACAGTCCTGAAAGGCGATCTTGCTGTTCAGCAGAGCAAAGCGTTGATCAGGACCTTTCGTGCAATGAAGAATTTTATTGTTGAAAATCGTCCTCTCATTGGACAACATGATTATTTGCGTCTGTCAATGCAGGTCTCGGATACACAACAGACAGTACATGCTATCCAATCTCAGTTAGTCGAGCACGAAGCCAAGTTTAATGAAGTATTTGTTCAACTTCGGGATTACAATGACTTTCATAGAGAGTTTCCGGAAATCACGGTTTCGTTTCAAATCACTGATGGTATCATGCATGACAGGTTTATTATCCTTGACTATAATACCGAAGATGAAAAAATGTATCATTGTGGATCATCGTCCAAAGATGCCGGCGTAAACAGGATTACTGTAATTTCTGAGTTATCAAATGCGGGTGTAAAGGCTGCGTTTCATGATGTCGTGAATAAACTGCTTGCAAATCCGGTTCTGACTTTGCAATAAGGTGCGGGATGCGCTACCGGGTTTTGAATAGTCACACGGTAAGAATTAATTGAATTAATAAAACCTGTTCCATAGACGTATTCTGAACAGTTATAATAATAAATATCATCAATGCATTGGAATAAATGTGAGTTAGGAGAAAGGAAAAATAATATGAAGAAAATGCTCATCAGAAAGGATTTGGTGCGCTGCCGAGGCGTGTCACCATTAATTTTCGTTACATATTTTTCCCTTCTCATGATTTTGGTGAGCTGCCTGATGTTCAGCACAGCATTTGCACAGGAAGCGGAGCCCATTGAAACCGAAGTCACCGAAACTGCTGAGGTTATTGAAACCGAGACATCCATTCCCGATGAGACCTCAGAACCGGAGAAAACAGCAGTTGCCGACGCGGATCGTATCGCTATCGACGGATCCTCCCTTGCGGCAGGACAGCCATTCAAATTTACCGTAACGGTGAATTCCGATGAGATGCGTTCCTTCGCTGATGTACAGACACAGCTGACCGCTGTTCTCTGCCCGGTGGGAGCCGGTACGGAATCCTGCCAGACCCTCACACAAACCACTGAGGGCGAAGACGATATTGTCATGCGCATCGTTTTCTCCGCTGAAGCACTGCCTGCTGCCGGGGATTACACGCTGGATGTAAATTTCTTTGACGCCAGCGGCGAATTCGCTTCACAGACGGCTTCCTACCTGCTGACGGGTGTGCGTTCGGCGGATGAGCTGCTGATCGGCGCCAACATTACGCCGATTGTCACGGAAACAGCCGAAGCTGCTGCGTCAGAAACGCCGGAAACCACGGGAACTGTCACGGTCACACCGGAAGCTTCTGCCACCGTAACACCGGAAGTGACGGAAACCGCTGAACCGGTGATTGATATCCCGATGACGGTGAAACCGATTACGCTGGTTCCGGAGTTTCTGGATGCTGACGGGAATGTCCTGGTCTATGGCGCTTCCCTTTATGTCAATGAACCCTATACCCTTCAGATCCGTTCGGACAGTGCGTTGAATGACAGTGTTGCCGTTTCGATTGAACTGCCCGCCTCGCTGCAGGCTGCTCCGCTGGATCCGGAAAGTGAATGTTTCCAATATATAAATGAAGCCGGTTCCGCGCTGCTCTTCCCCGGAAGCCTGTGGAATGAAGAAAACGGCGGCGCTTTCCGCTGCGAGCTGCGCTATACCGATCGGGCCTGGCTGACGGCTGATCCGATTGTCGTCTCCGTGGATCCTTCCGGAAAACCGGCTGAAGAAACTTTCGAGATGGTCCCGGTGCGCTGGAGCAATTATCCGGCGACGGTTACACAGCACGCCGCGACCCATCAGGCTCAAATCACCGACAGCCGCGGAAATTTGCTGTGCAGCGATACCGTTCATTGCGGTATGTTCAGTTCCGATGAGATCTATATCCTGACATACAAATTCCCGTCAGACTGGGGCGGAAACGCCGCGCCGGGCAGACAATTTTCCGTTGATTTTTCCTGGCCGGATCCCTGGGCGGCTGCCTTGCGGAATCCTTCAAACCTGGAAATCGCAGCGGCTTACGGTACTCCCTGCGAGGTCGACGAGACCGGTATGACTCATTTTGAGCTGACGGAAATCTCTGAAGGCCGTTATCAGGCTTCCTGTGTCTTCACGCCGGGCGCTATCCGGGATGCGGTGACCTCCTCGATCAATGTACATTTTAATGACAATGCCTGGGCTGTACAGGATTTGAGTCTGGGACTTTCTCCGGTTATCATCAAGGAACAGCCAACGGAACAGGTCACACCAACAGCGGAGATTACCGAAACAGCACAGCCTGCGGAAGTCACAGAAACCGTCACTGCCACGGAAGACAGCGGAATTGTAACTGAAACACAGGAGCCGGCTTTCGACGTCCAAATGACGGTAAAATCGGTGACACTGACTCCGTCTATTACGGATGAAAACGGCAATGCGCTGATCTATGGGTCCACGCTTTATGTGGGTGAACCCTATTTCTTCAATCTCCGGTCGGACAGTGCGATGAATGACAGCGTGATGATTCAGGCTGCTTTGCCTGTTTCCCTGCGGACTGCTCCGCTGGATCCGTCCTGTGAATGTATGCAGTATCTGAACGCGGACGGTACAGCTTTGCAGATCCCCGGCAGTGCTTTTCGTATAGAAACCGGCAATGCTTTCCGCTGCGAACTACGCTATTCTGACAAGACCTGGCTGGCCGCGGACCCCGTTACCTTTACTGTTGCGTCTACCGGCCTTGCAGCGGATGAGACCTATGAAATGGCTCCGCTGAGCTGGAATTACTATCCTGTGAACATCACCCAGTTTGCCGCAACCCATCAGGTACAAATCACTGACAGCCGCGGAAATCTGTTGTGCAGTGATACCGTTCCCTGCGGCATGTTCAATGCGGATGACGTTTATATTTTGACTTATAAATTCCCCGCGGACTGGAGTGCTGCCATGCCCTCCGGACGTGTGTTTACGACCGATGTGACCTGGCCTGCCGACTGGGCTGCTGCCCTGGGGCAGAGTACGGATGCGGATATGGCCGCGATGTTCGGGACAGTGTGCACGGTCGATTCTGATGGAACGACGCATTTTGATCTTCAGGAAGTCTCCGAAGGACGATATGCCGCATCCTGTGCTTTTGTCCCCAGCGGAATCGCGAATCCGGTTCAGGCCGCGGCTATAGTCCATTTGAATGACAATTCCTGGGCCGTCAACGACCTGAATGTTTACATGCCCTCTGTGATTGTCAAGCGGCAGGCGGCGATCAGTCCTTCTCTGACGCTGCGGATGACCGAAGATGTCGCGGAACAAGAACAGATCTATGGCAATACGCTGAGTACGCTCTATCGTACCACATCCAATTATCCCAACAGCTCTGACGGGTTCGGCAAGCCCGCTTTGTACACGCTGAAGGCCCGGGTGGAAGGTGTTTCCTCCTCCCGCAGTCCGCAGAATGGCGATTATGTTCAGGTGAATTGGAGTGTCCTTGACGTTCTGGCACAGAGCGGCGACCTGCCCTCCTGCCTGGTTCCCACCGGAGCCGGATATATGCTGGGGACGCTTGAACAGAAGGAAGACGGCGCCTGGGAATCTGAGTGTTCTTTCCGCTTCCCGATGTCCATTTCGGATGATACCGCTGCCGGTACGATGTCCATGGAGCTCATGTCCGGTGTTTACAATACATCTGCTCAGGTGGCGATGTCCGGTACACCATTCCATCGTGAAGCGATTACCGTCAATTTGTCCGTCCCACAGAACATGCTGCTGAATCAGACGACCGAATTCCGTGCTTCGCTGTCAGACAGTACCGGCGGTTTTTCGGATTATACGCGTGCTGTTCTGAACGATGCCGGTGTGTCTCTGTACAGCACCTGGGATTATAACTACCTGACCACCTGCCAGGGTGATTATCTCATCGATGAAAACGGTACAGCGTCCTGCTCCGCGTATTTCAATCAGACGACGGACATCGAGACGACTATTCATTATGATCTGATTTCTCCGGCATTGGAGAGCCTGTTCGCCGTCAATTATGCACCGGCGCAGGATTTTGTGATTCGTCCAATCACTACGCCGCGGGCGAATCTTTCTGTCAAATTGTTCCATATGGGCGAAGAAATGCCGCTTCCGGCTGATGCTGATGCCGGTTTTGTTGTGGGTGATGACTATCAGCTGCAGTTTTATCTGACACCTGATGAGGAGTACAGAAGTGTGGTCAATGCTGTTTCGGTTGACAGTGAAGGTCTCGTGATCGACTGGTGGCAGCCGCTGCTGATCCGCTGGGGTATGCTGCCGAATGGCGAAACCTCCCTGAACTTTTACCGGGACGGAGACTCCTTTATTGCCCGTTACGATTTCAATTTCGGAACCGGTGACCTCCAGCTGGATGGCAGTATGAGCCAGCTGGTGATGGAATGTGTAATCCAGGGGTGGGACATTTACGGTGATAATTATATGATGCCTGTCCAGCTGCCTTCCCGCATTGAAAAGAAGGAAGTCAGCCTGACGATCTCCGATTTCAAGGTGGATTCCTCTGAAGAAACAAAAGCAGATGTTTATGTAAATGAAACAGCCCGCTTTGATGTTACTTTCAGTGGAGCGCTGGATTATTTTGACAGCACACAGCTCCTGGTAGGTTATGAGGCAGCCGGTGTGCGCACACCCGTCGAGTGTTTCCCGGATTATTCTGCCGGCGTATTGAGCTGCTCTTTCACAGCACAGTGCACGGATTATAATAACGGTGAATATACTTCCGTTTGCGGAGATGATATTATCCTCTATGCGGAATACAACGGCGATGACTATAACCGTGCCGCAAGCGCGGAACCAAAAGTTTTTGACATCAAACGCGGAGAAATCCGCTTCAGCCCGGAGGCGGAAGGCTCTCTGAGTAAACTTGACCTTCAGAAACTGGAAGCTGCTGATGGGGATTTTCTGAATTATGAAGAAGTGAGCGTCAAAGTGAACGGCTGGGGAGTGGATACTTATCTGCCGAGAGAAGTACGCGATCAGAATGGTTCGGAATATAAATCCTATCCGATCGTTTTCCATTACGAAAAGAGCGGGGAAGATGCACTGGAAGAAGAAAAATTGTATCTTGAAGTTGCTTATCAGCGCGGGAATGGCGAATTGCCGGTGTCGGAGACGATTTCTATCAAACCGCAGTTGGTCACGGATGATATGGTCAGCTTCGCACTGGATTTCGGCAGTTACGAAATGCTGGATGATGGCAGAACAGTTCGCGAGGCACTGGACGAGGCAGTTACGATTACTTCGCTGACGCTTCGTTATGCTGGCAGCGAGTTCTATGCCCCTTCCTCTGCGCCATTTACCGCGGAAGATGTGACCTTCGCGATCAAGATCGTGACCCTGCTGGATCTGGAAACCGATCTTTCTATGCCCGGTATTCTGCATTTTGGAGGTTCTGCCGGAGCAGAGATGCTGCTGGAGCCATTCACCGTGTATTGTTCGCAGCTTTATGAACCGATAAATTGCTATAAGGAATTTTCTGGAATTTATACTGAAGAATCTGATACTTTTGATTTATCATCACAATCCGTCCCGGGTTGTTGGGGAGTTGTAAATACTACACCTGGTTATAATGATATTTACGTCGATGGAAACATATATGACCCTCAGTGTTATTTACTTACCTGGAGCGACGATAATCAGATCATACTCGGTGCTGATTTATGAAATGAGGTATGAGAAATGGAAAAAAATAAAAAAATATGGATCATCATTATTTTGGCTCTTATCGTTATTCTTGCAATTGGGCTGTACGTTTATAGCCGTTCTCTTCTGGAAAACCCGAATAATATTATTATTTCTTCAATCTGGAATGCTCCTGCTCTTTCTGCTTCAAATAATTCTGAGCAGGGTGTTGAACTCGATTTTGCTAATTCCTCGAAACGGGTGCAAAATGCCAGAAGAGGCTTTTTGAAAGGGCTGCAGAATATGGATCCTGACATTGTACTAAAAGAATATCTGATCTCGGAAGGAATGGATGCCGGAAGGTTTACGACCAATCTCGCGAATATTTACAGTGAAGATGATATTATTTTGACGGTTGGGGCGACAACAGATGAAGCTTCAATGTACACATCTATGGAAATGAATTTTTTTGATGTCCCCATGCTGATTCCCTTTGCTGATGGCGATTTATCTTCGTCAAATTCAGACGGCAGTTATTCTATCCGTATGACGCCGAAGGCTCAAAATTATGCTGATTTTGTTGGTGAGATTTTTACGAAGAATATTTTTGATTATATTCAATCATATCTTTTTGAAAACAGACCGCTTCCGAATATTGGTGTTGATGTGGCGGTTTTGTTCACCGACAATTTTAATGGGCATGACACAGCAGTAAAAGTCACTCAAAAGATCATGGATAATGGTTTCAATATTTGTTTTTATGAGCCCTTCTCGAAAGATATGCTTTCGAACAAAGTCGATCAGCTGTGGAATCAAAATGAGAAAGACATGAAAAACCTAAGTGCTGTCATCATTATTGGTGAAGATCAGGATCCGTTACATAAGCTGAATGAAGTATGGCACAGTTGGTCTGATCGGAATTTATATCCTGCGTTTGTTCTTCTCGGCCATAATCCTGAAAGTGTTCCTTCTGAATTGGCAGCAGCTTCAAATATTTATGTCATACAACAGGCACTTGATCTGTCTTCCTGCCCGAGTGAAATCGTGAACCGTTCAGAAGCTATGGGATATGCTGCCGGTATAATTGTGTCAAGAGCGTTTGGACAGGCTGATGAATTAATGAAGCAAAACACACAGGGGTTCTTCAAAGGAATAGAAAAACTGCTGCAGACTCCTGACAAACGATTGGCGGCTCATCAGGACTACCTGTATAATTATCGTTCCGCTGTCCGTTCCGCAATACTCAATCTGGATGATCCCAATATTCCATGTTACGGGTCTGCCTTCTTCAATACGGATGTTGAAAACCGTATTGATCTCGAATTGGTGCATTATACCGGCGTAGATCATTTTATTACGGTCGATAAATCTGTGATTTTCAACCGAATTATTGATGAAGTCCGAACAAAATATAACATTACGGATCGCTGATGGGTGGAAATATGGACGGAGATTCTTTGTTGAATAATTTTTTTTCAATCCTTGAAATCAGACTTTTGACGCTGCTGCAGCAGTGCCCTCAGGAGCTGCGGAATGAGGCGAAAATTAATCTCGCGAATACGCTCAGTCAATCCGGAACTCCGGATTATGGACTGGATGAGAATGAACTTGCGGCATGTGCGAATTTGTTGGATGCCTTGCTCGCTGAGCAGGACAAACTGGCAGAAGAAGCCAAAGATTCCGGGGTGCAGCCGCAAATCGAAATGCTGCGCAGTCGATTTGATCTGACCGCGGAAGAAATGCTGCTGCTGACGGCAATTCTGGCTCCTGATTATGATGTGCGTTTTCGCAGGCATTATAAGCTTTTTCAAAACAGTGAAGAACCGCGTATGGACCTGCTGCTGAGCATGCTTGGCGCAGAGGATGAGAACCGTTATAAACATGCGAGACTTTTGAATCTGGAAGGAAAATTGCTGTCCTGTGGGCTTGTAGAGACAGGCAGGAAGGAAATTCCCGGTCCATTGACGACATATCTGCCTGCTCCGGGACTGCTCATGTGGCTGAACGGTGCACGCTCTGTGGATGTTTACCATGGCAGGGCTGAATGGTTTGATGATTTCCCCGATGTTGATGATGTTATGTTCAAAAATGCGGAAATCCCTGCCGCGGCAATTGAGGTTGCTGAATTCGAAAAAGAATCTGTACCAATCGTTTCCTTATTTGGCCCTGACGATGAGCGTCTGCTGATGCATGCAAAGGGGCTTGCTTCTCAATTGAAACGTCCTCTTTTGAAGATCGATCTGCAGGGTGTTGAGATTCAGGATGCGCTTGTTTTGCTGAAATTCGCTTTACGGGACTGTGTTTTGAATCGTGGCCTGCTTGTGCTCACGGGCTGCAATGGCTGGGTCGATTCCGGTGGCATTTTCCCTTCATCGATTGGGAATTTGCTGCAGAAATGGGATGTACCTGTCACGATACTCACACGGAAGCAATTCATGTTTGCGCCAAATGAGATTCGGGAAAAAAGAACGATCCTGCGTATCCCGGTTGAAGGTTTGTCAGGATCCAGGCGTCTGATGGTTTGGAAAAATAATTTGAGTGGCCTTTCTTTGGATGCCGATGTTGACGATGAATCGCTGCGTACGCTTGCCGGGCAGTTTACGCTGAATACTTCTCAGATTCGATCCGCAGTAAATGCCGGGGTTGGAAAGGCAACGGTTGAGGATCGAGATCTGTCAATCAAAGATTTATACGAAGGAGCACGTCTGAGCTCCATGCATCATTTGTCTGATTTGGCAAAAAAGATGGAATCCCGCTATACGCTCGCGGATGTTGTTCTGCCGGAAAGACCGGCCAAGGAAATTGAAGCTTTAATTTCCATGGCGCGGAATCGTTCTCTTGTACTGGAGGACTGGGAAGTCGGTAAAAAACTGGTTTCCGGCAGCGGAATCTCTGCCTTGTTCACGGGTGTTCCCGGAACGGGGAAAACGCTGTGTGCTCAGGCAATCGCGGGTGAACTGGGGCTGGAATTGTACCGTGTGGACCTTTCCACTGTTGTTTCCAAATATGTCGGGGAAACGGAAAAGAATCTGGAGCATATCTTCACGGAAGCGCAGAACTCCAATGTGGTTCTGTTTTTTGATGAAGCGGACTCGCTTTTCGGTCGCCGTTCGGATGTCGGTGATTCCCATGACCGTTATGCGAATATCGAAGTCGGATACCTGCTGCAGCGTATTGAGACTTATGATGGAATCGTACTGATGGCGACGAACCTCGGGGCAAATCTGGACGAGGCTTTTGCCCGCCGTATACACTTTATCATTGATTTTCCCTTCCCGGATGAGGAAACCCGCCTGCGGCTGTGGAAGCTGCTGCTGCCGGAGAACATTGAAAAGGAACCGGATATCGATCTGACTCCCTTCGCGACATCATTCAAGATCGCGGGCGGCGGGATCCGCAACGCGGTGGTCTGGGCAATTTATGAATCTGCCCGCTGCAAACGCCCGCTTTCCAGGGACGACCTGCTCAATGGTGTGGAGCGGGAATATCAAAAAATGGGGAAAGTTATCCCGAATTTGCGATAAGGATGCACTGCTGATTACCTGAATCGGTAACCAATGTTGACGGTATGGAACATTAAAATAATCTTAGAAATTTCATGATATTGAAAAAATGTGGTATAAAAAATATTGAAGCGATAGATGATAAACAAGGTTATTCCTTTTTATTGGTTCGTTGATGGAATGTGTTATAATGAATCTGTAGCCAAATTGTTTCATTCTGTTGTAAAAAGCTTTGTAATCTGACATGCTTGATGAGAGGAATATAAGAAAGCTTGAGGTGTCATGAGCAGTATAGCGAAAGCGGAAGAAAAGAAGGAAAAAGAGAATAAGACAAATACTGCCGCTTCGGTACAGCAGACAGTCCAGCGGGATCTTTCTGATGTGAACGGTCCAGAAGGCGGCATGCTGCCGAACGACGTTTCATCGAAGATTCAAAGCATGCGCGGGAGCGGTCAAAAGCTTTCTGAAAAACAGAACCAGTATTTCTCACAAAAGTTTGGCCGTGACATGAGTGATGTGCATGTACACACAGACGCGGCTTCTGATACCATCAGCCGTTCGCTCAATGCCCGTGCGTTCACCATCGGTTCTGATGTGTTTTTGACCAAAGGCGTCAATCCGGATGGCGGCGGCGCCAGTATGCAGACCATGACCCATGAGCTGACCCATGTGGTACAGCAGGGCGGTCATGCCTCGTCCGGACCGCTGAAGTTAGGCGCTGCGGATACCGCTCAGGAACATGAGGCGGAGTCCACTGCTCAACGGGAGTTCGATCCAAAACTGCAGGAAAACGAAACCGTTCAGCGTGAAACAGATTCAGAACTTGAAGAAGATACTCTTCAGCGTGAATCTGATTCAAAACTCAAAACAGGAAATACTGTTCAGCGTGAATTAGAATCAACACATGCTGAACAAGATACCATCCAGCGTGGTTTCTGGAGTGACTTGGGGTCTGCTATCGGCGGAGCTGCTTTGAATGCGATTGGACTCGGTGAGGCTATGGGCGATTTCATGGGCGGTGATAATAAAGTCAAGACAGCTATCGAAAAAATGCCCGGACCCACAAAGCAAACTTATAAAACGCTTGAGGAGGATATCAAAAAGGGTGAGTCTAATGTTGCCAAACTGGATAAGCAAGTGAAAAAAGATCAAAAAGCCGTAAATGCCGCCCAGAATGATCCATCCAAGCAAGGTCAATTGAGCTTTTTAGTCACCGGTATGACTAACCGGCTGGCGGAATATAATGATGAAAAAAGAACACTTGACAATAATCTAAAACAACAGCTTGAAATGCTGCAGTCGGTTGACGCTACAATCACAAACGATGACGTTAATCGTTACCGCAGCGGGAAGGCAAAAACATTTTTCTCTTCTGTTTTTTCCGCAATCGGTGGAAAAGTTCTCGGTGCGTTTGAAAGCGATCCGGAAAAGAAAGCCGAAGCTCAGGCTAAAGGACGTAATTCCATCAACAACTGGTTCGCTTCAAAAAATAAGACCAGTGCAGCAGAAGAGAGTGAAGATCAGAAAGCTGTCAAAGCGGCAGAGATTGAGCAGCATCAGAAACAAGTAGTTGACGATATCTGGAATGTTGTTCAAAATGATCCCGTTCTTAAAGATAAATATACAAAACTTCTGTTTAGGCGTGAGATCGCGGCGAATCATATGACGATGATACAGGAATCGATCAAAGAAGGTGAAACGGATGAGGATATCAAGAAATCGGTTCTGATGCTTTTGCGGAATAAAGCAGATAGCACTGGAGTAAATAATGGTGGACAGGCGCAGCAGCCTCAACAACAGAGTGTGTGACAGCTTGTGTAACTTGTTTATATAAAGCAATGAAAAGGATGAAAATTGACTGATGATATCGGATGTGGATGAAGCCCTTCGCAATTTGATCCTGGATTCACTGACGGTTTCCCGTCAGAATGTGGATATCAAATATGACCTTCCAAGCCGTGACTGGGCGTCCCGCCTGAACCGTCCGACGATTGATTTGTTCCTGTTCGATATTCGGGAAAATCTGCGTCTGCGCGGTGCGGAACAATACCGTCAGGTTCCGCTGGAAGACGGTCGGGTGGAGATCCATCGCAATCCGATTCGCATTGACCTGCGCTACCTGCTGAGTGCCTGGACCAAGGATCCGGAAGACGAACATCTGCTGCTTTCAGATACACTGATGACGCTGCTGCGCAATCCGACGATCCCGGAAAAATATTGTTCCAAAGCAATGAATGAACAGCAGTTTCCGGTTGTTCTGGATGCGGCGGTCTACCAGCCGGAACATGGTCCGACGGAAAAAGTCACCGAAATCTGGGGCGTGATCGGCAACGATATCCATGCCGGTTTTATCGTCACGGTGACCATCACGGTTGATCCCTTTGAACCGCGGATCGAACGTCAGGTCAGTTCCTTTGAACGTACCGTTGGACAGACAAACCCGAAAGGCGGTCCTGCTCTTGTTGAGAATGACGAAAAGCATTATAATGAAGGTCTCGTAATTGATACGCTGAAGTATGATCCTTCCACATTGACAGTTGTTCTTGAGGAAAGAAGTGAAGTGCTGACCGTGGATGAGGAATATCGGGTCAAACTTCCGACCCTGCCGAAGGGAAAGTATCATTTGAATGTGTTGTTCCGCGGGAAGATCCTGAAACGTCAGGTCATTTCTATCCCGTTGGATGAAAAAACGGTAGTATTATGATTTTCTAGTGTAGCTGCTGATTTCGGGTCAAAGGGGACGGTTTTCTCCTGACATTTACCCTGTCAGAGAAAAATCGTCACCGTTGACTCAATTGGTGCCTACAACTTGAAATCATTGATAAAGGTTTTATTTTTCAGGAGGAAAAATGCCAGAATATTTATCACCGGGTGTTTATGTTGAAGAAGTAGACCGCGGGCCAAAACCGATCGAGGGTGTTGGAACTGCTATGGCTGCTTTTGTTGGTTTCACCGAAAAGGCTGAAATCGTTCGTGACAATGGTGACGGTCCGTATGTTGAGAACCTCCTCAACAAACCGCAGCTCGTTACCAACTGGACACAGTTCGTCGACAAATTCGGCGGATTTGTACCGGGTTTGAAGCTGCCTCACGCTGTGTATGGCTACTTCTCAAACGGCGGTACCCGCTGCTATGTCTGCTCTGTCCGCACTTTCCCGAAGGCTTCTGCAACACTGCTTAATGCCCAGGGAAAACCGGCACTGCGTGCTGAAGCCAAACAGGCCGGCTTTGATGCTATGCAGCTCCGCCTGCGCGTCGCCGGCGTCAAGGGTAATACTGCCCCTGCCGCATCCACACCTGTCAAGGCTTCGACCAATGATAAGAAAGATGATAAGGCCGCTCCGGCTCCTGAAGCTCAATCAGCTTCCAACGGCAATGCGACTTTCAACTTCTTTGTTGAAAAGAAGGGCCCGAACGGTGCTTGGACTGTCCTCGAATCCTTCGAAGGCGCCAAACTCGAAACTGTCGGTACCAAAGTTGCTGTTGCATGGCCGAATAACAAGGCTCCGAAGTTCGTTGATGTTGAAGCTCTCGAAACTTCCATCGCTGCTGCTTCTCCGCGTGAACAGGAACAGATGCTGGTCATGGACCAGAACCTGCTCGCTGCCCCGAAGGCTGCTGAATTCAGCGGTGACGTCGCTGCCCGCACCGGCGTTGACGGCCTTGAAGTTCTTGATGATGTGACCATGGTTGTGGTTCCGGACCTGATGACCACCATGCCGGGCGAAAAGCTCGATCTGGAAATGGTCAAGTCTGTCCAGACTCAGATGATTGCTCACTGCGAACGCTGCGGCGACCGTGTCGCGATCCTCGATACACCCCCGAATATGACTCCGCAGGAAGTCAAAGCCTGGCGTATGGAAACCACCGGTTTCGACTCCAGCTATGCCGCGATGTACTATCCGTGGATCAAGGTCTCCGATCCTGCCACCGATAAGATCATCACCATCCCGCCGAGCGGCCATATCGCCGGTGTCTGGGCCCGCAACGATACGACCCGCGGTGTCCACAAAGCCCCGGCCAATGAAGTCGTTTCCCTGGCAGTCGGTTTGGAATATCAGACCACCAAGGGCGAACAGGATACCCTGAACCCGAATGGTGTGAACTGCATCCGTGCGTTCCCGGGCCGCGGTATCCGCGTCTGGGGTGCCCGCACCCTGTCTTCAGATCCGGCCTGGCGCTACATCAACGTCCGCCGTCTGTACAACTTTGTTGAAAAATCCATCGAAAACGGCACTCAGTGGGTCGTCTTCGAACCGAATGACCGCGCTCTGTGGTCCCGTGTTGACCGCGACATCACCGCGTTCCTGCGCGGCGTATGGCGTGATGGTGCTTTGTTCGGTAACACTCCGTCAGAAGCTTTCTATGTGAAGGTTGACGATGAATTGAATCCGCCGGAAAGCCGCGATCTTGGCCGTCTGATTATTGAAATCGGTATGTGCCCTGTCAAGCCTGCTGAATTCGTGATCTTCCGCATCAGCCAGTGGGCCGGCCCGAACGCTGAGTAGTGAATTAACCTAACGATTCGTCAAGATGCCGCAGGGACGGTTTCCACTGATACCCGG
>JAFPZX010000046.1 GCA_017417055.1 Anaerolineaceae bacterium
AAATAAAAAAGCGCGCTGGTATTATGTTCCAGACGCGCTTTCTGAGAGCTTGCGTTGTTTATTTCTCTGGATTAATTCTACCACATTTTTTATCTTCGGTGTTGGTTTGCGGGGTGGTGCTGACCGTCAGGTTGACGCGGTATATTTTCCCGTTTCGAACCTCAACGATAACCTGTCCCCAATGATACGAATCGCGAATAAGGCGGATGTTGTTCTCGATCAATTCCCGTGCCTCTGCATCCGTCATTTGAAAATCTCCCAAAGCACTAATAGGGCAAGCGACCCGATAAGCATAAAAAGCCCGACGGCTCCGGCTCCTGCGAGTATCTCAATCATGTGTTACTCCTGTAAAAAAAAAACTGCGGCGCGGGTGAATGAGTGATCCCGCTTTGAGCCTGTGGTCTTATCCCGTGCCCCCCTCCGTATGGGACCGCAGTTGTAAACTTATAAATTCAGATAGTTTTCGAGTATTCCGATAGCTTCCTCAGCTCCATCCGCTCGACAAGCCTTATACCCTTGTGCCCGCATATCTTCGAGCCATTCTTTTTGCGGTTTGCTCAGCTTCCCGCCCTTCTGCCTTTTCATCTCGATCCAGATACCGTGATACCCTTTACAGGCAACCGGCAAAAACAGATCACTAACTCCGGGATGTACGCCCAGACGTTTGAAGCGGACAGCTTCGGACTTCGATCTCAAGCCGCCATTCGGAATATGAATAAGCAATCGCAGACAGGGACACCGCCCGACCATAAGATCCCGCCACTGAATTACGGTCATCTGCTCACGATCTTCAGTCGGGATCAGTCTCATTTTTTCACCCAATCTCCGACCTTGACGCTGTTGTAAAAACTTTCAGAAACAAACCAAATGTCTTTTTTGTCTCCATTTTGAACAATCAGCCGCCATTTGTCCCCGACCTGTCGCCAGTTTTGGATAGTCTGGTTTTTCCCGTCAATCGTTATGTTTATCGGTGAATAAACCTCGTGGGCTGGCTCATAATACTTGTCTATGACCTCGCCTTCCGTCAATGGATCGTAATTTATAAAAAACATGGCAATAACAGCGAAAGCCAAGGCTATTACTGTTATAAATAAAATTACGCTCCACCATTCGGACAAAAACTGAAAATCTTTTTCATTTTGTCACCTTCATCCTGTAGAGCGGCGTTTTGATCAGGTCGCCTGCTGCCATCCCTGTGCTATTGTCTGCGGCATCCAGCAAAAAGGCAACATCTACGCCGTCCGGTTCTGGCACTTCGATGTAATTTCTGACAAGTGCCCATTTTCCTGTGTTGCTGTTCCAGACTGGTTCCCCAAGCATGTCCTTTAGGTCGTACATCGTCAATGGATGCTCCGTGTCAAGCCGCGGGTCCGCCTTGTGGATCAAACAGCCGCAGTCTCTGATAAGGGTTTTGAGTTCGTCATATGTCTCGGTGACGTGGAACGCTTTTCCTTCTTTTGACATTGGTTCGTTACTCAAAACGATAACTCCGTCGCTGAACATAACTATGTGTTCAACGTTCGCGGATAATGCTTGGTCCGTCACATCTCCGTGTAATTCGATAAATTTCGGATACATGCTGCGCCTCCTCAGTTGCTGTGATTCCAGTCCACCCCGTATTTCTGCAGGATCGGTCTGAAATCTTCCAGGTCGTGCGGGCGGATGAAATATCGCTCATTAGTTCCGATCAGCGTCTCTTCCTGCTCCACTCCAACGTGCAGCAGCTCGTGGTGGATCAGTGCGCGGATTTGTTCTTCCGTAAACTGGTATTCTGCGACGTTCGGCATAAAAACCGTGATCGTAAAATCGCAGGGGATTCCCCATTTGTATTTGTCCGCGATTTTTTCGCACTGACCGAAAACGCGGCAGCCTCCTGAAATTTTTTTATGCTTGGAAGCTAAATAAATAATCTGCACTTGGCTGTCACGCAGGTCCACCAGCGTTTCCTCCGTCTGGATAAGGTCTGCGCCGATTTTTGCAAATTCTTCACTGATTATTCTGGTGTCCATTGTTCGTCCTTTCCTTCCTGTATGCTTGCCATCCATCAGGGTGATTCATCCAACATTTGTGTAGAGGTAACCCAGATTCAAGTATCAAATGTTCGTTAGTAACTTTCATGATTATGTGCCATCGTTCTTTTCCGTCTACGACCACCCACACCGGCTTTCCTTCCATGGTTTTCAGTTCATCCCATGTGAGGGGCGGATTCACCTGCTGTTCCGTCCACCATTGTTTCAATGCCACATAATCGGATGAAATTTCTTCTATTTCCGCTTTAGCTTTCTGAAAACCCTTTGCCGCCTCGATGAGCCGCTGCTTCGCCTCTTCAAATTCCAGACCCTTTTCCTGCCACAACTTCCGATCAGCCTCCCACTGGAGCTTGTCCGACCGATACATCTTCAGGTAGTGGAGCGCTTCTGCAAATCTTGCATCAGCGTCTTTTGTCAAAAATACATGACGCATTTTGCATTGAGCATTAAAATATTCAATTATTTCATCCAGCGTTTTCATCGGTCACCGCCAATCAAATCTTGTGTTAAATATCTCCAATCCCACACACGTACAGCGACAAGGCCGTCATCCCGCTTTTCGTAATCGTTGCAGTAGTCGGGTATTCTCATTTTTTGGTTATCCTTTTCGCATTTTAGATATTCGTCATCTCCGTAAATCCTGCAATGTACACAGGTCGTGCAGTCACTCATCACTCACTCCAATCTAACTTACAGCCGCAGTAAGGGCAGTGCTTATAGCTGTCAATAACATCATATCCGCAGTCGCCACAGCGTCCGGTTCTGATGACACTGCTGACCCGTGTAACCTTGTTTACCTTCGCGGTCCGCTCTGCTCTCCGGTTCCATGCTTCGATGGCTTCCATCTTGGTGTAAAACGGATTTCTATTTGTTGACACTTCTAATCTGCATACACATTTTTTACAAAACACATAATACCAATCAGATATATCTGGGTCATGCGAATAAGCATGTACCACAGCTTCACCCCCGCAAAACGGGCAGGGCTTTAGCGCAGACTTACTTTCATCCATGCTTTGATCCTTTCTGCCTTCGGCATTCCGCAGACGATTTTGATACACTTACGAATCGCCACGCTCATCATTTCATCATTTTCCCGGCATAACGCGAAGAAGTCGTCCATTTCATCGTCTTTCAGGTTGACCGTAAAATGATGTTTGTGCTTATCCTCATCAGCTTTCAGCTGTGTGCCAACCTTATGTCCTCTCATAGCATCCTTTACCCCTAACTCCTCACTGAAAAAAGCCGGGACTCGGGACACATCCCGGCTGAACAACAAAATCAAATTGACAATGATTTGACCATTTGCTAAAGACGATAATACTTGTCAGAAACTCGTCGACAATCATACAATACAATTTGGAAATACAAAAATAAAAAACATTTTCTTTATTTAACGTCGGCAAGGAGTCACGCCGACCCTTTCTTAGATTTTTGTTTTTTCCCGATAAACAGCACCGGCACCCCGGTAACTGACTGTTCTCCTCCTTCTCACTTTGCACAAATAAATCATGACCGTTTCTCCGCTGCCTTTGGAGTCTGCCCCAGTCCGGAACTGTCTTCAGCTTTCGCGGCAAACAAATCACACCAATGTTCTGCCGGGAACGAACGATTCGGGAAAAAATCACCGCCCACATACATCGGGATCAGGCAGACACCCCGCAGTCCCCACTTGCAATTCTCACAGCACTCTTTTTTCATCCTCACACCTCTCATTACCCGCTCTTTCTCATAACTTCTCCACCACCACAAGAAGGCCTGGACATTTCCGTGTCCAGCGCTTCGTGACGATCTCCACACAAACCTGAGCGTCATCCAGCCAGAAACCCGCCTTTGTCATGCAGTCCTTGAACAGCTTTTGCAGGTTATCCGTATCCGGCCTGGTGATCCGGAACTCGTCCTCCTTGTGGGTCTTCGTGGGAAAAGCCCACATCACGCTCAGCAAAACAGGCCCTTCCAGCGGTTCCGCAGGCGCCTCCGGTTTCAGCGCTGCCATGAATTGAGCCCGTGCCTTTTTGAGCTGCACCGTGTCGTAAAAAGCCGGCTTTCCCTGCCGGACAGTCACCTTGTGCATCTGGGCCGTCACCGTTGGTGGGTTCATCGCTAAAAAGAATTTCATGTTCTAATTCGCTCCGCTTAGAACGTTTTTGAAGTTTTTCAGACCTCAATTTTTTGCGAAACCCCCTTCCCCTTGAAAGGGAGGGAGGTTATATCCCTCCCTTTTAAGGGAGGGGGTTTCCGCAATTTGCGGAATATAGGAGATTTTTTCCTTTCCGCCGCAATTTGCGGAAAAAAGGAAAAACTTCCTTTCCGCCGCAATTTGCGGAAATTGCGGAATGTGTTTTTTTGACTTCCGCACTTTGCGGAAAAAAGGAAAAATCTTCCTTTCCGCCGCACTTTGCGGAAAAAAGGAGAATCTTCCTTTCCGCCGCAATTTTTCACTTTTTTTCAGTTCTGAAAACAGAACCATATTTTATGTAATAATCCTCATAATTTTCGATTCGTTCCCGGATCGTGCGCTCTTTGAGCTGCAAATAACTCGCTATGGCACGCAGCGTTACCGGCTCATCTCCCAAATTGCAGGCATCATAAGCGTTGTCAAACTCCCGCTTACGCTCTTCCGGAGTGCTGTTCCGCTTTCCGCTTCTTGCCAGATTCGCCTGCTTGGAGCCCTGCGCATAAGCAGTCTTCAGCGTTCCCGTATCATCAATACGGTGCAGCGGATAATCGAACCAGATGTTCAGCGGCGGCGGGCTCTGGAACTCCCGCAGGCTGAACTCCATCCGCCACGCGGTACAGCCCCTGTCCTGCACAAAGTTCCGCGTATCCTCCGGAAGCTCCAGCTCGATCAGGTCGATTTGAGCGTCAGGATCGCGGGCAAACACACCCGAACCGGACGCCCGGTCGATGGCCTTCTTGTTGCCCTGTGCACCCTTCGAGTGATGGTGACAGTAGATCATTGCCGCCCCGGTTGCCGTGCACACCTTATCAAACTGGTTGCAGAACCGGCCCATGTCCGACGCGCTGTTCTCATCCCCTGTGATGACCTTATAGATCGGGTCCAGGATGATCGCGTCGATGTGCTTGTCCCGGATCCGCCGGATGAGCTTCGGCACCAGCTGGTCCATCGGCACCGCGAAGCCGCGCAGGTTCCAGATGTCGATGTCCTTTGCGTGCTTCGGCTTGATCCCCTTCGCCTTGTAGATGTTGGCGAACCGGTTGATCGTGCTTGCTTTGTCGATTTCCAGGTTGATGTAAAGTACCGACCCCTTCATGCATTCAAAGTGATCTATCCACTTGCCGCCCTCTGAAATCGCGATTGCCAGTTCCATCAGGGCAAACGACTTTCCCGCCTTTGAAGGCCCGGCAAGGATTCCCTTGTGACCGCGCCGCAGAATCCCGCGGATCAGCTCTTCCGGCACCGCCGGCGGGTTCTTCAAAAACGCTTCCAGGGAGAGGATTTCCGGCAGTTCGTCCGTTTCTCCCTCCACAAAGTTCATCCAGTCTGTCCAGGACTTCCGTCCGATGTTCACTGCTGCCAGATATTGCCTGTTCCCGTTCCGGGTCACACCCGGCATCCGGGAAAGCCTTGACGGGTTCCGGTTCTGCTTGTCGATTTCCATGCCTTGTTTTTCAAGGAAATCATACAGAAAATCCACTCGCTGCCGATATTCGTCATAGTCTTTCGCGTCCACATGGACGATCGCGTGCAGGCTCTTCCCGCCGCTGTGGACCAGTGCCGCGATCGGCAGCTCCAGCTTCCGGTACATCGCGTCCTGTTCGGAAATCGGCAGCGTGTCGGATTCAACCAGCGCATAGCGGAAAGCGGTCACATTTTCGTTCTTGACACCGTTCCCGTCTACCGGGTTGAAGCGGATCCACGCGCCCGCCTCCTTCTTCCAGTCACCGATCGTGGCGCCGAGGTCATCGGGGTGTTTGCGGAGACTCCTGGTAAGCTCTGCGGCTGTTTTGTCGTACCGCCCTTTCGCTGGCACCCACTTG
>JAFPZX010000047.1 GCA_017417055.1 Anaerolineaceae bacterium
AACCGATAGATAAAAACGCCGTGGCAAAAAAAATGTTTGACGAGGGAGAACCGGACGATCTTCTGATCGAGCCGGAACGCAGCAGCAAACGGGTGACAATAAGGGAGGAGGCCGGTGTTTCGCTGATCAAACGCCGTTCTCCGGCGCAGTTCATTCCTCTTGCCAGTATCGTCAAGAGGAGTGCATCCCAGGTACGGATGTCTGATTTCAATCCGGAAAAATATCCTGAAGATAAATGCCTTCTTGAAAGCATCAGGAACCGCGGGGTGGTCACTCCGGTTATGGTCAAGGAGTATATTGAGGATGATGACGATCTTCTGGCTGATACCAGGTATGAATTGATTTACGGTCACCGCCGTGTTTCAGCATGCAAAGTGCTTGGTTTCACTACAATTCCGGCTTTTGTCGTTGAGTCGACGGTCAGTTCCGCCGATGTAACGATGACAGAAAATATCGGCGTGCGTACGCTGAACGCTTATGAAAGAGGACGGGAATTTGACAGTTATCTTTCGTCCCACAGTATTTCTCTTCGTGCTTTTTCCGAACAGAACGGATTTCCTCATCCTTATGTCATCGAATTGATCCGTGCCTATAAGAGTTCCCGTAGCTGTCCGGAAATTGAGGCGCTGTATCAGGATGGCCGGTTGTATTCGCGGGATATTCCTGATCTCACGGCCCTGTATGAGAAATCAGATGAACCTGTCCGGGAGCTTCTTGTTGAAATGCTGCCGGATCTTTCGCGGAAACAAATGAAAGAGCTGACTGAGCTTTGCAGCACCGGAGGTTCGGCTGCGGGATATCTGAAAGCGCTGAAGGCCACTCATGGAAGCGGTGTTTCTCCTGAACCTGCCGCTGATACCAAAACTGAACCGGAGAATCCTCATCATGAGGAAAATGTCCAGATACCGGAACTGACGGATCTCTGGAAAACACTTGAAAATGACGGGAATTATGTCCGCAGACAGGCTGCTTTGTTTGATTGTTCAGAAACGGATGTAAAAGAAGCCGCAAGAATCTGCCGGAAAGGAAATGCCCGCCCTGAGCTGCTTCGCTGTATGCTTCTGATCCGGAAAAACGGCGGAGAAATTACAGAAAAGGCCCTTGAAACAGTACAGCGTATTTCGGAAGATCGGAATGCAGAGAGGGCGGTTTCTCTTTATTTGTCAGCATATGAAAAACTGGAGAAACAGAGAAAAGTATGTGAAAAACGTTTCGGGGCGCTGCATCCTGATGGCGGCGGTGATATGGAGATACTGAACAGGCTGCTCGGGAGATAAGTCATGAAAACAACAATAAGTATCGCTGTTTAGATTATTCACAAACTTTTTTACCTGTGGAGGGATTTATGGAGAAATTTACAGAACTTTCAGTAAAGGATCATCTTCATGCACTGGAGCATGATGAGTCCTGGATGGCCGAACTTGCCGAAATGATTATCGAGTTTACGGGATGCGATACGGCAATTGCAGCGGGCAGGGCAGTCGATCTTTGTGAAGACCGGAAATATGGCCGGGCGGTCAGTGCGATGACGCAGGGATTTCTCCGGATATGCCGGGAGCTGGAGAATGGTAAAAGCCTTTCCGCAAACCAGAAGGAAACGATGAGGCAGCTGCTTCGCGGGATGACAGAAAAACTCTTTCCTTTTTTCCCGGAACAGTAACTCTTTTTGTAACATTGAAAACAGATCTCCTTTTTTGGCAGCGGGTTCCGCATGGGAAGCGGTCCCGCTGCATTTTTGTATTCTCTGCAAAAGAAAGGAATCTGGAAATGAAGAATATTGCTTTAGTTACTGTTTTGATTTGTCTGTTTCTTTCTGCAGTATCCTGTTTCGGCGCTGAGATCAGTGAGACACAGGATACCGGAGAGCGGTTTGCTGACATCCGGCAGATTTGTATTTCACAATGCATGCAGGAACTGCAGAATAAAACGGCATCTTGTACAAACATAGCGGAATTCATTGAGGACGTGACAGTTCCGGATGGAATGGTTTTCGATCCGGGAGAATCTTTCACAAAGGTCTGGCGCTTGAAGAATACAGGCACCTGCACCTGGAACCGGTCTTACAGAGTTGTCTCATCCGGTTTATTCCATATGGGCGGTTCTCAGTATGCATATCTGACCGGGAATGTAGAGCCCGGTGAAACGGTCGATATTTCCATGGATCTTACAGCGCCGGTTGTTTACGGCGATTTCAAAAGCGAGTATCTTCTGGTTGACGGGAATGGGAACAGATTTGGAATTACCGGAACAAGAACGAAAAAGGAAATGCCGTTCTGGCTGAA
>JAFPZX010000048.1 GCA_017417055.1 Anaerolineaceae bacterium
ACTGAGATTTGAATTCGATGTTCTCGGTCTCAAAATTCATCGGAGCGCCTCCTCACAAGAAGTCTGACTATATTATACTCATAAAATTCGCCTTGCCAACCGGAATGAGCGAATTTTCGGTGAATATTCACTTATTCAACGTGAACAATCAGCGTATTCGTCCCCAAAAAGAATACAGCGCTTTTCTGGAAGCAAAAAAGGGCCTCCTCTGCGAAAGCAAAGGAGGCCCCGATGGATTGAATATCCATTTTTCAATGGATTATGATGCTCAGAACACACACTTTTCAATAGAAAAACGCACTTTTCAAATTCTGCCGCTGATGCTACCTCTCAAGAAAACTCTCGTACGGGGCGTCATCACTCAGAAACGTATCCATCATAAACCATGCGCCAAGGCGGAAGCCGGTGATGAAGGTATCCAGCTCGGATTCGCCAATGAACTCGGCTTAAACTGCTTCTTTGGACCTTGCGCTGCAGTATTGTGGAGAGAAAAGGACCAGTACGATCCATAGAAATCGTACTGGTCCTAACGTTTTTTCTTTTCAATTAACCGGCATGTAGAGAGTGAGCAGGCTTTTTTATCCTTGACACAGATGCCAATGGTGCAGGAAAAGGTCTTCTCCATGCGGCACTGAACCACCGGGAATGCGCTCCGCCGCACCATCAGCTCTGGCATGATGCTGATTTGACACCATGGCCGGCAGGGTTTGATCCTCCTTGACGGTTGAATGTTTGGCCGGATGCCAAAGGTGTCGAATACGGCGCCGATTTCATAGTCGTCGCCCTCATCCAATTGAATAAACGGCAGCTCCGCCAGCGCCTGGCGGGGAAAGGGTTACCGGCCCGCCAGCATAGAGACGGTCGCCCGTGAGATGAACTCTGTCTTTCAGAAATCAATTGTGCTAACCGGAAAACCTCCAATTCTCGCAGTAATCACGGTTAAAACGCCTTCTTTATCGTAAAACGAGTTCTTTCGCCGATGGTTTGGCTTTCCAGTTCAAAGATCTCGCCCCGGTGCAGCAGAAGCCCGGTTGGGTTCCTGCCGAAGATAAGATACTGGTTTTGCGTGTCCAGTGCAATATATTGTCGCATGGCATCGTCCAGCAGAATATCCGCATTATCGATAATAATCATCTTTCCCTTTGACCGCTTGATTGCGGATTTATATCCCGTGTTTATATCCAGATAATTGTAGCATCTTATGGACTTTTTTTCGGCAGCCAACTCCTGCAAAAAGGAGAAAACAGCCGATTTTCCGGTGCCGGATTCACCGATTAGAAACATAATATTCTGTGTCAGCTCAAAATCCACCTCAAAGGAGGTATGATTTGTTTGGAGTCTATTGCAAACCACAGGCTTAATTTCCATCTTGCCACCACGCTTTCAGTTCTTCGTAAGAATCAATTTCACGGATCCCTTTTCTATCCGCCACGGCAACCCCGACCATATCAAACGAAATCATGGGGTATGCGCAGTATACGTTTCCCTGGGGAAGTGCATAGATTACGTGCAGGGCATTTCCCGCTTCACTTCCAAATGTCGCTCATTCTGTTTGTCATTACCCGAAAATCAATACCGTATCCTTTTTCATGCCGCACCGCCATTTCCGCTTACGATGGCACGCAACAACGCAGCCATTTCCTCCGGCG
>JAFPZX010000049.1 GCA_017417055.1 Anaerolineaceae bacterium
AAAATGATATTCCCATCGAATCTGATATTATTAATTGGGAGTGTAAAAAAAGCAGCGATACGCATACCGGAAAGAAGAAGAAAAGCAAGAGCCGCTATAGTTCTTTGTTCACACAAATTCTCCGGCTCCAAAGCGCAAATCTTTTTTACTTCATCAAGCGTATAATAGACGATTTCTTTAACTTCATCTATATTCTTATGCGGGATAATACTGTCAATCCATTCCGCTGTGATGTTATTATATCCTTTGCAATGATCTCTTGCCCAGTAAAAAAAGCGGCGGGTATATGCACACATTGCTTTAACATAAGATGATGAATAGGGAATACCATTCTGATTATTATGCTCAGAAAGGTATTTTGGCAGAGATTCTTCAAATGAAGGAGCAGTCTTCAGAAGTTTTTCACCTGTCCATTCGAGAAGAATGCTGTTATAAGATGTATATAAATTGAGGGTCGCTTTTGAACAGTTTCCCTTATTTTTCAGATATTGGATATATTCCTGTAATATTTTATAATTATCTCTTGATACCAATTTTTATTTTCCTTTCTCATATCTGAAGATTTTTGAGCCACAAATTGGGCAAAAAGCATTTCTGCTTCTGACTCCTGATTTTGTAATTGTGACAGTGTAGTTTTCCGGTACAACATGTTGCTGGCACTTGCAGCATAAGAATTCTTCATCCTTCAAAGGATTACTCTTTTGGCGGGCTAATTTTTCATTATGAAACTTATTGGCCCATTCATAAAGCTCTTTACCGTTACCAAATCACCGGTCTTGTTCAAACGATTGCCACATTTTGTGGCAAATCATCAATCAGCTTTGTTTAATTGGTAAAATTATTATTTGGAAATATTCTCTTTGCGGAGCAAAAAATGGAAACATTTCATTTGAGCGGAAGAATTGACGGAACGAATGCAGAATCTGTCGGAAAGGCGATTGAGGATGCATATTCACAGCAGATCCCTGAAGAGCTGATCCTTGACGCGGAAAACCTGGATTATATTTCGAGTGCCGGTCTTCGGGTTTTGCTTCGGCTGCGAAAGAAAACAAAGCGGCTGTGTATGCTTAACGTACAGCCTCAGGTTTACGAGATACTTGAACTGACCGGTTTCAATGAGATGATCGAAGCTGAAAAAGCCCTCAGAAAAGTCAATATAGAAGGCTGCGAGCTTATCGGGCAGGGAGCACACGGGAAAGTTTATCGGATCGACCCGGAAACAGTCATCAAAGTTTATAATGATTCTGTCCCGATGGATAAAATCAAACAGGAACGTGAGCTTGCACGTTGGGCTTTTGTCAGGGATATTCCTACAGCCATCCCTTATGATATTGTACGTGAAGGTAATAACTACGGCGCTGTATTTGAACTCCTGGACGCCCGTTCTTCTGCGGAATATGTCAACCGGTCTCCGGAACATCTCAACAGTTTTATTGAGCGCTCCGTCAGCCTGCTGAAAGAGATCCATTCTGTTGAAGTTCAGCCCGGTGAGCTTCCGGATATGAAACAGAAGACGGCGGAATGGATCGAAAGCCTGAGCGGATCACTTCCGGAACCGGTGTTTACAAAACTACAGTGCCTGCTCGATGAAGTCCCTGAAAGCCATACGCTTTTACACGCGGACTATCATCTGAAAAACATTATGATCTGCGGAGAGGATCTCATGCTCATTGATATGGATACGCTCTGTATGGGTGATCCTGTTTTTGATCTTGGGACAATATACAACTCTTATCATGAGTTTCCTTCCATTGATCCGGAAGGAGCGGCATTTTTAGGCCTTGATGTCGAGACGGCGGAAACGATATACCGTAAAACCTTTGATTTGTATCTTGAAGACCGTAATGAAATGGAACGTTCGGAAATTGAAAAGAAAGCGCAGCTTTTCGGATGCGCAAGGATCATTGCGTTTATGAACAAATTAGACGGGCATCCTGTAAAAGAGCGTGCAATAGAAAAATGTCTGCAGGATATCACGGCTTTACTGGAGTTTTGACAAAATTTATCTGTACTGCACAGGATGGTTTTTATGAAATTCAAAATAATCATTGCGGCAATGTTTGCATTGGTTTTGCTGATGCCTTATGCGGCTTCCGCGCAGCGGGAGGAAGAACAGACCGAAACCGAAGAGCTTGAAGAGTATATGCAGCCGGATGAGGAAACGCTTCTGTCCTGGCCTTTTACGGAAGATATCAGTTATGTTCAGGATACTTATGTATCCAGGCTTGAACCGGAAGGACGGGTCTGGCATGATAATGAGAATGGCGTGTGGACTTTTATCAGCGGGGATGAGTTCGGAGAAACAATTACGGATGTGAATGACACTTATTCTCTGGCGCTGAATTACCTGGAGGACAGTGACAGTGACCTTGCCGCAATGCGTGAGGATGTCTATGGCGACCTTATTGTCTATACCTTCCAGCAGAGTTATGATGATAAAATGGTTTACAACAGTTATCTGAAGATCATCACAAACAATTATGGTGAGGTTCTCGGTGCTGTCAGTTCTCTCGAAAGAAATCCGGAAGATGTTGGATGGGACTATGAAGCGTTTCGGGAACCGGCTGATTGGGAGGAACGCTTTTCCGATTGGGACAGCGAAATTTTTGAAAAAACTGTGACCGCGGTTTCAGAAGAAATTGTGGATGTTTCAATTCCGGTCCTGGTCGATCCTGATACGGGTGAGCGTTATCTCGGTGACAAGGAACGGCTGATTTTTTGTGTGGATACAGCAGATATCAGAGCTCTTGACGACCGTCAGGATTCAACACCGATCAATATGGACCGGGATCTGTCTTCTGACGGCGAATTGCTGACATATTACCTGTTTATTCAGGTATATGACTATTTCGCGGAAAAAGGATGGTGGGGACCGGACGGACAGCGAACCCCCTGCATGCTGCAGTTTGATATTTCCGGTGAAAACCGCGGGAATGCAAGTTACGGTGAATTCCAGGACGGCTTCCACATTTTTAGTTTCAGCATTGACGACGGAGCCGGACAGTCGCTGCAGGTGATCGCGCACGAATTCACGCATGGCGTCTCTTCCACAAACCATATCGGACAATATGAGAACGAGACCGGCGCGCTGGATGAAGCTTTGAGTGACCTGATCGGGAATACGGTGGAAGCGGATATCCGGCAGTGGAGCCCTTCCGAGAATCCATGGCTGAATGGCTTTCGCCGGGCTCATAAGTATCAACATGCCTTGTATGCCTGGGATGAATTTTATACGCCGTTTACGGACCATCCGGATGACTGGAATGATGAAGGCAATGTTCATGACAATTCGCATCTGATTTCCATACTTGCCTGGCGGATGTATGAAATCGGGATGACACCCCGGGATGTGTTTGATTTCTGGTTTACCTTTGACCTGACGCTTACGCCGAAAACAGATTTTGCGGAAACAGCCATGAAAGCCGCCTGGTGCGCGGAGATCGCTGGACTTTCGGAATATGCCCCTGCGATGCAGCAGGCTGTTGAAGACCTGAAGCTTGATGACAATTCTCTTCCGGAATATCTCAAAGACCATCAGGGGATGATCGTGTATGAGAATCCTCTGGATGAAGTAAACGTAAAAGCGGTTTTTTTCGATCCCCTGCATGATGAGGAGTTTGCCACGTGGCCGGCCGCGGGAACAAATAAGGTCGCAGCGGTATTCGGTGAAGGGACATGCTGGGTGGTCTTTGTCCAGACGCCGGAGGAAGACAACCTTGTCGTCTGGAATTCGGCAGAAAAGGCCTGGGAAAGTGCAGATACTGAAAGACTTACGGAAATCGTTGAATCCTGCGATTCTGATTATTACATTGAAATTTTTTCAGGGGGAACAATAACGGAACTGGGAGAATAACCTTAACAAATTAGGTTATACATGATAGAATAAAATTGGGATAGTTGATTAATGTGTTCAAGGGATCGCTTCGGGTCCCGTTCCGCAAGACCCGAAACAGCCCCGGTAACCGCGGAGAATTGATCGGCAGTTCCGGCAAAAGTTGAGGAGAGAGACTATGACTAAAGAAAACCATCGTTTTCCCTGTTTTTTCATTTGGATGGCTTTGCTGTGCCTTGCATTGTTTATTTTTCCTGTTTCTGCACAGAACGAGGATCATTACCGCTATGAACCGATTACGAAGGTTGACCTCGGGGTAAACTCACTGGAGCTTGAAAAGGGTGAAAGCTACACGTTCCATGTGACATTTGAGCCGGAAAATACCATCCTTAAGACCCTGGACTGGTATGTGACGGATGAGCGTGTGATCAGCATTGATCCCCTGACAAACACCGTAACGGCCCTGTCCGACGGTGAAGCACGCATTTTTGCGGAAAGCTTTGATGAGGTTTCCTATGCGGTTTGCAATGTAAAAGTCGGGACCTCTGAGGCGAAGGACGCGTCTGTAATGAAGTCCGGTGCCGACCTTATCGGCCTTTCCCGGGGTGATATCCGCAAGATCACCGCGCCGACCCTGGTGCGTTATCTTGATTTTGCCGCGGATTCAACACTGGATGAAGAGGCTTTTGACGGGATTGCCGGCAGATTCTATGATGTGCTGGCGGTCGTCAGGCCGGGAAGCGAAGAGGCTGAAAGCCGGAAGGCGGTCGGACTGGGATTAGGCTCCGAGCCGCTGCGGAATCTGCAGGCGGTCACGCTCCGGGGTACCGTGAAGCAGCTGCTCGCTTTTATTAGAGACAACAGTGATCTGATAGAGATCATTGAACTTGGTAATACATGGTTCGATGAACCGGTTTTGGATCCGGACGAAGAAGAACTCATCAGCAAGACTGTTCAGAACAGATTTAATCTGAAGGCTGCCGCGGATGAGTTGTCGAGTTTCACAAAGGCCCATGATTTGGGACTGACCGGAGAGGGAAGAATAATCGCCATCATTGATACCGGGTTTGTAAGCAGCCATGAGCAGTTCATGGACAGAAACGGAAAAGGCCGTTTCATCCATGAAGCATGTTTTTCCATAACTGAAAGAATCAACAGGAAAGACTATTATTCGGCTTGTACCGATGGTGTGATCGATGATGGAAACGGTGCGTCTCTGGATCTGAACAAAATTATCAGAAAGCACAGGTTTAACCATGGCACGCATGTAGCCGGGATCGCCGCCGGACGGGACGGTGTCGCTCCGGATGTGAAGATCATCGGGATCCAGGCAGCAAGTGAGGTCCGGTGGAATTGTTCCGGAGAAGAAAAAGAGACTTATTCATGCAGCCAAAATTCAAATCAATGCTGCGCTCCCCGTTTTGTGAATTCGAATGTGGCAAGGGCTTATGATTATCTGCTTGAATTGTCCAAAGAACTGGCGAAAAGCGGAAAAAAGATCGATGCAGTCAATATGAGCTTCGGCGGGCCCAAAAGTGATGGTAAAGGGTTCAAAACCTTCTGCGACAGTGTGTATCCGTTTTATAAAAACTATTTTAACAAACTGATCGCTGCCGGTATGCTTCCGGTCGTTGCTGCCGGGAATGAATCTTTCACCGACAGTGTCGGGCAGCCCGCATGTATTTCAAATGGGTTTACGGTTGCCGCGCTTACAAACTATAAAGAACCATTCCTTGCATCTTATTCTAATTTTGATAAAACGAATACTGACATTGCTGCTCCTGGACACAGAACCTATGCATCTGACGCCATTTCCATAGACAGAAAAACCATGAAAATTACCTGTACAAAAGACTGCTATGGCTATATGGACGGTACTTCTTCTGCTGCTCCCATGGTCAGCGGTGCCGCTGCGCTGGTCAAGCAGCTTTATCCGGGTATGCTGCCGGGGGAGGTGGAAAAATTCCTGTTGGATATATCCGGGAAAACAGTTTCCAAGCGGGTCACATATGACAGCAAATGGATAAATTTTAAATTTGATTTCAGCAAACCGGTGCTGGATCTGAGTGATATACCCGGATGGTTCCAGATTTCCGACAGTATGGTCAAAGCGCAGAAAGGACGGGTTTCTGTTTCTTTTGCAGATCCTACAATTCAGGAAAGCTATCAGATCAGGGTTTATGATGTTATGGCGAAAAAATGGATGCCAGGTATAAAATATACATCCACCGGAGACGAAAACGAAATAAGAACGCTTGATATCAGAGGGGATTTTCAGGAAGCAAAGTTATACCGCCTGGAAATAAAACGCTGGTTTGAAAGAGATAAGCAGGGTACGCAGACTGTCGTTACAAAGTATTTCTATCCGCTGTCCCTGCCGAAAACAATGACCGCAGGGGTCCGGAACGACAGTGTCAGTCTGAATATGCACCTGGAACCGAGAGAAAGGAAGAACCATGTGATATACAGAGTTTATGACTGGAAAACGAATAAACTGGTAAGCAGTATTGATACTAATTCTTCCGCAATTCCGCAGACCATCGGCGGATTAAATAACGGACAGAAGTATAATGTGACAGCACAATTTTACCGGGATCTCACGATCAACAAGAAAAGCTACCGTGTATATGGAATGGAAACCAGGCCGGTTATCTTTATGCCGCTGAATGATTCTTTCGCCTGCAATTATGGTGCAGATACAGAAGGAGTGACGATCGGCTGTTCGGAAGACCCTGAAGCAGACGGGATCATGGTACTTTACCGGACTGTGAATAATACTTATACCGTTAAGAACGGATGTACCTCAGAGAAGGGAACTTTCTCCTGTAAGGTCATGGATCCGTCATTATTAAAGGGCGGAGCGCAGCAGTATATCATCATGAAGTACAAGTATGATGAGAACAACAGGCAATGGGTAAGTTCAAGTAATGTAGTTACCCGTATCGGGAAATCTGTCCTGATGCCCAAACCTGAAAAGACACTTGTTTATCTCAGAAATGAGGCAGCTAATGCGACTGTTTCCATGGCGGATTTAGGCAACTCAGATGGAATTGCGGTATTTGCGCAGAATAATACCGAGAGCACTACTGTTCCGGAATTTGTTCCGTTCTGCAATGCGGCTAAAAGAGCCTGTACCGGAAACGGCAGCGAAGAGTCCTATCTGGTAATGCGCTATAAGAAAGATGGAGATAATATCTATTTTTCACCCGGTGTTTATACAATCCATAATTATGGACAAATTTAAATCAAATTAGGAGCGGAAAGGAGGAAAATACAATGATACAGAAAAAATTGGCGATTATTTTTTTGACCATGCTTCTGATAGCCTCTTCTGCCTTCCTGCCTGTTCTGGCTCAGGAAGAAGAACTTCCTGACCCGGTGGAATATGAAGAAACAGATACGCTGAAGGTTCCGGACAGCGAAGGGCGCACAACGGTCGAATGGGATTATGTATATGTCACCGGTGATGAAAAGCTCGGGATCGATATGGCAGCCCAAAATAAGAATGGTACCGCTAAAGTAAACGGTGAGGTCTTTTCTGAGTTTGGCGGTGCATGGATCACAGCAGATGCCGAAACTGCGGATTTGACTGCGGGGAACATTCACGGCGGATATGGTATCTTTGGGATAATCCGGAATGGAGGTACCATTAAAGCACTTGTGGAGGATATCTTCGCAGCAGAAGATGCCGGTCTTGATATTGTGATTCCCGGAGCCGGTACGCTGAATTTTGAAGGAGGAGATATCACCTCCGATTCCTATGGTGTGACGCTTCTGACCGGTACAGAAGATGATTCATATCCCGTGGATCCGATTCCGGATCCGGGTGACGATGGTTGGATCGACCCGACCTCCGTGAATTTACCGGATCCGGAAGTATCAGGAGATAATGAGCCTGCAGCGGATGACGGTTCTGATCAGCAGAATACAGCAGAGGGAACCTCCGATTCAAAAATTACTTTCCTCAGTGTTGACTCGAAGGAAACCGGTGTCGATGTCGAGCTGAACAACGCGAGCAAAGTCACGCTGAACGGTGAAGCTGTTTTTTCAGACGATAAAGGCGTGGAAATCGAATTGTCCGATCAGGGCGGAACGGTCACAATGGATACTCCGATCATTGATGCGGAAAATCAGGGCCTTGTGATCACCGCGGCTGCCGGGGAGGTCACTGTAAAGAACAATGATTACATCGATGCGAATTCCGCGATCGAAATCACCAATGAAGGCGGTACGGTTTCCCTGCCAGAGGGCGGTGACCTGATCGGCAATTCAGGTGTTTATGTCGAAGCGACCGGCGGTACGACCACGGTCAGCACCGGTGATATCAGTGCTCAAAACTACGGGGTTTCAGTCTGGACTTATGCCCCGGATCCCTATGAACCCTATGATCCGGATGAAAATGGAAGCGGAAGCGGGACACAGGGAAGTGCTGACAGCGGTGATACGGCCGGATCCAAGCCGACAGTTGAAATCACGGTTAACGGAGGCATCACGGATCAAATTGATATGACCATGCCGGAAGTGGATTGGGATGTTGAACCGGAGCCGGATCCGGAGGATGGATATGAAAGCTCTTCTTTCACAAAGGATGCCTCAGGAACCGACAGTGAAGAGGATCCTGAAAACCCCGAAACGAAAGGTTCTGTGGGTATTATTGTGAACGCGGAAGCTGAAAGCAATATCGATATCAGCGTCAGCAACGAGATCAGCATGTCCTATGGCAATGAGATCGAAGCCTATGATAAAGCACAGGTGAATGTTTCTGTTGATGAATATATCTATACAGACTATGGCAACCGTATCAGTTCTTCTGATGGCGCAACCGTGAAATTCACTGTCGGTGAGGATATCGATGCCGGCGGCAAAGCACTGGAAACATTTGCGGCTTCCGGGAACATTGAAATTCTTGTTGACAGTATCGTGGCAGAAGAAAACGATGAAGCTCTGGATACTGCCGGGATCGATGCCACATCAATGGGCACAGGAAAAACGGCGATCACCGTAAAGGACGGTATTGAGGTCATTTCTGAAAACAGTGAAACAGATACCTATGGCATCGATCTGTATAACATTGGCGGCAAAATCACCGTTGCGGTCGGTAATGATGTGACTGCAAAGGGACCCGGTGCTGTCGGAATGGAAGTTTCAAACCTGAGCGAAGAGAACGCTGCCGTGGAGTCAAATGTGGAGATCACAGGAAACCTGGCAGGGACATCCAAAGGCCTGGTGTTTGACACTGAGAAAACAAATGCGAAAGCCGATATTCTGGTTACGGAAACGATTTCCGGGACTAAGGCAGGGGTTGAAGTCAGTGAAGATGCCGCTCCGAATAATTTTGACCTGACAGTCTGGAAGATCGAATCCGGCAATGGTCATGCCGCGGTGAAACCGGACGGTTCAGCTGCCGGAGCCGTAGAACCGGAAATCAAATATATCATCAAAATCGATCCTGATTCTGAAAGCAAAATCGAAGCGGTCAAAGAAGATGGTTCAGCACCTGAAAAATCCCATGGCTTTATGTATCAGAAGCAGGGGCAGCGGGTTTATGTCCGCGGTATCAATGGTTATGAGGTGACGGAAGCCTATAACGGCAAACAGAATCGAACCCCATTGACTCTTGATGAGAACAGCGGACTCTTCTACCTTGAAGTTCCGAATGGCGGCGGGATCTGGCTCACTGTGGAAAAATCTCCTGTACTGCCGGAACCTGAACCGGTCAACCCCGTAAATCATATGGATTTTTACCGCATCGGTGATTTGAGCTGGCTGAATGATGTACAGCTGCCTGCAACAGGGTTCTCTGCCTCTCACGTGACAGCACTTCCTGCCCGTCCGCAGGGATTGTCCTACGGGACGACCGGACTGACACTGCAGATCCCTGGACTGGATGTGGCGGAAGCCATCGTCACAGTTCCTGAAGACAACGGCAGTTATCCGGTGGAATGGCTGGATCGCTCGGTCGGTCTGCTGGAGCAGAGCAGCCTGCCCGGTGAAGGTGTCACGGTCCTGACCGGACATAACCACCTGAACACGACCGAGACCGGCCCGTTCCTGTTCATCGGAAAGATGGAAGAGAATGACAGCATCATGATCACGGATGCCGACAATGCGATGAGGATCTATAAAGTTTATGGCAATTACAAGATCGCATCGGATGGATTTGCGGAGATAGCGCCTGCCGTTCGGGAGAATGCGCTGGTGCTGATCACCTGTGAAGATGAGTCTGTCGAAGGCGGCTATCTCAACCGCCGCGTGATCCTCGCTGAACCGCTGTAAAGATTCCGGTATCGGAAAAATATTCAGTACAGTCACCATACCCCTGCAGAGTCAGCGGTATGGTGACTTTTATTATGTTATTATTAAACATATGCTGAAAATCATAGGGAGATCATCATGAATAAATTTCTTGCGGTATTTTTTGTCATACTCCTGTTTGCCGGCAGCGCTTTTGCCCAGAACAGCGAACCGTCATCTTATGAGATCACGGAACGGACTTACACCTTTTATAACGGCTTCATTGACGATAAACTGGAAGAACCGTTCCCGCTTTATTTTATGAACGGTGTGGACGATGTCCCTTATGTGGAACTGTAATCCTGGATGGAGCTGATGATTTTTCTGAATCGTGATTGGCTGAAGGATCCGAATTATGACCTGATGTTCAGCGCTGAGGGAACAGACGCGGCATATGTGCGGGAAAATGAATACCATATGCAGTTTGATTTTGCGGAAAAGACGATCCTTTTCGATGATTTCAACGCCTTTGTCCATTCTTCATCCGAAGGATCCCTGCTGGATATGCTAAGCGCCAGCGGTTTCACAGAGGCCGGTGAATCCGAACTGTTTCAGCGGAATCTGGAAGCTTCCTATGACCGTTACGGTGATGAAGTGAAGCTGAACCTGTCAGATTATCATATTCCCATGGTGATGCAGGACGGGAAATACTATCTGCCGCTGCAGACCATGAATGACATTCTGGTCTCTCCGGTGCTTCGCGCAGCCATCCTTTTCAACGGGGAATGCCTGATGATCATCAACAGAGATCTTTTCGGTTCGGTCAGCAAAGGTTTGTCGGAGCTTGGCGAATTGTACTATAAAGCCATGCCCGGCAAACGCAGCAGGGAACTTGCGGAATTCGGTTATTACGAGCTTTGTTTTGTTCTGGACAATTTTTACGGGCTTAAGGAACCGCATGAGATCACAAGCTTTGACCAGTTCTTCTGGCAGATGGGCTTTGATAAGGAATTTATAGAGGATTCAGCAAAAGAGGCCGATGATCTGCTGTATAGAGTCATCGATTATTATCTGGATGACCTGCATTCCGAATTCATCGCTTACTCTCATCTGGCAGGGGAAAAGGAAGTGGACTGGACCAACGGGCCTGCCACCCGCAAACTGGAAGAAGCTGTCGTTATGTACGGCAGGGCGCGTGCCGCGGCTGATGAATTTTATGCGGATGCTGAGAATCCAATTGTCTATGAGGAATTCGGAAATACCGCATTTCTGGTCTTTGATCATTTTGTGAACTCTTCTGCTTCCGTTTATTACTCTGCAATCGAAAACGGGGAAGATCTTCCCCTGGATACGATCGGATTAGTGATTCGTGCACATAGTATGATTTATCGGGATGACAGCCCGATTGAAAATGTCGTCATCGACCTCAGCAATAATCTTGGCGGCGATGTGGATGCGGCGATCTTCCTGATGGGGTGGATCCTTGGAGACGCTCCTTTCAGTGTCAAGGATACTTTTACCGGTGCTCTTTCTACCGCATCCTACCGGGCTGACGTGAACCTGGACCGCAAATTCAACAACGGTGATGTTCTGGATGACAAAAATGTTTTTGTCCTGGTCTCACCGGTCAGCTTCTCCTGCGGCAATCTGGTACCGGCCGCGTTCAAGGCTTTGGATAAAGTCACTCTTCTGGGACGCACTACGGGCGGCGGCAGCTGCATCATCCAGCCGCTTTCCACAGCCTGGGGTACATTCTTCCAGATCTCCGGACCGCAGCGGATGTCCTTCCTCAAAAACGGCTCATTCTATGACATCGATACCGGTGTGGCACCTGATTTTACCCTTCTCAAACCGGAACGCTATTATGACCGCGAATGGCTGACTGAATATATAAATGAACTCTGATGATTAGAGAGCAGAAATGAATATTGCTGCTCCAAAACAGATTTCAAAGTATATTTTTGAGACACGGAATGAATCGGGAGAGGTTATCCGGGATGTAAATACGACGATCGAGGAAGCGCAGATCTATATCGGGCTGAATGATTCGGAGACGAAGCAGCAGAATTATCATGGAAAACGTGTGTATGTACGGATTTTTGTTCCAAAATTACTCCGACATCTTTGCCTCCTCTGGTAATATAATAGTAAAATCGGAGAGGTTATTGCCCTCCGGTTTCATTTATTGTGGCTTCTGAATTAGGCATGTTGGTTTATTCGGAAGAGTACCCCGGCAGCTCTTGCTCCTAAAACGCTTAAATCAAAACTTGAAAAGCTTATTTCCGAATAATTCGAACATTGACTTATTTTTCAGAGCAGATATGTCATATATATCGGAAGGTATGTCACACCATTTTCAATTTTGAAGTTCTTTGGATGGATAACATAGGGTGTACCGATTCTTTTTGCAAATCTGGTTTTAAATTCATTCAGTGAAATGGAAGAATAGTTCTTTGATGATTTCACTTCAATTGGATTTACTTTGAAATTCGTTTTGCTTCCATTTGAAAGAAGAAAATCGATTACGATGTCATTCCGATGCTTATCAGGATTGTAATGTGTATAAAAGAATAATTCGAAACCTTTTGCTGTCAGCATTTGAGCAACAAGATTTTCAAAAAACATCCCTTTATTGATACTGAGCCGATCATTCAGCAATTTTCGATACAGCTCACCCTCAGAAATCTCTTTTTCATTGAAAGTATGACTTATTAGCAGACCGGTGTCACCCATATAACATTTTATATAAGTTCTATCTTCATTTAAAGATAATCCAACATTAGGATCCGTACAATTAAAGCATTCATTGACGATCATAGAATCTTCAAGCCAGAAAAACGCTTCTGAATAGCTGTCAAATTCAGGATTTCCCTGCATCTTATTCAACACAACCCTTTTTTCTTTCGTGGACAGAAATCCGGGGATTTGATCATAAATCTGCAGAACTTTTGCTTTATATTTTCTGGTTATTTTCCGTATATCATTCCTGTAAAGATTCAGGATATCTCGTTTTTCGTTATCGGCATAAAAAAAGCTTTTCCCGTTTTCTAAATATGCTCTGACACTTTGTGGCATACCACCAACGATCATATATTGTCTCAAGAGCAGCATCGCTTTTCTGTGAATTGAATCTTCAAGTGGAACGCATCTGGAGAAACAATCTCGAATATAGGAAAGAAGACCTTCTTCACCACAGGCGATGCAGAATTCCTCAAAATCCATTGGGTACATGGAAATATTTTTTTTCCTCCGACGGAATCAGTATATCAGCGGAATTTTCTCTGATGCTGATCAGAGATCCTGTTTCGATCAGGTCATACCTTCCATCAGCAACAAGTGCTTTGATGGCCTCTCTTGCTCTCGGGAATTTCTGCACTTCATCAAAAATCAACAGCGACTTTCTCCTTTTCAGTGATGAATTCAATTCCGCCTCGAGCAACTGATAAAAAAGATCAATATCGTCTAGATGGTTTCTAAAAATATTTTTGACTTTTACAGTTGTCCTGCTGAAATCTATCAGCAAATATGATTCATATTCATTTCGTGCAAATTCTTCAACAATTGTCGACTTTCCGACACGTCGTGCACCTTCAATCAGCAATGCCTTTTTTCCTTTATTCTCGTTTTTCCACTTTAGAATATCTTCATATATTTTTCTTTTGTAATACATCGAGTATCTGCCTTTCAAAGTTGGACAAAGGTAATATTAGTATGTAATTATTATACACAATAACCCGTCTAAGCGCAATCTGGAATTAACATAAATTTCCGTTTATGCGCAATTTGTAATACGTGAAGAAACCCGTCTAAGCGAAATATAAAGAATAACAACAGAAAATATGATTTGGAAACTTGTTGAACAGCGTGTTTCAGCTGCTGCGGTTTGAATGATTTCTTTCTATAGATCCTTGTAATCTCAGTACCGTTACCGGGCAAAAACAGATAGCCTCAGAAATTCTGTTTCAAAAGGTCTCAACCTCATTTCGCAAGCTCATATCATATTCTTTGTCAATGATGAATTCATTTACAGAAAATTTCATTTCATATGGTGGTATCAAATTCATGAATTTGTGAATTTGTGAATTTTACTCAGGGCGTTTACTCGAAAGGTTCCCTCAAGTGAGGCTGAAACACCTAACACATGCTCTGGTGAATTCACTGCTGCGCTAAATTTATGATTGAAATAACTTCAGGCAAAAGCACACATTCTTTGATTGAATCCCAAGTTATTTTCCACCAAACCAAATATTTTTACAATCAATCCCAAGGCGCGATTCAAATATTATGTTTATTTTTTAAATATATACTTACATTTCCCATGTCCGGCAACAGGATCAATCAGATTTAATTCCGTACTGAGTATCTTTATATATGCAGTGGCTGTAGTTTCAGAACATCCAAGAATCTCAACGACTTTAGAGTTTCCAAATATCTCATCGCCAACTTTATCATAAACCTTCATAAGATTTTCGATGACCTGATTCGAATACTTTGCATTACGGATTGTTTGTCCTACTGCTTGGGATTCATGTTCAATCCCAATGTTTGACTTGGGTTGCGGCCTTTATAGACTCCTTTGCGTTTAGCGATCGCGATTCCTTCCCTGGTCCTTTCAAGTATGTTGGTCCGCTCAAACTCATTGATGGCGCCGATCATGGTCAACATCAGCTTTCCGGTCGGCGTAGATGAATCGATGTTTTCTTTGTTGGAGACCAGATGAACGCCTTTCTTTGTCAGCAAATCCACGATCACCAACAGATCCGCAGTGGAACGGGCCAGCCTGGACAGATCGTGAATATGGATCGTATCACCTTCCCGAACGTATTCCAGCATTTCCAGCAGCTTCGGTCGGTTTGCATCCTTGTCGGATATCTTCTCCGTATACCAGCGCTCGATCCCATATTTTTCCAGGGCTTCGACTTGGCGTGCTTCGTTCTGATTGATAGAAGACACCCTGACATACGCAATTTTCATATTTCCTCCAATGTGTCAATAGGGTGGACTTTCGCTGAAATATTTCAAAATTCAATTTTTGACTCTATTGAAACATATTTGGAGGATACTTTCTTCGAAAGTTTCATCTTTACTGAACTTTGTTTAGGGCATACCCTATTGACATACTCGAGTATAGCCCAATGCCTTGTATTTGAACCGGAGTTTGACAAAATGGACCAAATAGATAAATCCTTTTCTGATTGATGTCGACGAACAATAATAGTAAAATATAGCCATGAAAATCAGTGAAGGATATCAAAACAAAACTGGGAAAACATATTTATATGATATTGCTCATGTTCAAAATGTCAGTTCGATTTTACGTTTTGGTATTCTTTCGAAAAATCTCATTTCTTCGAGGAAAATATCTTACTGTTCACTTGTGGATGAAAGTATGCAAAGCCGTAGAAATACAATCGAGATTCCGAATGGTTTATTGAGGGCGAACTCACTGTGATATCTTGAATGCATCAGAAAAGGAGAACTACACCATGGATACAGAACAAAGAAAAGTCTTTTGGAACACGCTTCTTTCCCTTGATGGAAAGGACATTGAAGCGGATCAAAAGAGGCTTCAAGAAAAAATCCTGTTTCCACAGTATTTGTATAGATACAGACCGGTTAATATAAGGTCCTTGGAAGCTCTTCGGACAAATAAGCTTTACCTTTCAACTGCAAATTACTACGATGATCCTTTCGACACGTTTATTAATATCAATATTTCTGACTTGGAGCGCGTATACCGCACACAAACAGAAAATTTTGACGACGAGCAAGTGTTCGCCGAAATGAAATCATTCTTTTCAAGTATTATGTCATCGACATTTGATGATGAAACGCTCAAGAAAATGGTTCATGATTACAATTCTTCCTTATCCAATCCTGCATTCTATCCTACCGTGTTGAACTATTTTCGACACATCCGCAATGAGATAAAGAAAGATATCTGGTCTGCTTGTTTCTCTGAAAATGGTTTTAACGAAGCATTGTGGCTAAAATATGCCCAACAACACAAAGGGTTCGTTCTTCAATATGATATGGGGAATGATAATTTGTTATTGTGCGGTAAGCAGGAAAAATGCGAGCAATGTGGTGTCAATAGGTGGGGAACACCGCTATATCCCGTTTATTATTCGGATAAACAATATGATGGGACTCGGTTTGCTCAGTATATTACATATTGCAAAATGTTTGCAGAAAGCCAAATTAATGGAAATGAACAGTGGCAAAGTATTTTCAGCAATGTAATCGCTACATTTGGAAATGTAAACTGGGAAAGAGAACGAATTACTCTTATCAAAAAAGAATGCCATCAATATGATGAAGAGTGGAGAATCATCCTAAATTGTCGAATGAATGGTCCTGTCATGCGAGAATGGATTCCTTCCGCTGTCATCCTTGGCCTTAATATGGGCGATGCAGAGAGAAACTTGACAATATCAATAGCAAAAGAAGCGGGAGTGAAAAGCATCTACGATTCCTACATTGATGATAAAGGTATGCTGAATGCTATGCAGATAGTGTAATGACATTGAATATGATAGAATGGAATCACCGGTATTTACGGTCGGGATGCGATAACGTTCAATGAAAACAGCATCACCGTCACGATTCCCTATGATCGGCTGGGTGATGAAGTTTATGCACAAGATACGGCAACAATTTCCCCAGTTGTTGCCCATGATGCACCAGTTAATGTACAAGATAAAATCGAAAATGTACAGGTTATCGGCTTGGATGCACAAGATTATGTACAAGATGATATGCAGGAAACACTTAGCAATACTGATAAATTTTTTAAAAATGTGTGAAAAACCAAAAAGTATTATCGAACTGGCAAATCTGCTTGGGTATAAAGACAGGAGAAGTGTCAGGAAGTTATTGAATCCACTATTAGAAATAGGCAGGATCGCAATGACAGTTCCCGATAAACCGAACAGCAAAAATCAAAAATACATTACCATAAAGTAAGCCTGTTTTTATGCTAGTTATTAGTCTCCACGTCCGTTTTGCTTCGCAAAACTGTCTGTTCTGCCACGCCATTTGCAATATAACTTCTCCAAACCCAAGATACTGTACCAGAAACCCAAGGTTTTTGCAGCCAATCCCAAGTTTGATTTTGGGTTTAATCCTTATTCCATCAAGACGTCGACATCGTAATATGACATTTGACACTTCTTATGCTAAAGGCAGGTGATTCTTCCTGTTTCTGTGATCACAGCATGCTTATAATCATTCAGTCACTTATACGCAACCTAAAACAATTGCTGGTCAAACCATTTTTAAGAGAAGTCAAGAATCATAATATAATTAATAGCCAATAAGAAAGGAAATATCAATGAACAGAATTAACAGAAATGATGTGACTGAAATTGCCTGTGGCATATCATTCGATTTTTCGTTCACATTATTGGATAAATGGGGTGAAATCGCAGATTCGATATTGTATAATAATAGCTATTTTTCTCCGCAATATTTTCCGAAGACAAACGCCTATTACACAACCGAGAGAAGATTATTCAATGAGGAACTTGGACACGAATTCCGCTTATCGGCCAATAATATGATTTATTCACATATTATTCAAAAAAGTTTTGAAAAGGAGTTCAAGGAATTTTCGAATCGAATAATCAATCACCTTGTTCCGAATATTTTTGAAAAATTCAGGCTTTCAACCGCAAGAATAGGTATTGTGTATACATGCCAGGTTACAGACTCAAGTATAAAAGAATTTCGAAGTAAATATTTTAAAGATGAATTTTCTTCCATAACCGATTTTCGTTTCGCGAAAAAAGAACCGACAAAAGAAGGCCTTTCAAAAACAAATAATTCGGACTATATAAATAAAATTTACACTTCTATTCCTAAAGATGACAGCGACAATCTTATTTCCTTTGATTATCAGCGCCATTACAATCCTCATAAAGGTTCTATTTCAGAAAAAATTATAAATGAAGTGTTTGAACAAAGCAAAACCGCGTTGGATACTGAGATTTTATCTCTAGGAAAACATTATGAGTAAGAGAAATAAAAAAGGGGTATCACAGCCTGTAAACAGAATGAAAACTCAATCGGAACGTCAAGCTTATAACCGCGCAGTCATAACATCAAAAACAGAATCTCATCCAACGGTTATGAATCCAAATGAAAACCTAATTGGTTCAAATGAAATGGATAGCGGTATTATTTACGATTATCAAAACAACGAAAAGCCCGAAATTGATACGCCAACCAGAGTAAAAGTCAAACGCTATTTTACCGATAAAGGAGATAGTATTATAGCAGGTGTACTTACTGCTGCTGCAATAGGATTATTTTCATTATTGTTGAGCTGGCATAGTAATTTATCAAAATTAGAAGTGCGCGTTAGCTATATCGAAAAGGATATTTCAACGTTAGCTGCTAATTATGACGAACTACCGGAAAAATATGCTTCTATCACATCTTTACAGCAATCGCTTGAACAACTGCAAGCATCAATGGATACGGGTATTTTACTTTCTACAAAGGATATTACGCACAAACTTGACCTCATTGAATTAAAACTATCAGAGTTGCAGAAAACAGATGAATCAGTTGATCGGTAAATTTTGGCATCACCTGAAGCTGAGATATTGGTTGTAAATTATATGGTTTTTAATTGCTAACAATCAATAATATATCCAAATAATAAAACTTGAGCAGTACAGTGAAATGTTTAATTGTTTCGCCATTGGTTGAGAAGATCCAATTGTTTCTGGCCCTCAATTGGTAAAGGGCCAAAAAAAGGGCCAGAAAAATCTTATGATCGTTATTTTGTTTTGTGATTACGGATGGGTGTATGCACACTGAAATATCCCCCACACAGGACTTGAAACACTAACCCATAACTGACCGGTTATGGATTCCAGCCCCACTCGGGGTACAGCGGTATCAAATTCACGAATTCGGAAAAAAGATCACTTTCCTCGTAATTACGAGGAATATCCGGTTTGGGATTTACTCATAAAAAATTTTGGGGTGGTATCAAATTCACGAATTCGTGAATTTGTGAAATTTACTCGGGGCGTTTACTCGGAAGGATCCCCCCAGTGGGGCTGAAACACCCATCGCTTAGGTTGTGGGTTCGAGTCCCACCCGGGGTACAAGGTGATCATATTCACGAATTCATAAAAAAGATACACTACTCGTAAATATGAGGAGTGTATCTTTTTAAATATACTTGTATTACGCTTTTATCCGGTGAATCTTTTATTTGACATCCATTTTATCTAATACCTCAGATGCTTTGATCGGATCTGTTTTATACAAAAGTTCTTTAGCCCGTTGTGTGTCAGACTTTTGAGGGTCGATCGACAGGATGAAGAGCGCGTTCAGACCGGTATAATCTTCATTGCGTGAAATCTTACCGCTCTGTTCATCAAAACGATAGGCATCCCGGTTGAAGAAAACTCCATCGGACACACCAAGATATATGGTACGGTCCGCAAAGGGTTCGATATTTGCCATGTGCACCAGGCGATATTGAATACCGTTTTCCACAAAAGCTGAATAGCCTCCTCCGCCGAAGGAGAATATGTTGAACCATTGCGGATCAAGCCCTTCGATATAAGGGGATACCAGAAACATTTCATTGTCGTAAGAATCATCCATGGTATCTGGCATTGGCGTACCATCACTATGCTCAATTGTGATCACAGCATAAGATCCATCCCTGATCACACTTCCGTCAGAAGTGACAAGATGATCAGATATTTCTTTACCTGAAACCAGTCCGATGAGTGAAACTTTGTATCCGCCGTATTCCTGCACTTCATTCCCGATCCAGGCATTTTCGCTGTCAAAAGCAGTGGCCAGGGTTTTATCTTCGAAATGCTCTGCAACCTCCCTGGATGTCCGGATTTTCCATACAGCAAAAGCTGCTGCAGAAAGGATCAGCAGTATTGCCAGGGCGAGACTAATGCGGAATTGAAAAGAGACAAAGGGAACTGTTTGTGTCTTTGTTTTTTCATATTTCGACGCACGGGAAAGGATGCTTTCTTTAAGGTTTTCATTTACCTTGTCATTGGCTGCAAGAGTTTTGTTCAATAATTCATCAATGTCTTTCATATTACCCTCTTTTCTTCATCTTGATAATTTGTCAGTGATCATCTCGGAAAGCTTTCCCTTTGCCTGTGCGATGCGGCTCTTTACCGTTCCCAGCGGAATTGAAAGAATCTCTGCAATTTCACGTTCTTTCATCCCTTCCATGTAGTACAAAAGCAAAGGCAGTTTCAGTTTCTCCAGCAGGCTGTCTACACCATTCCGCACTATTTTTTGGATTTCAGATGTGGATGCAATGTTCAAAGGGTCCGAATAGATTTGCTCTGTGTGTCTGTTTTCTTCGATGACAGGGAGGATACGGTCATCCGTGATCCGTTTGCGCCAGGCAAATTTTCTTATCCGGTTTTTCCATTGACGAATTGCAATCGAAAGCAAAAATGATTTTGTTTGTATGCCGAATTGTACAGCATCAGATTTCCGGAAAGCAACCAAAAATACATCTTGAAAAAGGTCCTCTGCATCCTCCCTATTTCGCGTCAGATAATGGCAGAACGATAAGATATCGTTTCCATACATATCTATGATTTGTTCCAGTTCGTTTTTATCCATATCTATCCTTTGTGCTGTAAGGTAGAAGAATATCCTTCTTCATAGTAACATTGTAATAACTCAGAAAAAGGTTTAAGAATGACATGCGATAACTTAAAACAAGCTTTTCAAAGGTTTGAACGCAGGTTCCCCCATGGTTAGATGTATTATGCTTATCAGCAAAGATGCTGCGCAGTCCTATTACCAATTAGATTATGTTTTATGGGAATATATTTATCGGATCGACAAATCAGTATTTGTCATAGGTGATAGGGGTGTTAGTGAATGTAAATTCCTCACATGAATAAACACACTATCTCCCCTGTAAATTCTGAAGAAACAATTTAACGATAATTATTTTTCAATTTCTTCAAAGAAATATTCGTTAACTGGCTTTTTTCTAAAATTATTCTGTGATCGAATTACTAAGGAAACACTGATTGAATTAACTTCAGTCAAAAGAACACATTAATTTACGATCTGACCGGAATAAAAACGGCAACGGTCTGAAGAAAATGAGATGAAAGAATCTGAAAAATGATATGTTACAATTGCTTTCAAAATCAAATATCTTAGGAAAACGCCGATTAATTCCGGTGAAGGCGGGAGGGCGCAGCTCCCCTCGTACCTTGGGAGAACCGTCCCCGAACCACAATCAATCAGTGCTTCCTTAGATTTTTTCAGAAAGGAAAATGTCCTGTGAAAAAAACGTTCTTTTTTATAATGATGCTGACGCTTTGTCTGAGCGTGTGCTCCGTTTTTTCAGTACCCAACGCAAACGCGGAAAGTGATCAGCCGATAATCAGCAACTTCAGTGAAATTGCACCGCTCAAAAAGGTACTGATGCACAGACCCGGCGGCGAGTTTCTGAATCTGACACCGAACACGCTTGAGCGATTGCTTTTTGATGATATTCCCTACCTCAAAACAGCTCAGGAAGAGCACGATGCCTTTGTCTCAGCGCTCAAGGCTGAAGGCGTCGAGGTGGTTTATCTCACGGACCTGGTGGCTGAAGCATTGGACGCGGGCGGTCCCGAACTTCGGGAACAGTTTTTGAAGCAGTTCATCGCAGAGGCAGGGGTGACTTCTCCGAAAACTGCGGAGGAATGTTATAAATTTCTCGACAGTTATACAGACAATCGTGAAATGATCGCGAAATGTATCGCCGGCACAGACATCACCGAGATTGAAACCCTTCATAATGAGTCCGGTTTTTATGCAACACGCGATTCAGGGAAAATGATCCTGGATCCAATCCCCAATCTTTATTTCCAGCGTGATCCGATGTCCACGATTGGGAACGGGGTATCGATCCATAAAATGTGGGCAGTCACACGAAACCGCGAAACGATCTTTGCCGATTATATTTTCAGCTACCATCCGGATTTTAAGGATACAGTGCATTATTATGACCGTAATTTGCCATATTCCATTGAAGGCGGCGATATTCAGGTTTTATCGGATGAAGTCGTCGCAATCGGTATCTCCCAGCGCACGGAACCGGACGCTATCGCGGCTTTTGCGGAAAACCTGTTCAAGGATGAGAACGCACCGTTCAAATATGTACTGGCGATCGACATTCCGGATGAGAGAAGCTTTATGCATCTTGACACCGTGATGACCCGCGTGGATGAAAACATCTTTGCTGTTCAGGAAGCTGTCATGGAAATCTCAGACATTTATGAGTTAACAATGGGAGAAGATAACGAACTGGTCATCACTGAGATCCATGAACCGCTGGCGGAAGTACTGGCCCGATACCTCCATCAGGACCATATAGACCTCATCAAGTGCGGGAATGGGAACCGCATCGATGCCGAACGTGAACAATGGAGCGACGGGGTCAATCTTTTCTGCATCCGTCCCGGTGTCGTTATCGCTTATGACCGGAATGCTGTAACGAATGAAGCACTGCGTGCTCACGGTGTTACGGTCATCGAAATTCCAAGTTCGGAGCTCTCACGCGGCCGCGGTGGTTCTCACTGCATGACCCAGGCGCTGATCAGAGAAACAGAACAGAGCCTGAAATAACCACAGGACCATCGGTGGTATTTCTATCAACACAGTTTCCCGGCCAATTCTTTTGGCCGGGAAACTTATTTTAATATGGCTTAATTATTAGAAATAGCAAATTCGTCTTTCAGATTCTCTATTTCCTGCATATACAAATCATCTTCACTTGTGCGGATCTCACTGAGAACGGCATCTGCTTCCCGGATAATGGCGTTATAGTCATCCGAAAGCTGCTGTAAGGTAGTCTCTCCGAACATGTCAGGGATGCGGAAATATTTGGTACCAAGCGCTTCCGGTGTCTCAGCGTATTGACTGTATACCCCCTGGGCAAGGGATTCCAGCAGGTCGCGCTCACCATAGATGCCTGTTCCGGCGACAACGACGCCTTCAACAGCGCTGTCCTCAGCCGAGATAAACAGATCCAGTGCTGAGGAAATATCCGCCTGATCCATCCCTTTCAGGATAAAGAAATCGGCAAAGCCGCCTTGGCGAATGTTTCCTGCTTTTTCGTTTTTGATCATTCGGGCAGGCGTCAGGGTACTCGCGCGGAGCAGGTCTTCGGCGTTCACGGGCGCAAAATTATAAGCGAATTTGCACTCATCCCATACCGTCTTTGAGCCGCTGGGAGACCAATCCGATCCAATACCCATCACGATATTCGGATCCGAGAGAAAATCATAAAAATTCGGTGTATCATCATAGAGCATCAGATTGGAAACAGGCGACCAGTGTAGACCGATGCCGTATTCGCTGATAAACTTGTAATCTTCCTCGGAATCAAGATCAATAGCGCAGCCATGGATCAGGTTGATGTGTGCATCCCGGACATCCTGGACCGTAAAATCGCCGTTTTCCACACCCTTTGTGAGAGCATTCTTCAAAGTTTCAAATTCCAGCCGGCTGTAAGCGTCCGTCCCGTTCCGCAAGTTGCCGGCACGGCCTTCTGCCAGATGGATCAGGTATGCATCTTCTGTCTTTTGACTGATACTGTCCAGAATGTATTCGATCAAAGGCTGCTGTGTGGCCCGGTCTTTGACATAGGTAATTCCCCACGCAGAGGTATCCATCGGAGGTAAATAGGACTGCGGGTCATCCGCAGAGATCACCGCGTCGGGAAGGAAAATCTGCGTAATGCTTTTTATCGGCCTGTCTGCGCCAAGATGTTCTGCCTTACCGGTTGATCGGATCAGTCCGACTCTTTCAATAAAATCCTCCTGATCCCAGACGCCATCCAATTGACTGCCATTTTGGAACAGCGTTGTTCCTCCCACGGCAGCCTGTAATTCAAGAAAATAGGTGATCAGATCGCCGGTGAGAACATCAGGGGTGCTGTAAGGTTCCGTCCACTTGGCGATAATAGCGTTCTTTTGCGCTTCGATCATTTGATTTTCTTTGGATGCCCTCCATTGAAAACGATTGTCCCAGGGTGCATCTACATTTGCCTGAAAATCTACCAGCTGAATGTTGTGATAGGTCAGGTGAGCGTGAAGGTCAAGGAGACCGGGGAAAATGACACAATCCTCTGCCAGATAAATGACGTCATCCGCATCCTCCCGGTAGTCCTGGATATCGGATATCATCCCATCACGGATGCCGATGATCCCGCGGTCAAGAACTGCCTTTCCTTCTTTATTAAAGCTGACATACCAGCCGGCCAGATGTTTTTCAGCACTCGGCTGGGAAACATCATCCGCGAAGGCTGCGGTGTAAACGAGGGCAAGTACTGCCATGATAATGAATAGAAATAGATTCTTTTTCACTGTTTCTCCTGCAAATTTTCTGCGGTTGGTTTAAAACATCGATCTATGGGGTTTGATCGGAATTGTGATTTAGTATACTTCAAAAACTATTTTAGCAAAATCATCAGTTACCGGATATGATAAGCCCGGTTTCAGTCTGTAATGCAAAACGCGGCATAGAGAGGCATTTCTTTGATCTTGCAGTTTGTGCCTTCCAGCATAAATGATGAAAAATTATTCCCGGAAAGGCGGTATGCCGCAGGAATATCAGCTTCCCGGATAAGTTTTTTCAGGCCGGCTGCCTTTACATTCCTTCCGGATTTTACCTCAACGGGAACGATTTCCCCTTTGGTGTTCTGGAAAATAAAATCGATCTCGCCATTTCCGATTTTCTCATCAGGCATCCAGTAAAAGGGGGAAAGTTGATTTGCAGTCAAGGTTTGCATAACACTGTTTTCTGCTAATGCTCCCCGAAAATCGTTACTGTTCAGGTGAAAAGAAATATTATCTTGCTGACCTGAATTTCTTTTTTGCCAGAAATACAGATAACCGGATCAATTATGGCCCTGACCTTGAAAATATTATTTTCAACTATGCTGAAAGCAGAAATTATGCTGTCAGCATTGGAAAGATCGGGAAACTCAAATGTGATTTTATCCTTCGGGACAATCAAATGAATTACGCGTATGTCCAGATTTCATATACCATTCTCGCAAGCAGGGAAACGGAAGACCGTGAATATCGGCCTCTTGAAATGATTCCTGATAATTGTCCAGTCCGCTTCTGTTCTATGCCCTTTCATAAGTTTACGATTAATAACAGAAGTTTTCTCTTCCGGAATGAGGTTAAATTCCGGATGTTTTTTGAAAAAGTTTTTTAAATCAGCTGTGTTCAACATTTCTCTTTCCTCCCGCTGAAAATTGTGATAATTTATCTAAATCCTTATAAAATTTTGAGATTTAGATAATTTATCCGCAATGATCATGGGTGAAACAGATCATCCAGAACCACCTGACTGCCGACAAAACCGCTGTATTTATTGCTTTTCACACCATAAGTTGTGATCATCGTAATTTGCAGCGAATTTTTACAATGATTCAGTCTCCGGAAAGTTTCAAGTTTATTTCGCAGGATCATATCATATTCTTTGTCGATGATGAATTCGTTTATTGAAAATTTCATTTCGCATAAATTGATCACTCTGTCTCTGCGCTCAATGATCAAATCAATTTGCGTACCGGGGATTCCTTCTTCTTCATTACCGCCTGTATACCAGATTGATTCTTCAGAAAGCACACCGGATATACCCAGTTTCTGCTTGATCTGCGGAATATGATCTTTACAGAGCTGCTCAAAAGTGAGACCTGCCCAGGCTCTTCGGGCCGGATTATCAACGGAATTGCTCCAAAAATGTTCATCTTTTCCATAGTGATCCTTTAGATACCGGAAATAGAAAGCTGTGTAAAAATCAGCCAACTGATAAAGAGCATCTTTCTTTTTCTGATGATAGAACCCTGAAACCCGAACAAAACCGGAATAAACAAGATTGTTGAGAATTGCGGTCAGAACTCCATTTGCCGGTGATTTGATTCTTTCAATAATTTCATTCCGTGTAAGTCCCCTTTTCTTTTCACTAAGGGCTTCCACAACCTTGATATATTGATCACTGTTCGTAAATAAAGTGTTATACAGATGGTCAAATTCATCCCATAACGCACCGTTTTTTCTGAAAAAAAGGTTATCGATGTTTTGACTGTAGGACATACTGCTGTCCATAAGGTTCCAATAATAGGGAATTCCGCCCATGATCATATAACCTTCAGCAATTTCATAACGGGACCAGCTGATTCCTTTGGCTTCAAGAAATGCTTCGACTTCATTCAGGCGAAATGGTTCAAGATACAGACGGCATGTGTGCCGGTTGAACAGGCCGCCTTTATTATTGGCAAGTTTATCAACCATCCATGATGTGGCGGAACCGCAGACAATAAAGACAAGATGTTCCTGAGCTGATCCCCAACCATTCCAGAAATATTCAAATGCAGCGAGAAATCCGGATCTTTGTGTGTCCAGCCATGGCATTTCATCAAAGAATACGATTCTCTTTTCATCAGGCGGAAGGGATTCAAGATAGTCACGTAAGAATTCAAATGCTTCGCCCCAGTCCGCGGGAATTCTTTGTGTTTTGCCGGTTTTTTGTTTTAATTCAGAAGCAAAATTTCTCAGCTGATTTCTTCTCGTCTGTCCATAAGCTCCTGTTATTTTGAATGAAAACCTGTTTTCAAAGAATTGATTTACCAGGAAGGTCTTTCCTACTCTCCGCCTGCCGTATACAATGATCAGCTGGGCCTGACTTTCCTGCATGCAGTTATTCAGACGTCTTATTTCTTCAATTCTGCCAATGATTTTGGTTGATTTCATGTGTTTTTGACCCATCCGCTTTGCCGAATCTATTCGATATTCTGTCTAAATCTAATTATATCACATACTTTTAGATGAATTATCTGCAAATTCCGGTATTTATAATTTGCAGATTACAGCCAGAAGGAGGTGGAACCGTCGCCGTCGAACCGTTTCACCATGAAGGCGATTTTCGCGGCGGATTTCGGGAAGCGGACAGTACCCCGTTCCAACCTGGCGAACATCCCGGCGGATGTGTCCTTGCTCTGTGTCCGGTATCCGCCGAATTCTCCGGCGAAGACCCGGAACAGCTCGCACAGCATGTCCTTCACGAACACGGAACTGCCCTGGATGCGCGGCAGGATTTTCTGCATGATGGCGTTGTCCATCGCCTCATCGCGGGAGAGCAGACCGGTCTTTTGGTTGTTGAGCATGTAAAAAACGACCTCATCCCGGACACGGTAGCCCACATGGGCGTTGTTCATCTTCAGGACCCGGTTGATCTCTTCCAGATCGGCGCAGATGGATTCGATAAAGGGTCGGTTTTCCTCGTTCAGGCACTTGCTGAGGAACAGGTATTCGCTTTTGAGAAAATCATTGTTGACTTCGAGTGGTGAAACCGCTTCATCCGGGGCAGCGTCAGTAGGCATCAAATGGACCTCGCTGAATTCGATGGTGTTGGCTCTGTCCAGTACCTTTTTGCTGAAGGGGAAGGTGGTCTCGTCCATGTTGACGGTGCCGACCAGGTAAAGATTTTCCGGGAAGCGGACATCACCGTAAGATTCAAAGGGCAGCAGACGGTCGGTGACGATCTTCCCGTCTTTGAAGTCGCGGGTTTCCATCACGGAGAGAAATTCACTGAGGTAATATTCCACCCGGGAGAGGTTCATTTCGTCCAGACAGATGATGTAGGGCTTTTCGGGGTCGTCTTTGGCTTCCACGATGATCCGCAGCATCTGACCGGGCAGAAAGATTCCTTCTGGAGTGGTGCGTCCCAGCAGCTCGGAGGAGTCGGTCCAATCGGTTTGTACCGGGATCATCCGGTATTCCGCCCCGATGGCTTCGGCAAAGAGCCGGACGAGGCGCGTCTTCCCTGTCCCGGAGATCCCGGCCAGGATCACAAAAGGCTTGCTCTTCAGGCTCAGCCAGAAGTTCTCGATCATCTCGTCTTCGTAGGTGAATCCCTTCGCACGGATGTATGCATTAACTTGTTCAATTTTCTCTTTTATTGTCATTTCTTTCATCTTTCGTTCCTCTGCCGGGGACTGTCCCTTTATGGGACTGTCCCCAATGTTTCGCCGCATGGTGGGGACAGTCCCATAAAGGGACAGTCCCCGGAAAACCGGCGGTCAGTCGGACGCGTCCTCTTCTTCTGCGGATCGCCGCGCGGATTGAACCAGAAAGTCAACCCGGGAGCGGACTTCCTCACTGAACGGGGCAAGGTCATCCATCGTGACAACGCCGTCGAGGATCAGACTGCACAGATCATATTCCATCTCAGCGCGGTCCAGCGTCAGAAAAATACCCGGCCTGCGTTTGTCTTTCTTGATCCGCTCTTCCAGATCCCAGAATTTATCGCTTGCCTTTCCTTCACCGTTCAGCATCGCGGCATATTCTTTTACAAGCCGACCCATAAAAGTCTCCTGCCATCCCGGCAGAAGCTCCCGAAACAACTTCCAATCCTTTTTATTTCCACTCATGGATTTATCATAACACAATGTCACCCATTGCGGAATGATTTGGTTTCAGGTAATTTTGATAATTCTCGTTACGATTTCACGAAGCACATGCGGGACTGGCACCGAATGTCGCGAAGCCGACACGAGTGTGCCTGTCCCCATGTGCGTCAATGAGCAGGGAAAATCCGCCGTTCCATTGCGGCTCAGCAACATTGACAGGCGTGTGAATCATAACAAAACAAATCCTCACTTTTTGAAATGTGACTTAAAATCCGTTGATTTAAGGAAACGATGATTAATTCTGGTAAAGGCGTGAGGACAGTTCCCCTCGTTCCTCGGGAGAACCGTCCCCGTACCTCTATTAATCAGTGCTTTCTTAAATACAGAAATCAGTTATATAGGAAATTTATGGAAGAAATTGCTGAAAGATTTGGTAAAAGACTGCGAGATCTTCGTGGAAAAACGGGGCTCAGCCAAGGACATTTGGGATGCAGAGAAATTCTTCTATTCAAATCAGTACACAACTCAACATCTGGATATTCTTTTATTTCTAAGGAATCGCTGATTAATTCCGGCGAAGACGAGAGGACAGTTCCCCTCGTTCCTCGGGAGAACCGTCCCCGGCCCTCAATTAATCAGTGTTTCCCTAAAGGAAACGCTGATAAATTCATACAATCAAGTGACAATGGGGACATTCACCAGTGTCCCTGGCTCGGGACACGCGGAAAACATCCCCATTGTCACTATTAATCAGTGCTTCCCTAAAAATATTTTTTCATATTTCTTCGATTCCCAAACTCTTCAGATACTGATAGGTACCGTCATAAAATTCCGGTTTACGGGTAGCGTCTTCCCAGAAGCCATTTGCGGTTTTATGTGGATTCCCTGTGGGCACACAGATCACCATTCCGGCTCTGGCGCGGGTAAGCAAAACCCGATAAGCATTCAACATGTATTTTATGAGTTCCTGTTTACCCTCAGTGTTTGGAGTCAGTTCCCGCCATTCAGTCTGTCCATTGAAACGATAGAAACGCCATTTCCCGTTATCATATCTCATATCAGCGTCCCACAACAAACAGGTATAATCCAGCTCCAAACCCTGAACCTGAATTTCCGTTGCGGCATCTTCCAGATAATTGGATGAACGGGTATCAGTTTTGTCCTCTAAAAACCAGTGAACAGCATTCTCCTCATCCGATGGCAATATATGTACCGCTAAAGGCTTATACCTTGCAGACTCCTTTGTGACCAATATCCCGGTTCGTTCCGATCCTCTGACTTTATCTCGAATCCATTTCCTTGCTTTGGACATGTCCCTTGTCAAAACGATTGGATACTTATCCTTTATTTCAGCATATAGCATCGGAGCCGTTTTATCAAAGTTCAGCAATGCATGAATAAAAGCAGATAATTTCTCAGCCCTATAGGACCGTAAGGAAACACTGAGATGCAAATCTTCCGCATAGGTTACATGATGATTATCTTGCAAGAGCTCATTTACTCTTCCCTCTGCATATTCCGCATCTGTTAATTTGGGTGAGATATAAACATCCCAATGCGGAAATTTTTCATTCAAAGCTGTGATCCATTCTGTAATTCCCGCTTCCCCTGTATGAATTTCCTGTCCTCCGCCGACCAGACAAACAATCGTTGCCCAATCTTCCCGTTGATCAAGAGCCCAAATCAAAAAAGCTGCCTCCGAAACAGGAAAGTTCGGTACTTTCAATTTGTTGCCATACGTTCCACCACGTTTCAGATAATCCGCAAGCCGTTTATGGGTCCATGATCGCTGCGCTTCATCAAAGATAGCAACATGCTCTACCTCGCCATAACCGGAATCTGCCATTTTCACTGCTTTTTGAGGATCAATTTCAAGAACACCATTTTCAACAGGATTTTTGATCTTTTTCAGCATGTTGTCACGATATCTATGGATGATTTGGATCGATTTTTCAACCTCTCGTTTTGAATCAGTTTTTTTCTTTTTCTCATGTCTTTCAATACATTTTTTGTAATTATCCCGAGCAAGTGCTTCTGTTAGAACCGCCACGAGAGGACCATTTCCGGAAAGATAAACGGCACCTTCATCTTTCACCGGCTCATCCTGTCCCTGATAAGTTTGGCGTACTGCTACATCGAGCCCAACCAGCGTTTTCCCAGCACCGGGTACTCCAGTGACAAAACAGATACTCTTTTTCCGTTGTTCCTTGCTTTTCTGAATTACGTCCAAAATGTACGCTATCGTACGATCAGTGTACACTTTGTCTGCTTCATGTCTTGTAATATCTTCTACAGAGTGATTTTCGTATAATGATCTTGCTGCCTCGATGATTGTTGGTGTCGGAGCATATGGGCTGATAATCCAGTTGGAATCTATCGGTGATTCGTCAGGGAAGGTTTGGATTACTTTATTGATTAGCGTAATAAGGTCTGATTTTCCGGTGATTAATGGATTGAGAACTTTATCTGCATATCCGGACTTTTGAATTATCGTGGACGCGCTTTTATACTTTGTAGCAACAAGGATCGGAACAATCACTTTATCCTGGCTGAACTTGTGAAAATAATTCAAGTCCAACGCATAATCAAGAACCTGATCCAAATCCGGTTCCAATATATGACTTTCACCCACTTTGAATTCGATACAGAAAACAACGCCTTTGTATAGCAATACTACGTCAATCCGTTTACTTAGGCGTGGAATATCGTATTCAAAAATGATTTGTCCTGTTTTATCTGCAAAACGGGATAATGTTTCTTTCATTATAGCGATTTCACCGGTCCAAGCTTCGATTGTGGTGGTCTGAGCAGTCCCATGATAGCTGCTGATGAGTTTTCCAAGGATGGATTCATTTGTTTCATCAAGAAATTTCTCAATAGTATTGTGATATAAACATCGGTCGCTCATCGGTGAAATCCCTTTCGGTTATGTTCTATCATTTTTAAATTATATCTTAACATTGATTTATAATCATCATATGGGCGGGAATTCTTTTCACAAGGGGTGGAAGTTTATGGAGGGGGCGATGGCGCCAGGGGTGATGGCGGAGATCGCGGGACGGACCGGGGCGGATGTGCGGCGGGTGATGCTGACAAATGAGCACATCGCGGAAATCAACCGGGCGATCGACGCGCTGAACACTTCCATCAATGAAAATCAAAATGTGGAGCGCTATGATGTCACGCATTTGAAAGGATTCCTTGCGGAAGAATGGCATGCCCGAACGTTCAACATCAATGCTATTGAAAATTATTCCGAGAACCGCGCTTATACACTCAACAGCAATGAGAAAAATTCTGTTGATGTGGCAACTAATTTCGGGACCGACTACAGTCTGAAATATCGGAGTACAGCCGACCGATCCGTCTCGGAACAGTCCCGTTATTCGCGGAAAACCGGGATGTCAGATTATCACGGCATGGAGCGTCTGATCCCGTCGGACCAGTTGGAGGATGGCCGCCGCATTGCCGAACGGCGGGTTCTTTCCAATTCCCAAACCCGACCTGGACTATCGGCTGCATATGCGGAAACCGCTGGGCACCTGACGGACCGCATCAGCGACAGTCAGGGTTCCGAATCGATCCCTCTTTCGCTCAAAACATCAGAAAAAATCGCGAAGGACAGCAAGAGGGGTTCCTTTGACGCGGAAAATTACGGCATATCACGGCCAGAAGAGCTGCGGATCAGCTTTGTGCGGGACGGACTGAGGGCCGGATTCTCCGCTGCGGGTTTCCGGATTCTGCTGCAAACCGTTCCAGAGCTTTTCAAAGCCGTTGATTTTTTGATCAAAAACAGAGAATTGGATATATCTGCAGTGAAAAAATCCGGAAAAACGATCCTTAGCGCCGGCGACGAAGGGTTCTTGCAGGGATCAGCCGCTTATCTGTTCACATGCGCCATACAGCAGGGATGGCTGGGAGCGGCAGCGCAGACGATTGATCCGGCGCTGATCGGTGCCATGACGGCTTTGCTGGTGAGTACGGTGAAAAGCACGCTGCTGCTTTACCGGCGGAAAATCAGTTTTTCAGAGGCGAAAAACACCTGGGTGAACACGGTTTTTTCCTGCGGATGTTTCCTCGGGGCTGGTGCGCTTACGGCAAAGCTGAACTGGCAGATCCCCGGATTTTCATTTTTCTCAGGATCTCTGCTTGCCTGTGCGCTGATGGCTGTCTACTCCTGGGGAAGAGAGAAATTTATATCTTTTGTGGAACGGTCGGGCTTTTTGTTCTTCGGCCCGGTTGATGAAAGCTCGGAAATTCCTGCCGGGGCAGCAGAGTTGTTTGATTTTGACGCGGAACCATGGACCGAACCGGCAGCGGACACTGGCAATGCTTCTGCCAATATGATACGGGAGGCGGAATATGAAACAATTCGGTTGACGATCGCCGCTCCCGGGCTGCTGCGGGTCAGTCTGAGCGGCTGAGTGGAACAGGCCGCCGGGCCTGTCCCGAATTTCAAACCCTCCTGCGTGTGCGCTTTTCTCACGATGCGAGAGGACAGTTCCCCTCGGCTGATGTCTCGGGCGAACCGTCCCCGTTGACGGTTTGTTCTATATCCTTACCACACTTTTTGAAAAAAGTCAAGGGACAACATTGCCCGTTTTCTTTTTTGAAGTTTTGGTGTAAACTCTGTTTAACAGTTAGGAATGAGGAATGAGGAGTGAGGAGTTACAGCTAAATCAGCGGTTATCCCTCGATGAAACTCCTAACTCCTCACTCCTAACTCCTAACTATTGAAAGGGGAAACTGATGGAATACACGCAGCTGAATGAAGCAGATGTAATGACAGCGTTGGAAATAGCTCAGGATGAGCAAGGCTTTCCGAAAAGCCGCTATGCCTTCGTTGGTGAAAATCTGCCGCTGGAAAAAATCACTGATTTCAGCAGTGATCCCATCAGTTTTGAAGAAATGGCCTCGGCTGTTTTTGCGGATATCAAACAGCTGGAAGGCCTGGCGGTAGTGAAAAACCGTTTCTCCGAAGCTTATCTGGATATTTCCCGCAGGCTGGAAAAGGGCATCGCGGAACTGGCGAGCTGTGCCATTACCAAAACCGTTTTTGAACAAAAGGGTTTTCGTTTCGCGGGGCTTGAAAAGCTTACCATCCCGCTCCTTTACAGCATGCTTTCCTTCCATTTCCGCAAGTGCCACGCGGCTGTGCAGGGCTATGCTTTCAAAAATCATCAAGCCTGGCTCCAAATGCTGGAGATGGAAATGCGCTGGCACAACCTGGCCAAACGGCTCAAAGCGACAGAAGACAAGATCCAACTCATCCGTGCGGGCAAGCTTAATCCGGACAGCATCATTAACAAACTACACGCAGACTTAAATCGGGAAAAGACCCCTGCGCCGAAAAAAGAGGAAAACAACACCCCAAAGGCACTTCCATCAGCACAGGCAGCTGCGTTCCCAATGATGGGTGAATTCCTGCGTGAAGCATTCCCGCAGAAGGAAACTGTTCCGGCCATGGGATCCACGCAAAGGCGTGAAGAATCACAGGCTCAGGAAACATCGAAAATCTATGATTCGATCAAGGCCCGCAAAAAGGCGGAGCGTCTGGAACGGAAACATGCAAGAGAACAGCAGAAGACCGCGAAGAGCAATCGTATGGATGCACAGGGAAATGCTGCCGGATGGGATATGATATTCAGTGGGATGGATTCATTAAGTGTGACAGGCCCGGCGGCCTGTCCCGGAAGTGTGGCCTGTCCCGGGGAAAGGAGAGGAACTCCGCCTGAGAGGGTGTGAGGTTTTCCAAAAAATCAGCCGAAACCGTACAGTTTCGGCTCTCTTGAGGTTAAGAAAACGCTGAATAATTCATAAAATCAAGGGACAATGGGAACATTCACCGCGTGCGATGCCGGCTCCGCATGGTACGTGCTTCGCTCGATTTGGATTCGGAGCCGAAGCTGCGCCTCTGTCCGGGACACGCTGAAAATGTCCCCATTGTCCCATTGAATCAGTGCTTCCCTAACTAATCAGGGCATGTCCCGTTGATCATGCCGGTAACAGTTCGCCGCATCCCGATTTGGGACAAATCAGAACCGTCGCATTGATGACCGTCCGCATGAACATATTCTGCCCGATCAGGGCGCCGTCCAGTTCCATAACAAAGTCGAGTTCCTTCACAAAAGCCGGATCGTCCCGCAGTACATGGATCACGTAATGCTCGCTGCACCCCGGACGGTACACATTCCAGAACGATTCCCTGATCAGGTTCTCAACTGCTCTATAGTCTTCTTTTTTCTTCCAAACGGAATAATGTATTCATTTTTTTCCATTTCTATGTTCTTCAATCGTTACTGCTCACTTTACATTAATTAAAAAAAGTCGGGGTGCGCGGACTCGAACCGCGGACCCCCGCGTCCCAAACGCGGTGCGCTACCAACTGCGCTACACCCCGATAACAATTGTATAGTATACCGTAATTTTAAAAATTTTTAAAAATATATGAGGGAAAAAGGTGCTATAATTTTTTACAATTCGTGTTACTGTTCAGGCGTCAGCCAAAATTGCTATGACACACATGGGGACAGACACGCCTTTGCATGCTGTGCGGCACAGGGTATCAGTACCGCATGTGCTTCGTGAATAGTAACTTACAATTCGTATACAAACCCTCGGCTGAGAGCCGTTTTTTCAGGAGTACTTATGTGGGATAAAACATCAATTCGTGTCCAACATCTTAAACCATCTGCCATCCGAAAGTACTTTGCCGTTCCGTCCGACGTTGTAACCCTCGGAATCGGTGAGCCGGACTTCACCTCACCGGACAAACTGATCGCCGCAGCCCATGAATCTCTCAAACGCGGCAACACCCACTACACCGCAAATGCCGGTATCTATGAACTGCGGGAAGCTATTTCCGACAAACTGGATGAACTGTACGGTGTGAAATATGACCCGGACAGTGAGATTATCGTCACCGTCGGGGCATCCGAAGCGCTTTACCTGGCAGCCGCCACGGTTTTGAACCCGGGCGATGAAATGATCGTTGTTACCCCCTGCTTTGTCTCTTACCAGGCAGCTGTGGAGCTGGCTGACGGCGTTCCGGTGGAAGTTGCCTGCCGTCTGGAAGATAATTTTGACCTGAATGTCCAGGCCATCGAAGACGCCATCACGCCGAAGACCCGCGGAATACTGCTCGGTTTCCCGAACAATCCGACCGGTGCCGTGGCTTCCCGTGAAAAGCTGCAGCAGGTGGCTGACCTGGCCGCCAAACATGATCTGGCTGTGATTTCCGATGAGATCTATGAACGGCTGATTTACGGTGTGGAACATGTAAACTTTGCATCATTGAATGGTGCGCGGGAACGCACCTTTATCGTAGGCGGGTTCTCCAAGTCCTATGCCATGACCGGCTGGCGTCTGGGGTATGTCTGCGGGCCGAAGCATTTGATCCCGCAGCTTTATAAGATCCACCAGTACCTGATCATGTCCGCCCCGACCATCGCCCAGGAAATTGGCATCGTGGCCATGCGTGAATGTGAGCCGGACGTGGAACGGATGCGCCAGGAATATGACCGCCGCCGCCGTCTGATCGTCGACGGACTGAATTCCATTGGACTTTATACTTTTGAGCCGAAAGGCGCGTTTTATGCCTTTCCGCAAATCTCGGGGACCGGTCTGGACAGCACAACCTTTGCGGACCGGCTGCTGGCGGAGTGCAAAGTTGCTGTTATCCCGGGCTGCGGCTTTGGGCAGTGCGGTGAGGGCCATGTGCGCACGTCCTACGCGGTGAAATACGAAAACATTGAGGAAGCTCTGAACCGCATCAGTGATTTTGTTTCAAAGCTGAAGAAGTAGGGTATAGGTTTCAGAATTTTAAGAATAGAACCGGGACGGTGCAGCCGTCCCGGTTATTTTTAGGAAACGCTGATTAATTCCGATCAAATCAGGAGGACAGTTCTGCGCTTTGCGCAAAACTGTCCCCCAACCCATTTGTGCTTTCTTAAGTTCTCATATGATCCGGTATGAGCTGCAACATTCTTTCGAAAAGGATTTTGCTGCCGACTTGTTCACGTTTGACGCCGTGCTCCTTTTTTTGTTGAAGTTGAAGCTGAGCATATAACCGGTGGTGAGACCGAAAAAGTCCAGATATTCGCTTATCTGCTGCTCGCCTTCGGCATTGTAACACTCACCGAGACAGATCTTCAGCTCAATGATCTCCTTAATTCGCGGATTTGACCTTCTTCCAGGCTTCGGCATAGAGTTTTTCACCTTCTTCTCCCAGATATGCCTCAGAATAACAACGGTTGAGGATATCCTCCCCGGGGAAGGCGATCTCAGAGTTACGAATCTCTTCATCCTCGATCATTTCCCGTGCGGTTTCATTCGGGACGGAATAGGTAATGAATTCGAAGTTCATCAATGCAATCTCCGGACGGCTGAGAAAATCGATCCATTTGAGAGCATTTTCCCTGTTCCGGGCATTTTTCGTGATCACCCAGGAATCAAACCAGACCAGAGTCCCCTCATCGGGCACGACATATTCCAGATCTTCATTTTCCCACTGGCAGTAAAGCGCCTCACCGGAATAAATCACGCCGAGTGCCGCTTCATTTCCAATCATCTTGTCGCGCACCTGGTCGACAACGTAAGCCTGGACGAGCGGAGCCTGAGCGATCAGGTCCTGCGTGGCGATTTCGACCTCAGCCGGATCAACGGTATTGATTGAAAACCCGTTGCGAATCATTGGGATCATAAACGCGTCACGGACAGAATCCTGCATCAGGATTTCCCCTTTATACTTGGGGTTCCAAAGAATATCCCAGCTCGTTACAGGATCATCGACCATGGTCGTATTATAAAGGATCCCGACAGTTCCCCAAAAGTAAGGGACGGCATATTGATTCCCTGGATCAAAAGCTTCCATCGCTTCAAAATACTGTTTCCCGATATGCTCTAAGGTATTTGGCAGCTGCTCATAATCCAAAGGCTCCAACATATCCAGGGTGATCATCCGGGAAACCATGTAATCGGAGGGGCAAACAACGTCATAAGAGGAAGGATCGGAAGCAATTTTTGTAAACATGATTTCATTCGTTTCATATTCATCATAAACCACTTCAATTCCCGTTTCTTCCTGGAACATCTTGATCACTTCCGGATCAATATATTCGCCATAATTGTAAACATAAACCTGATTGCTGTTTTTCGTGAAGACACCGCCAAAGAGCAATGCCAGGTAAATAATCCCCAACCCGGCGGCTGAAACGACCACAATATTGCGGATGCTGCGGAATTTGATTTGTTTTTCTGTCAAATCCCTGTCTTTCCGCTGCACGGTGCGCATACGATTGGAAGCAAAAATCAACACCAGCACCAGGGTGAACATAATTGCGGAAAGCGCATAAATTTCAGGCTGAATGCCGCGTTTGATCTCGTTATAAATTTTTGTGGAAAGCGTATCAAACCCGGAACCTTTTGTGAAATATGTGATGATAAAGTCATCAAGCGACATTGTAAAGGCCATCAGCGCACCGGAGAAAATTGCCGGAGCAAGATCAGGCAGGATGGTTTTGCGGAAGGCGTACCAGGGTTTGGCGCCCAGGTCCAGTGCAGCTTCGTAAACACTTGGGCTGATCGTCTTCATGCGCGGCATAACGCTCAGCATTACATAAGGGATATTGAATGTAATATGAGCAATCAGAACCGTGATAAAACCGGATTGAAAATTTAAGAACCGGAACAGCAGCATCAATGAAATACCGGTCACAATATCCGCGTTGATCATCGGAATGTTTGTGATCCCCATAATAAAGGCCCGGGTACGGCGGTTTATCCCTCCCAAAGCCACACATGTCACTGTTCCGATAATGGTTGCCGCAATGGTTGCGATCAAGGCAATGATCAGTGTATTGGCGAGTGCGTTCAAAATCGCTGAATCACTGAATAATCGAATGTACCAGTTGAAAGTAAATCCGCCCCAATGCGCACGGGATTTACTCTTGTTGAAGGAGAGCACGATCAATGTCACGATCGGCAGATACATGAAGGCCAGGATGACCCAGAAATAGATTTTTTCCAGTGGTTTCATGTTTTTCATGGTCAGTCCTCCCCCTGGTCGGAAATCATGGAGACAACCATGTTGATCACGATAAAGACCATAAGAACCAGCGAAAGTCCGGACCCCAGATGCCAGTTATAGGTCAGCGTAAATTCCTGCTCAATAACGTTACCGATGAGCAGAATTTTGGAACCACCCATCATGGTTGAAATCGCAAAGGTTGTCAGTGATGGAATAAAGACCATCGTCACGCCGGAAATGATGCCGGGGACAGACAATGGCAGGATCACACGCCAAAGTGTCTGTAGTTTGTTCGCGCCCAGGTCCTGCGCGGCGTTGATGACTGCATCATCAATTTTCGCCACGCTGTTGTAAATTGGCAGAATCATGAAAGGCAAAAAGTCATAGACCATACCAACCACAATCGCTGCCGGGGTATTGATGATATGCAGCTGCGGCAGGTGAAGCGCTCCCAGAATGCTGTTGAGTACGCCCCGGTTTTCCAGCAGCGTAACCCAGGAAAGTGTCCGCAGCAGGAAGTTCATCCACATCGGCAGGATGATCAGCGTGGTGAGAATACCGTCGCTGCTCATTTTGTTCCGTGCCAGAATCAATCCCAGCGGATAGGCCAGGAGGAAGCAGATCAGCGTACTGATCAATGCAAGCCCCACAGCCAGCCACAGAGCTTTGGCATGTTCCGGCTGCGCAATTGCGGCAATATTTTCAAGAGAGAAAGCCCCCGTGGTATCGGTAAGACCATAATAAACGACCATGCCAATGGGCACGATAATGAAGATGATCGCCCAGGCTAAATAAGGCGAGGACATGACAAAAGAGGTTTTTCGGTTGGTAAACATTCATCCCTCCTTTATGCGTCTTCAACGCTCAGCGCTTCTTCGTCTTCGGATTCCGGTTTGTTCATGACCTGAATATTAAACGGATCCACGCTGATATCGACCTTACTGCCAACCTCATTCAGCCGTGTGGAATGAACCAGCCAATCATAACCGCCGGCATTAACTTCCATTTCGTAATGCACGCCCTTGAAGATGACATGGGTAACTACGCCGGGAAGGGTACCCTTTCCGGGCGGGACCAGTTCGATATCTTCCGGACGGATGACCACATCAACCGGGTTGTTTTCGCCAAAACCCTTGTCCACACAGACGAAATTCGTACCCAGAATGTTAACCAGCTCATCACGGACCATGGTGGCATGCAGGATGTTGGAATCCCCGATGAAGTCCGCCACGAAGGCGTTTTCCGGTTCGTTATATATCTGCTCCGGAGAGCCTTCCTGCTGGATATAACCCTGGTTCATGACCACGATGTGGTCGGACATGGTCAGCGCTTCTTCCTGGTCATGGGTGACATAGATAAAGGTGATGCCCAGTTCGTTTTTGAGGCGGATCAGTTCGTATTGCATGTCCTGCCGCAGTTTGAGGTCCAAAGCGCCGAGCGGTTCATCCAGCAGCAGTACCTTCGGTTCGTTGACGATAGCACGGGCAATGGCGACGCGCTGCTGCTGCCCGCCGGAAAGTGAATCCGGCATGCGGTGCTCAAAACCTTCCAGATTGACCAGCTTGAGCGCGTATTTGATTTTGTCTTTGATGTAATTGGATGGTTTGTTTTTGATTTTCAGTCCGAAGGCGATATTTTCCGCCACGTCCATGTGCGTAAAGAGCGCATATTTTTGAAAAACTGTATTCAACTGGCGCTTGTTTGGTGCCAAACCGGTGATATCCTGACCATCGAAAATCACTTTTCCTTCATCAGGACGCTCAAAACCGCCGATGATGCGCAGGATTGTTGTTTTCCCACACCCCGAAGGTCCTAACAATGTAACAAACGAATTCTCATAAATCGAAAGATTGAGATCATCAATAACAAGATTCCCGTCAAACGACTTGGAAATGTGCTGCAGTTGAATCAGTTCCTTCTTCATCAGCCGTCTCCTTTGATATTTCAAAAATTCCCTCAGAAGGGAGGCTTTTCACCAAATTGTTTATCTTCGATAATCATAGCCATGCTATTATTATAATATTAAGCGTTATGAAAAAAGCACAGGAGTGCAAGATTCCTGAAATTTTTATTATTCTATATGCTGATTAATTCCCGTGAAAGTGAAAGAACAGTTCTGCGCTCTGCGCAAAACCGTCCCCGAACCTCAATTAATCGGTGATTTCTTAGTTCAATCAACGGGATTTTCTACAAAATTTTGGGAAAGTTTATTGAGAATCCGGTAAAGCGAAACGGCGTCTTCCGGTGGAAGTTCGATGCAGTGAGACATTTTTTCCGGGACGCACAAGGCTTTGGACCGGAGCGAGGTACCTTCGTCCGTGAGCGTGACGTTGACGATGCGCTCATCTTCACGGGACCGTTCACGCACCACAAAGCCCTTCTTTTCCAGAGATTTGACCACCGGTGTGAGTGTGCCGGAATCAAGAAACAGGAGCTCGCCCAACTGCTTGACGCTGCATTCCTGATGTTCCCATAACGCCATCATGGTAATATATTGTGTGTACGTAAGGTCAATCTCATCCAGATACGGTTTATAACGGCGGATCACCTCCTTCGCACACACATAAAGCGGGAAGCAGAGCTGGTTTTCAAGTTTCAGCGGATCAAAAGCTTCTTTCGGCATAACGTTTTCCGGGAAAACTTAACGAAGGAAGAATGAAGAAGGAAGAATGAAGAATTTAGGTAATGAAGAATGAAGAATTATGAATGTATGAATTTTCTTCGATCTTCAATCTTACTTCTTACTTCTTCATTCTTCCTTCTGTCTTTGGCTGATTCCCTAAATCAGAGAAGCAACGCACTCTTCAACTTTTTTCATGTCGGCGGTCGGCTCAAAACGGGCGACCACTTCGCCTTCACGGTTGACAACGAACTTGGTGAAGTTCCATTTGATTTCCGGATTGTTTTTGTAATCCTTGTCGATGGTCTTCAACAGTGCGGACATGGCCAGAGCGGTCGGGCCTTTGCCGAAGCCTTCAAAACCCTTCTGGGACTTCAGGTATTTGAACAGTTCAATGGCGTTTTCGCCGTTGACATCGGACTTTTTCATCTGCGGGAACTGTGTGTTGTACTTCAGTGTGCAGAACTGATGGATTTCTTCATCGGTACCAGGAGTCTGGCCTTTGAATTGATTGCAGGGAACATCCACGATTTCGAGTCCCTGATCGTGATATTTTTCATACATCTTTTCAAGCGGTTCATAGTGAGGGGTGAAACCGCAGCCGGTCGCAGTGTTGACAACCAAAACGACTTTCCCTTTGAAATCAGCCATGGAAAGCTGGCTGCCATCCGGACGTGTTACAGATAAATCATAAAAACCCATGATAATAACTCCTTTGTTGTTTTTACAATTAAATTGTACACAATCTATTATCTTTGTCAAGGGAATATATGACAATGTAACGTTTTCCCATTTTCCCCTGCCGCTGAAACGTATAATTGAAGGCCGAAGGAAATTTAAATTTATGAGTGATTTGGAAGAAGCAAGAGCCTATTTCGCCAATGATCGCTACGCGACAGAAGCAACCGGCATCGTAATCGAAGAAGTCGGTGAACATTACGCCAAATGCAGCCTGAAACTGAATGAACGTCATCTGAACGCAGTTGGGCATGTGATGGGCGGCGTGGTTTACACCATGGCCGACCTGACTTTTGCTGTCAGCACAAATTTCCGCGCGGAACGACCAACGGTCACCAACGTGGCGCAGGTCAGTTATCTGAATCCGCCGGAAGGAGATACTTTGTTCAGCGAAAGCAGACTGATCAAAGACGGCAGACGGATTTGTTTTTATGAGATCCGCATTTGGGACAGCACTGGAAAAGACATCGCGGTCATCAGCATGAATGGATACCACATATAAAGTTAGGAATTAGGAGTGAGGAGTGTGGAGTGATAACAGATCGGCTTTCGGGCTGCGGTTACAATATGATAACAAAGAGGTGAAAGGTAAAAGTTGCAAGGTATCATCTGACCACTGATCACTGACTGCTGAGGAAAGAAAATGAAAAACGAAGAACATATCAACAAAATCGGACAGGCATTCACGCTGTGGGAGCTGCTGCGCTTCAGTTTTCCTTCGATTTTAAACAATTTTTTTGCCCAGCTGTTCAAAACGCTTGATGACGGACTTTTTATCTCCCGCTTTGTCGGCAAAAGTGCTTTAGCGGGAATCAATATTCTCAACCCGATCCATTTTTTTCAATTCAGTCTCAACAACCTTTTCGCAGTCGGAGCGCCGAACCTATCCTCCCGCAAAATGGGACAGGGCGACCAGCAGGAAGCCAAGCGGATCTTTTCCCGCATCGTGATCGTCTCGCTGCTGATCGGTTCTCTGTTCGCGCTTGGTCTCAACGTTTTTGCCTATCCGCTGCTGAAAGTTTTAGGCGCGGATGAGGAACTGATGCAGTATGCCATCATCTCCCTGCGCACGGTTTTTGCCTTCACCCCAATTACGCTCACAAACGCAGTTTTCAATAATTACTACTCAACTGCCGGGAAACCTTCCATGGGGCTGGTCTGCTCCATTGTTAACGGGACAATCAACATCAGTCTGGATGTACTCCTGGTGGTCGTCAAACAGATGGGCGTACTGGGAGCCTGTCTGGCGACTATATCGGGAGACGCGGTCGTTTTTATCATCGGGCTGGTCTTTTTCCTTAACCGCAGCCATGAGATCCATTTTGTCAAACCGGAAGGAAAATTCTTCTCTACAGCCATTGAATCCAGCAAGAACGGGCTGCCGCAGTTCATCAACACAGTCTCCCTTTCCCTCTCCTCACTGGTAATGAATTACCAGCTGCTGCGCTATGTCGGCAATGACGGCATCGCGGCAAATTCCATCGTGGCAGACCTGCTGCGGATCCTGACTTCGCTCTTTTTCGGCTATACACTCTGTGTCGGCCCGATCATTTCCTACAACTACGGAGCGAAAAAACCGGACCGGCTGCGCACGCTGCTGAAACAAAACGCGGCAATTTGGGCCATGACATCGGTGGTGCTGACCATCACCGGGCTGCTGTGCCGCAAACCCTTTATTTCGATCTTCATCAATCCGAATGACAATTCCGAGGTGTTTTACAACCTGACATATTTCGGACTGACGATCCAATATCTCTCCCTGCCGTTTTTCTCCGGATGCGTGATCATCCCGCGCATGCTGACCGCGGTGAACGAGATCCGTGCTTCCATGACGGTGGCGATCATCCGCAATGTAGTCCTGCGTCTGCTCTGTATCCTGACGGTACCGCTCATTTTCGGATACAAAGGGATCTGGCTGGCAGGGCTGATCTGCGAAATTCTGGCTTTCAGTGTTGATATTTATGTGTTGAACAAACATCTGCCGAGTTACGGATTTAAAGCGCCGCTGAATTTATCGGCAATCGGAACGAGAGAATCATGAAGCGCATCATATTTTTCGGATCGCAAATCACTACCGGCGGAGCCCAGCGTGTCCTGCTGGACCAGGCGCAGTGGTTCCAGAAAAACGGATATGAAGTGCATGCCGTCTTTTTTTACGATAAAGACGGACTGCTGCCGCAATGGTCCACACAGTATCCATTCCCCATCACAGCGCTTTCCGTTTATCAACGCGGAGCAGGTCTCCTGAAAAATTTCAGCGGCCTGCTGCACGGCTTTGTTCAGCTGATCAGGCTGCTGAAGCATGAAAAACCGGATTGTATCGAGACTTTCACGCATGACGCTGACCTGATGGGGATTCCGGCTGCCTGCCTGAGCGGCATTAGAAAAAGGATCGGGGCCCATCACGGACAGTTTGCCGGCATGTCCGGACTCACCTGCCGGGCGCACACCTTTGTCATCAATTCAAAAATGACGACAAAACTTGTCTGTGTCTCGGAACGGGCAAAACGTCAGGCTCTGGAAGAGGAAATTCATGCGGACAAGATTGAAGTGATCTTCAATGGTGTACGTCCGGTAGAATTAGATCCGATGGTGCGTGCCGAAACACGGTCGGAACTTGGATTGAATTCAGATGACCTTATGATTCTGAATGTCGGACGGCTGACACCGGAAAAGGCTCAGCAGCATCTGGTCTCCGCCGCATCATTCCTTGCGGATCGCCCCAATTATCACTTTTTTATCGCGGGAGAAGGTCCCTGCCGTGCAGCATTGGAGCAGCAGATTTCCGACAATGACTTGAAAGGAAGGTTTACGCTGCTGGGAAACCGTTCAGATGTGGATCGGCTTTTGAACGCGGCGGACCTTTTCGTGCTTTATTCCGACACAGAAGGGATGCCGGTTTCCCTGATGGAAGCCATGAGCGCCGGACTTCCCTGTATCGCATCCAACCTGGAAGGAATCGCCCAGTTGATCCCGGATGCACAATACGGCACGCTGATTCCGGCAGGTGATCCGGAACTGCTTGCGGAAACGATCCGCCGGACGCTCAATAATCCCAGGAAGTGCACCGAACAAGGCAAGGCCGCAGCCCAGCGGATCCGTTCACAGTTTACCATCGATGCATCCTGCAAAAAATACGAAGCCCTTTTCAAAGCCTGAAAAACATTCCGGACGGCTGTTCTCTTTACACTGTCTGCAGCCAGTATTAGTGGGAACGGTCCCATAAAGGGACAGTACCCGGTTAAATTGATACTTATTCCGTGAAATTTTTGCAATTTACCTGCAATCTCGTTTATAATGCATGAAGAAGCAGAATCGAAAGGGGAGAGAAGATGAAGATCTATACAAAACTGCTCACTCTGTTATTATTTACAATTATATTGAGTGCCTGTTCCAATATACCGCAGGTACCCACAAAGACACCGACGATGAGTCCGGAAGAGATTATGCAGGCAGCACAGTCAACCGCGGAGGCGCTGCGACGCGAGACAGAAACACAATGGGCAATCGAGAATCCATCTCCAACCCCGACGGATACACCAACGGCTACTCCGATCTACACACCGACCAGTGCACTGCCGCTGATTCCGCCAACCGCAACTTCAGAGCCGCTGCCTTATCTGCGGGTCGGTTATACAAATGCAACGGTCTATAAAATCGGAGATCCCGGCAACTATGTCTTCGTACCAATGGACAACCTTTACATTGAAATTTGTTACACGAATGACGGTTCCGGTACATGGAACGAAAACTATTATGCCATGTGCACCAATATGGCCGGCAGTGTTATTTCACCGGATGGTCCGGTCTATCTCGGGAAAACCGTCAGCACCGGCGAAAAAGCCTGCTTCAGCTTCAATCGCGTTGGCAGCCCCAATACTGCACTGGGAACACAGTGCCCGGGATTCCAGTTATATACTGACACAGGCGCAGGAATCCGTAACGGTTACGTGTCCGCTTGTTTCAATATTCAGTAAAAAAATAATAATCTGGGACACTTAAGAACCGTCCCCGAGTGTCCCAGATGTGATCAGGAGTTTATAAAAAGTGAAACGCACAGAAATCAGAGAATTATTCGCCTCTCCGGAAAGCTTTGGAGGGAAAGAAATCACGGTCTGCGGCTGGGTGAAATCCATCCGAGACCAAAAGCGGATGGCATTTATCCAGCTGTCCGATGGCGGCACACATCTGCCGCTGCAGGTCGTCATGTTTGATTCGATTGAGAATTACAAAGAAATCGCGGGACAGAATGTCGGCGCCGCGCTGATCGTTCACGGTCTTTTTAAACTGACACCGGAAGCCAAACAGCCCTTTGAAGTGGAAGCAACCACGATTGAAATCGAAGGCACTTCCACGCCGGACTATCCGCTGCAAAAGAAACGCCACACCCTGGAATATCTGCGTACGCTGCCGCATTTGCGCATGCGCACCAACACCCTTTCCGCGACCTTCCGCGTCCGCAGTGTGACTGCCTATGCAATCCATAAGTTCTTCAATGAACGTGGTTTTGTTTATGCTCATACACCGATCATTACTACCAGTGACTGCGAAGGCGCCGGTGAAATGTTCCGCGTTACCACGCTGGATCTGAACAACCTGCCGAAGCTTGATGACGGTTCCATCGACTATTCTCAGGATTTCTTTGGCGCTCCCACCGCGCTGACTGTTTCCGGACAGCTGCAGGGTGAGACCATGGCGCAAACCTTCGGGAAGATTTACACCTTTGGTCCGACATTCCGCGCGGAAGAGTCCTACACCGCCCGTCATGCTTCGGAATTCTGGATGATTGAACCGGAAATCGCTTTCGCGGATCTGCAGGATGATATGGACCTCGCTCGCGATATGGTCAAGTTCATCCTCTCTTACGTCATGGAACAGTGTCCGCAGGAAATGAAGTTTTTCAACGACTTCTTCGATAAGGGCTTGCTCGAACGCATCCAGCACGTGATCGACTCCGATTTCGCCACGGTGACTTATACGGAAGCCATTGAACAGCTGGAAAAGGTCAAGGATCAGTTCCAGTACCCGGTTTTCTGGGGAGCAGACCTGCAGACAGAGCATGAACGCTATCTGACGGAAGTGGTCTACAAAAAACCTCTCTTCGTTATTAACTATCCAAAAGAGTTGAAGGCTTTTTACATGCGCGTCAATGATGACAACAAGACCGTTGCCGCGGTGGACCTGCTGGTTCCGGGTGTCGGTGAGATCATCGGCGGCTCCCAGCGTGAAGAACGCCTGGATGTTCTGGAAAAACGCATCGAGGAATGTGGACTGAACAAGGCAGACTATGAATGGTATCTGGACCTGCGCCGCTATGGCTCAACACACCATGCCGGCTTTGGTCTGGGCTTTGAACGGATGATCATGTACATGACCGGCATGGCGAACATCCGCGATATCCTGCCCTTCCCGCGCACTCCGAAAAACGCAATGCTGTAATCAGGTGTCAGAATTCAGGATTTAGGTATCAGGGACAGGCCTGCGTGCAGGCTTGTCCTTTTTTTATACGCTCCACGTACTGATTTAACCTCAAGAGAGCCGAAACCGGATGGTTTCGGCTGGTTTTTGGGAAAAACTCACACCCTCTCAGGCGGCGTTCCTCTCCCATCCCCGTGACAGGCTTCTTCCACGGGGCAGGCTTCCGGGCCTGTCCCACTGAATGACTCTATCCCGTTTAATGACTCTGTCCTACTGAGCAGCATATCCCATCCGGCAGCATTTTCCTGTCGGATCTCAGAGCGCTGACCACTGCCGGTGTTTTCACGAACCACATTTCGACCGTTTTTCGCGGCACACTTCTGTTGTTCTCTTGCATGCTTCCGTTCCAGACGTTCCGCCTTTTTACGGGCCTTGATAGAATCATAGACTTTTGGTTGTTCCTGAGCCTTCGGTTCTTCATCCTTTTGCGGAGCTGCTGCAGTCGGAACCTTTTCCTTCTGCGGAAAAGCTTCACGCAGGAAGTCGCCCATCATCGGAAAAGCAGGAGCCTGTGTCGGCGGAAGCGCCTTGGGTTCATGGGTTTTCGCCTTTTTCGGTGCAGTGGTCTGATTCTCTTTATTTGACGAAGCGGTCTTCCCCCATGCTGCGTATGCGTGTAGATAATTAATGATACTGTCAGGATTGAGTTTGCCTTCACGGATGAGTTTGATCTTATCATCCGTCGCCTTGAGCCGTTTGGCCAGGTTGTACCAACGCATTTCCATCTCCAGCATCTGCATCCAGGCCTGCTGATTTTTGAAAGCATAGCCCTGAACAGCCGCGTGACACTTGCGGAAATGGAAGGAAAGCATGCTGTAAAGAAGCGGGATGGTAAGTTTTTCCAGACTTGCGAAGCGATAGCCTTTTTGCTCAAAAACGGTTTTGGTGATGGCACAGCTCGCCAGTTCTGCGATGCCCTTTTCCAGCCTGCGGGAAATATCCAGATAAGCTTCAGAGAAGCGGTTTTTCACCACCGCCAGGCCTTCCAGTTGCTTGATATCCGTAAAAACAGCCGAGGTCATTTCCTCAAAACTGATGGGATCGCTGCTGAAATCGGTGATTTGTTCCCGCGGCAGACTTTCACCAACGAAGTCGTAACGGCTCTTCGGAAAACCTTGCTCATCCTGAGTCGTTAAAATTTCGTTCATTTCATCTGCTGCCTTCAGCTGCGCAAATTCCATCAGTTTCCCCTTTCTATCAGTGTGAAGTGTTCGAAGTTCAGAGTGCAGTTAATTATTTACACTTCTTACTCCATACTTCTTACTTTCCGAGTTTACACCCAAACTTCAAAAATGAAAACGGACGTAAGCGTCAAATAGAAGACGGCTTGAAAAAATGTAGAAAAGGACCATACTCTAAATAAGACGCGGGGTTTCTACGAGAATCTCGTGGAAATCTCGAGAAACCTATGAAAATAGTAAGGAGTATGGCATGGAAGGACGAA
>JAFPZX010000050.1 GCA_017417055.1 Anaerolineaceae bacterium
TTCACTGCCCATGTATCAGCCTCTGGAGTCGGAGAAACGATCTCTATTGAAGGATACGTTGATTCTGCAGGAAAAAATTCTCTTTATGTTTCCGGAAAAATACTTGTAGCGAATGAGTACAGCTCCATCAGCACCGGAGGAACAAATATCTTCGTAGGCGACTATGTTATGGGTTTTATTTACCTGAATGAGGATATGCAGTCTTATACGATCGTATCACTTACAAAAATACCGGAAAGATCGATTGGCACTCCGACACCCCTACCGCAAAGCACTGCCACACCTGTATGGGCGGATCTGTTTATGACTACACCGACTGCATCCGGCGGCGGTCTTCATTTGCTTTCAGATGGTCAGAGTGAGCAGAGATCCGATCTGCAGTGGGATCTTGAATTAATCGGATCAGAGAAACCCGCTCAGACAGCGGTTCCAACAGCTACTCCTTCCTCACTGGCTTTTGAAGGCGTTGTATCCGAAATCAGCGGGAACAGGATTGTTATCGATGGAACTGAATATGTTATAGATAACGCAACCGGGTATAAAGACAAGAACAGTGAAATAAACCAGGGGGATTATATCAGGGGACGGGCCGCGCCGTATCCTGGTGCATTGATTATCCGGTACATCGAAGTGCTTTCCGATTATGAACGTTCCGATCTGGAGATAAAAACCGTTTGGGGTCTTTTTCAATCTCAGGATACGGCAAAAATGATCGTTTCGCTTCCCGACGGTGATATTGAAGCCCTGTTCTTTCCCGGAACAAAAATGTCCAAGACATTCTATACCAAGGGAACACTGATCAGCATGGATTTGGTCGGATCCTATGTAAAAGAATCCGCGGACTATCCACTTGTCCAGTCCGGAGATGAGCTCACTCCAATTAATGGGATCATTGATGAAATTATTTGCTTCTCCGACAATGAAACATACTTCGTTTCTTCAAATCTTGCTTATTTTGTGAACAGTGATGTGAAATATATCCCGGATTCAAATGCTTTCGAAAAGGGTGCACCTTTTGTTGGACTGATGAAAAACGGGAGAGTAACAGCATTGTACTTTACGGACAACAACCGAGTGAAAACAATAAATGGCCCGGCTACATCAGTCCGGAAAAATCAGGCTGGCAACGGCATTGATTTCTATGTCGGAGGAGTCGAATATCATATCACACCGGATACTGTTGTGCTGGGAAACAATCTGGTCCGTCACAGCGAAATTACAGGTTACGCGGACTCATCAAACAATGTTTTCTATATGACATTCCGGACTCCATGGTACTCGCAGTTCAAGGACTGGAACTGGACAGTAATCATACCGGCATCCGTTGCATTCCTTTCGCTTGTCTTCTTCCTGCTGCTCCACAGAACCAAAACGGAAGGGTTCCTCCAGGAAGTGAATGGAAATATTATCACGCTGACCGATGCCCGGGGAGAGAATAAAAGACATTTCAGATGTTCGGATGAAATCTCCAGATATGTTTCATCCCTGATAACGATGAAGGTGGAATTGACTATATATCACGGTAAAGTCATCCATATCCGATATGATTTCTAAAAAATTGCAAATGAATTCAGACCATCAATCCCCTCAAACACAAAGGGGATTTTTTGTAAATTCAATTCATAAGGAAACTTCGCGAAACACATGAAAAATGAAATGATTGATTTTCTTGAAAGGCTTCCATGGGTAAGCCGGGCTCTGCTTGAAGGATATTTTGGAACGGAAAAAGCAGAAGAACTCTTGCAACAGTGTTCAAATGAAATAGAATCTTTCAGGTTTCCGGATGAACAGCTGCATTACACTGTAAAACCTGCTGATTACCATCTCCTTCCTGGGATTTACCGCAGGGAAATGGTGAGAAATTATATGGCGGAAAAATTTGGATATTCAATTTTTGATACCGCTGAAAGTCCCAGTTTCAATGCTGACTTCAGAACATTTTATGAAGAACAAAA
>JAFPZX010000051.1 GCA_017417055.1 Anaerolineaceae bacterium
CGCTGCTTTTTTTACACTCCCAATTAATAATATCAGATTCGATGGGAATATCATTTTTATTCGCCAGAGTCCTAAGGATGGTGTGTGTACAAAAAACAACAAAGCGGCAAATACGTCAACATTTAAATGTCCCGCGTTGATGAAGGTCGTAAGAGAATGGGATGATCTGGTTCGTACGCAATGCCCCGGTAATTCGTCATGGTATGCACGGCTGGATCAAAATGGAAATTTTGACCCCAGAGAAATTACTCCAATGACTGTAGAAAACGCAGATGATCTAAAAGCAAAGGCCAGAAATCCATACAAGAATTTTTGTAGTGATCTGAAGAAGATCTGTAAGAAAGCCGGAGTGGAATACAAGTCGCCACATAAAGCCCGTTATGGTCATATCCACTTGGGCATGTCGAAAGCCAAAACTGCTGAAGAGCGGAAAGCTGTCAGTTTAAACGTAATGCACGGTGGTACCGGAATCACAGATGAGATTTATATGCGTATGAATTCTCACCAGGTGAGCGGCATTATTTCCGGGTTCAGTTTTGATGAATCGGAAGAAGAACTTACTCCAGCTGTTGACACGAATAATCCTTTGTTGAATGCATTTTCAGGATTGGATGCAGACACTCTTCTGAAGATGTCACAAATCCTCGCATCCGCTGCTTCAACCACAAAAAAGCCTTCATAAAATATTTTGTTATCAAATTGGAAAATTCTCAGATTTGATAACAAAATCGCAGTTTTGGCGGGGCTGAAAAGGGTAGTTTTCCCGAGTAAAATAAAAAAATGTTATCAAATCCAGAAATTCACGGATTTGATAACACAGTACCCCGGGTGGGACTCGAACCCACAACCTAAGCGTTAGGAGTGCTTTGCTCTGTCCAATTGAGCCACCAGGGCATTTACAGGGGCTATTATACCATTGTTTTCAGAAATTCAGAAACTTGTCACCTCATATACAAAACAAATCTGACCGTCTGTATAAAAAACAACGGGTATAATTAAAGTACCGTCAGCTGAGAAACATTCGGCTGAACATTTGGAGGATTGATGGATATTACCTGGTACGGACACTCTTGTTTCCGCATGACTGAACGAAATTTTGGAAGCGTTGTTTGCGATCCTTATGATTATGAAAAAATCGGATATGAACCGCTAAAGCTGAAAGCGGATATTGTCACCATGAGCAACGATAAACCCGGACACAGCTTCCTGCCCGGAATCAAATCAGAGCCTTTTGTCATCAAACGCCCCGGTGAATATGAGATCAACAACATCTTTATCACCGGTCACGCAACCAACAAAAAGGGCGACCCCCGCAACACGATTTTTGTGATCGAAATCAATGGCATTTTTGTAGCCCACATGGGTAACATCAACCGCCCGCCGACTCAAACCGAAGTCGAAAACCTCGGGACTGTCAACGTGCTGCTGATTCCTGTCGGCGGCGGCGCTGGACTGAACGCCTCCCAGGCTGTGGAGACCATCCGCATGATCCAGCCGAATTTGGTGATCCCGATGCACTATTCCGTGGCACGGACGCTGCCGGAGCTCGACCCACTTTCCAAATTCCTGAAGGAAATGGGAATCTCACAGGTTGAACAAACTTATACGACCTTTAAAGTTCCGGCACCCGACAAGCTTCCGGAAGACACCCAGCTCATCATTCTGGATCATCCGCTAGGCAACGAAACTCCGGACAATGAAGACGAAGAAAAGGCGGAAACCGATGCAGCATAAACTGATCATGACCTGGGACATCACACCGGGAAAGGAACAGGAATACTTTGACTTCCTGATCCACACCTATGTTCCCCGTATGAACCAGCTCGGGTTTGAACTCACAGACGCGTGGGCCACGATTTACGGTGACGAACCGCAGGTGATGGTCATCGCCATTCTCCCTGATGAACTCGAAGCAGAACGGCGCATGTCGCAGAATGACTGGCACGTTCTGATCGATCAGCTCGAAGAATTCGTGGATAACCTCGAAATGAAGCTGGTTCCGGCACGGGAAGGCTTCCAATTCTGACCGCATGAAAAACCTGCTGGACTGGTTTGATCAAAACAGGCGGGATCTGCCATGGCGCAGGTCCCGCAGTCCTTATTCCACCTGGATCTCAGAGATCATGCTCCAGCAGACCCGGGTCGAGACAGTCAAGCCCTACTACGAACGCTGGATGGAACGCTTTCCGGATGTGCAGACCCTTGCCGCAGCAGACGAACAAGAAGTACTGAAACTCTGGGAGGGGCTGGGTTACTACAGTCGGGCACGTTCCATTCACAAAGCTGCCCGGGTGATCGTTTCCGAATACGGCGGGGAAATCCCATCCGACCCAGCCCAGCTCCGCAAACTGCCGGGGATCGGTGACTATACAGCCGGAGCCATCGCCTCCATTGGCTGCGGACTGCCTGCTGCCGCACTGGACGGCAACATCCGCCGCATTCTCGCCCGCTATTATGACATTGCCGACCCAGTCCGCACGCCGCAGACGGAAAAGCTGCTCTGGAAGCTGGCAGAGGAAAATCTAAATCAGAAGCGTCCCGGAGATCACAACGAAGCGCTGATGGACCTCGGTTCGGCGATTTGCCTGCCGGAAAATCCGCAGTGCCTGCTCTGCCCGCTGCGCGAAGACTGCCTTTCCCGACAGCATGGCACAACAGCCGAACGGCCGGTCATGATCAAGGCCGAACCCATTCCCCATTACATCGTCACTGCCGCGCTCATTCCGGATAAAAGCGGAGAGCGCTTTTTGCTCACCAAACGCCCGGCAAAAGGACTGCTGGGCGGCATGTGGGAGTTTCCCGGCGGCAAACAGGAAGCCGGTGAGACTCTGGAAGAGTGCATCTGCCGTGAGATCCGCGAAGAGCTTGACATCGCCATTCACGCCGGAGAGCAATTCGGAGTCTACAAACACGCCTATACACACTTCAAGGTGACACTCCACGCCTTCCGCTGCGAACACATCTCAGGCGATCCCAAACCCCTCGCCGCCGATGAACTCGGCTGGTTCACAACAGAAGAAATGCAGGCCCTCCCCATGGGCAAAATCGACCGCATGATCGCCCAAAACCTGACAGGGCTTTCCTAATAAAAAAATAAGGAGTAATCGTATTATGTTTAAGAGATTTTTATTATTGTTGATGATCCTGACGTTCTCTCACACCGTATTTGCGGAGAATGAAGACGAAGTACGGGTCAGTTATCTCGGGCCGGAAGGAACCTATACTGAGGAAGCTTCACAGTTCTGGTTTCAAAACGGTGAAACCTTCATCCCAAAGGAAACAGTGAACGATGCAATTGAGGAGATGCTGAGCGGTGGGGCTGATTATGCGGTCATTCCTCAGGAGAACACACTGGGTGGTGCTGTTGTGAATTACGTAGACGCACTGATCCGGACCGAAGATGCCTATGTTGCGGGAGAGGTCGTTTTGCCAATAAGCCAGACGCTGATGGGTTTGCCGGGTACAAAACTTGAGGATATTAAAACCGTTTGCTCTCATGCGCAGGGGCTGACACAGAGCGCTCAGTGGCGGGCTGAAAACCTGCCTGATGCAGTTACCGAAGAAATGTCCAGCACCGCAGCCGCGGCAAGCTATGTAGCTGAGAAGCAGGACAAGTCGATTGCCGCCATTGCCGCCCCCGGAGCTGCCCGGCTTTATGGGCTTGAGGTGCTTGCCGAAAACGTTCAGATCACCGATGCCAACAAGACCCGCTTTTACGTTCTTTCCAATGAAATTCAGGAAGATGAAAGCTTAACCAGAGCTGTGTTTATCGCGAATTGTGAGGGAAACAGGATCGACGACATTATTGCCGCTGTGCATGATGCCGATCTTGAAATTGTATCTCTCCATGACCGTCCGGAAGGGAGCTATCTTGGCCGGTACTACTATGTGATCGAAGCTGAAGATGAAACCGGGATCTCCGATTTGCAGATCGAATCGCTGAATGAATTCGAAGAGCTGCGGTTTGCGGGACGCTTCGATTCAGCAGAGAAGCCTGTAATTACCAATACAAAAGAAACCGCACTGCTTTCTGAATACTGGGCAAAAGGGTCTGCGGCAGCTGAGGAGATCAATTCTTATCTTCTGTCAATTACGAATGAAGCTTCTCGTGATTATATTCCTGTGGAAGATCGGATCGCTGTTTTCGATCTGGACGGAACACTGATGAGCGAAACCTATCCGTTCTGTTTTGAATATATGGTTTTCGCCGATTACGCACTGAACAGCGGATGTGAAACGATCACGGATGAGGTCAGAGCTGTTGCGCAGGAGATCATCGATGCCGCGGGGAAAGAAAAACCAAGCGGCATGAGCACCCGGCAGGCAGCTGCGGCGGCCATTGCGTATAAAGGGATGACCATGCAGGAGCTCGCCAAGATCGTTGATGCGTTTAAAGACAGTGATGCCTGGGGATTTTCCGGAATGACGCGCGGTGAGGCTTATTATAAACCGATGGTCGAGCTCTTCAATAAGCTGCTGGAAAATGATTTCACGGTCTATATTGTTACAGCCACCGAGCGGAACATCGTGCGGGAAGTCATCAAAGGAACGCTCGCCATTCCGCCTTCTCACGTCATCGGTACGGAATACGGCTATACAGCGACCGGCCAGAACGCTGCAGCTGACGCGGATTACACTTTCCACTCGTCGGACCAAATCGTGTTTGACGGCAACTATTACGGCGAAAATGCAAAAACAAGCAAAGTTGACGCTATTGTTCGTGAAATCGGACAGCAGCCGGTGCTTGCGTTTGGAAATTCCTCCGGAGACCTGGCGATGGAAGTCTATACAATTTCCGGCAATCCGTACAAAAGCGCGGCTTTCATGGTGCTTGCCGACGATGAGGTTCGTGAATATGGTGACGCAGCAAGCGCATCGCAAAAAATATCGTCCTACGAAGACATGGGAATCGGAATCATATCCATGCGTGATGACTTTGAGACCATCTATGGTGATGGCGTACTGAAAACCGGACTCCCGTAAGATAATTGATTGTCTTTGACTCATGCTTTGTCCTGAATCGTTTGCTGTCAGATGGGAATAGGGTAAAATTCGGCAAGAAATGGACAATGAATCTTTTGCAAGGAAAGAAACAATGGCTGAAAAACCGCAGGAATCCTTCCTGAATTTTTATACCGAAATCAAAAATGTGCTTTTGACCTCCCGGAATCAGGCATATCATGCCGTCAATTTTTCGATGGTTCAGGCATACTGGAATGTCGGCCGCATCATTGTAGAACATGAACAAGCAGGAAACTTTCGCGCTGAATACGGGAAAGGTGTATTGCAAAGACTATCAGAAGAGTTAACACGAGAGTTTGGGAAAGGCTTTGATGTAAGGAATTTACAGCAAATGAAAAAGTTTTATACCCTTTTCCCAAATACGAACGCAGTGCGTTCGCAATTGACCTGGACACATTACCGCGCTTTGCTCCGGGTTGAGGATGATACCGCCAGAAACTGATATGCAGCAGAAGAACTGCAAAGAACAATCGAAGCAGAACGGCGTCGAATTGAAAATCAGGAATAAAAAATGAGTGAGATAATGCTTGAAAATAACGAAATACAACAAACAATAGAACGACTCAACCCACAGCAGGAACAGGCAGTGACCGCCGGGAACGGACAGATTCTGGTAATCGCAGGGCCCGGTTCCGGAAAAACCCGCGTACTGACCCAGCGCATCGTCTACCTGATGCGCACCATGGGCATCCGGCCTTACAACATTCTTGCTGTCACCTTCACCAACAAAGCAGCCAAAGAAATGGTGACCCGAATCGAAGCAACCCTGGGTGAAACGGTTCAGGGCTCCATGTGGATCGGGACCTTCCACGCGGTCTGTGCACGCATCCTGCGGCGGGAGGCCGGCGCGCTGCCCTTTGACAGTAACTTCGTCATCATGGACAGCGACGACCAGCTCTCGCTCATCAAACGCATCATCAAAGACCTGAACATCGACGAAAAATCATTCAAACCCAACGCGCTGCACAATGCCATTTCGAACTGCAAGAATGAACTGCAGTTCCCCAATGACGTTCCCCGCTCCAATTACCGTGAGGAAACGCTCTTCCGTGTCTATGAACGCTACCAGCGGGAATTACTCGCCGCCAATTCCCTGGATTTCGACGACCTGCTGATCTGGACGCACAAACTGCTTTCCGACAATCCGCAGATCCGCGACAATTACCGCCGCCGCTTCCATCACATCCTGGTGGATGAATTCCAGGATACCAACACGGTCCAATACCAGCTGCTCAAGCTCCTGGCCGGTCCGAACGGCAACCTTTTTGCCGTGGGCGATGAAGACCAGTCCATCTACCGCTGGCGCGGCGCGGATTACCGCAATATCCTTCAGTTCGAAAAAGACTATCCGAACTGTCAGAAGATCCTGCTGGAACAAAACTACCGCTCCGTCCAGAATGTCCTGGACGCGGCCGGCAGTGTGATCGACCGAAACAAGAACCGCACTCCAAAAAAGCTCTTTTCCGACCGAGGCGCAGGTGAACTGATCGGGTTGTATGAAGCCGAAGACGACCGGGATGAAGCCCGCTTTGTGGCCGACACCATCCAGCAGCTCATCCAAAACGGCAACGCCAAAGGCGGAGACTTCGCGGTTCTTTACCGCACCAACGCCCAGTCCCGTATGTTTGAAGAAGCCTTCCTGCACCGCGGCATGTCCTACCGTCTTGTCGGCGCCCAGCGTTTTTACGGACGCCGCGAAGTCAAAGATATGATCGCCTATCTGCGTCTGGTATTCAACCCGCAGGATCAAATCAGCCTGAACCGCGTCATCAACGTCCCCACCCGCGGCATCGGCGCCAAAGCTCAGGAAAATCTGAACCTGGCAGCCTACGAAAGTCAGAAATCCGCCGGTGAAGTGCTGCTTGACCTCGGACGGCTGGGCCCGGAATCGGTCTACTGGCCGGAAATGGGCCGCAGTGCGCTGACCCTTGCGGATTTCGGCGCCAAACTGATGGGCTGGCAGGAACAGATGAACAATGATCCCTCCATCGTCAACCTGATGGACCGCATTATACGCGAAACAGGCTACCAGTCCTGGCTGGAAGCGGACAATGACGGCGAAGATGACCGTTGGGACAACGTCGAGGAACTGCGAAATATGGCCTATGAATATGAAGAACGCGGCATTTCCGAATTTCTGCAGAATCTCGCCCTGGTTTCCGATCAGGACACCGTCTCGGATAATCCCGACTGCCCAACGCTGATGACACTCCACGCCGTCAAGGGGCTGGAATTCAACCGCGTGTTCATCATCGGACTGGATGACGGCGTACTGCCCCATTCCCGCTCGTTTGACGATCCGGAGGAAATGGCTGAAGAACGCCGCTTGTTTTACGTCGGCATCACCCGGGCGAAAAACTCTCTGACGCTGGTCCGCGCGGAACAGCGCATGTCCTATGGACAAATCGACGGCATGATCCGCTCCCGTTTTTTGAACGACATCCCGCAGGAACTGATCCGCCCGCTGAACGACCGGGCCTCATCCCGGAACAGCCGCTCTTCTTCACAGCGTGCTTCCCGCTGGGAAAACAACCCGAGCTGGAGCCGCGGCGTTTTCAGCGCATCCTCCTCCGGCACATCCACCTATACCCGGTCCAACGATCCGATCCGCCGCACCGGTTCCGCTATTTCGACAAAGCCGCCGGTCTCCAGATCAACGGCAAATGACAAAGCGGAAACCGAGTTCCACGCGCTCGACAAAGTCCGTCACAATTCCTGGGGCGAAGGAACCGTACTGGAAGCCAAAATCGAAGGCGGCGACGAGATCCTCACCATCCAGTTCAAATCCGTCGGTCTCAAAAAGGTGATCGCCGGCATGACCAAACTCGTCAAGTTAAATAAACCACTTTCATAATAAACAATCCGGCTCCCTCCTGTACCATGTAAGACTGCAGAAGGGAGCCGTTTCACATCCATCATACAACAAATGACATACGTCATACGTCATTCCTGATTCTTCATACGACATACATCATTCTTCTTACGTCTTACATCATCCAACATACGTCATTCGTATCTATTTTCCCACAACGCTCCAGGGTGTCAGCATAGCGAGCAGCGGCTCATTGGCGTTTCCGTGTTCGGTGATGAAAATTGCGACCAGGCGGCGTCCTTTGCTGTCGCGCTTTTCAAAGGCCTCATCCGCGTCGAAAAAAGCAGCATCTTTGGGCATAAAGCGGTAATACTCATTCCGCTGTTTCTGAAAAGGCAGATAATCGCGCATGGCACTGACTTTTGTCTCTTCTGTAATGATTTGCATCTCCTGTTCCGTGACAAATTCAAAGACAGAATAAGCAGAAAGAACCCCGCAGATCCCCCCGTTTTCGATAATCGGGACATGGGAAAAGCCGCGTTCTTTCATCACCTTCAGCACCTTTATCAATGGCGTATTGAGCGTTGCCTTGTAAATATTTTTATCCCGTACGCCAAAATCAATGGCCAGGCGGGGATGTTCCACCCGGTGGATAACCTCTTTGAGTGTTTTGATCATATCGTCCGAAGGAGTGACAATGTAATTCCCGTTGCACTTCGGATTGTGCTGCAGCAGATTGCGGATCTCACGGATCGATTTGATCTCCAGCATCAGCTCTCCGCACTCTTTTGAATTCTCATAACGGGTTACAAAACTGTCAAAACGGCCGGTGTCATTTTTATAATACCAGCGCAGCAGCTGTTCCAATTTTTTATAAAGGTCAAGGAATAATTCCGCGCGGTCATTTGACCCTGTGCTGCCGGAACCCTTCGGACCTTTGAAATTGCCTGATTTATCGCTCATAATTTCTCCCAAATAAAACCCAAAATCAACAGCTGAATTGCCATGATCACAGGGAGTCCGATTGAAAATTCTTTATGACGCGTTTTATGATGGAAAAACTTCATTCCTAAAAACGCGCCCGGTCCGCCACCCAGAAGAGCCAGTAAAAACAGCGTGCGTTCGCGGATCCGCCAGCGGTTGCTCATTGCCTTATACTTATCCAACCCGAAAGCCGCGAAAGCAATGATGGACATGATTACTATGTAGACAGTAACCATAATTTTGATCATCATTGCAGGAACCGGGCCTTTCTGGCTTTGAGATAATTGATCAGTTTTTCCGCGGATGTATTCATCACCAGCTCCATCGGGAAATCAACTTCCTTCAGCACGGCTTCATTGTGTTCGTGCTGTCCGACCACATCCACAAAATGAGCATCGCTGCCAATCGTGACCGGAACGCCCCATTTTTTACACAAAGCCAGATAAGTCAGCTGGTTTTCTCTGCAGTTTTTCCGCAGCCAGGGTTCGCGGTAAGAGTTTTCATTTAATTCAAAAATCGTGCCGGTTTCGGCGGCTTTGGCAACAACCTGTTCGTAATCAAAAGGTGTACTGCTGTCATCCGGATGACCGAGAATATCCACATAGGGATTCTCAACGATTTTCAGCATGGCTTTTGTATTGCCTTCCAGTCCTTCGTTGTCATAGCACTGCTTGTGAATACTGGCGATCACAATATCCTGCAGCCGCAGCGCACGTTCACTCAGGTCGATTGTGCCGCCGTTCAGAATGTTCACTTCCGCACCCATCAGCAGGCGCACTCCCCCAATTACTTTCGGAATAACAGAAAAATTCCGGAAATAAATATCCTCCGGTGCTCCGAACATTTCGTGTCCGGGAACACCTTTGGTATGGTCGGTAATGGCGAGCGCTTTCAGTCCTTTTGAAGCTGCTGCGTGCACCATTTCCATAAGGGTGTTGTAAGCGTGGCCGCTGGCCAGAGTATGGGTATGGGTGTCAACTTCGTAATGCATTCTTCCTCCGAATTTTTCTTTTCCGTAATTATACGCCTGTTTTTGACCTGTACGCGATATACTGAGCCCTCACCCGCATTATAATTAGCTCACGGAGCATATGGCGGCTGACACCTCGTACGGCACAGCCCGCAAAGGTGTGCCTGTCCTCATGTGCGCTGCCTGTGTTCTAAGCAATTACTTTGATTTTTATTGAAGGACAGAAAAATGTTCAAAGGCGTTATTTTTGATTTCAACGGCACTCTTTTTGAAGATAATGACTTGCAGATAGAAGCATGGGACCAAATACTTCTGAGGTATTTTGGAAGACATTTCAAAGACAATGAATTTTTTACTTGCTTCTGCGGGCTGGGCAACACAGACATACTCGATTATCTGAACAGCCTTGACCCTGAAAAGCAATTTGACATATCTATCACAGACGAAAAAGAAGAAATCTACAGAGCGATATGCCGGCAGCAGCCGGAGCGCGTCAAATTTATTCCTGGTGTTATTGAGACATTTGATTCTTTGAAAAAAGCCGGCATCGTTTATGCGATTGCAACCGCCTCGGAAGTAACAAATGTTGAATTCTATTGCGAATTTTTCCATCTGGAGCGCTGGTTCAAATCGGAGCACATTATCTATGATGACCGTACCTTCCCGCTGAAACCCGCCCCGGATATTTATCTGAAAGCGGCTGGACGGCTCGGACTGAATACATCAGAATGTGTTGTCTGCGAAGATTCCAAAAACGGTCTGTTGGCGGCCATTGCCTCCGGAGCGGGGCGTGTGATTGCCAGAAAATCTTCCATGACTCATGAAAGCGTATATCAATCTCAGGATATCTATGCTGTTATCGAAGATTTTACAAAATTTTACCCGAAATACCTTGAGGATTAAAAATTATGGTTCATTATAAAGAACTCAAACAAATTCCGGAAAATGTGCTTATGCTGACCGGAGAAAGCCTGCTTGCCAAGCGACATTTACCCGTGTCTCCCGGTGTGACCGCCGTGATTCGAAATCCCGAACAGTCTGAGCTCCTTTACGAGATCCTGCGGGAAGAATACCCGGAAAATCATCCGCTGGAGCTGCAAGGGGAAAATGACTATTCAGCGATTACGCTTGAAGAGCTGAAAACAATAGATCTCAGCGGTATGGAATATCTGGTGATCCCTCCGCTTCCGGAAAACCGGACTTTTGAGAACTTTCAGAATACAGTCGCCATCCTGCGCGGTCCGCATGGCTGTCCCTGGGACAAAAAGCAAACCCACCAAAGCATCCGCAATGATTTTCTGCAGGAAGCTTATGAGCTCCTGGATGGGCTGGGCCGCAATGATAAGACCACGATGATTGAAGAGCTCGGCGATATCCTGTTCCATGTTGTGTTACAGACGCAAATGGCTGTTGACAACGGTGAATTCAACATGGGTGATGTCATCAGCCATGTGAATGACAAAATCATCTTCCGTCATGCGCATGTGTTCGGGAATCAGGAAGAGATCAGTGCGGACCAGGTTTCGAACCGCTGGGAACAGATCAAACAGCGGGAGCGGGCTAAGCAGCACAAAAAAGCTGGTTTGCTGGATGGCATTTCCCGTTCCATGCCAGCCCTTTCCATGGCCTACTCCTATCAGGGACGGGCTGCGAAAACCGGTTTTGAATGGGAAACGGAAGATGACGTCTGGCGGAAGATATCTGAGGAACTTGAAGAATTCAATCAGGCTCAGACACAGCAGGAAAAGGAAGAAGAACTCGGTGATATTTTATTCTGCATTGTCAACCTGGCAAGAATGCATAAAATCGACCCGGAAACCGCTTTGCGCATGGCAAACCTGAAATTCTATGATCGTGTTCATTATGTCGAAAAACAGGCGCAGGACCATCAACAGGATCTGTTCAGCTTGTCCCGCGAAGAGAAAGAGAAATATTGGGATGAATTCAAAACAACCCAAAAAACAGAATAGAAAGCCGTTTACAGCCGGTGAAACAGTGTTATTGATACTTGCTGGCCTGTTTCTGTTGTTCGGTGTCTTTATTTTCGGCTGGTATGGATCCACATATATTCCACACCGGCATAATTCTGAATTCCACCCAAAGAATCTCGTCATCAGCGATGGCGGGCAGCAGTGCACGCTGGAAATTCCCACAGGGAAGCTGTCGATTCGGCGGCCTGTCCGGGCGGTGGTTGGGTCTAAATATTCGGCAGAGACAGATGTCGTCCTGGACCAGCCCCTGCGGTTCACCAATTGTACCGGCGGCCTTCCGAATTGGAACATCAGCCTGGAAGCTCAGACAGCGTTTGTGGGTTCCGCAGTAACGCCTTTCGCGGCAATCCGTCAGCCTGCCTTCAACCGGGAAGATTTTTCATTCCAATGGTCCTTTACGCCGGAAGAGCCTGTCGCACAATATCAATCCCATTTCTATCTGCGTGTGGTCGTCACGAAGGGTGGATCTGTTATCGAAAACTGGAATGTGCTGGTGCGGGATTTTCCTATGGAAAATCAGTTGTTATTAGGTCAGCCGATTGTTTTTTGGCTCATAGCAGGCGGATTTTCCTCCGTGACCGGTATTCTTTTACTGGTTATTCTGATTCAAAAAAGGAAAAAATCAGCAAAAGGAACGTGAACAGAATATATACATTCAATTTTGATTGCCGTTTTGTAATGATTCAGTACCCGGACTGTCACCGCAGATTCTTTTTTGAGTCGAAAGGGACTGTCCAAATCACCCGGCTGCGTATGTTCTGAACAGTTAGGCCGTTTTTTTTCTTGACTTTTTTTTGTGATTCAAGTATAGTTACCGGGAGTAGAAATTTCTTGCCGGAGGATGTTATGCGAAGGAACTTGCTGTTTTTTTTGATGTTGGTTTTGTGTTTGAGCACTTTGGCTGTATCTGCTGATTTTACCGATGATTTTTCCGATATTGATTACGCCGCGAATGGATGGAATTCAGAGTTAATGTTCGGGAAACCGGATCTGGATTATATTTTCCCGGGACGCAGAATGCTTTCATTTCGCCTGCCTGACTACAATACAGCTATTTATATGCTGAATAAAAATACGTTAGCAGAGGATTCCGCGGTTGAAGTTTCATTTGAGAATGTGTTTTCAAATAACGGAGAGTTCGGAATTGTCTGCCGTGCCCAGGAAGACGGTTGGTATGAGCTGAGAATTTATCTTTCCGGCCCGGAAGCAGGCAGTTATGCGGTTTATCGATATGAGACCGCTCTGCGGGAAGAGGGAAAAAATCCTTTTGTATGCCTGCATCCGACACTGAACCATATTTATACCAGATCTTTGAAAACCGGGCTCAACGCAAAAAATACGGTAAAAATGCTGTGTGAAGGTGATGAGATCCGGATCTATATCAATGGGAATGAGATGAAACCATTCCGGAACAGCAGATTTTACGCGGGTGAGTTTCAGACCGGGCTGAGCGGTTTTTCTGTGTGGACACAAGGTCCGCGCAATGATGCGGAAATCAATGTGACTTCCTTCCGATCAATTTTTGAAACAGAATAATTTCCCACAGAGAGAATCATAAGAGAATACAATCAGCCGTTATTGAATTTATGACGGCTGATTGTTATTAACCAGTATAAGAGAATTGTGCTCAGTCACGGCAGAGGGCGGCAAGTTTTTCTTTATTCGCGGTGATTGTTTCGATGTAGGATGAATAATCCATCTGCTCCCGTGCGCGAAGATGCTCTGTCATTTCGGAAAGCGGCTGATATAAGGGAGCCAGCGACAGGTTACCGGTTACACCTTTGAGATTGTGAGCTATCTCAAAAGCTTTATCAAGGTCATTTGCTTCAATAGCCGCTTTTAGTTTTTCAACGTTGTCACCTTCCATGGTTTTTTTGACCATTTTCAAATAGAACTGTTCATTGTTGAGGCAGCGTTCAAGACCTTCTTTGGTGTTGACGCCTATTTCCTTTAGGTTTTGAATCGATAACATAATTTACTCCTTTTGTGTTATCTGACTGGTTTTTCGATAGTGTGTGATGATGCAGATGCCCATAACAACAAATCCCGTACATTGTTCAGCATATATCATACATCATTCTTCATCCATCGTACATTTTTATTACTTCTTCATATGTCTAACATCTTACGTCTTACTTTCCCATTTCCTTGAGTTTTTTCTTGTCTTCATACATGGCGGAATCAGCCCGGTTGGTGACATCAGAAAGAGTCGTATCACGGTCTGGGATGTATTCAGACATCCCGCTGGCGATGATGACCTTTCGTCCCACAGGCTGTGCATAGTTAAGCGCATTCAGCATCCGCCGCAGATGGTCGCGGTTTTGGTAATCATCTCCGCGCAGGATGACAAGAAATTCATCGCCGCCAATACGGTAGACAGCGCAGTGTTTGTAGATAAGAGAGATAACCCTGGCAGCCTGTTTGATAAATTCGTCACCTTCAGCATGGCCATAGGTATCATTGATTTGTTTGAGGTTATTGAGGTCACAATAAACAACAGCAAAGGGTTCAGCTGTACCGCTGAGAATTTGATTATTGATCTTTGTTTCCTCTTCAAAATAAAGCTGTTTGGTTTTGAGACCGGTCAAACTATCTGTAGCGGCAAGGCGGAGCGCTTCATTCTGCTGTTCTTCATGGCGGACGCGTGCGTCAATATCACTGATACCGATAATAATGTGAGTATCCTGAGAGTCTTCGGTTGGCAGAGCTTTGAGCTGCACATAAGTCCAGCGATTGTTGTGGAGCTGACGGTAGGTGAGTGTAAAGGTCTGTTGGGTTCCGAGTTTTTCATAGAAGTTTTCGCGTGTGAATTGACGATAGAACTCGGCTTCATCATCGGGATGAATCTGGTTTTTGATAATGCGGGAATAGGATTGGAAGAAATCGCGTCCGGTCCGTTCCACTTCGAGTGTCTGAGAATGGTTATGCGTCTGGAATTGGATAAAGTCGTCGGTAAGTGTATCCAGATAGAAGATCGTGAAATAATCACCCGCAAGCGCTTTGGAGATGGAAGTGAAGGGATGGGTTTGCTCGTGCTGATCCATTCCGGATTGAATATTGTTGATGCCGACAACGATCTGATTAGTGAGACGGTCAGTGAGTGGTGATATTTTCATATTGACATAGGTAGGCCGGTCATCAATCAGAAGCCTGTAGGTCATTGTGAATGTGTTGCGGGTTTGGAGTGCATTGAGAATGTTGGTTTTCGTGAAACTTGAAAGAAAGCGGGGAAGATCATCAGGAAAAACGCTCTTTTCAGCGTTTTTGCGGCTGAGTTCGAAGAAATTTTGTCCTCTTTGTTCAATGTTGAGTTTTTTATACCGGGGATCAGCGTTGTATTCCTGGAATTGATCTGTTTTGGTATTGACAATGTAGATAGAAAAGTAATCACGGGCAAGAGCCTTGGCGATTCCGGCAAAAGTAAGTGCATCCTGCTGTTCCGCCTGATATTTTTCCTCTTCGGTAATCTGGTCATTAATATTAGAGATTCCGATGATAAGGTGGCGATGATCGTCAGGATCGGCCAGAATTGCTTTGAGACGATAATAGACAGGTTTGTCACCGATATTCAGGCGGTAATTGATAATAAGCGTCTTATGTTCGCCGAGATGCTCAAGAAGCCTGGGCTTTTCAAGAGATGCTGTGAATTTGGCACGATCGGATGGATGAACCGATGGTAGCATCGTCTGCGGATATTCTTTGAAAAAATTGTGACCGGGGAGACGCTGCGGATTGACAGCACCGGCTGTATCAGCATGAAATTCAAGGAAGGAGTCCGTGTTGAGATCAATATAAAAGATCGTCTCCATGTCAATAGAAAGGGCATGAGCGAGTCCATCGAAATTGACAGCGTTAGGATGGATGAGCTCGAGAGCTCCGGAGGTTTTGAGATCATGATCGATATTGGAAATTCCGATCACTATATGATGATCATCCTGGGCAGGAGTCTTGACAGCTTTGAGCGAGTAGTAAACAGGTTCGTGATCAATTAAGATTCGGAAAGTGATACTGAGTGGCTGCGGACGTTCGAGTTCCGCAAGAACTTTTTGTTTATCGAGATGAGAAAGAAGTTCTGCCTGGTCATCGGGATGAACATTACGTTTGACAGTGGCGCGGATTTCTTCAAAAAAGGATTTACCGGTTTTATCAATGCGGAGATTTTCGTGCTCGTCTTCAGAGAGAAATTCAACGTAGTGGTCAGTTTGGGTGTCCACGTAATATAGAATTTCGTATCCGCCGCTGAGAGATTGCGAAATATGGGCGAATGCGCCATGTTTTTCATGTGTGGGTGGAAGCAGCGGATATTGATCAGTGAGCTGCTGACGGTTCAGAAGAAATTCTTCAAATTCATCAGGTGGAATAGGTTTAGAGAAAAAATACCCCTGAACAATATCACAGCCAATCGCTTTGAGCGCCTCATATTGCTCTTCCGTCTCAACACCTTCCGCAATAACAGGAACAGAAAGATAATCCGCGATATCAATGATAATCTCCAGCATGCGGGTGTCATTGCGGCGGCGGAAGGCATTCTGAACAAAATCCATATCCAATTTAAGGGCGTCGATAGGAAGAGTAGAAAGCATATTGAGGGAAGAATATCCGTTGCCGAAGTCATCCATTTCAATATGGAAACCTGCTTTCCGCAGCGTATTGACAGTAGAAATAATCTGTTCGGAGTCCTGAGTATAAGCAGATTCAGTGACTTCGAGGGGAAGATCATAGGGAGTGAGATGATGTTCAACGAGAATACCGCGGATCGTATCAATGAGGTGTGGATCATACATATCCACACGGGAGACATTGACAGATACAGGAACGGCAAAATTGAGGGTATCCTTCCATGCGTGAATCTGACGGGCAACCTCTTTCCAGACATAGAGGTCAAGTTCCTCGATGAGGCCGTTGTCTTCGAAGAGGGGAATGAATTGTCCGGGCGAGATGTAGCCAAACTGGGGATGGAGCCATCTTACAAGTGCTTCCGCGCTGGTGAGAAGAGGAATCTCTCCGGTTATGTTGAATTTAGGCTGATAATAGATTTTAAATTGGTTTTCCTCGATGGCCTGATGGAACCCTTCTACGAGCTGCTGCTCGAAGATTTCCTTCTCATGAAGTTTATGATCATAAATTTCAATCGTTTTCGTATAAGAATTGCGGATCATGTCAACAGCCATTTTGGCACGATCAAAGCGCCTTTCTATAGGAATAGAACGATCCACATTGGCATACACACCCATACGCAGACGAATGCGATTGATAGGAATATCCTCGCTGCTGAGTCCGTAGGAAGCACTGTCAAGAATCTGCTTATAGTCCTTGCCATGAGGACAATAAACCATAAAAGTATCCGCTTCACGGCGGCATACAATTCCGCCGGTATCAGCGACCATCTCACGAACTTTCAGACCGATGCGGCGGAGAATTTCATCCCCGTATGCATTGCCGAACCGTTCATTGATGACGCGGAAATGATAGATGTCGATAATGATGGCATCCATTTCCATATTTTGATGGTACTGATCAAAAAGTTCAGCATAATGATAGAAAAACTCACGATTGTAGAGATTGGTAAGGGGATCTCGTTCCGTGATCTGGATCGTGAGGCGGTCCTCAAAAAGTTCAATCGTGCGGCGGATACGTGCTAAAATGACTCCGGGAGCAGGATAGGGCTTGGGAATGAAGTCCGCCGCACCCAGTGTAAGGGATTTGATTTCTGAATCCTGATCAGAGGTCATCACAATCACCGGGATAAGTTGGACATCCTGCTCATCTTTGATACGTTCAAGAAGCTCAAGACCTGTCATGCCAGGCATTTGCAGATCCAGGAGGACGATCGAGAGTGTATGCTGTTGTTCACGGATGAGTTGATATGCCTGGAGCCCATCCTCTGCAAAGATGACTTCGTAATCATCGCGAAGGATCTGCCCGAGCAGTTCGCGATTGACCTCTTCGTCTTCCGCAACAAGGACCAGGCGCTTCCCGTTCGCTGAATGGAATTTTTCGTGACTCTTCAACATCATAAATGCCCCCTACAACTCTTTTATACGCTCATATTAAATCAGTTTAATCATGCCACAAAAATGACAAAATTGCAAATTAAAGTTAAAAGAAAAATACATTTTGAACTCCGTCGTAGATACTATTCACAAAGTTGCCATTATTACTATAAAATCGCTCCAATGCTCTGATGTGCTTCGCAGTGGGACAGGCCCCGGGCCTGTCCCGTAAATACGCCGTTAATAGTAACCCGTCATAAATTTGATGCTTTTCGATTGATTATTAATAAAAATCTAATTTCCTGAACGTATTATTATTTTGGAAATAATCTGTATAGTTCTGGTAAAATGATTTATAAGGAAAAGAAAAAAAAGAAAAATGGCTGGAATTGATCAATTTACACAACGAGCGCGGCGTGTTTTGAGCCTGGCTCATAAAGAAGCCGCAATGAACCATACAATACAAATCGGGACGGAACATCTGCTCCTGGGCCTGATCCAGGTCCCGGGTTCCACCGCCGGGAAAGTTTTGGAAAACCTTGAAGTAACCGCGGACCGCGTCCGGCAACTCAACGCTTCGATAGAACCCGATGAGCCCGCTCTCGAACTCAGACATCCCCAGGACAGCCTCTCTCCTGATGTGCAGGAAGTGCTTCGCGACGCGGTTCGGCTGGCTGCCGCATCCCGGGACAATTATGTTTCCACTGAACATTTGCTGCTGAGTTTAATAGACTCAGCCAATTCGCGTGCTGTCCGCATATTAGCACGCATGGGTCTGACAGGCGACCGTATCCGTCAGGAACTGCGCAATACGCTGGAAAACGGAAGCGGCACGAGCGTTCAGCGGGAACAGCAGGCTCCTCCGCCGCCGGAATTTGCCGAAGTCGGAGCGAACCGACGGCAGCAGGGTTTGAAGAAAAAAGAATCCCCGCTGATGGATCAGCTGGCTACGGATCTTACAGCAAAAGCTGCCGCAGGCAAGCTCGATCCGGTGGTCGGACGAAAAACAGAAATTGAACGTGTGATCCAGATTCTTGCCCGCCGCACCAAAAACAATCCGGCACTCATCGGTGAACCGGGTGTCGGTAAAACGGCAATCGTGGAAGGACTGGCACAGGCAGTCGTGGACGGGAATGTTCCCGCACAGCTGCTGAACAAACGCGTGCTGCAGCTGGATGTCGGCTCACTCGTCGCGGGAACGATGTACCGCGGCCAGTTCGAGGAACGGCTCAAACGTGTTATTGACGAACTGAAAAGCACCCAGGCGATCCTCTTTATTGATGAGATCCATATGCTGGTTGGAGCCGGTTCCGGCGGTTCCGCAGTCGACGCCGCTAACATTCTGAAACCTGCCCTCTCCCGCGGTGAGATCCAGGTCATCGGCGCCACCACCACAGAAGAATACCGGAAAAATATCGAAAAGGATCCGGCTCTGGAACGCCGCTTCCAGTCTGTTTCTGTCGGTGAACCGAGCGTAGAGGAAACAGTCGAAATCCTGCGCGGTATCCGTCCGAAATATGAAGACCATCACCAGCTTGTCATCACCGATGACGCTCTCGAAGCCGCAGCGGAACTATCAAAACGCTATATCTCTGAACGCTTCCTGCCGGACAAAGCCATTGACCTGATCGATGAAGCCGCATCCCGCGTGCGCATGTACAAAAGCCCGCGGGCTGCGCAGTCCAATGAGATGATCAAACAGCTGCGCGGCGTCTGGAAAGAACAGATGCTGGCAAGCGAACAAAACGACAAAAATACGCTGGCCCGGCTGCAAAACCAGGAAAGCTCACTGCGGCAGCAGATTGAAAATCTTAACAAAAACTGGGACCGTATGAACAGTCCCCGCGTCACTGTGGAAGACGTCGCAGAAGTCGTTTCCATGTGGACCGGAATTCCCGCCGGACAGATGAGCACATCGGAAACCGAGCGGCTGCTGAAGATGGAAGAGGAACTGAAGAAGAGCATCATCGGACAGGATGAAGCGATCACCTCCATTTCTCAGGCGATCCGCAGATCCCGCTCCGGATTGAAAGATCCACGCCGCCCGATTGGTTCCTTCCTGTTCCTTGGTCCCACCGGTGTCGGAAAGACCGAATTGACCAAAACCCTGGCCAAATTCCTGTTCGGTTCGGAAGATGCCCTGCTGCAGTTTGACATGTCCGAATTCATGGAACGTCATACCGCTTCCCGCCTTACCGGAGCGCCTCCGGGATACATTGGCTATGATGATTCCGGGCAGCTGACAGAAGCGATCCGCCGCAAGCCATATTCCATTGTGGTTTTTGACGAGATCGACAAAGCCAATCCGGAAATACACAACATGCTGCTGCAGATCATGGAAGAAGGCCACCTGACGGATTCCCGCGGGAAAAAGGTTGATTTCCGCAACGCGATCATTGTGATGACCTCTAATATCGGTGCGGAAGTGATCCGCAAACAGGGCAGCATCGGATTTGATTTGATCGGTACGGAAGAAAACGCCGAAAAAGCCGGTTATGAGGATATGCGGAAAAAGCTGATGGAACGCTTGAAAAAAGCCTTCCGTCCGGAATTCCTGAACAGACTGGATAATGTCGTCGTTTTCCGTGCCCTGAACATGGACGATATGCAGCGCATCACGGAACTGGAGTTCAACAAAGTCGGCGCTTTGCTGGCTGATCAGGATATCACGCTTCAGATCAATGAAACCGCTCTCGAGAAACTGACACGAGAAGGCTTTGATCCGGAAATGGGTGCACGACCGCTGCGCCGTGTGATCCAGGAAAAAGTGGAAAATCCGCTTTCGGAAGCTCTGCTTTCCCATCGCTTCCACGATGGAGACACGATCCTGTTCACGCTCGACAAAAACGGCGAGCTGAAGATGAGCAAAAAACGCACCCGCAGCAGCCGTCCGGAACTGGTTGAACATCCGCCGCTTCCCTCCGCTTACTAAAATTCGGAAATAAATACGGGGACTGTCCCTTTATGGGACTGTCCTCTGATTATAAGCTTATAAAAAAATAGGGACAGTCCCATAAAGAGACAGTCCCTATTTTGTATATAGCCCAGATTGCCCGAATTTCCGCAAGATTTGTTATAATACATTGTAATGATATGGAACAAAAGAATTTATTGTTCCGCAGTATCTATTCAGAACCCGTATTGCCGCACATGGGGACAGGCGAAGCTCCCGTTCTGGATTAACAAGGCGAAGCCGATTCCTTACAGAGCGGGGCTCGTGTTGGCTTCACAACACAAGCTGCCAGTCCACATGTGCTCCGTCCTGAATAGATCCGTTCCATATAAATATCAAAGAGTTTTCGGAGGGGAAAAATGGGTGTGGAAACCAAAGAACAAAAAGAAATCGAGCAGCTGGAAAAGGCGCAGTCTTTTCACAAGTCAAAGAATTACTTCATCATTCTGATTGTCGTTTTGACCATCGTTTACATTGTTGATGAGCTGGCCTCCAACGTCCGCGGGACAGTTGATTCTTTCACGATTTGCGATTTGTTCAACACAACATTCGGCACACCGGAATACGATAAAGCATCCGGCACACTGGGACTGGTCACTACGGCCTGTTACCTGATCTATCTGGTATCACCATTTTATAAATCACTGGCAGATAAATACGGCCGGCGGCTGTTCCTGATCATCAACACCCTGGGCATGGGCGTTGGGATGCTGGTGTCGATCATCTCACACAACATCGGGCTGTACCTGGTCGGTGTCGTTATCATGACCTTTTTCACTCCGAACGATGTACAGGTGATTTATATCATGGAGTGCGCTCCAAAACAGCATCGGGCGAAGCTCTGCTCCATCACCAAGGGAATTGCGCTGATTTCCGTCTCGCTGCTTGGACTTTTCGTGAAGCTTTTTGTGGACCGAAACAACCCGGGCACCTGGCGCAACGTATACATCATTCCGATAATCCTGGCCTTTGTCATCGGCATTGCAGCGATCTTTCTCATTCGGGAAACCCCGGTGTTTACGAAAAAACGTCTGGAATATCTGAAATTGAGTGCGGAAGAACGCAAGGCAAAAGATGCCGCGGAACAGGCGGAAGCATCCAAAGAAAGCGCTTCCGTGATGAATGCTTTCAAATACATCTTCAAGACTAAACAGACGCGCTATATCGCCATTGTCGCGGTGTTGATGTCCTTCGCCACCGGCTACACCGGTAAATTCCAGAACATGATCGAAGTCGGCGTGGCGCGGAATGCCATAACACCTGCCGGTTCCGAGACGATTTTGATGTTCTACCCCATCATCAACGGCATTTTCACGCTCATCGGCGGGTTCCTGACCGACGCGCTTGGACGCAAGAAGTCCGCGCTGATTCTGGGCTTGTGGGCCGCGCTGGGTCTGGGCGTTTTTGCCTGGGGCTGCAGTTCCGAGCTCAATCCGTACATCACCGGCTTTGCCTATGGTTTTTCCATTGCCGGGCTGTGGTCGATTTCCGATATGCTCTTCTTTGTGATCACATCCGAATCCACGCCGACCGGGATCCGTGCTTCGGTGGTGGGCTCCATGCAGCTGCTGGGGATGGTCGGTGTCGGGCTGAACATGGTCTATAACAATGTGGTCACCCTCATGGCCGGTTCCATGAATCTGCCATTTGTGCTGACGGTCTCCTACCTGCCGCTGATGGCTATTTCTCTGCTCATCATGATGTGGAAAGTGAAAGAGACCAGAGATGTTGACCTTGACAATGTTGAGATCAGTGGTTAGTGGTCAGTGTCCAGTGGTCAGTGGTTGAAAGGATTCGGTACTGAGAATGTGGGATTTTGAGTTAAAAACGACCTGTTTTCGTTGACTCAGACTTGAGTCAACAAAAACAGGCTGCATTGACTCATTGCAGAAAGGTTCTAACATAATGACAATAGTTTTGATTATTCTTCTTGTTTTGATTGCTGTGATACTGGCTGTCGGATATTATTTATTCGTGTCGGTTTTTGATAATCAATTCAAAGGGAAAGAGAATAATGACCCGAATTTCATCGATTCTGACGCTGACTTGATGCGTCCGACGTCAAAAAAACTGATTGATTATCAGGCTTCACACCATGAGGAATTCGCCGCTTTACCCTTGAAGGAACTGGAAGTTACATCCTTTGACGGACTCAAATTGAAAGGCTATCTGCTGGAAGGAAATCCAAAGGAAATCGTGATTTGTGTACACGGCTACAAATCCAGCATGGAAAATGATTTCTGCGACAAAGTGCATATCTACCGGGACCGCGATACCACCGTACTGCTGCTCAATGACCGGGCGCACGGGAATTCCGAAGGGCGTTACCTGGGTTTTTCCGAGCATGACCGCCGGGACGTGGCAAAATGGGTGGACAAGCTCAACGAGATGTACGACAATCCGCGGATTTATCTGCACGGCGTTTCCATGGGCGGAGCCACGGTGATCCACTGCGCAGACATGAAGCTGAAAAACGTCTGCGGGATCGTGGATGACTGCGGGTTCAACTCCATTCTCGGGATCACAAAGGCGCTGATCGTGGATATGTACCATATGCCTTATTTCCCGATCGGTTACGCGGCCTGGTTCTGGGCAAAACTGATCAATAAGGTGGATTTCAACACCTCGATCGGTGAAGAATGCGTCCGCAAATCTGATGTTCCGATCATTTTTATCCATGGGAAAGATGATAAATTTGTCCCGACCTGGATGTCTGAAAGTATGTACAAAGCCTGCACGGCACCAAAGGAGCTCCATTTGATCGATAATTGCGGCCATGCGGCTGCTTACATCTGCGCACCGGAGGAATATACGGCAGCAGTTAACCGTTTGTTGGATGGAAAAGTGAAATAACACAGGAGGTATTATGAAAAGAAGTGTTTTCCTGATCGTATTATTGACAGTCCTGGCTATGGCTCTGACGGGCTGCAATCAAAAAAAGATCGAAACGTTGGAATCACAGCTGGCCACTTCTGAGGCAAATCTGGCGGACATGACCGCGCAGAAAGAAGCAGGAGACGCTGCTTTGAAAGCTCTGGGGGATGAAAAAGATACCCTGCTTGCGGAAGCTGAAACGAAATTGAAATCCGTCACTGAGGAAAAGGATGCCAAAATCGCGGAAGTCGAAGCCAATCTGGAATCCGTCACGCATGAAAAGGACGCCAAAATCGCGGAAGCAGAAGCCAATCTGGAGTCCGTCACGCATGAAAAGGACGCCAAAATCGCGGAAGTCGAAGCCACTCTGGAGTCCGTCACGCATGAAAAGGACGCCAAAATCGCGGAATTGGAAGCTGATCTGAAGTCCGTTACTGAGGAAAAGGACGCCAAAATCGCGGAATTGGAAGCTGATCTGAAAATCCTTGCCGCGGAAAAGGACGCACAGCTGGCTGAAGCTGAAACCGAACTGCATGCCGCAGCTGTCGAAAAAAATGAAAAACTTGCGGAATCACAGGCTGCTCTTGCCGCACTCTCTGCACAAATGGACGAGAAAATCACGGAAATTGAAGCTGATTTAGCCGCCGTCACCGCCGACAAGGACGCGCAAATTGCGGATGCCCGGGCTGCTCTGGAAACCCTGACAACGGAAAAGGATGCAAAAATCGCGGAAATTGAAGCCAATCTCAGAGCTGTCACCGCGCAGAAGGATGAACAGCTGGCTGAAGCAGAATCTGCCGTTGCCAACCTGACGAAAGAAAATGAGACACTTCAATCCCAGTCGGAAGCTGATCTCCATGCCGCAGTCAAAGAAAAGAACGAAAAACTTGCGGAAGCCGAATCCAGAATACAGGAAATTCAGAAGGAAAAGGATCTTCTTTCCGCATCTTACGAAGAACAGATTGCTGCGCTGATTGCGGAAAAGGATGCACTCATTGCCCAATATGAAGAGTCATTAAAATCGGTAACTGCTTCCGATAACAAAAATGAAGCCGCTGCTCCGGAATTAAAGGAAGAGGATCCTGACCGGCTGAGCATGAATAATGCCATTGAAGCTGTAGGTTTTGATTTTTTCGGGACATGGTATGTCAATGAAATCTGCAGCAAGAATATCTGCTTCAGCATCGGGGATATTGGACTGCAGTCGGACTATACCTTCAACAGCGACAATTCTGTCAATGTTTTCTATATGGATGCCGACGGCAAAGAACTGGAAGAGATCGGATCCTGGGAAATCACTGACGGGAAATTAATCGTTTTGGAAAATGGAGAAAATCCGATGACTGTTGCGGTTCAGAAAGATGGTGATTTACTCTTGTCTGACGGCACAGTATCTGTCTCCTTACAGCGCTCGATTCCGGAGACTGCCCTGATTGGCCGGGTCATTTCTGACTCGGAGGCAAGCAGTTTTTATGGAGAATGGAACCTCATCGGCTGGCTGCTCTCCGGTCTTTATATTCCAATAGAAGATCTGGGTATCAACGGAACACTATCGATTTCCACTGAGGACATAGATTTTATCCTTTCTGACAGTCCGTCATTCAATAATCCCTACACTTATGATGATGGGAAACTGTTTTTTGAAAGCGATGACACAATATACATTATCGAAAGACAGGATAATGACACACTCCGTGTTGTCAGCACGACCGATCCGGAAAATGAATTTTGTTTGATTTTTGAACGCATCAACTACTAATTCTAAGGAAGCACAGATTAATTAAGGTTCGGGGACAGTTCCTCTCAGCTGAAGCCTCGAGAGAACCGTCCCCGCAGCCAAAAACAGCCGAAATCAACCGATTTCGGCTCACTATTCCCTATATCCTAATGCCTATTGCCTTTTTTTCTCTTCTCCCGCAGTGCCCGGCGTTTCTCATTTGAGAGGCCGCTCCGGGGAGAATTGTTCCTTTCGCGTATACGCTCAGTCCACCGCAGCCAACGTTGATAGAATGTTCCCGAATCCTCCAGAGGGATTTCCAACAGCGCCTGCTGATCGCCCCGCTTCATCGCGTCATCCATCAGAATTTTCCGCGCCTCCGCTTCGCTGATCTCTCCCGGAACAAGCTCCCTCGGTTCCGGAGCGGCTGCCTTTGTTTTCACTTCCGGCTCAGCCGCTTCCATCTCCGCGATCTCATTCCGTAAGTATTCGGCGCTGCTCTCGTTAATCTGCCGTTTTTGTTCTCTGGTCAGCTCAATCATCGATGGTTTGTAAGTTCCCGGCGTGCGGTCTATCTTCCGTTCCAGCTTTTCCAGCTCTCTGATTTTGCGGAGTTTTTCTTTCCGGACTGCGTCCACCTGCTTTTGATCTGCTTTCTCAAGAGAAAGCATTTTCCGCGCCATGGATCCGTCGATCGGCAGCGCGGAGGGATTGACCTGAAAGCGCTGCGTTACCCCGGTACCGTTATTTTCATTTGTCCGCGGGGATCCGCGGAAATTTTCGTCCTGTTTCAGCAAATCATCCGCATTCAGCTTTCCGTCTTTGATTTTTTGAATCTTGGATTCAGTGGCCTGCAGACGGCTGATGAGCGCATCCCAGCGAAATTCCTGCTTGAGATAACTGATCCCAAGCAGACTGTTGTCTTTATAGATCCCTTCCAGCGCCGCGTGAACTTTGCGCAGATGATAGGAACTCATGCGGACCAGTTCTTCAACACCCAGTTCCGCAAGGCTCTTGAATTCCAGCCCTTTTTGTTCCAGAGCTGCTTTAGTAATGCAAACAGTGCCCATCTGCCGGATGCTCTTTTCCAGTTCTCCTGAATATTTCAGATAATTTTCGGAAAAGCGGTTGGCTTTGCAGGCATGGTAATAGAGTTTTTGCGTATCATCCCACAACATGCGGGAGCGTTCTTCAAATTCGGCAGGAGCGTTGCTGAACACGTTGATCGCTTCATCAGGCAAATCCGCGGCTTTGACCCCCGTCAGGATCCCACGGTTTTCTTTTCCGCCGGATGCGCCATACTTCAGCATCTGCTGCAGTTGTTCATCCTGTTGCATAAGTTCAGCCGTCAACCCGTTCATCTTCGCCCCTCCTTTCATTTTTTATGTTCAGTACCAAGTCAAGTGACCTGTTTTCGTTGACTCAGGCTTGAGTCAACAGAACAGGTTGCGTTGACTCATTCTGATTAGTTATATTTTTGCGAATTATCTAATAATTTTTTTCTATTGTTATTCATTATATACAGATATTTGAAAAAGTCAAGGAATTTCTAATTTTAGTTACTATTTTCTAATAAATCAAATCAATACCCATAAAATACTCCGGAAAAAGGCGCACTCGAAAACAGTTCTCCTGTGCCTCATAAACGTTATGTCCGGACAGCATACTTCCCGTCAGCATCAGTGTCAGGGATTCACAGCTCTCATGGCACAGGAGCGCCGCCTACGTGTGCACTTGTTCTTCCATGTGCGCCGTGTGTGCGATTCCTCACGGATCTCCGTCTGCAGTATAAAAATACCAACAAAAAAATCTTGAAATCAGGTTTTATATGGTGTAAAATACATAGAAAGAGAGGTTGTTATATGAGTGAAATCAATCGGGAGAATAAGGATCGGCTTTTCCGTTTTATCTTTGGAAATGAAGAAAATAAAGCCTGGACGCTGTCTCTTTATAACGCGGTGAATGGAACTTCGTATCAGAATCCGGATGACATCATTATTACGACGATTCAGGATGCGCTGTATATGGGGATGAAGGACGATATTGCTATTCTCGTCTATGCCACAATGAATATGTTTGAACAACAGAGCACTTTCAACCCCAATTTGCCGCTTCGCTATCTGATTTATGCCGGAATGATTTACAGTGGGTTGATCGAAAGCGGAAAATGGAAAATCAATCTGTACAGTTCAAAGATCCAAAGACTGCCTGTACCGAAATGCGTATGCTTTTATAATGGCATTCAGGAAAAGGATGATATGATCCTTGAATTGTCTTCGGCCTTCCCCGAAAATTCGGATCCGGATATACAGGTTCGGGTTCATATGCTGAATATCAATTACGGGCGAAATGAGGCACTGTTGAATGCCTGTGCGCCATTGCGTGATTATTCGTTTTTGATTTACAGGATCCGTTTTCATCAAAATAACGGTATGGAGATTGGAGATGCGGTAGATCTGGCAGTGGATGAATTAAGTGATGATTCCGTTATTAAACCTTTTATCATGAAAAACCGCGCGGAGGTGAAGCGTATGTGCATTACAGAATATGATGAAGTGAAAACCATGAATATGTTCCGGGAAGAAGGCTATAATGAAGGCAGAACGGACGGTTACAATAGTGGCAGAGCGGACGGTCAATTCCAGTCATTAGCCAGCTTAGCGAAGAAGCATTATATCACAGTCGAACAGGCAGCCGAAGAAGCAGGAATGACGGTTGATGAATTTCTCAAAAAAATGAAACTTGTGTAACTTCTGCAAAAAGGATGTTAGCAAATCCATGAACAGTAACAAACGATAAACGAAAAAATCACGAATTTTCCAAAATAGCTTGACAGGAAAGATGAAAGGTATATAATAGACACTGTTGATCCTCGATAGCTCAACGGCAGAGCGAGCGGCTGTTAACCGTTAGGTTCCCGGTTCGAATCCAGGTCGAGGAGCAGAAGAGCACTTGAAAAAGTGCTCTTTTTTTTCTAAACAGCGTTTAGTCCTGTTGTGCCGGCAAGCGGCAGCGCCAGGGCAGACCTCATTGTGCTTTACTTTTCACCTACCGCTTCCCGGGCTGCACCGACATAATAATCCACAATGGCGCGCGGTACCGTAGTCCCTATCAGTGTTTTTCCGATAACTACGCCATCCCGGTTCACGAAAAGAGTCATTGGATATGCAGTTTGTGTGATCAATTCATCAAAATTACCGGGAGCGATAATATTCAGATACGAAACCTTGTTTTCATCTATATATTGTTTCGCGAGTTTAACGTCAGATGTCCCCTTCCCGTCGTTGATCAGCCCAACCACCGCACCGTTCATTTCAGCAAGTTCGTCGTTAACATGGTTCAAATACGGCAGCTCAGTTACGCACGGACCGCACCATGTTGCCCACAGATTCAGCATGGTAATATCATGCTGAGCGAAAAGCTCAGTACTATTCACGATATTGCCATCAACATCTGATGTTTCAAAAACAAGCTGTTTTCCGGTATAAGAAACATTCCCCATTCCGCATCCGCATAAAACCAACATGCAAACAGGAACCATCAGAAAAAATAAAAGCAATTTATTCATAATTCAATTGTACTGCTTTTGCATGCATTTCACCGTCCATTTACACATTTTATCAAGCATAACTGTTCAGGAGGAACACTGGAGATGGTCAAATTGTGTCCATGTTCGCAATATGTAAACTGATAACGATACTTCTCATTGCGCATAAACAAAACAATTACACGCAATTCTTATCAGGACAAAAAAACCCCGGATCAAAATATCACCGGGGCAAATTTTATTCAAACGAAACAGCTTAGAACTTATAGTGCATACATTCCGGAGCGTTGGCTTTGAAGGATTCCTCATCGAACCAGATCAGGTTATTCTGGGTTTCCTTGTCGAAGAGCTGGATCAGTTCCGGCATGGTGGTAAATTTTACCGTACTGCCCATGGAAACATCCGTCCCCAGGCCCATGGTCGGGATGACCATAACGACTTCACTTTCACCGCAGCGGGCGTGGATGTTGTATTCCGTACCCATCATTTCGCTGACTTCGATGGTGGCGGTGAGATCACCCTTACCGACGGTGATGTACTGCGGGCGTATACCGGCGACGATGTCGCAGGGTTTCTGATTTTTCTGTTTCAGGGCCTTCTGCTGGAATTCGCCCAGTTCAAATTTGACGCCATGGATCTGGGCATAATATTTGCCGTTTTCGAGCAGCAGCTTGCTGTCGGCGAAGAAGTTCATCACAGGCATACCGATAAAGCCGGCGACGAAGAGGTTGACCGGTTTGTCGAACAGTTCCTGCGGCGTACCGATCTGATTGACGAAACCGTCTTTCATAATAACGATGCGGTCGCCAAGGGTCATGGCCTCAGTTTGATCATGTGTAACGTACATGAATGTGGTGTTGATGCGTTTGCGCAGTTTGATAATTTCCGCGCGCATCTGGTTGCGGAGCTTTGCGTCCAGGTTGGAAAGCGGTTCATCCATCAGGAAGACTTTCGGGTCGCGGACCATGGCACGGCCGATGGCGACACGCTGGCGCTGACCACCGGAAAGGGCCTTCGGTTTGCGCTGAAGATACTGAGTGATATCAAGGATCTCGGCGACTTCCTTTACCTTTTTGTCGATCTGATCCTGCGGTGTCCGCTTGAGTTTCAGAGCGAAAGCCATATTGTCATAGACGGACATATGCGGATAAAGCGCGTAGTTCTGGAAAACCATGGCGATGTCGCGGTCTTTCGGCGCGATATCGTTCATCAGGTGCCCGTCAATATAAAGTTCACCGCCGGAAATATCTTCCAGACCGGCGACCATTCGCAGGGTGGTGGACTTTCCGCAGCCGGACGGACCGACGAGGACGATGAATTCCTTATCTTTAATGTGAAGATTCACATCATGCACGGCGGTATTCTTGTTATCGTATACCTTTTTCAAATTCTTGATCAATACTTCGGACATTAGCCTGACTCTGATGATCCTGCCCACGCAGAACCACCTCGCGGACGTCCGCTGATGGAACGTTCCGTATTACGACAGGTCTCCACGCTGCCGCACCGCGAGCCTCACGGTTCTTAAACCTCCTCTTCCGATCAGCGCCCTTCATATAGTGGAGTGAACAGGCGCCGCACGTATTTCCATGCGTTTTGGTATAGATTTACATGGTAGATAAATTTTATCGGTACATATGGTGAATTGGTATAGAAAAATGTTGCCTTTGATTAATTTAATGTCAGTTTGTTATCGTGATTTTAATCACAATAATGACAAATATCATGACAAATGTCACTTTTCTTGAATAAAAAATATGGCACAAATGTTGCCATAAATAGCATAAGCCACATTTATCTAAGATTAGCCCACATTTATCCATACAACATTATTCTATACAGTAGTAAATTTAAGTACGACTTATGTCTCATGCCGTTTTTCTGCATGGATTCCAAACTGATTGGTTTCAATCAGGAAACCCGAGTCTCTGTTTGAGGCAGGGAACAATATCTTTCTAAGGAGTTTTTGTAACATGAAACGCTTTATTGCTCTTCTGGCTGTGCTGATGCTGGCATTAACTGTCAGCTCTGCTTTTGCTGAGACGCTGACGGTCAACATCTGGGATAACAACCAGAGACCCGGCCTGCAGCAGATTGCCAATGAATGGTCCGCCATTTCCGGAATCGATGTCGACATTCAGGTCATCGACTGGGACAACTACTGGACGCTGCTTTCCGCAGGCGCTTCCGGCGGTACCCTGCCGGATGTTTTCTGGATGCACTCCAACACTGCCCAGATGTACATGGACTACGATCTGCTTCTGGATCTGACCGACTATGTTGCCAAAGACGATGCCATCAACCTTGACGAATATTATCAGGGTATCGTTGATCTGTACACCCGCGACTCTGACGGCAAGGTCTTCGCTCTGCCGAAGGATCATGACACCATCGCTCTGCTCTACAACAAAGCCATCTTCGATCAGTACGGCGTGGAACTCCCGACCGATGACTGGACCTGGGAAGATATGTACGAAGCTGCCAAAGCCATCACCGAAGGTTCTGATGGCAATGTTTACGGCATGGCCATGAACACCTCCAACAACCAGGATGGCTGGTACAACATCATCTATGATTACGGCGGAAATGTCGTTTCCGACACTCATGACACCACCGCTATCGACTCCGAAGGCGCAAAAGCCGGTATGGAAATGATGCGCAAGCTCCTGACCGTCGGTGCTCCGCAGACTGTTGTTGCCGAAACCGGTACCGAAAACCTGTTCAAATCCGCGAAGACCGCGATGATCACGCAGGGTTCCTGGATGATCAACAACTTCTACACTGCCGAAAATCATGCAGATTACTTCTGGGCTCTGCTGCCGTATGCAGACGTCAACGGCAATGGCCAGGCCGATGCCGGCGAACGCTGGTCCTGCTACAACGGTTTGGGCTGGGCTGCCGCATTCAACACCAAGAATCCGGATGCTGCTTACTCACTCATCTCCTGGTTCTGCGCAAAAGAACAGCAGGTTAAACAGGCTGAACTCGGTATCACCATGGCCGGTATGCCCGGTATCTCCGAAGCTTTCGCCAACGCTTTCCCGGGTATGGACATCTCCGCTTTCCTGAAGGCTGAAGATTTCGATCTCTACATGCGCCCGTACACCAAGATGACCACTGTTTGGGAAGACCCCCTCCAGCAGGCCGGCTGTTTCCTGGATGCATGGCAGAATCCGAACGATCCCGCCATCATGGAAAAAGCCTGCGACAATGCCGCCGCGATCATCCGCGATGCCATTGCTCAGGGATACTAATCAATAAACTGTAATATGGTTGGGGATTGCATAAATCCCCAACCATCCTTTATTGAGTCAATCTGTACGTTTCCTTTTGACTCAATTACGAATCAAAAAGGAAACGTGCCGATTGACTCAAATTTCCATCATACATAAAGGAGGATCATGAGCGAACCTTCCCTGAAACATATGACGGCAGCGGAGAAAACGGAAGCCAAATGGGCCTGGTGCTTCATTGCCCCGACCATAATCGGTTTGATCGTGCTAAACTTCTATCCCGCTGTCAACACCGTCTGGCAGTCATTCTTTAGGTCTGATCCCTTTGGACGCGGCGGAAAATTTGTCTGGTTTGAAAACTACCAAAAAGTTTTCGCGATGTCAGAAACCTGGCAGTCTTTGTGGAATACGATCAAATACGCACTCATCGAAGTTCCCTTCGGCGTTGTGATCGCCCTGATTCTTGCTGTATTCCTTAACAAAAAACTCAAAGGTACATCCGCTTTCCGCACCATCTTCTTCCTGCCGATGGTCTGTGCCCCGGCAGCTGTTGCCATGGTCTGGAAATGGCTCTACAACCAGCAGTTTGGTTTGCTGAACAACGTTTTCCACACCAATACCGCCTGGATCTCCGACCCGAAGATCGCCTGGATCTCCGTTGGCGTGATCGGTGTCTGGTCTGTTATCGGTTACAACATGGTGCTGTTCATCTCCGGTCTGCAGGAAATCCCGGGTGACTACTATGAAGCCGCGGAAATTGACGGCGCCACCGGCATCCGCCAGTTCTTCCACATCACCGTGCCGCTTCTGAGCCCCACCACCTTCTTCATTGTTCAGACCCGCCTGATCGGCGCGCTGACCGTGTTCGACCTGATGTTCATGGTCATGGACAAGACGAATATCGCGCTGAAGAGCGTACAGTCCATCGTTTACGTTTTCTATACCTATGCATTCACCCAGAATAACAAGGGCTATGGCGCAACAGTGGTCATTCTCCTGGTTGCCTTCATCATGGTCGTAACGGTCATCATGCAGCGGTTGGAAAAGAAAATGGTATTTTATAACTAAAGGGGAAAGGAGAATAGATTATGGAAAGCGCACGCGCACAAGCCAGATTAAACAAAATAATCATGTATGTTATTTTGATCATCATGGCTTTCATTATGCTCGTCCCCTTTGCGTGGATGATCCTGACAGCTCTCAAAACCACTCAGGAAGCCATTTCAGTTGATCCGTTTTACATCTTCCCGTCAAACGGCTGGCACTGGGAAAACTTTGCCTCTGTCTGGGAAAGTTATAACTTCGTTATTCTGTACAAGAACACCCTGCTGATGATCCTGCTCCGTGTTCTCTTCGCCTGTCTGACCGCCACCATGGCCGGCTATGCCTTTGGACGTCTGAACTTCCCGGGAAAGAAATTCTTCTTCTCCCTCATCCTGATCCAGATGATGATCCCGTCTCAAATCTTCATCATCCCTCAGTATGTTATGGCATCCAAATTGGGCTGGCTGAACACTGTGATGGGTCTGGTGTTCCCGGGTCTTGTTACCGCGTTCGGTACCTACCTGTTGAAAACCGGCTATCAGGGTCTGCCGAAGGACCTGGAAGAAGCTGCTGCTATTGACGGCTGCAACATCGGACAGCGTTTCCTGAACATCATGATGCCGCTCACCCGATCCTCCATGGTCTCCCTGGGTATTTTCACCGCCCTGTTTGCCTTCAAGGATCTGATGTGGCCGATGATCGTCTGCCCGAAAATTGAAACCACCACGCTTTCTGCCGGTCTGGCCAAGATGCAGGGTCAGTACGGTTCAGAGTACCCGACCATGATGGCCGCGGCGGTTTTGGCAGTCGTCCCGATGATCGTGATTTATGTTATCTTCCAGAAACAGTTCGTGGAAGGTATCGCCACCTCCGGTGGTAAGCTGTAATACTACAGTTAGCAGTTAGTAGTTGAATCCGCCGGAGGCATGAACCCCATACTTCCGGCGGAAACTTTACCCAAATCAGAAATCGGAAATCAGAAATCAGAAATGGAAAAAAGAAATCAATTTATACATGGAATTTTATATTATAAATTTCATACCTTCTCCTTACTTCTTATTTCTTATTTCTTACTTCTTACTTCTCATTTCCGATTTCTGATTTCTGATTTCTGATTTCCCATGCGCCTTCCATCAGAAAAAATCTCGACCTTATACGAAACAAATTATTACCGCTGTCTTGTGTATCACGAAAAACAGACAGACGATATTTACCTTACCTTCTGCGGAGTTGAACGATGTCTTCCCGGTTATGAATTCAACTGCGAAGACCGCACCGGATATCACCTGCATGTGATTCTCGGCGGCAGAGGGGTGCTGAATGTGAACGGCACAGATTACCCGCTGCATCGCGGACAGATGTTTGTGACCAAACCCGGAGAACAAACCTGGTACCGCGCTGACGAAAAAGATCCCTGGGTTTATTGCTGGATGACCTTTGACGGGTATAAAGCCGCGAAATATATTGAAAGTACCGGACTGCGTGCCGGGGTCAACTGGCGGGAATGTTATGAAGATCCCAGGATGTTTTATGCTTATGTGAAAGATATCCTCGATCGTCCGGAAATGACCCTGGCCAACGATTTATACCGGCTTTCACTGCTGCTGTCTTTTCTGTCATTGGCAATCGAAACAGAAGAGAAAAAACAGCCATTTTCCCGTCATGAAAATGATGTTTCCACAAACACCTATGTGGATAAGGCTGTAATATATATCCAAAGCAATTTTGCGAACGTAAAAATAGCCGATGTCGCCAGAAACATCGGGATCAACCGCTCTTATCTGACGAAGATCTTCAAAGCCAGAATGGGAGTTTCCCCGCAGGAATTTCTGATGGAATGCAAGCTGAATTATGCCTGCAAGCTCCTGTTGGAAACGGATGCGCAGATTCAGGATGTCGCAAGGCGCGTCGGATATGACAATTTGTTGACATTTTCTAAAATATTTAAGGACAAATACGGAATAAGTCCAAAAAATTACCGCATACAAAACAGAAGCGGGGAGGAGCAATATTTATGAGTATTGTATTTGATCAGCAGAAAAAATTGCTGACGCTTGCTACGGCAAAATCGGCTTACCAGATGCAGATAGATGACCTGGGTTTTCTTCAGCATCTGCATTATGGAGCCCGGACGGGATCGCAGGATATGTCCTATCAATATTATGATTTTGACTATGCCTTTTCCGGAAATCCGGCTGAACGCCGCAGCGACCGCAGTTTTTCACTGGATATTGTTCCGCAGGAATTTTCCTCCTTCGGGGAGGGTGATTACCGTGTGAATAGTGTGGCGGTTGTCAACGCGGACGGCAGCCGCGCAGCCCGGTTTCATTACGTTTCCCATGAAATCCGCAGCGGCAAATATGCAATTCCGGAATTGCCCGCTTCCTATGATAATGGCGATGAAGCCGAAACATTGATCGTCACGCTTCGGGATACGGTTACAGGGCTGATGATCAAACTTTATTATGGCGTTTTTGAAAAGCTCGACATCATCACCCGGTATACAGAATTTGTCAATGACGGCAAGGGTCCTGTCACTCTGGAAAAAGCCGCGTCATTGTGTCTGGACCTGCCGATGGGAACCTGGGATCTGATGCATTTCTGGGGAAAACACGCCATGGAACGTCAGCCGGAACGCGCACCGATCGGACACTGCATCACTACGATCGGTTCAACACGGGGAACGTCCAGCCATCAGCATAATCCCTTCGTCATTATCTGCGATCATGACGCCACAGAAGATCATGGTGACTGCTACGGCATGATGCTTGCTTATTCCGGTGGGTTCAAAGCAGAAGTTGAAAACAGCCAGATCAACTCCGTCCGGGCAGTGATGGGGATCGATGATACGTATTTCTCATGGAAACTGGAACCCGGTCAGAGCTTCCATACCCCGGAAGTGATCCTTTCTTTCGCGGACGGGCTTACCGCACTCAGCCAGAATTATCATCACTTTATCCGCCATAATGTCTGCCGCGGGAAGCATCATCTGGAAAAGCGTCCGGTGCTGATCAACAACTGGGAAGCGACGTATTTCGATCTTAATGAAGATAAAATGTATGCCCTGGCAAAGGAAGCCGCCGCATTGGGGATTGACCAGTTCGTCCTGGATGACGGCTGGTTCGGCGCACGCTATGACGACAACGCCGGGCTGGGTGACTGGTTTGTGAATACCAAAAAGCTTCCAAACGGGCTGGATTCGCTGATTCAAAAAATCAACGATCTCGGCATGAAGTTCGGCATCTGGGTTGAACCGGAAATGGTGAATGAGGATTCGGACCTGTACCGTGCCCATCCGGATTGGGCTCTCACAGAACCCGGCAGAAAACCTGTTTTCGGGCGGAATCAGCTGGTCTTGGATATGGCCAATCAAGAAGTTGTAGACTATCTCTACAATTGTCTTTCCACACTTTTGAAAGAACACAACATCGCATATATCAAATGGGATTTCAACCGCTCAGTAAGCGATGTCTATTCTCACGCGCTGCCGGCAGACCGTCAGGGAGAGGTCTCCCATCGTTTTGTGCTGGGTCTCTATTCCCTGTTGGAGCGGCTGATTTCCGAATTCCCGGATGTCCTTTTTGAAGGCTGCTCGGGCGGCGGCGGACGCTTTGACGCGGGAATGCTCTATTATACCCCGCAGATCTGGCTCTCAGATGACACGGATGCGATTGAACGGCTCATCATTCAGGGCGGTACTTCCTATGGATATCCGGTGAGCACGATGGGCGCCCATGTTTCCGCTTCTCCCAACCACCAGACCGGACGGACGACGCCGATCCAAACCCGCGGCGTTGTAGCCATGTCCGGAGCTTTTGGTTATGAGCTGGATCTCACAAAACTCCCTGAAAGTGACAAAGAGGCGATCCGCAGTCAGGTCTGCCAGTACCATCAGGATGAAGTTCTGATCCATCAGGGCGACTATTTCCGTCTGACTGATGTGACAAAGGGTTATTTCACAGCCTGGCAAATCGTCAGCAAGGATAAATCCGGCAGCCTGTTGAACCTGGTGATCACCAGACCGCAGCCCAATCCGGCACCGCTCCATATTCGTCTGAAGGGTCTGGATCCGGATGCGCTGTATAAAATTGCTGAAGATGATCAGATCATCTCCGGAAGCGCATTGATGAATGGCGGTTACACCTTCCGTCCGATGATGGGCGACTACCGGTCCGCACAGCTGCATCTCACAGCGGTCAGTTAAGAAAGCATTGTAAATTGTGTTTGAGGGGACGGTTTTGCGCGAAGCGCAGAACTGTCCCCAAATTTCACAGTAAATTAATAAGACAGAAGTACCTGGTACAAGTGACTTATAAGCAGAAGGATAAAAGTCAAAGCGTGAAAAAAAGGCTGACATTTCGTGAATGGCTTGCTGAAGAGCGGGCCAAACTGTCGAAGATGAGTTTTGGAAAAGCTGTCAAATATATCTGGCAGTATTACAGTCTCTACATCATCGGCATCATCGGCGCTGTATGGTTCATTGCGTATATGATCCACCGTCTGATTGTCGGTGCTCCGGAATACTGGCTTTACGCAGCCTTTGCCAATTCGACCGCTTCCGCCGGGAATAATTCGCAGATCTGGAAGGATTTTGCCGCGTATTCCGGTTATGATTTGTCTGAGAAAAAGATCGAATTTTCCACCAACATGTACTTTGACTACACTCCCGGCCGGATAAAAGGGACAGAGTATTACAACAGCTTTGTTGCCCTCACCGATACCGGAACACTGGACATCATCACCATGGACCCCGAACAGCTTGTCCCGCTTGGACAGAGCGGCCGGCTGATGAACTGGAATTTTGAAGAATGTGCCGCACTGCGTGAAAAATACGCTGACAGACTGATCTGGTACACTCCGTCTGAAGGGGAAGAAATCGAAGAGCCTTTCCCGGTAGGGATCGATATCAGCGACAGCCTGCTCGTGACCAAATACAAGGTTTATCCCCAGCATGCCGCCCTTGGCATCGGAGTCAACAGCACCAGGCTGGAGGCAGTGAAAGTTTTTTTGGATTTTATTTTTGTTTCTGAGTAACCATAAGGGACCTGATCCATTCACATAGAGACAGTCTTCTGTGTTGGACATGCAGCACAAAACAACTGTCCTCGTGTGATTCACAATGAATAGTTACACTGTAAAAAATATTTGAATTACAGGATCAACGTTGTAATCCCGATTTTTTTAGCAAATGAAATTACTTTATCTGGTGACCATTCACTTGCCTGAACAATTTTATCAACAGGTTCATTCATTTTCAGTAAATTTGCAACAATTCGCTCTTCTTTTTTTTCAGCCGCTTCTTCAATTTCTTCTTTAAAGACAAGTTCAACTGCTTCACTCATTTTACCAGCCTCCTTCATTTTTCTGAATAGTTCTTTATTACTTTCAAATGCAGTCCGAAGAACGTCTTCCATATGTTGTTTATATAATTCATTTTCAGCCTGTACATACTCTTTTTGAATAAAAGCAATTTGCTCCTCTGTAGCTCCCGGAACGAGAACTTTTAAAACAGTCCAATCATCACCCAAAATGGCTGCATCAATAACCTGGAATGGATATATTATTGGCCCACCTGAAATCTCATAAATTCCCTTATTACGTTCTATTATCGAACATCCTAATATTTTAAGTTGTTTAAAAGTCTCCATTGGATAACGATACTGAAGAATACTGATTGTTATCGTATCAATTGGAATTTCATTTACTTTTCTATCAATAACCATGTAAAACAAAGCATATCCTTCAGCTTTGTATATATCATTGATACTGAGACCGTCACCATATCCCTTGAACTCGAATATATTGTTTTCTTTGAAAAAACTACCTATCTCGTCAGATAAAATTTTATCAGAAGCTTTCTTGAGAACAACAGCATCTAATCGGGGAGGCTTTTCCCCAAGGATCAATTCCTTTACAGTTTCCATAAAATCATACTGATCATCGTATCTGGTTTTGAGAGCTGCAACTAAACCGGCATGATAATCAATTCTATGTTCTTCAGCCATGTGGAAAACTCCTTTCGACTGCTTTCACCATTCATTATGCATTCATAATTATTGTATTACAAAATTTTGCAGTGCAGCACCAAATATAATCCTTTATGTCAGCTGATCAAACTATTAATGACTATCCATTAGTTACATCGAAGTGTTTTTTACATCGGAAAGCTGTATTATAATTACAATAAGGAGGTACGATATGGGGACTTTTGTTCGGGCTAATACAGAAGGAAAAATCCAATCACCTGATTTATTAAAAATCCGTATCGGAGATCAAATATTAACCTTTGCCAACAAACAGACCCGTGAAATGGATTGTAACAAGCGGATTGAAAATAATCAGTCTGCTTTATCTGAGCTTCAGCAAAGTTTTTCCGGTTTGGCTGAAGAGCTTTGTTTGGAAGATGAAGATGATGTTATGGCCTTAATTCGTGAAATTCGTTATAACGAACCTTCAGTAATTAAAAACAGATAGTGAAGATCCTCTGGCTCTTGATCTCAAACATCCAAAATGTATAAAGCAGCTGAGTTTATCAATGAATTTATGTAAGATAATTGAGGTGAAATGATGCCGTTTGAACTTGTAAAAGAAATGTTTGAAACATTACCGGTTGAAAAACAAAGCGAAGTGGTTGATTTTGTTCTTTTTCTTTATACGGAAAATAATAAGAACAAAGAAAAAAGTAAATTCCCCTTCGATGTTTTTTCCGGCGGTCTGAATTACATTGCTGAAGATTTTGATGAAACTCCTGAAGGTTTTGAAGATTATATATGAAATATCTCCTTGATACTCATACTTTACTGTGGGGATTATATGATAGCAGTGAATTATCCCCAGCAGCAATAAGAATCATGTCAAAAGAGTCCTGCTGCATTAGCATTGCTTCATTATGGGAAATGGCAATAAAGAACAGTCTTGGAAAATTGAGCCTTTCTCAATCTATTTTGACTATTTCTTCAAAATGTAAAGAATATGGAATTGAAATGATTCCGATAAAACCAGAACATTGTCAGGCAATTACAATACTTCCTTTTATTCATAAAGATCCTTTTGACAGAATAATAATAGCTCAAGCTAAAACTGAAGATATGGCGATACTTACGAAAGACTCTTTTATTCCAATGTATGATGTCAAAACACTTTGGTGAAAGACCAGGAAAGTTTACAAATGCACGAAATTATTGGAAGTTTAATCAGCAACGAAAGCTTATTCGGGCGCATTATGACCCGGATCGGGGTGGTGATTGCCGCCAACCTCATGTTCATTCTTTTCAGCATGCCGGTTGTAACAGCCGGTGCGGCGCTCGCGGCACTTTATCATACCATGTTCAAAATGCTGCGCAGCAAGGATGCCATCAATCCTTTCAAACAATACTGGGCCGGGTTCAAAGGAAATTTCAAACAGGGCACCATCGTCTGGCTCATCGCACTCGTTCTGATCGCTTTCGGCTATTTTGACCTGCGGATCTGCCAGCAGGCCGGCGGATTCATCGGTGCCCTGCGCTATGGGATTTATGCGTTGGCGCTGATTCTTTTCATCGTGCTGATTTATATCTTCCCTACCATGGCAGCCTTTTCCGATACAATTCCCAATCTCGTCCGCAACAGCATTTACTGGGCCTTGAAGAGTCCGTTCAAGCTGCTGGTGAACCTCTTTTTCCACTTCTTCCCGATGTTCCTCACCTATTCCGACCATCAGTTTCTGCCGCTTTATGCATTCCTGTGGACCATGTTCGGTTTTGCGGCCATTGCATTGCTGACGGCCAATCTGCTGCTGCCAATGTTTGAACCTTACCTGCCGCTGGTTGATGAGTGCGGAGACTTTATCCTTGATCCGGATGGAAAGCCCTATATGCCCGGTGATGAAGACAAAATCGAAGCCGAATCTTTCGGCGAGGAAGCTCCCGAAATGTCGGAAGAAGAGATCCTGGAAGAAATGCGGAAACTCGATGGACTTTAAAGTGTTATTCTCGTATCGCACGAAAATTTAAACTCCGGAAAATTCAAGTATAATGATAGCAGGTGAGTTTATACCACGTATTACTGCGGAGGCTGCTTGAGAGAAACTGCCATTCTTGAGATCGGACAGATTCCGGTCGCTGATCATTGGGACAAGAGTTTACTGGAAATTGCCGGAGAACCGGTTTTACAGATATTCGAAAAAACCGGCCTGAACAATGTAGACGGTGTTTTTTTCGGCAACATGCTTTCCGGTGCGGTCAATAACCAGCTGCATCTGGGATCATATCTCGGTGACTGGCTTGGTGCCCGCCATACGGAAGGGATCCATGTGGAAACGGCCTGCAGCTCCGGTGCATCTTCTTTTCGCCAGGCGCTGATGGCTGTCGCCTCCGGTGATATAGACACCGCGATCGCAGTCGGTGCGGAAAAAATGACAGATGCCCCTGCTGAGGAGATCACCGCGGAACTGGCTTCTGCGGCAGATTCCGAATACGAACGGGATATGGGCGTTTCCTTCACTGCTATGAACGCAATGCTGATGCGGCGCTATATGAGCGAATATGGATGGCGGCGGGAAAATTTTGCCAATTTTTCCATCAACGCCCACGCCAACGCGGTTCACAATCCCTGCGCCCGTTTCCGCAGTGCTATCACGAAGGAGACGTATCTGCGGGCAGAGATGGTCAATGACCCGGTAAGCGTGATGGATGCCCCACCGGTCGTCGATGGAGCGGCTGCCGTTTTGATCGTTCCGCTGGATCATGTCCGCGGACAACTGGGTGTCGTTCGGATTCTCGGTTCCGGGGCGGCAACTGACAATTTTGCCTTGCACAGCCGCAAGGATCCGCTGTGGCTGAGTGCTGTGGAACGCTCTGCCAAACAGGCGTACAGGCAGGCCGGGCTCACTCCGGAAGACATTGACCTCTTTGAAGCGCACGATGCTTTCACGATCATCAGCGCACTGAGTCTGGAAGCATGTGGATTTGCCGAACGGGGGAAGGGGCCGCAGCTGGCGGAAGAAGGCCAAATTTCACTGATCGGCCGGATTCCGATTTCCACCCGGGGCGGATTGAAAGCCCGGGGACATCCGGTCGGCGCAACCGGTCTTTATCAAATTGTAGAAGCTGTCCAGCAGCTGCAGGGAGTTTGCGGAAAAGGACAGGTACCGAACGCTAAAATCGCCATGACGCAGAACATTGGCGGGTTAGGTACAAATGTGATTACAAACATATTTTCGCTGTAGCGGAAATACTTTTTCGTTGTTAGTTATCAGCTATTCGTTATCACAGTAGCATCTGCCGGCTAATAGCTAATAACTAATAGCTAATAACTAATAACTAAACAAGAGGTGCATATATGGAATTTCACATCTCCGGCAAAGCCAGAAAACATTATGATTTTTCCGACAAATTGTTCACGTATAACGGCAATGTGATTTTTGCAGATCTCCGTGCTGTACGGGAGTTCACCGCAAAGGTCAACACGGTTCGCGCGAAAGAAGGAAAGCAGCCGATGTCCATCGGTGAAATCAACGCGCTGGGTCTCATGGATGAGATCATGCACGCATTCCTTGCTGAATACCGCAAACAATATGCACCCCGGCTGAATGCGGACGCCTATGACTGGCTGGATGAACGTCTCGGAAGCGAAAAACTGGATCAGGTTCTGAAAGCCTTTTGCGAAGAATTTCCTCCGCTTGCTGTCCTTCAGAACAGACAAACTGTCGCGGAATATCTCAACACGACCAGCCCGGATGGATTAAAGAACCGTTACGATACAATCGAAGAACTCCTGATGCTGTGGATCACCAACCGCAACCCCGCAGCCATGAAACTTGCCGGAGAGCTCTTTGATGAAAGCGTTCTGGTCGAAAAATGCGACTACAACAAAGCCATCATGAATCTGGACAGCTTTGCCCGGACGCAGCCGAAAATTGATGGGTTTTCCTTTATCGATTATCTGCGTCAGCCCGCATTGAAACATCCGGATTCACTCTATGACCAGCTGGATTATATCCGCCGTCACTGGTCCGCCATTCTTGGTGACTTCCTGCGCCGGCTGTTGATGAGCCTGGGCATCATGCAGGAGGAATATAAAGAACACGGGTTCGGCGGTCCGGGAGAAACGCAGGTTCCTTCCTTTGACGGCATCGACAGCGATTATGCAAACTTCAGCTCCGACAGTGAATGGATGCCCCGCCTGGTGATGATGGCCAAAAACACTTATGTCTGGCTGGATCAGCTTTCCAAAAAGTATGGCAGAGAGATCCGCCATTTGGATGACATTCCGGAAGAGGAACTGCAGAACCTTGCTGATGAAGGGTTCACCGGTCTGTGGCTTATCGGCCTGTGGGAACGTTCCAAAGCATCTCAGACCATCAAACAGTGGTGCGGCAATCCGGAAGCGCTGGCTTCCGCCTATTCTCTGAAAGATTATCAAATTGCCTGGGACCTGGGCGGCGAAGAAGCTTTCCAGAACCTGAAATACCGCGCCTGGCGGCATGGCATCCGCATGGCATCCGATATGGTTCCGAACCATATGGGGATCGATTCCGATTGGGTGCTTTACCATCCGGACCGCTTCCTTTCCCTGCCTTACTGCCCCTTCCCGACCTATGGATTCAACTGCGGCAACCTGTCTCCTGATCCGAACATCGGTATCCGCATTGAAGACCATTACTTCACCCAATCCGATGCAGCAGTTGTTTTCCAGCGAATCGATTACAACACCGGTGACACCCGTTATATCTATCACGGAAACGACGGCACGTCCATGCCATGGAACGATACCGCTCAGCTGAATTACCTCAACCCGGAAGTCCGCGAAGTGGTCATTCAGACGATTCTGGAAGTTGCCCGTCATACGCCGATCATCCGCTTTGACGCAGCCATGACACTGGCTAAAAAATCCATCCAGCGCCTGTGGTTCCCGGAACCGGGAAGCGGCGGTGATATTGCTACCCGTTCCGAATATGGGTTGACAAAGGAAGAATTCAACAACGCGATGCCGGAAGAATTCTGGCGTGAGGTTGTTGACCGTGTTGCAGCGGAAGCTCCGGACACCCTGCTGCTTGCGGAAGCGTTCTGGATGATGGAAAACTATTTTGTCCGAACTTTGGGGATGCACCGGGTTTACAACAGTGCCTTTATGAACCTGCTGCGTGATGAGGAAAACGGCCGATACCGCATGGTTCTCAAGAATACGCTCGAATTCGATCCGGAGATCCTGAAACGCTACGTCAACTTTATGAACAACCCGGATGAAAAGACCGCTGTGGAACAGTTCGGTACCGGTGACAAATACTTCGGCATCTGCGTGCTGCTTTCCACCATGCCCGGGCTCCCGCTCTTTGGACACGGTCAGTTGGAAGGCTTTGGTGAAAAATACGGTATGGAATACAAAAAGGCTTACTGGGATGAAAAAGTCAACCAGGGCCTGCTGGAACGTCACCAACGTGAGATTTTCCCGCTGCTGCACCAGCGCAAACGTTTCGCGGAAGTCAAAAACTTCGCGCTGTATAACTTCGCTAATGGCTACGGGAACGTTGATGAAAGCGTCTTTGCCTATTCCAACTACGGTGAAAACTATCATTCCCTGGTGGTTTACAACAACCGCTATGGCGATACAGAAGGCTTTATCAAATATTCCGTCTCCTTTGCCCGCAAACAGGGCGACAACAAAGTGATGACTTCCACCACACTTTCGGAAAGTCTGGGACTCCACCCGGATTCTGAATACTTTGTGGTGCTGCATGACCACATCCGCGGCATGGACTTTATCCGCTCTTCCGAACAGATTTGCCGCGAAGGTCTGTTTATGCGTCTGCATGCTTATGAATACTACGTGTTCAACGATGTGTATGAAGTCCGCGACAATGACCAGCACACCTGGCGCCAGCTCTTTGAATGGCTGGGCGGTGAAGGTACCCCGGACATCAATGAAGCATTGGAAGAGATCCGCTTTGGAGACGTTCTGAATCCGTATCGCGGCTGCTTTGACGGGAACAAGCTGCGCTGGCTGCACAATGCCATCGGGACCAAGATCCGTCCGGATACCTGGGGCGACCTGCAGAACGGAACCTGGATCGACTTTGAAAACCTTTCCAATGCCTTCCGGGCTCATTTCGGCTATCCCAAAGCAAGCGGGAAAGAGCTCTTCAATCTCTACATCAGCGGCATAACTGCCATGCTGAAGGACCCGATTTCCGGACGCACCCCGGGCATGCAGAAGTTCACCAATGCCGGCCGCAAGATTTCCGAAATCATCCACACCAAACCGATCCTTTGGATGACGGAACTGATCGCTGCGCAGGAAAGACTGCTGACCGACGAATTCGGTGAAGACCGTCCGAACATCCATGAAAAATGCCATCTGACCAAACCGCTGATCAAATGTCTGAAAACTACCGATCTTTATGACCTCACTCCTGCTGAACAGGCTGAAATTGTCCAGTGGCTGTACTACACGCTGGACAGCATGAAGAAATGGACAATTGATACACTGGAAGAGGACCTGAACGAGATGCTGGAACAGGGAGACACCCAGCGGCTGCTCAAGACCAACTATTATGACAAGGTCACCTGGTTCAATAAAGAAGCAGCGGAGACATTGACGGATCTGGTCCGCATCAGCGGTTATTATCTGACCGCGTTTGATCCGGCAGGTTCCGCAGCCCAACAGATCGAAAACACATTATTGTTTGAAAAAGCCGCTGATATTCTTGCGGAACGTATTGAGAACGCGGAATATCATTATGACCGGCTGATTACCCGGGAGGAAACGGAAGAGGAAGCTGAATAAGCTTCTCTCTTCCCGTAAGGATCTATGATTCTTGTTACCGGCGGTACGGGTTTTATCGGGCGTATCCTGGTCAGCCATCTGGTGACACTGGGATACCCCGTCCGTCTGCTGTTGAACCCATCCCGGGATTATCCCAAACTTCCCCGCGGCGTTTCCGTGGAAGTAGCTATTTCCAGCATGAACGATGAGCGCAACCTGCGGGCTTCCATGAAAGATATTGACACTGTCTTTCATCTGGTTGGCACAGAATGGAAAGGCATCCATGCCGAATATGAGGAAGTGGATATACGTGCAGCCCGCATGTTCTCCAAAGTAGCCAAACAAATGGGCGTTGAGCGCTTCATTTATCTGAGTCATATCGGCTCAGATCGAGCATCTGCCTATAACCTGCTGCGGGCAAAAGCAATCGCGGAATCGGCTATCCGGGAAAGCGGTGTGCCGTATACGATCGTCCGCAGCGGAATTGTTTATGGGCAGGGCGATCACTTTACGACCACGCTTCGAGATTTGGTATTGAAAACGAAAGGTCCCCTTCTGATCCCCGGGGGAGACCCGACGCTCATTCAACCGATTTGGGTTGAAGACCTTATCACCACCCTGATGCTGTGCATGGATGATGACAGCACGTTATTTCAAACCGTTTACGCGGGTGGAATCGAAACATTCACCTTTCGGGAATGTCTGGAAATGGTGATGCAAACAATTCACAAAAAGCGCCGTATCGTCCCCTTGCAGGCATCGATTTTGCGGCGCATTTACATTGCCAATGAACAATGGTTTCCTAAACGGGTGCCCATGTATTTCTGGCTGGATTACATGGCAGAAGACCGAATTTCCGCGTTGGATATCCTGCCTCGTGAATTCGGATTGATGCCAACACGTATGACACAAAACCTGGCTTATTTGAGAGAAGAATGAGAACTTTTATCCGGACCATCATGCACTTTTTCGCAAACTGGCTTTTCAACTCGCTGGCTTTGTTTGCTTGTATACGCTGGCTTCCCGGGATAAATCTCTATCCGGTTCCGAATGTACCTCTCTATATTCAGGTGATGGAACTCGGTCTGGTATTAACTATCATGAACACAACGCTGCGGCCGATTCTGCTGATGCTGCTGATCCCTCTGAATGGACTCACGGTCGGACTGCTTTCCGTTTTTCTGAACGGTATATTCTTTGTGCTGCTTGATCGTTTTTCTCCTACATTTGAAATAGCGAATTTCTGGACCGGTCTGGCTGCCACAGCCATATTTGCACTGCTGAACATGATCCTGCAGTCGCTCATTCCGCTGGATGATGACATTATTTATTACAGCATTCTCGGACAGCGAAGAGCAGAAAAAAATAAAAACACAGCTCGCAGAAAAGGGATCGTCATGCTGGAAATCGATGGTCTCTCTTATCCGAGACTGATGCAGGCTGTTGAAAAAGGTCAGATGCCTTTTTTGAAAGACCTGCTGATCAGCAGGCAGTTTACGGTAGTCCCATATGACTGCGGAGTGCCTTCTCAAACATCCTCATGTCAGGCAGGGATCATGTATGGCAGGAACAGCAACATCTGCGCTTTCCGCTGGTATGACAAAGCCAATCATCGTGTGTACAGCTCCAATAATACTCAGGACGCGGCAGAAATGGAACGTAGGCTGTTCAAAGGGGAACAGCCCACCGGGATCCTCGACAATGGCATGAGCATCAACAATATCATCTCCGGGAACGCTTCGGAAAATATCTTTACGATATCCAGACTGATACCCGGAAGCAGGGAAGAGATCAACAAAGTAAACCGCGACATGTTCTTTTTCTCCCTGCGTCCGTACCTGATGACAAAATCACTGCTGCTGACATTTCTGGATGCCGGACGTGAAGTGCTAAGCTACTTCTGGGATTATATCCGCGGGAAGCAGCCTCGCCTGAATCGAATCAAAGGCTTTTATCCCATTATCCGCGGAGCAACGAACATTCTGCTGCGGGATATCTCTACTGCTATGATAGCAGATGGTGTTTCCGAGGGGAAAGAAGCGATGTACACGACTTTCCTTGGTTATGATGAAATCGCCCATCACTCCGGCCCGGACAGCCACGAAGCCTTCAATGCGCTTGGCGGTATTGACCGCTCCATCCGGAAAATCTACGAATCCATACATATCACAAATGCCCGTCAATATGATATGGTCGTACTTTCCGATCACGGTCAATCTTTTGGTGCTACATTCAAACAGCGTTACGGAATTTCTCTCGCGGATCACATCAAAGCACTTGCACTTCTCTCGTCACAAACCGGTGAAGGGATACGGGTTGTCGATGTTCAAAATGCGGAAGATAACAGCGCGAACGTCGTAGCCGTGCTGAATTCCCTGAGCAGCGAAAGCAGGAAAAATCTGGTAAAACAAACCACGAGCAACCTTGAAAATGTGATTGAGTCCGATGAAAAGGCTGCAATCACAAAAGCGGAAAATGAGGCCAGTGACATCATCGTTTTGGCAAGCGGGAACCTGGCTAATGCTTATTTTCAGGCAAAAGATGAACGGCTGAACTATGATGATATTGAGGAAATTTATCCCGGTCTCATCAAACAGCTTGCATCTCATCCGGGTGTGGGCATTGTCTGCGTTCACAGTGATGAAGGACCGCTGGTTATCAGTGAGGGAGGAATCCGGAATCTTGAATCCGGACAAATCGAAGGCAGCGATCCGCTGGTGATGTACGGGGAACAGGACCTGCGGGCGGAACAGCTCAGCTACCTGATGGATTTCCCTGATGTCGGCGATCTTGTGATCATCTCACCGGTTTACAAAGACGGCACTGTTGCCGCATACGAAGAGCTGATTGGTTCCCATGGCGGATTGGGCGGGCAGCAGACCATGCCATTTCTCATGTTCCCACAGACAGTTCAGATTCCGAAAAAAATCGAACATTCCCGTGAAGTTTTTGGTTTTCTTCAGAAAGTAAAAAACACCCCGCTCCCGCCTGAAAGAATCAAAAACGAAAAGAAGACTGCTTCTTTCAAATCTGTTATCAGGCAAATTGCCAATGTGAAAAGGTGGATATTTGTCCTCGCAAAAACCCTGTTTTTCTCTCCGACTGCTTATCGTGATGTCGCCGAAAGCCAGGAATTTGACGGACCGGCAATTCTGATGGGCTGTCTGACTTTTTTGAGCACTTGGTCTGTCTTAAACAACTTTTTCAGGAGCGGCAGCAGCGGAAAGTTTACGAATTTCATTGTTTTGCTGGTGGTTTATGGTATCGAAATAACTGCGGCTTATCTGGCGATCATCATCCTGCGGGGCAGAAGAGAACCCTGGAAATTGATCCGTACGATCCTTTTTACCGGTTATTTTGAATTTCTTTGGCTCTTTTTGCTGATGCGCAGATCAGTATCCGTCTGGGTGCCGGTGATATTGCTGCTGCGGGTCACCACGTTGACCTTTTCTGTCATCACTGCGGGAAACCTGAAACGCAGGTACAGCCTGCCGGTCTTCCTCATGCTGGTGATCTTCATTCCACTGCTTTTTTACCTTGTTCTGCTGGTTTACAGCTTTATCCTTTACGTTTCCAGACAGGTGTCGAATGGAATCGTACCGGGTCAGCTGCCGGGCGGAAAAGACTGAGGAGCAGTATCAATTTCCACAGGTATCTATTCAATACAAAGCACATCGGGACTGGCACCTTGCGCCGCAAAGCCGACAAAAGGGTGCCTGTCCCGATGTGCGTCGCTCAAGTTCTAAATAATTATCTCCACAGAAAAAAACTGCTCCTGAAATGCAGTCAATTTTTGAATCTCCTCTTTTGAGAAACGCATACCGACCGGTGCCGTAACCCATTTGTCTTCATTGTCATTCAGCCTGTGGATCACCGCGATGATTTTGCCTGTAAATTCAGAAACGGGAACGGAAACGCCGAGAATATAAACATCCTGCTCCTCACCGTCACCGGCAAACACTCCTTCAACATAGCCGTAATTTACGGGATAAACCAGATCCGGAAATTTCGGATGATGGCTTCCTAAGGAACGATCAACGATGACCCGCACTGTTTTCCCGATTACCTGACCGACATTTCCCTGATGTCTCATCAGAGCTTCATACTTATCTGTCCCCGGGACGAATCTCCGTTCACCGGTAAAGACAAAATCCCATTTTTGATAAAAACGTATGGCGTTCTCATTGCCATCCACTACCCAGAGCAGAGGATGAAGGATGCGGGTCAATGCGTAAAACATCAATGCGGAACCGATATGTTGATTTTCAAAAAAAGGATCGACATAAAGTTCAGCGATCTCATCTCCTTCCAGATGGATGAATCCTTTTACAAAACCGTCATCGTAAACTGAATAATTCAAAAGTTTTTCGGAATTTTCAAGAAATTCACGAGCTGTCGGCACAACCTGAAGGACACCAAAAGAAAAAGCATCATCCCGGAATATTTTCCGGTAATGCGTCCGTTTGGAAAAAACCAGTATTTCAGCTATCCGGGAAATATCCGACAGATTGGCACTTCTGATATTTTCGATGAATTTCTTCAAAACCAGTGATCCCTTCTTTATAAAAAAATTTATGAAAACGCTGATTTTTTCATAAAAGCCACTCGACCATTCCGGATTCTATATCATAAACCGCGCCGCGAACAACAATATCCGTAATTTCAGGATGCTCCGCGAATTCCTTCCGTATCTGTTCTACCCCATGGCGCACATTCAGACGCTCTGCCTGATGCGGATCCCGTTCCTCCCCGACTGCTTCCAGAATATCCTCAGTGATATAGGAAATAAACCCATCGGCATGACCGCTCAGTGCCGCACTGACAGCTCCGCAGTGGGTGTGACCGAGCATAACGATCAGTTTGCAGCCCAGATGGGCTGCCGCGTATTCAATGCTTCCCAGCTGATGATTGTCCAAAACATTGCCAGCTACACGAATAACGAACAGGTCCCCGATCTCCGCGGAAAAGATCTGTTCCGGGATCACACGGGAATCCGAGCAGCAAATCACGATGGCATAAGGATGCTGTCCGTTTTTTGCTGTATCTTCCATCCGTTCTTTTTTGCAGTCAATCAGAAATTGCCGGTTGCCCTGGTTTAATTTTTCAATCAGGTCCATATTATTCTCTCAAAAAATATATCTTATTCTGAATGAGTCAAAGCAACTTGCTCTGTTGACTCAATTCTGAGTCAACGAAAACAGGTCACTTTGACTCGGTAATGATATTATAACAAAAACCGGCCCCATATGCTTTCGCGATAGAATCAGGGCCGGCTCATGCGTTTTCTTTATGAATTTTAGTTTTTCTTGCCGAAGGGCAGCAATGTCTTCCAGTTGATGTTCTGCTTTCCAAGGATATCGAAAGCGACAGCGCCCAAAAGGACAACGCCCTTGACAACCTTCTGCCAGTTGGCATCAATCCCCATCAAGCTCATCCCCAGGTTGATGACACCGATCAGCGTCGCACCAATCACCATTCCGAAAACAGACCCGGCGCCGCCGCTTGCGGAGACACCGCCCACTACACAGGCAGAAATAGCATCCATTTCGAAGTTGGTTCCCGCGGTAGAGTTCGCTGCGGTCATACGGCCAAGGATCATCATGGTGGTGATGGAAGTCAGAAAAGCCATGTTCAGATAAGCCAGGAACATGATCTTATTGGTGTTGACACCGGACATACGGGCGGCTTCTTTGTTGCCGCCGACGATATAGAAATGACGGCCGAGCGTCGTCTTGGATGTGATAAAGCTGTAAATCAGCACAATCACAACAACCCAGACCAGAGGTGTCGGGATGCCGCCGGCGTTGGAGAGCTTCCACATCACCAGCAAAATCGCGGCTGAAGAGAGTACACCTTTCACAACGGTGCTGGCAAAAGAGTCAGCTGCATACCCCTTGCGGAGTTTTGTTGCCCGCGTGCTGAAAATCACCACAACAGTGATCACAGCAGCGATAATTCCGGCGATCATGCAGGGCCAGTTGAACACTTTCGGCTTTGTGCCGAAAATTTTCCCGGTGAAAATCGCCAGAAAATCAGATTTTGTACCGATGGAAATAGAACCGGTATTGGAGCTGTTGCTGAGGATGGATGTACCCAAACCGCGGAAAGCCAGATACCCGGCCAGTGTTGCGATCCACGGCGGAATGTTGATGTAAGCGATCAGATATCCCAGAAGGCATCCGTAGGCGATACCGATCAGCAGCATTACCACGATAGCCAAACCGGTGCTCATACCGGCATTGACCATCAAAACACCGCCGATAGCTCCCAGCAGACAGACAAATGAACCGCAGGACAGGTCAATGTTGCCGCCGGTCAGCATGCACATCAGCATTCCGACGCCCAGAATATAGACATACGCATTCTGATCAATCAGAGCCTTAAACTGCATCGGCTGGAAAATGTTACCCTTTGTGGTAAAGATAAAGAAAATATAAACCAGAACAAGGACGACAAGCATCGCATTTTTCTTGAGTACACTAAGGAAATTGTTCTTTTTTACCATTGTAGTCATCCTCCTCTCTTAGCGTTTCTGGCGTTTGGAAAGCACATCAAACATGACTGCCAGCATCAGCACCAGGCCTTTCACGACGCGCTGATAGTTGGAGTCAATCCCCATAATGCTCATACCCTGGTTGATGAGACCCATCAGGATAGCCCCGATAATTACGCCGGAGATCTTTCCGGTTCCGCCATAAGCGGAAGCACCGCCGATGAAACAGGCTGCAATGGCGTCCATTTCATACCCCTGACCGAATGTCGGCTGTGCACCGGCAGCGCGGGCAACATTCAGGATACCGGCTAAACCTGCAAGGAATCCCATGTTCGCGTAGGCAAAAAGGAATACGTTGCGGGTGTTGACGCCGGAAAGCGCTGTTGCTTTTTCATTACCGCCGACTGCGTAAAGATAACGGCCAATAGCAGTTTTTGTAGTGATATAGTTGTAAACCAGCAGCACCAGAGCAATCCAGATCAAAACTGTCGGGATCCCTTTATAGGAAGCTAATTTCCATGAGATCCAGATGATCAGCGCGACAATGATAACCGTCCGGATATACTCACCGGTCACTGATTGGGCGATTCCCATCTTTTTCTCAACAGCAGTTTTGCGAATCTGCATAACAACAACAAGCAGGGCAATGATGACACCCACGGCCATACAGGTAATGTTCAAACCGGTCCCATGGAAAAAGTCCGGAATGTAACAATCCGCACCGCCGCCGAATATGTTCAAAAAACTCTGATTGGTGATTGTTTCCGCATAACCGCCCAGCACAACATTGGAAAGGCCGCGGAATGCATACATACCGGCCAGTGTGGCGATGAATGGCGGAACGTAAACTTTCGCGATCCAGAAGCCTTGAAACGCCCCGATCAACAGTCCAATGCCGAGCATTGCGAGCACCGCGATCCACATGTTGATACCGTTTTTCATCATAATAACGCCAATAGCGCCGGTAAAACAGACCACGGATCCGACTGCCAGATCAATGTTGCCGCCGGTAAGAATACACAGCAGCATCCCTGAAGCCAGAACAAAAACATAACCGTTCTGTGAAATCAGGTTATTGATGTTCTGCGGAAAAAGGATCCTGCCCTGGGTTGTGAACGAAAAGAAGATCGCCACAACAACCAGAGCTATGGTCATGGTATATTTTTTGAAGAATTCTCCTGCTGAATTTGCTTTCATGATCAATCTCCCCTTCCGGACTGCAGGATCATTGCCATGATATTTTCCTGCGTAGCATCCTTTGCTTTCATTTCACCAAGAACCTTCCCGGCATTCATAATGTAGATACGATCGCTCATACCAAGAACCTCCGGAAGTTCGGATGAAATCATCAAAACGCACTTTCCGGCAGCTGCCAGGTCGTTGATGATGCAGTAAATTTCATACTTCGCACCGACATCAATACCGCGGGTCGGTTCGTCCAGGATCATGATGTCCGGATCAGCGAACATCCATTTGGCAAGCAGCACTTTCTGCTGGTTGCCGCCGGAGAGATTTCCGACAAGCTGTTCCACAGTCGGGGTCTTGATGCTCAGCTTTTCCCGGTATTCCTGCGCAACTGCGTATTCCTTATCGCCATCAATTACTGAATGGCTGGCGAGCGCTTTCAGGTTGGCAAGAGAAGTATTGATCTTAATGGACTGAGAAAGCACAAGTCCATTTCCTTTTCGGTCTTCTGTCACATAAGCGATCTTGTGTTTGATCGCGTCAGCTTCGCTCTTTTTCAGCTTGACGGTTTTCCCGTTCAGCTTCAGCGTTCCGGTGCAGTTCACACCGTAAGACTGGCCGAAGATACTCATGGCCAGTTCGGTCCGTCCGGCACCCATCAGACCGTAAATTCCGACAACCTCACCCTTACGGACATTGATGGATACATTGTCCACGACCTTGCGTTCCGGGTAAAGCGGATGATGGACGGTCCAGTTTTCGACTTCCATTTCGATATCGCCGATTTTCACCCCTTCGCGTTTCGGGAAGCGGTTCGTCATTTCACGACCGACCATACCCTTGATGATTCGCTCTTCGCTGATGGGTTCTTTGCCATGGTTGTCCAGTGTTTCAATCGTGGATCCGTCACGGACAACCGTAATTTTATCCGCCACATAAGCGACCTCATTCAGCTTGTGGGTGATGATGATCATCGTCATACCCTGTTTCTTGAATGAAAGCATGAGGTCCAGCAGTGCGCGGGAATCTTCTTCGTTCAGTGAGGATGTAGGTTCATCCAAAATCAACAGCTTTGCTTTCTTTGCCAGTGCTTTGGCAATTTCAACAAGCTGCTGTTTGCCGGTACCGATGGTTTTCACCTGTACCTTGGAGCTTTCTGTAAGCCCGACCATTTTCAGATATTTATCAGCTTCGGCGTAAGTAGTGTTCCAGTCGATCGCGAATTTGCTGCCGCGTTCGTTGCCCAGATACATATTTTCGCCAATCGTCATCTCAGGGATCAAAGCAAGTTCCTGATGGATGATGACGATTCCTTTTCGTTCCGAATCTTTGATGTTCGAGAACTTCATGACCTGTCCGTCATAAATGATGTCGCCTGAATAAGTCCCGTATGGATAAATGCCGCTCAGAACATTCATGAGCGTACTTTTTCCTGCTCCGTTTTCCCCGACCAG
>JAFPZX010000052.1 GCA_017417055.1 Anaerolineaceae bacterium
ACACTGCCGATCCGCAATCATATCGAGGACCTGACGGAACATTATGAGAATCTGCAAAAAATCTACGAACGCAGAATGCGCCGGGAAATGGGACCGTATTGGAGGTAGGATGAATTAGGAGTTAGGAATGAGGAGTTATTAGAAGTAAAGAGTAAAGAGTTAGGAGTGATAAGTTAGGAGTAAGAAGTAAGGAGTGAGAAGTTAGGAGTGAGAAGTGACATTAATCAATGGCTATAGCGCACCAAAATTTAACACTTAACTTCACACTTCACACTGCACACTTTAAAAGAGCGTGCGCTGGGGATCCAGACATTCGATATCAAAGTATTCAGCATCAACAGGAGAAAGAAGTTGATCAAGCTCATCCAAGGGACGGTCTTCCATCCATTGCCAACAGTTATAGCGATCCAGAACGACCGGCATCCGGTCATGGTAGGCTTCAAGGCCGTTCCCTGCCGGGCAGGTAACGACGGTGGCCGAATAAACTTCATTGCCGGTGGCATCGACCCAATACTCCCACAGTCCGGCCAGCATAAAGACTTTTGTACCTTTCAGCGAAAATTTGTAAGGAATCTTGCGGTCGTTGGCCGTACGCCATTCATAGTAAGCCGTAGCAGGAATCAGACAGCGCCTGCGCTGATAGGCCATTTTGAAAGAAGCTTTTGTCCGCAGTGTCTCACAGCGGGCATTGAATGTATGACGGGAAATGGAAATATCTTTTGCCCAGGGCGGGATCAAACCCCAATACAGAATCTCAACGACACGTTCAGCAGCGTTGAGAACCGCGGGAATGCCCTGCCCCGGGTAATAGTGATCTTTTGGGGAGAGCGCCGGTGGAACAAAATCCAAATCGAACGCGGCCTGCAGTTCGTTTGGTTTGACCATCAGCGCAAAACTCCCGCACATTTTTTATTATTCCTTGCAAATCTGCACACCGGCACTGGCGCCCAGACGATCGGCACCGGCATCCAGCATGGCGTCCGCAGTCTTTTTATCGCGGATGCCGCCGGCAGCTTTTACGCCCATTTCATCACCGACGACTTTGCGCATCAGAGCGACATCTTCCACAGTCGCACCGCCGGTAGAGAATCCGGTCGAGGTTTTGACATAATCCGCACCGGCATTCTTGGCGAGCAAGCAGGCAATCACCTTTTCTTCTTTGGTGAGCAGGCAGGCTTCAATGATGACCTTCAGGAGAGCGCCGTGTTCGTGAACCGCGTCGCAAACCACCTGGATATCTTTAGCAACCATGCGGTAATCACCGGATTTGAGTGCACCGATGTTGATGACCATATCAATTTCGGTAGCGCCGTTTTCGATGGCAGCTTCGGCTTCAAACGCCTTGGCTTCCGGGATCATCGCACCGAGAGGGAAGCCGACTACAGTACAAACAGCTACACCGGAACCGCGAAGCAGTTCGGAGCAGAGCCGCACCCAGCAGGAGTTGACACAGACAGACGCGAATTTATATTCGCGTGCTTCCTGACAGAGCTTTGTGATCTGTTCCACGGTCGCATCGGCTTTGAGGAGCGTATGGTCAATGAAGCTGTTGAGCGGACATTCGACATCTTCATCAATTTTGTCAAGATCTTCTTCCGAGGTTACGGAAACATCAATGACGTTGCCTTCCGAGTCATAGGTTGTGGCAACCTGCAGTCCTTCCGCACTGTCTACAACCACATCCGTATCGTCGTCGTCATCATCCCAATATTCCTCGTAGTCATCATCGAAATCATCAAGACCATCTACCCAATCGTCATCATTGAAATCTTCGGAATCATCATGATCCCAATGCTTGTGTTTGTTGAATTCAATATCGTCTTTCATGTTGACCTCCATTTGTTAAGTAGAATTATAGCATGGATTTCAGGTTTCGGGTCTCAGGTTTCAGGTGTTAGGTATCGGGTTTCGGGTGTCAGGTGTTTGATTTTAGGCCTCTTGTGTTCCAAAAATACTTGTATTTCTAAACATAATGAAATGCAGATTATAATAAATGTGATTCATAAATGACAATAAGAAAAATAATGAGGAAAAATGGTAAATAAACTGACAGAAAAAATAAAAATACAACCGAGTGATGTGGATTGCAATAATTATTTATCCTATCCGGATATATTTGCCCTGTTTCAAAATATCGCGGTAGACCAGTCTGAAATACTGGGCTATGATCAAAGCGTTTTGACGCCAAAAGGGCTGTTTTGGGTTACATCCAAATGTAAGGTGAAAATCAATGAACGTCCCAAACAAGGGGAATATGTTGATTTGAGCACCTGGCCGGAAAAACCGGACCGCATTCGCGGACGAAGAAATTATACTTTTGAAAAAGAGGGAAAACGTTTGATAGAAGCCACATCGGAATGGGCAATCATCGACCGGAACACAAACCGTCTTTATATGATCAACAATCTGTATGATGAAAGTTTCGAGTTTTGTCCCGAAAAGGTGCTGACAGATCCGTTCACACGCTTTACCACTGCTTTCACGGGTGAACCTTTCGCTGAATACACCGTTCGCTCGATCGATATCGATTTTGAAGGTCATATGAACAATGTGGCCTATATCCGCGCCCTTATCGGTTTGTTTTCCAGAAAAGAACTGGAAGAACTGGATCCGAAATTTATCGAAGTTCAATACAAAACTTCTTGCTATGAAGGCGACAGGCTGCTTTGGTACCGTGCGGAAACTGATGAAGGTGTTGAACTGTGCGCAAAGCTCGGGGACGGTACGGAAATATTTTTTGCCAAATTATGCAGATAAGTGACTGAAAATGAAAAGAGTTTGGGGATTATTCTGGACAATTGTTTCGCTGATCGGCGGGTACGCGCTTTGGTGTACTTTTCAGCTGCCGTCTGAAAGCAGAAATGCATTCCTTTGGGGCATGTCGAAAAGCAAGCTTGCATTATGTGCGGGGATGGCATTGGCGGTGCTGCTGTGCCTGACCGCTGCCGTTTTGTCTTTTCTGAATAAAGACAACGCCTTTTCTTCTGGAAAAGCCGCCGGAATATCCGCATATATTCTTACGTTTTCGCTGATCCTTGGCTGGATATTCCTGACACCGCCTGTCGGCAAAACCGCCACAGAACGCTCATTGCTCGAACGGCTGACGCCTTTGATGTGCTGGGGTCTGGCATTCTCCATTCTGGCGTTTTTCTTCCTTTTGGGGCAGAAATGGAAGCTCGTTTTACGCGCGCTGAAGCAGTCCGCAGGAGCGTTGTTATGGGGATTTGCCGTACTGCTGCTGATGGGAGGGGCTTTATTTTACGCCCTGAAGAGCGGAACGGGATTGGACCCGATCTCCGGAACTTTTTACCGTCAGGGTGTGTCGCTGCTGGAAGGTCATCTGATCGTTCCGCTGCTGTTCGCCTTCCCGCTGATTCCGCTTTTTTCTTTTGCAGGTCCGAAAATATCCGGAAAAAAAACTGAAAAGATTCTGACGATCCTCACTGTGATCCTTGGCTGGACCGCCACGGTTTGGCTCTGGCAGACGACCCAATTTGAGGGAAGAAGCTATTTTGCTCCAGCACTGCGTGCGCCGAACAACAATTTTTACCCGGCTTCTGATGCGGAAAACTATGATCTTCTGGCGCAGAGCATCCTGCTGGGAAACGGGTTCCGCAATGGATTGACGGTTGTCCGTCCGCTCTATGCCGCATTTTTAGCGCTGCTGCATCTGGTTTTCGGGAATAATTATATGGCAGTCACAAACGGACAGATCCTGCTGCTGGCTTTTATTCCGCTGCTTGTCTTTTTGACCGGGAAACAGCTTGGACAAACGCCGGCCGGCATCGTGGCTGCCGCATGGGTGATTTGGCGGGAAATCTACAGCATCCGTCTTTCTCCACTGGTTCAGGTTTCTAATTCACGGCTGCTGATGTCTGATCTGCCGACGCTTTTCTGTGTTGTTTTGACGATTTTCTGCACCGTGAAATGGTATCGGCATGGCAAGGAATATTCCCGGGCGTTGTTATGCGGCGGCATGATCGGGGCAGCCATGCTCATCAGGACGCAGTGCTTTGTACTGATACCGGCTTTATGGCTCATCATGCTTTGTTCGAGGAAGGATGCATCAAAAAAGTGGCTTTCCATTCTATGCAGTGTAATCGGTCTGGTCATCGTATTTGCCCCGTGGACCGTCTGGAACAAAATCAATCCGAACACAGTGTCTAATCCGGATGTTTCCGAAGGACAATATCTAAACCATTTATATCAGGAAGCTGCCGGAGAAACTGACCCGAATGTGGAAATCGTGCAGGTTATAATGGTCCATCCTGCCGAAGTCTTCCAATCCGTCGGCTCACATTTCCTGAATAATGAAATCTCATCCCTGCTGGTCCTGCCGGTGCGTCTCATCAAACCGACGGAGGTGGATCAATTGTTTTACGAGCCTGATTTGTTCTGGTATCGTGAAAATGCCCGCCAGACAATTGAAGAAAACAAAACGCTTATCGCGGTATATCTGGTAATTATTTCTCTGGGTGTTTTTACCGCATGCCGAAAAAATGGTTTCGGCGGATTGATCCCATTGGTTTTCCATGTTGTTTATAACCTTGGCAACGCTTTCGCCATGACTTCCGGTTTTCGCTTTCTGCTGCCGGTTGACTGGGTGATGCTGATCTATTTTGCCTTCGGATGCTGTGGTTTGATTCGCTTTGTTTGCAAAGTGTGCCTGTTCCGCTTTGATAAACCGCAGGTATTGCCGGAAACAACAGCAGGATTGGAATTTATTCCTGAAACGGCAGAAAATGAAGCGGTTCCTGATTTACCGGCGGTTTCGAACCATCAGCCTGTCAGAAAAACGAGGCAGGGTTGGGCTGCTGCCGGAATTGTTCTGCTCCTTGCTGCTATCGGCGCTGTACTGCCGTTATGCGACAATGTGATTCCCAGACGATTTGCTCATAAAACAGGTGAGGAAATTGCTCAGCAATGGAGAGCTTCCTCAAATCCTTCAGCATTAGATCTTTCCCGTTATAAGGATGAAACCATAGTCTTTCTTGAAGGAAGAGCATTTTATCCCCGGTTTTACAAAGCCGGTGAAGGCGATTCCGGCGGCAGTTCGTCTGCCAAATGCGGTTTGGATATCGACAGGTTGGTTTGGATGTTCCATGATGACAGTGTTCATGTACTTTGCTGTCCGCTGACAGAAGATCAAATCCGTACGCTGACGCCTCAGTCTGATCCGATGGATGTGATGGTAGTCGGGATCCAGCGTGATGATTTTGTTGAAGTGCTCGAAATGCGTCAGCTCTTTTATTGACAGAGGATAAGAAATGCTGCTGCGTCAAATGCTTTACCGCACTGAGATCCGTTTCCTTCCGGTGATTGCCTCATTCTGGCTGCGGCTTCAGTCTACACCGAATTATGAGGAATTGATCCGGATGCTCTGCGAACGGATGCTTGACGGAAAGATACTGCATCGTTTTGTTGAAAATGAAGACTATTCGGACCTTGTGAACGGGATCCGACTTTTGATCTCACTCGGCGGACAGGAAGAAGCTGAGCGTTTTGAAGAAGCCATGGGGCCATTCCGCGTTGCGGGGCTGGAAAAGATTCTCCGTGAAAAGATGTGGCAGTCTCCGGTTTCAGTCACAGAGAAATTATGGTACCGCGGGATCATCTATCGTCAAGACAGAATGATTGATGGGGACGTAAAAGAATGTTATATTCTCCCGGATGACCTGCTGCAGCGGTTTTCTCAGCTGATTTCTTCCGAAAACGGAGCTGAATTTAAGTATAAACAACCTGATGTTACGGTTCGCCCCGCAATTCCTTCTGAAACAAGACATGTTTCTCCTGAGGAAAATAAGCTCATTGATGTTTTCTGCCTGGCTGCTGCGCTCAAACGGGATGAAAAACCTCTTATCATCTCCGGACTTGAAATTACCGATAATTACCGGCGCTTTCTTGAAATGTTATTGAAGGATGGCGGCTTTTTCACGGGAAGTACGGACGTAGATGCGGAGGCAATACGTTCTTTTTTGATCCACAACAGGACTGCAGCCCAAATTCAATTGGCTGGTGTCTGGAGAAAAGCATCGGATTATTGTGAACTTGCGGAAACAGACGAACTGACTGTTTTGCAGCTGCCGAAATTCAATTATCAGGAACCGCGTGAAAAGCTTATTCAAATTATCTCTTCTCTTGAAGCAGATACCTGGTGGAGCCTGAACGGGCTGATCAACGCGGTCAAAAACAGCTTTCCCTTGTTCCTGCGGAACAGTTTTTCGGACGAGCAATGGCGGATCACTGACAGGGATGGCAATGATCTGAACGGAATGGGTGCCTGGTATCAATTAGAGGGCGCTTATCTGCGGTTCCTGATCCTCGGTCCTTTGCAGTGGCTTGGCGTTGTACGGATCGCCTATGCTGATGCGGATGGGAAGGAAGCTGCTGCTTTTCGAATCAGCAAAAGCGGAATGTTTCTTTTGACTGAATCTGAGAATAATAAGGTTTCGGAAATTATTTTATCGAAGCCGAATCTGGAGCAGAACCTTCCGGGCATCTCAAGCGACGGAGCAATCAGCTGCAGCAACAGGGTGTCAAGATATTTTCGATACATGTGCACCCGTTATTGTGAGATAGACTCATTCAACAAACACGGAGACACAATTTTTCGAATTACGCCTTCGTCACTGGGAAAGTCTGCATCCGCCGGCTTGACCCGAACAGCTTTTCTTTCACTGCTGCGCCGTTTTTCCAAAAATAAAGTGCCGCCGGCGTTGGAAAACATGCTTTCCGATTCAGACAAAGCAGAGATGCCCGCCGTGATTTATCAGGCAACTATATTGACAGTTCCAGATCTTGAGATTTTACGAAAATTGTTGGAAACATCCCGTTTGGAAAAGTGGATTCTGCAGCAGATCAATCCGACTTCAATTCTGATTGACCCGAAAGGAATCGGATATATTCGGCGGTTTTTGATGGAAAAAGAGATTTTTGTTGATATACAGATATAATTCTTTCCAGCTTTATGAGGTGATTTTATGGAAGAAGAAACAAAAAAAAGAAACCCTGCGGTATGGGAATTTGAAGCGGCTGAGCCTGAAAAGGCTGCATTACTGAGGGACGCGCTGAGGGAAGTGCGGGATCCGGAACTGGGCTATAACGTTATTGAACTGGGTTTGATCCGCAATGTGGTGCTTCAGGAAAACCGATATTTGATAACCATGATCCTGACCACTCCGTTTTGTCCTTATGCACCAACCATGGTTGAACAAGTCCGTAAACAGGCAGAGTCTGTGCTGGATCTTTCCGTGGTGATCGATTTGCGCATGGATCTTTGGGACGAGAGCATGATGGAAGAAGGTTTTGAGCTGGATTGGGGTTTGTTCTGATTTTCCTCTTTTTTGCTTTCACTTCCGCTCAAAAAAGGTATTGCAAAAAAGCAAAAAATCTATTATGATAGTATTAGTGCAAATTATGCACAAAATTGTTAATTTCTCGTCTGATTGACGAATTGATAAGCCCATTAAGGAGACAAAATGGCAAAACGAGTTTTATTTAACGATTTAACACTGCGTGACGGTCATCAAAGCTGCGCAGCAACCCGAATGACAACCGAACAGTGTATGCGCGTCCTGCCGATCATCAAAGATGCCGGTTATCATATTTTCGAACTGTGGGGCGGCGCAACGCTCGATTCCGCAATTCGTTTTACCCGTGACGACCCGTGGGAACGTCTGGAGAAATTCCGTGACTGCATGGGCGGCGGTGAAAAGATCCAGTCCTTGCTGCGCGGGCAGAACCTGTTTGCGTACAATCCTTATCCGGACGATGTTTTGATCGCTTTTATCCGCCAGTCCATCGAAAGCGGTTCCGTGAATATGCGTATTTTCGATGCATTGAACGATATCCGCAACCTGCGCATGGCCATTCTTGCCACCAAAGCATATGGCGGTAAGGTTGAAGCGGCTATTTCCTACACAACCAGTCCTGTTCATACGACTGAATATTTCATTAACTATGCGAAAGCTTTGGAAGCTGAAGGCGTTGACCGCATCGCTATTAAAGATATGGCCGGTTTGCTGCATCCTGAAGTGGCTGAAGTGTTATTCCCCGCTCTGAAGAAGGAATTGAAGGTCCCGGTCGTTCTGCACACACATTCCACTACCGGTGTTTCCGTTGTCAACGGCGCTCTTGCTATGAAATACGGTATTGACGCGATCGACACCGCCATTTCACCGTTCGCCGGCGGTCCGTCCCATTCTCCGATTGAAGTTATGGCTATTGTTGCAGAGGAAATGGGCTTTGATCATGGCCTTGACAAACAGGCGATCAGCAAAGCTCAGGACAAGCTGCGTGTGATCTTCGAGGAACTGAAGGATTCTATTCCGTCCTTCGGTAAATTCCGCCGCAAGCCGGTTCGCTTTGAAGATGTACCGCGTGCCAAGGTCGCGAAGATGGTCAATGCGATCGAAAAGAACGACCTCAAGACCGCTATTGCCGTCAGCCGTGAGATCATGTCCGATCTTGATTATCCGGGTTATGACGATCGTATTTTCGAAAGCCAGATCCCGGGCGGTATGCTTTCCAACCTGCAGAAACAACTCTCCGGTATGGGCGTCCCTGCTGAAAAACTGGACGACGTTATGGCAGAAATTCCTTCCGTCCGTGCCGATGTCGGTTATGTACCGCTTGTTACGCCGACCAGCCAGATCGTAGGTACCCAGGCCGCCTTTAACGTGATGACCGGATCCCGCTATGCGTTCGTTTCCAATGAATTCAAGATGATCCTCCTCGGCGAATTCGGTAAAACACCGGCGCCGGTCAATCAGGATGTTCTCCATGCCGTTTGCGGAGAAGATGCCGAAGTCAAGAAGTATCGTCCTGCGTCTTATCTGATGCCGGGAATGGAAGATCCTGTGGAAGAACCGTTCATCAAGAATCACAAGGATCTGCTTCTGCATAAAGTATTCGGCGCCGCAGCTGATGAGTTCCTGCAGCTGAAATATAAATAGTTCGTTTTAGCGTTTGAGATAAGCTTTCAGATTTTCTTCGAGGTTTGTTATCATAATATTTGCTGAGTTTACATATTCTTTGGTAAAATATTTCTTTGGCAGCGTTGTACCCTTCGCTGCCAAAGAATAAATTTTGAAAGGGCTTGATTAAATGAAAATCTTATTGTTAAAAGATGTTTATCATCTTGGTCATGCGGGTGATGTCAAAAAGGTTGCTGATGGCTATGGCCGCAACTATTTGATTCCGCAGGGATACGCCGTTTTGGCTACCCCGGGTTCCTTGAAGCAGGCTGACGCCATTCGCACCAAGGCAGAAGTTGTTCGCAAACAGCTGAACACTGAAATGAGTGCTGTCGCTGAAAGAATTAACGGCACTTGGATCACCTTCGCAAGCAAAGCCGGAGAAACGGGCAAACTCTACGGCTCCATCACTTCCCAGATGGTTGCGGATAAAATCAGTGAAAAAGCCGGTGTTGAAATCGATAAGCGCATGATCGACATCCAGCCGATCCGCACTTTGGGTGAACATAAGGCTCATGTTCGTCTGACGATCGATATCGTCCCGGTTATCAATGTTCTTGTTCATCGTGAAGGTGAAACACCGAACATTGGCGGCAATGAAGACGCTGAAGCAGCTGTTGAAGAAACCGAAGCTGCTGAAACCGCTGAATAATAAATCAGGATACCAATCTTTTAGGCAATAAAAAAGGTCTTCACATAGAAGACCTTTTTTGGTTCATGTTTTTGGGATAATCTCGTATAATAATTAGTATGTCTATTGAAGCCGGAGTAATATTACAAAAAGCAAGAGAAAGCAAAGGCGTGTCGATAAAAGATGCGTCTGACGCTCTTCATATTCGCATTCCCTATCTGCAGGCACTGGAAAGCGGACGTTCAGAGATTATTCCCTCTTCTGTACAGGCAAGAGGATTTCTTCGTATTTATGCTGAATATCTGAATCTGAATGCCGCGGATGTTATTCAGGAATGGGATAATCCCGGTAGTTCGTCCTTATCTGCACAAGATAATAAAGATACGAATCCTCCTGCACAAAATCATATAGAGAATCAAGCAAACGTCGGCAATCACATTTCTCAAAACGCTCCATTTGTCAGAAACAATAGTAATAATCCACCACAGAGTTATTACACCGCTCCACAGATACCACAAAATCAGATGCAAAAACCTGTGTTTCAACCGGCTCAAAACGCAGTTAATCCGAATATGCCCGGACAATATGCACACGCGCATCAAACTCCTGTTCCTCAAGAAATTGAAACACCGCGAAAAGAGATTGAAACGACTGAAAAAGATGATAAACAAGATAAGAAAGAGAAAAAAGCTGTCAATTTTTCCTTATTCAGCAAAAAAAAGGGTAACTCAGCCACTGAACCGGAAAAAGAAGTGACAGCTCAGGAGTTGTTTGATGAGATTGGAAATGAATTGTCTCACAGAAGAAAATTTCTCTCTCTTTCGCTTGAAGATTGTGAGTCTCAGACACTTATCCGATCAATTTACCTGGATTCAATGGAAAGCGGTAATTTTGAACAGTTACCGTCTTTGATACAAGCGAGAGGTATGCTTAATAATTATGCGTCTTTCCTTGATCTGGATGTCGATTCAATCATGCTGAAATTTGCTACCGCGCTTCAGCAGTTATCCGATAAGAAAAACAGAAGGAATGATGAAAAGAAACATAAACCGACTAAAAAAGCCGGCAGATTCAAAAAATTCTTCACGCCAGATCTTTTTGTCGGTGTATTTGTAATTGTAGGAATAGCCGGAATCATTATTTACAGCGCAATCACAATCACTGCATATCGGAGAGGAGTTTCTGTACCTACACCTGATTTGGGAATTAGTTTGCTGGAACAATACATCGATACAACTCGTACTCCAGAATTTCTTCCAACTGCATCTCCAACAACAGCACCCGTATCTCAAATATCTTCAGGAGATTTTGAAGTAAACGCCCCAACAGAGGAACCTTCTGAAATTACTTCTTCACAACCCGTACAAATTTTTGTAAATGCAAATCAAAGGGCTTTGATGACCGTAATTTCTGATGGAAAAGAAGTATTTTCCGGTCGTACGTTACCTAATAACACATACCCGTTTGACGCCGAGAACCTGATTGAACTGACGGTCAGTAATGGTGATGCCATCAGTGTTGTTTATAACCAACAGAATTTAGGCCGCCTTGGGAAACTTGGCGAAGTGATCACAATTAACTTTTCACAACTTATGGCCGCTACCCCGACGCCGCAATTCAGCCCGACACCCACCAACACATATGAACCAACTTATACTCCACAGCCGGAAACCCCGCTGCCAACAAATACGCCTACGCCTTATATACCATAACAGGAGATATTATGAAGCCGAATACTTACTATCTTGTATCATTAGGATGTGCCAAAAACACCGTAGATTCAACGACAATGGGGAACCTTTTAAACAGGCAAGGGTACAGCTTTGTAAATGATCCACGCAAAGCGGAGTTCATTATTGTAAATACCTGCGGCTTTATTCGTCCGGCAAGGGAGGAAGCTATTGAAACTATCAACGAACTTTCCGGTCATAAGACCAAAAAGCAGTATTTGATAGCCGCAGGTTGTATGGCAGAAAAATTTTCTGATGAGATTCAATCTCACTGTAAAAAGATTGATGCGCTTATTGGAACAAGAAATATAAATCAAATCGGACAGGTATGTAATCATTTGAAGTCCGGAAATGCTGTGAATAATTTATCTTCAATATTCGATATGGACAGGCTGAGTCAATTCGCTTTGCAGGGAAGCAGTGCCTATTTGAAAATAGCAGATGGATGTTCTCGAAAATGCGCTTTTTGTGCGATACCAAGTATTAAGGGAGAATGGCACAGCCGCCCTGAGGAAGAGATATTGAAAGACGCTTTATTGCTGAATGATCAGGGTATAAAAGAATTAATTCTTATTGCTCAGGACACTACTGCATATGGAATCGACAGAGGTGAAAAGGATGCGCTCCCTGCTTTGCTGGAAAAAATAGAAAAATCAGCGCCGGATATTCCCTGGATCCGAATAATGTACGCCTTTCCCGGTTTTGTTTCTGATCATCTCATTGATCTAATGTCAGCAGAGAATCATATATTGCCGTATCTTGATATTCCTTTACAGCATGCTTCTCCGGCAACATTAAAACGTATGCTGCGTCCGGATAATATGGATTCGGTTCGAAGAACTCTTGATTATATGAGAGAACGGATGCCGGAAATTGCGATCCGATCAACGTTTATTACCGGCTTTCCCGGTGAAACAGAAGAGGAGTTTAAAGACTTATATCAGTTTATTGAATCCATGGAATTTGATCGCGTCGGTGTTTTCCCATACTATCCCGAAAAAGACACCCCCAGTGCAAAATATGTTGATGATGTTCCGGAAGATGTAAAACTGGAACGTCAAGAGCAATTATATCTGTTACAACAAGAGATATCACATGATATCAATATGCGTTATGTCGGAAAAACTATGAATGTGCTGATAGAAGGGATTCAGGAAGACGGTATGCTGGTTGGCAGGACCTATAGAGACGCACCGGAAATTGATGGATTGGTCTTTGTCTCGGGTGAGGCTGAAATAGGGTCAATCATTCCTGTAAACATTACAGGTGTTGTCGGAGATTATGATCTGATAGGCAAAGCGAAATGATTTATGTATCAACGCTTGGCTCATAAATAATCTAATATCACTTGATATACATTTTTCAGTGAATCATATGTCCAGAATCTACAGTTTGCCGGACTTGTGGAAGGCAAACTGATCCATGGAATAGAATATTTTTTCTCAAAGTATTTTCGATAAACTGATGATGCTTTTTGACCGTTTGTAAAAATTGCGTTAATCGATGTTTTTGAGAGTATTTTCGATAAATCATTAGGTACAGCATTACGAATGGAAGAGTCATCCGCTCCATCTATGTCACAAGAAGAAAGAACATCCCATAATGCTATATGACGCCGATGAAGAAAATCGATCTTTTCTGCAACAGAAAGCAGTTCCTTTTCTCTGAATAAATCTGCAAGGATCCTCCAAAAACGGTTTTGAGGATGTCCATAATAAAACTGTACTTCCCGTGATTTTGGTGAAGGTATTGTTCCTAATATCAAAACTTTTGAATCAGAATCAAAAACCGGATCAAAGGGATGAACAATATGATTTTTCATATTTTAAATTCCGATTTAATTGGAACATGGACATTATACGTCCCATATTTTATGCTCTTTATTACAGATTTGGATAATCAGGTATATTAGTATCCCGCTTTATGATATATCCAAGAAGCCTTATATATTCACTGACTGTATGTTCCCATCCGGATGGGGTTAGCCACCAAAAATATTTGTTATATCCGGAATTTGGAACAGGATGGACAGAAACCTTGAATCCAGTATTTTTAAAAGAATCCGTAAAAATTATTTTTGTTCTTCTGGCATGCCACGCATCAGTTACAATAATTACACTGTTATATCCAAGATCGTACATCCTTTTTTTTATACCGGAAGCTTCTTGACCTGTGTTCTTAGCAGTGATTTCAGATGTATATATCGCACCATCCGGTATATTCATGTTTTCCAGCATTTCCTTTTGCAGCATAGTATAAGGTAAATCATACTCTCCAAATGTCTGGGTTGTCTTTGATAAAATAATATTATAAGCAATCCCCTTATGATATAGTTCTGCTGCTTCTTGTATGCGGCTTTCATCGTTTCCGCTGAGAACCGCAATTACATCTGCTTTTTCCAGAGGATCAGAGTAAACAAGATATTTTCCGGCTGCAATAAAAAGCAGTATAAGCGAAGTAAGACACAAAAAGAAAATAATGAAACTTTTTTTCAAACTTACAATGACTATTCCTGTTTTTCTAAAGCTATTCTCATATTATTCAGTGCTGTTTCTAATGTCGCTTTGTTTGTACCAAAATTAAGTCTTACAAATTTTTCATAACCTTTTCCAAAATAATTTCCGTCATTTAATTGAACATGCGCTTCATTTGCAAAAAAATCTGCCGGACTTTCGGTAATTGGTAAAGCGGAACAATCAAGCCACATCAAAAATGTCGCATCGATATTGTTTTGTTTAATCAATGGCATGTGTTTCTGTAAATACTCTTGAGCAAAATTTCTGTTTTCTTCCAGATAAGCCAACAATTCAAGCAGCCAATCATCACAATCACGATAAGCTGCAAGACCGGCTTCCAAAGAAAGAATTGACACAAAACTGCCAAGTCCTTGCAAAGCCTGATGGAATTGTTTCCTCAATTCCGGATTTTGAACAATCGCTACAGAACAAGCTAAACCAGGAATATTAAAAGTTTTGCTCGGTGCCATGAAGGTGATTGTATTGGCAGCAAACTCGCTGTTGAGTGATGCGATTGGCGTATGTTTGGTCCCTTGATAAAGAATTTCACAGTGAATTTCATCGGAACAAATTTTTACACCATTTCTTAGACATATTTCACCCAAACGAGTGAGTTCTTCAACAGTGAAAGCCCTGCCTACAGGGTTATGAGGATTACACAGAATAAATAACGAAGTATTATCCTTTATTTGTTCTTCAAATTTATCAAAATCTATTTTCCAGATATTTTCTTTCTCTTGATAAAACAGATCATTTGAAATGCCTTCAAGACTAAAATTGTTCGGAGCTTCAATAAAAGGCGGATACGCAGGAGTCTGATAGATAACAGAACTGTTATTTGCACAAAAGGCCCTTATGGCAAAATTAAACCCGGAAACAATTCCTGGTATTGTAATTATTTCATCAGGATTAACCTGCCATCCATATCTCTTATGCATGCGGTCACAAAATACTTGTTTAAAATCATCACTGACAAGCGGGTAACCAAAAACAGGATGTTCAAGTCGTTTTTTTATGGCATCAATGATTTTGGGACATACAGCAAAATCCATATCAGCTACCCAAAGAGGCAGCCGGTCAGCCGGATATAAATCCCATTTTACAGAATTTGTATTTCTTCGGTTAGGAACTTCATTGAAATTGTATTTCATAACCCCTCGTTATTTCATAGCGAATGCGTAATACGTCGGTATATTATAAGTGTAATTCACATTTGAATGTAATTCAAAATAATTTTCTTTTGTATCAAGCAGCATTTGTTTTATTTCATAGATTAGATAGCTTTGATCAGATTCCAATTCTTTATATCTTCCAAATTCTATATCCGAATATCCAGCTTCATAGAATAGTTTATATAAAGTATTTCCAATGTTTATATTTGCACCTTTCCCTGATAAAACTTTTTTCTGTTTCAGTGCTAAATTTTGTAAATCGGCAGGTTCCACTTCCATTTCATCGTAACTGGGTTCAGCCATTACAGCACATATTCCACCTTTTTTTGTTACTCGGACCATTTCCAGAAATACCTCAATCGGATTTTGAACCCATAATAAAAAATAATGACAATAAACCAAATCGAAACAAGAATCTACGAACGGAATAAGATGAGCATCACCCTGAATAAAGCTGCCTTTATTTTTGGAAGATGCGAACACAAGAGAATCTCTGTAAACATCCATACCGGAAATCAGCTTTATCGAACCTTGAAAAACAGACTGAATTTCTGTCAAAATTGCACCGGTTCCACAGCCGACTTCCAATATGTTCAAATTTTCAGTTACAGGCAATTTGGAAAACAAATAATTTCGAAAAGGTTTTGTCCATTTTGCCTGTAACGAATAACGTTGATGAAGATCCTCCTGTAAAGATTTCATCAGCGGCCGCCACCTGCACAAGCACAGGCACAGCTATCGCAGGCGCAGGCACATGCGCATGATGAACCGCCGCTTCCGCCACCATGTCGATGACTGCTTGAGGATACGGAATATACCGGATCAGGATTTGATCTGCTTTTAACAGAAGCTTTAAAATCTTTTGAATTACCAACCAAAGAGTCAGACAGTTTTCTGGCGCCTTCTGTAATTGAGCGTGCGAACATCGCACCAGGAAGGACAGGCATATGAGTTGGCGCAGATGGTGACGACCCGGAATGTTTTTCACTTGAACTACTTGATCCAGTCGGTGCTGAAGAGGATTCATAATACACGGGTCTGCGATATCCCGGATCAACTCTCCACCACCAAAGCGGGGGACGAAAGTCATAATCCGTAAAGGTTTCTGTAACTTTCTTTTCCGGATCATCATCGAGCATCGCCCAACCGAAATTATCACCAAGCAATTTGCTTTTCAATTCTGACGTATCAGCTGCTTCCACCTGTTCCCAGGCTTTATCACAAATGTTCTTATAGTATTCTCTTGTTTCTTTTAGTGAAAATCCCTCAATTTTTTTCGAAACACTAAGGATCAGACGATGCATACAATCCCGCATTGCTGTTTTTTTCTTTGAAGCATTCGGTTCCTGCATTGCGGAAATATAATTAATTTCATATTCATTCAATCCTTCAGGCAATGGATCTGAGACATCGACATCCAACGGATCCATTGATTTAACCTGAATAACATTCTTTTTAGCTAAGCCATAGAGAATCATACTGATGACCCGGTCGAGATCAGTTTCCAACAAAATTGCCGCTTCGACAGCAGTTAGTCCTCGTTTTATTCCCTCACCGTCTGTTTTAATTTGAGGCGGAAAATATTTATCTGCTGTACGTATTTTATTCGTTTTACTGGTAGTAACAATAGAACGAACCGTTCCGAAGATAAAGAGAGCCGATAATCCTATACATCCAAGGACGCCAAGTACTGCATCCCAATCAATATTGAGGAATGAAGAATTCGATACAATAGTACTGCTTGAATTTGATACAATATTGCTCGTTGAACTTAATACTTCCTTTATAAATTTACCACCAAATGTATAAGCTGTATGCATATCGGCATTTTCGGAATACCATTCATACACAACGCATAAATCTTCATCAAGCCATGCATCAGGTGCTGCATCTCCCACCCATTTTACAGGCTCATAGTAATAAGCATAACCGTCGCTAACATCAGGAGGAAAAATAACGATGAATGAATATTTCGTATTTCCACTTACAAATCTGGAATTAAAATAATTCGGAGAATATTGAAATCCGGCAAATTCAGTGGATACGCCATCTATAGTTTCAGACGTAGCTTCAAACAGATTATTACGAAGGTTTGGAATCGTTACAGAAACAACGCCGGAGCCACCTGACGGTATAGAATCAGAACCCATCTCGAGCGAAATTCCATAGCGTAACCCTGTTTGCTCATAGTCAGCTTTAGTAACCTTGATATTTTCGTTTATTTCTCCGTCTAATTTAACAACAATATCTTTGAGATTATAATTATTGTTAGGAAGTCCGATGTCAACATAGTCCAACTTTTGTCCCAAATTTTCAAATTGATATTCCACAAAAATCGTCATTGAACCATCTGATTCAATGGCTAATGTTGTTTGAGCTTCCGGAATGCGGAATGAATAATCCGCATTTACAGAACAAAAACTCATTAATAGAGCAAGTAAAAGAAAAATAATTTTCTTCATTTTATTTTCCTCCAATGCACTCTATTTTCCTATACAGGAAAAAAGCTTATATTTCGAACTCACCACTTTGGTTCTTCTGTGATTTGATAAGTCACACCGCAATATGGGCATGAAATTGTTGGAGCCCCAGCAACGATCGTAATATCATTTTTCCCCAGCGGAGCACCGCATTTTTCACATGTCAATTTTGTGGCTTTTGTTTCACCACCCAAATCAATATTATAGGTTACGTTCTTTGATGCTTTTTCCGCTTTTCCTTTTCTGGTAATGATCAGCATAATAGCTGAACCGATACCAATCATGATAATCCCGATGATAAGGCTTGATGAATCAAATGGATCACCAAACGCGCCCCAGATAAAAAGAACACCGAAGATATAAGCGATAACAGATAAAATGATTCCTACAATTTTCATTATTTTTTCTCCATATTTACAATTCTACCGCGGTTATTTACTTCAATCAGATATTCACTGCCGACTGTGAATGATCGATATTCATTCAGACTTGATGGATTCAATGTGTAAATTCTTCCATCTTCATCACGAATTTCAATGGTATACGAAACCGACTGATTTCTTGTTGTATATTCTGATGATACATACGGTGATTCAGGATTTGGACCGGTTCCATTTGCTCTTGCTGTATTTATCACTCCGGTTTTTGTAATTGTATAATCACAATAAGAATCATACACATCATATACGCAATCCTGAACGAATTTTTCATAACCATTCCCCATGTCGATTGCGTACGGAGTTCCGCATACTTCAACAGAGTTTGCTACTTGTTTATCAGAAGTATATCGTTTCCTGTCTGAGCATTTTAGGTTTTTAGCGTCTGACGGCACATTATCTTTCCAACCGGAAGCTTTTGATTCTACCGGACCGATAACCTGAACTGAAGTTTCCCATTTTTGATTCGAAACAACTGCATTTAGGATCGTATTTGGTACAGTTGTATATTCTATTCCCGGATTACCGGTAAAAATGCCCTGGTTCATTATCCCTGATCCGCATCCATTCATTAAGATCATGCCGAATAAACCAAAGAGGACAATAACAATTATTATCGGCAGGCAGCCTCTTCCCATACATCCTTTGTTTCCTGGAGCTGCATCTGAACCCGAAACAGGTATCTCTTCTTTTTGCTTTGAGATATTTAATGCAGAACCGCAGTTTTTGCATTTCAAAGCATCAGAAGGGTTTTCAGTTCCACAGGAAGGACAAATGATATTTGATTTATGTTCTTGCTCGTCTAAATGAGCGCTATGCTGAGTGCCATGTTCACGTTCTTTTCCCTCAGAGAGACCTGCCCCGCAGCGGCTGCATTTTTGTGATCCGGCAGGATTTCTGTTTCCGCAATAGGCACAGTAAATATCCGGTCCTTTCTCGGCTTTTTCGATGATCTTTTCGTCTTTAATCATTCCTACATTGGTTTGTTGTTCAAAATTTACATTTTCTCCCATTGCAGCCCCGCAGCTTTTACAAACTCTGCTGGATCCCGGATTTTTTGTTCCGCAATTGGGACAAGTCCAAATCATCTCTCGATAACCAACTGTTTTCTGTGCCATTTGATTATTCCTTTCTCCCATGCTCTTTGGTTATAATTATTATATAATAAAAATTGTTTTATAAAAGTATTTTCCTCAATGCGTAAGGAGATTTTATATTTATGGAAATCACATATGAAAATTACGAAAAATTGAAGCGAGAGATAAACTTTCATAATTATCAATATCATGTAAATGATTCACCAGTTATCAGCGATTCTGAATTTGACCATCTCCTTATTCAATTACGCGAAATGGAAGGAGTACATCCGGAATGGATTTCCCCCGATTCTCCAACGATGAGAGCCGGGGCAATTTCATCTGACAAATTTGCTAAAGTTCCGCATCCTGCACCGGTATTAAGTCTGGCGAATGCCTTTAATAAAGAAGACGTCCGTTCCTGGTTCGACCGTCAGATAAAAACAGACAACCGAATCAGCAGCGTTTCCTTCACACTTGAGCCAAAAATTGATGGATTGACGATCGTTCTTCGATATGAAAATGGCATATTGGTTCAGGGAGTAACAAGAGGAGATGGAATAATCGGAGAAGATGTTACCGCGAATGTTCGCACGATCAAATCAATTCCGCTTGCTGTTCCTGTTCAAAAGACAGATATACATGTTCCTGATGTCCTTGTAGTCAGAGGAGAAGTGTTTATGTTTAACTCTGATTTCCAAAAACTGAATCAGGAGCTGACAGAAAAAGGCGAAAAAACCTGGCTAAATCCACGCAACACCGCGGCAGGAAGCCTCAGACAACAAAACTCCGATGTAACAGCAAAAAGACCCCTCTCCATATATACCTACCAAATACTTTATTATGAAGGAGGAACAGTTCCCGAAACACAATGGGGACGGCTCGAATATCTCAAAACTCTGGGATTTCCAGTCAGTGATCAAAGCAGATATTACAGTGATTTTGATTCCATGCTCAATGGGTTGGATCGATGGTCTGAAGTCCGGGATACTATTGATTTTGATATCGATGGTGTTGTGATAAAAATAAATGAAATTCCGCTCGCTGAATCATTGGGATTTATCGGAAAAGACCCACGCGGACAGATCGCTCTGAAATTTCCGGCACGGGAAGTTACTACCATTCTTGAAAATATCGGTGTGAATGTCGGCAGAACAGGAGTATTGACGCCATATGCTGTTTTTCAGCCTGTGATTTGCGGCGGAGTGACAGTAAGTAAAGCCACGCTCCATAATTTTGACTTTATTCAAGAACGGGATGTCCGAATTGGGGATCGTGTCTTGATAAAAAGAGCAGGAGACGTAATTCCATATGTTATCGGACCAATAACAAACGCTCGTACCGGAGATGAAAAAGTTTTTTCTATTCCTGAAACATGCCCTGTGTGCGGACATAAAACTGAACGTCTGGAAGGGGAAGTTGCAGTTTATTGTGTAAACGCTTCATGCCCGGCACAATTAATTCGTAATATTGAGCATTTTGCCTCACGAGAAGCCATGAACATCACAGGTCTTGGCATAAAGGTTGTTGAACAAATCGTTAATGCTGATTTTGTCCATGATGTTTCCGATTTATATATACTTTCCCGTGAATCACTGCTGAGTCTCGAAGGTTTTGCTGAAAAAAAGGCCGATAACCTTATCAATGCGATCAAAGATTCAAAACAACAGCCGCTTAACAGATTGATCAACGCACTCGGCATACGCGGCGTTGGGGAATCGATGGCGGAAATTCTTGCCAAAAAATTCGGCTCAATTGAAAATATAGCAAATGCTCAAAAGGACTTATTGGAATCTATTGAAGGCATTGGGCCCAATATCGCACAAGCGATAGCAGATTGGTTTAATGAGGATTCTAACAAATTAATCATTGAGCGGCTGAAAAAATATGGACTAGATCCACACCAGGATATTGAGGAGAACAGCAGCAACGATTTACCCTTATCAGGTCTGAATATCGTCGTGACTGGAACATTAGCAAATTATTCACGAGATGGGATCAAAGAGTTGATCAAGACAAACGGAGGAAAAAGTTCAGATAGCGTATCTCAAAAGACAGATTATGTCGTAATTGGCGAAAAGCCCGGATCAAAAGCAGAAAAAGCGGCTAAATTAGGGATTCCTATTCTGACTGAAGATCAATTGATAGAGCTGATCAACAAAAAGCCCGAATAAATACACCTTTTTAGTATATTTCAGTATTATTTTCTTCTGCTGAGAAGATAATAACTATTGTAAATACAAAAATTTTATCAAAGCCAATCCGGAATTGATTTGAAAATCCGAATTGGCTCGGTTTTTACCTGGAAACCGTTTTGCTGCTGTTATAAAGATCAACAAAATCTCTGATCAAATCATGTCTGGCAAAATCCTTATTGTAAACAATATTCGTTTCCCGAACCATACTCAGATTTTCAATAGGAAGAGCCGTTATTTTCCCTTTTCTTAATTCATCCATGCACGCACTTTGAGGGAGTATTGAAACGCCAAGGTCTTTCCGAATCAAATCTTTAATTGTTGCAATATTATCCACTTCAATGGAAACATCAAAATTATTAATGGAATCATTCACGCTTGTCAGTGTTGCTTCAAAAAGTTTTCTCGTTTCTGATTCCGGCAGACGTAAAATGATATGCTCCTTTTTCAGATCCGCTAAAGAAACCATTGATTTTTTAGATAGCGGATTATTGTTTGAGAGAATACATACAAGATAATCTGTGTCCAGCATTAGATAATTTAAATCGCCAACCTGTCGGCTTCCCTCAATGATAGCGAAATCGATTTCGTAATTTTCAAGCATATCATAAAGATTTTTTATAGAATCGGTAAATATCGTAATATTAATATTTCCTTGAGAAACACCAAACTTGGCTAGTATTTCCGCGATTTCATTGCTTTCCGCAGTATGAGTTATGCCTACGCGCAATTTTGTTATTTGTCGATCAAGCTCTGATATTTTATCAAACATTCGTGTATAAAGGCTTTTAATTCTTTTTGCATATTTCACGACGATTTCACCTTCCGGTGTAATTTTCACTTCACCCTTATTCCGGAAGAAAATTTTTACGCCAACCTCCTTTTCAAGAAGGGAAATGTGATTGCTAACTGCAGGCTGGGTTAATGACAATAAAGATGCTGCTTTTGTAAAGCTTTTTTCTTCAGCTACAACCAGTAAAGTTTCTAATTTTGCGTCTAACATTTCTTCCTCAACTACACATGGTTTATATAATGTAAATTTATAATTCCTTCAATGTATATAAAACAATATTATTTTAACATAAAACTTTCTAAAACCAGTGTTTTTGATTTTGTTTTTAGACATCAAGTATTTTCAATTCAGAATCAATCGGTAATTGATATTCTTGAGAGCTTTCTTTCCAGATTCATCTTTTTAAAGCGTTCGAGATGTTGTTCAAAACTTTCGGTGGTGATGATTCCGGCTTCGGTAAAATTTCCTCTGCTTTTTGCCTCATCCATCAGAAATTGTTTTTACTTCTAACTCAGTCAATCCCAATCCCGGATTTTTCATAAAGGGCTTTGCCCGGTATGATGAAAAATTATAAGTTGCAGACCATATTCATCATTCAGAATACCATTGATAGCATTTCTTGTATTTCCCTCGTCCGGAGACTATTCAAACTGTTCCCGGAACAGAATGCATTTCGTTGTTGTGTCAAGTTTATGATTTGTAAGTTCAGGTTGTTGCATTTATGATACCGTTTTACGTTTCTATAAAATATGAATTAAATAATGTTATACATTATCCTTTAGTTACTATAGCACAAAATTCTAATACGTCAAGGGTATATTAGAAATTTGTTTGAATTATTAGAATAATAACATTAACGGCAAATTATTTTAATTATTTCAAATCTAAATCACAGATTATGGTAATTATAACGTTTAGCTGCAAGAGGAAAAGTTTCTGAGCGTATTGTAAAAATATAACTACTGATCCTTGAAAATTGTAAACTAATATTTTCGTTATTTTCAATTGTCAACACCTGGGTGATAAAATAAAAAAAGAGGTAATAATGAAAAAAAAGATCATTATGATTATTGATGGCCAAGGCGGCGGCATCGGGAAACAATTAACACAGACAATTAAAGAGCGATTTCCTGAATTGTTTATAAGAGCTGTCGGTACAAATGTAATGGCAACACAGGCAATGATTAAAGCCGGGGCAGATGAAGCCGCTACTGGAGAAAATGCTATCATTGTTGGCTGTAAAAAAGCCGATTTGATAGTCGGTCCCATCGGTATTGCAATTGCAGATTCTCTAATGGGTGAAATAACGCCAGCAATGTCAGTTGCTGTCGGACAGTCGAACGCAGCCCGAATTCTTCTTCCCATGAATCAATGCGATAATCAGGTCGTTGGTGTTGAAAACGCAAGCTTATCTTATTTGATTCGCTGTTGTTTGGATCAAATACAAAAGTGGATCAGCAATCAATCATAACAAGATAAAACATAATGGAAATTATTAAAGCCGTAAATGTTTGTTTTCAATATAACCATAATCATCCTGTATTAGAGCATATAAATCTCTCAATCGAACAAGGAAAAAAAACGGCAATCCTCGGCAAAAATGGTTCCGGTAAATCTACGCTTATGAAACTTATATCCGGACTTCTTCCAACCAACAGCGGAAATATATACGTAAACGGATATGACATAAGCAGTAATGAAGGACTGAAATATATACGGAAACATTGCGGAATCGTCTTTCAGAATCCTGATAACCAATTTGTTTCTCCCATTGTCGCAGAGGATATCAAATTTGGGCTAAAAAGCCACAGGATATCCATAGATGAATTTCCTTTTAGAATAAAATCATCATTGGAAAAAGTAAACCTGAACGGTTTTGAAAAGAAATGCATAAATAATTTATCCGGTGGGCAAAAACAAAAAACAGCAATTGCCGGAATTCTTGCATTGCATTCAGACATATTGATATTCGATGAATCCACCTCTATGCTGGATCTGGTCAGCAGAAATGAAATATTAGAATGTATGAGGTCATTGCAAAATAATAACAAAACAATTATTGTTATCACGCAAAACATTAATGACGTGTTGGATGCCGATTTCATTTATTTACTTGCTGACAGAAAAATAATTGCTTCGGGAACACCAAATCAAGTTCTTACGGACACGGAAAAATTAGAGTATGCAAAAATCCAAATTCCTTTTTCAGTAAAGATTTATCAGGATTTGATAAAAAATGGCATCAATCTATATTCATGTCCCTTATCGCTCGAGAAGCTTGCAGAGGAAATATGCTCGTTAATCTAAAAGATATATCTGTCAAATATTCTCATGATGAAGATGTATTGAATAAAATAAATTTGAATATCGAAAAAGGAGAATTTATTGGGATTGCCGGCAGGTCCGGAAGTGGAAAAACGACCTTATTGGAGACCATAGGTGGAATGAGAAAGCCGAATTCCGGACATGTGTTTTTTTATAATGAAGATATTTATCAGGAAAATTATGACACATTGAATTTTCGCAGAAAACTCCAAATAGTTTTTCAATTTCCGGAAAATCTTTTTTTTGAACAGGATATATTTTCAGAAGCTGCATATGGCTTGCGAATGTCCAATATGCAGCAGAATGACATTAGATCCAGAGTTTCTGTAGGATTAGAATCAGTTGGATTTGGAAAGGATGATTTCCAAAAATCTCCATTTACTTTGTCAGGAGGTCAGAAACGCAGACTTGCATTAGCTTGTGCCTTAGTGATGCAGCCTGAAATATTACTTCTTGACGAACCTTTCTCCGGACTCGATACAGAAGGGATCAATTTGGTTTCCGATATTCTGTATCGAGAACATAAGAAAGGTACAACAATTATTTTAGTTTCCCATAACCCAAACATTTTATCTGAACTATGCAGCCGAATTCTGATTGTTTCTAATCACTCAATTGCATTTGATGGGACTCCGGCTCAAGTTTACAATAATACAGATAGTCTAAAAAAAATTGGCGTAATGATTCCGGATGTAAAAATTTTTTCACAATTGTTAGGCATAAATCACCTGGAAAACCTGACTTACGAGTATTTTTTAAAAAAAACATTACAATTTATCAGCGAAAAATAATATGATTGATTTCAACTATCAAGCCGGAGACACCATATTACATAAAATGAATCCCGTAATAAAGTTTTGCGGAATGATTTTATTTTCTTGTGTCATCGTGGTTTTACAAGGGATTTCCCTCATCCTCGCATCAGTATTTTTGATCACAGTTTCTTTATTGCTTTCTCAGCAATCTGTAAAAAAAATATTTACACCGGTTTTGAGATTTATCCCGTTTTTTTTAGCAATTTTACTCGTAAACACTGTTTTTTATAACAACTCTGAATGTCAATACAAATTTTGGTTGATTTGTATTTCAAAAGCAGGGTTTTTGCAAGGTTTATATATTGTTATACGAACGATTACAATATTGATAATGTCCTCCGTTTTTATCAAAACTACCTCCACAATAGAAATTATGGAGGCAGTTGAAAAGATTTTATCCCCCCTGCGAATCATAAAGATACCGGTGAAAGATATTTCTTTGATCATGAGTATCTCAATCCAATTTATACCGATAATCTTCTATGATTTCGAACGCATTCGCAAAGCACAAATCACCAGAGGTGCTGACATGAATAGCCGTAAAACTTTGCTTGATAAAGTAAAAACTTATATTCCCATCATAATACCCACCTTTATTTCCGTATTTCGCAGGGCAGATGAACTTTCAATGGCAATAGAAGCCAGAGGATATAATATTACTGATGACTGATTCATATTATTAATTACAGATGCAGTATAATAGATACAGTTTTCACTCAGGTAATTTGTAATTGAAAGGAAATACAAATGGAATATACATACAAAACCCATGGCACATGTTCACAGTATATCCGTTTTGAGATTGATGAAAATAAAAAGCTGCATAATGTAAGTTTTGTCAGCGGCTGTGACGGCAATTTGAAAAGTATTGGAAGACTTGTAGAAAATCAGGATGCAGAAACTGTATCAAACATATTGAGTGGTGTAAAGTGCGGATTGAAGCAAACCTCTTGCGGAGATCAATTTTCCATTGCAATTCGGGAAGCACTTCAGTCAATGAACTAAACTATTTCAAAATATACTGTTGTTCAAAAAACTATCTGCATGACAGATAGTTTTTTGATATAAACATGACAAATGTAATAACAATGACGATGAGAGTAATAAACGCAAGTATAATTGTTTGTATCAAAATACGGAACAGCGTCCCGTAAAATGAGACAATTTATGCCGAGCACTGATCATCAATACATCAAAAGAATATTTTCCTTACTTGACTGCTTTTCTGTTGAAAAACCGGAAATCGGTGTTAGAGAAGCAGCAAGAATGCTCAACCTTTCCCCAAGTTCATGCGGAAGGCTGCTGAGCGAATTACGTGACGAAGGTATTCTTTTGCAAAACACAGAAACCAGAACGTATTCTTTGGGTGGGAGAGTTATACGCTGGGCACAAATTTACACAGGGTCTTCCGATTTACGAAAAAAAGCATTTCCATATATGGAAGTACTGAACAGTCAAACAAACGAAACAGTGACATTATATATAGCAGAAGAATTTGACCGTGTTTGTATAGACAGAATCGAAAGCAGGCAAACAGTACGTGTTTCAGAACCGATAGGGACCAGAATCAAGATCTTTACCGGATCCGGAGGAAAATCAATTCTGGCATTCAGAACACAGGAAGAAATCGAACGGGTTTTTAATTATGCGAGAACAATTCCTGAATACAACAACACTGAAGAGTTCTTCACGCAGCTGAGAGATGAAATGCAGCAAATACGTATACAGGGATATGCAGTCAGTCACGGAGAATGGAATTCTGACGCATCCGGGATTGGATCCCCGATTTTTAATGAAAAAGGCATTCCTATCGGGTCAATTTCAATCTCCGGACCTACACAGCGTTTTTTGAATAAAGAAATGTTGGATTTATATGCAAAATTATTGGTTGAAAATGTTTCTAAAATCTCACGCGAGCTCGGATATTATCCGAATCGCAGATAAGGCAGGAAAAAATGATAATAGAAGATCGAATTGAAGCAAATGTAATGATTTGGCGTGAAAGAATGAACCGTCTGATCAAAGAACATGGCGATTACGTGATTTCCAACGTCACTGTTGCTCAGATCTGCAGCGGTATCCGCGGCGTCCCGATTCAAATCAGCGATATTTCATTTGTTGAACCGGAAAGCGGTCTTCGTTATCGAACCTATACGATAAATGAAGTCTTGAACCTTCTGCCGCGCTTGGATGGTTCAAGATATCCGCTCACCGGAAGCATATATTATTTACTGATGGGGAACGAAATCCCCACTTACGCAAAAGCCATGCAGGTTGAGGATGAATGGCGAAAAAGAGCGCAGGTTCCGCAGTATGTATATGACGTGATTGACGCATTTCCGGAAACGGCATCTCCCATGTCCATGTTTTCTGCGGCGATTTTGTCAATGTCCGGACAATCCAAATTCTATCAGGAATATCAAAAAGGAATGCCGAAGGACAGATATTGGTACGTCATGCTTGATGACAGCCTTGACTTGACAGCTCGTGCACCGAGGATCGCGGCCTATATCTACAACAAGAAATACAGGAAAAACCAGCAAATCCCAGCTGACGACAATCTTGATTTGGCTGCAAACTTTGCGCACATGCTCGGGAATGATGACCCTGCTTATGCGGAGTTGATGCGCTTGTTTATGCTGCTGCACATGGATCATGAAAATGCAAATGTAAGCGCACATACCGCTCACCTTGTGGGATCGGCTCTTTCTGATATTTATCTTTCATGTTCCGCCGGGCTGAACGGGTTATCCGGTCCTTTGCATGGTCTTGCCAACCAGGAATGCTGCAATTGGCTGCTGAATCTGTGCAAGGAATACAAAGGCGTACCCACGCAGGATCAGATTCGGGAATTTGTCCTGAAAACGCTTGCGGAAGGGCGTGTGATTCCGGGATACGGACATGCCGTTCTGCGCTGCGTAGACCCCCGTTTTACAGCACAAATGGAATTTGGGAAGCGCAATCTGCCGGATGACGATCTGTTCAGGACCGCGATGAATGTGTACTCGGTTGTTCCGGATATTCTGAAAGCCACCGGGAAGGTATCTAACCCGTGGCCGAATGTAGATGCTATCACAGGAACCCTGCAGCAGCATTACGGCATCAAGGAAACCGATTTTTACACAGTCTTATTTGGCACCAGCAGGATCATGGGGTTCACAGCGCATGTTGTATGGGCAAGAGCCTTAGGAAAACCAATTGAAAGACCGAAAGCCCTTACGACACGGATGCTGGAAGCCATGATTTCCGGAAGCAACTACCACTAAACCAAACCTTTAAAAAAAAGATTACAAATAATATGATGCAACCTGAAACCGCATCATATTATTTTTTTCTCCCCAGAAAATTGACTGCGATGATCATACTGCCGATTATGATCATGATCAAAATCGCTGAGATGATATAAGTTCTTGTATTCGCCTTAGGTGTATGAAGCAGCCCGCCGGAATCTGAATGATTAACAGGAGAACTGGCTGTCACATCCTGAATGAAAACCGATTCAGTCGGAATTTCAGTTTCAGTAGGCAGAGGTGTTACTGTCGGCGTATCGGTCGGTAACGGAGTAATCGTAGCGGTAACCGGAATTACAATTTCCCATCCAAGACCAATCGAGCTCTCCGCGGACATTCCGTTGGTCTGATAAATTGAATTCAGTGGTACGTGCCATAATTCCGAAATTGACCACAACGTATCACCTTCACTGACAACATGGACAAACCTTCCCCGGCTGTCTGCTGTAGGAAATATCGTCAATTCCACTTGCGGTGTAGGCGTCCTGCCGGATTCGTCCTTTGAAGGAATATATAAAGACTGATTCAGGCTTAATGCCGTTGAGCCATATAAATTATTCCAGGATTGAATATCTTCGATTGTTACACCGTATGCCTGAGAAATTGCCCAAAGAGTCTGTCCTTCCTGTACAGTATGTATGGTCATTCCCTTTTCGTCAGGAGTAGACGTCACAACAGCCATTATGTAAGAAACCGCCGCTCCTGAGCCTGTACCACCGGAAGATCCAGCAGAGCTTCCTGCATTTCCTCGTCCGGATGCATAACCGCAGCCGTTCACACCCGCGGGATAAGCCGCTTGAACGACATAATATTCCATTCCGTCAGCGGCCACAGCCACTCCGGCGCCGATGTGACAATACTTGGAACTCTGAGCCGGAATCATATGCGTTGCATCCGACCAGGACGCCGCAATTTGGGATATCGTAGTACCCGGACCGCCCATTGAGAAATTCTCTGTGGCAAAGCAGGTATTGTAATTATTATAGCCAAATGACGAAGCCCGTCCGGAAACGTTTCCGATATGCCAAGTCATATGCGATGCTGCCATAGTTTCCGCGGTAGATTGGGCACAAGCCATAAGAGCAGAATCAACCGAAAGGGCGCCAAGCCCGTTTGCACTCCGCATTCCGTTGATCAAGTTAATCAGATCATACGCGCCGACACTTTGAGAAAACACCTGCTCACTCAAAAGTAATATATACGCAAATATAAGCAAAAATATGGCAAAACGTTTCCGTAATGCCATAAAAAAGCTCTTTGAATATAATTCACTCCGCAGGTTTTTTAAGGACATTAATATATCAATAAATCCTGGTGTTAGCGAAGGTAATCATATCTTCTTTATCCGATCCGCCATTCGACTGAACTTCAATAGCATATACGAAGTCCTGGTCAAAAACTTCGACATCATCAAGTCTGAATTTCCATTCGCCCATAAATCCATCATTCCATTCCCGAATTTCCGATACCAACACTTCATCATACCCGGGTTTGCGTACATACAAACGTATCTGAACATCACAGTGAGGAGTAGCCGGGAAGCAGCTGAAATTAGTATAAAACCACGAACCTCTCGGGAAACGCAGCGGGCCGAATTCAAAGCGTACAACTGTATTTTCTCCCAAAGGCGGGGCAACAACGATTGCCGGTTTCCCCTGGTTGCGTCTGTTTTCGAAATTAGGTACCGGCTCGTAATAAACAATACCATGCTCTGCCGTCTGATTCCTCAAGCCGCACTGGAAAAATCCATGGTCATCATAGCAGGAAAGGCTGCCAAAGTTCTGAATCACATCAAAAGAACGTTCAACACGGAAATTGGAAGAAAGATAAACATTTTTCGCTTCGCCATCTCCAATCACTTCCCCGCGATCTGTTTTCATTGCCCAATAGGTGGTGTATGTATTTCCAATTCCGTCGGGGGCTGCCAATTGTGCTGAAACTGCCAGGGATTCACCGGGCTTAATGTAATATCCCTTATTGAGAATTGGGAATTCCTTTGCCTGACCGACTTCAGCTCCGGACTGATAAATGAGTTTATAATTGCTGTTCCAGGTACAGTCTCCCGAATTTTTGATATACCAGGTTTTTGTAAAATACGTATAAGGTGTGATTACCATTCCGTCCGGAATCGTAATATCATATAAATATTCAAATCGATCCACGCAGGTATCTGAGTTATTATAGGAATAAGCGGTAGGAGTCGGAGCCATTTGCGTTCCGGCATTAATGACAACTGTTTCCGGTGTAACAGAGGCTCCCGCTTCAGCAACAGGTGTTGGTTCAGACTCACGGGAAGTATTAACACGATCGATATGTTCAGTAATATACTGTTGAATCGTTTTATTCTGTTCCTGCTGAGACGCTTCAAGATCATCTGTTGTAACAAAGTTTTCATAACGGCTTTCATATGGGGCCACAGCCGTTTTGACTGCTGAATCAACAGCGGCGTTGACTGTCGCTTCCATACTGCTCATGTCGGGCGTTGTTACACAAGCGCTCAAAATAATGCTTCCGATAAGAAAAAGTATCAAATTTTTCACTATTACCTCACTGCTATTTTTACCCATACTGAATTTTCTCCATTGTCACCGGTTCCGAACTGTGTTCCCCAGGGCGTACGAATTTTCCAGTTACCCTGATAATTACCGCTTTTTTCAGGTGCTGTCATATATACAGAAACATCAATGGTTCCATTGGGAAGAACCATTACGTCTTTTGGAAACGGTATGACAGCATTCGCATCCATCAGGTCACCGTCTATAAATTCAAAGCTGTATTCATCAGTCCAGACACAAGTTCCCGTGTTCTGCAGTTTCCAGGTCTTTGTAAAAGGCTTGCCCGCAGCGACCACCGTATTGTCGGGAATGGTAATATCCTCCACGAATTTCAGCCTGGTTATACAGTTTTGCGGCGTCGCTGTTATTTCAATCTGTCCGCTCTGAAGGTTTCCCTGCCAAATGGAAGTCATTGTGGGTGTGAAATCAACAGGCGGCACATAGGTCGCTGTCGGAGTCGGCGTCGCCGGGATCAAAGTTCTGATCTCTTTTCTCATTTCATAAACCAGCTGCGTCGAGGCAGCCATAATGGCATCATCAACCATCCAATGAACGGTTTTTTCCAGGTCAGCTGTCGGAGCGATAGAAATACCATTGTCCGATAAAACAGAACATGAACACAGAAAAAGGCTGGATATGATAAAAATCAGCAGTTTTTTCATTTTGATCTTTCAATTTCAACGCCAACTGCTCCCGCAAAGCGAACCACAGATGTTTTTTCTACACGAATTTTCACCTTCGAGACCCTTTCATGTGAAAGACAGACATCGGCAAGATCCTGTGCGAACGCCTCAACAGTTTTCCGCTGATTGGTTTCCGCAAGTGCTAAAAATTTCTTTGCAATTGTGCTGTAATTGACACAATCCTCAATGGAATCTGTCTGAGCAGCTTTCCGGGTATCGGTAAACAGTTCAGCATTGATCAGAATTTCCTGAGGATAGGACCGTTCAGCATCGCTGATGCCAATCGGTCCCCTGGCGCAAAGATCCCGGATGATGATCTTGTCCAAAATTATTCTCCACCCTCAAAAGTGATCCGCGGATTGGTCATGCGGCAATAATCCAATTCGTAGGTGTCATAGCGGTCATTGGTCATTTCATTATCCTGGAGAGAAGCCACCGGCTCATAATCATTCCGGCAGCGAACCTCAAATGAATATCCATCCTCAATTGCCATGATCTTCAAATCGGTTGTTTTCAGGACAATATCCATTCCCGGCTGAACATAATCAAGCGCAGGAGAAACAGAATTCACACGAACCGCGACAAGGCCTTTGCCGTCCTGCCATAAGCGTGAATTCCCGAACCCGTAAATATCGCTATACTGTCGCGCGACGCCTTCACCGCCGATATTTTTGTTGCTCTTCGGGTCACCCAGCATCGTGACATTCAAAACATAAATATTTGAATCGATACGTTTCCCGACCGTTTTCAGGCTGTAACCGCTGTCGCTGGTTCGGGTAGAACATGCGGACATAACAAGAACCGCAAAAAGCAAAATAACAAAAAATGCGAATAAATTTTTCTTCTCCATTGTCTCTCTCCTTATTTTATTGTTTACCACATTGTCATCCGGACATAACGATGACAGTTCTCGAAATCCATATTTGGGACAAATGAGAACCGTCCCCTACTGTCCCTGTTGTTTTACAAATAATTCAGCTTCACCAATATTTTTCACGGAGCCTCTGATTTGTGCTTCGATCAGAGCATTTTTCACATAACCGATAATCGGCCCCGCGGGAACATTGAGCAGCTTTTGAATATCATTCCCGCTCAAAAGCGGTTTTGGATCGATCACTTCCATATATCGGGTGAAATAAGCGGTAATCAGGTCCTGCACGAAAACCACCTTATCGCACCAGTTTTTATACGCTTCCGGTATGTTCTGCTGGGAATACCCCTCTGCAAGGAACAAAATCGCACCGGAAAGTCCGCCTTCGCGGAATTGGCGGAAATATCGGTAAATATCAACATCGCCAAAGGCATGAAGATTCCTGATTGTGTTGATAAACGCATGAGCCTGAATGATATTCTGCGTAAAATTCATCTCGGCGCTGCTGAACGTCAGACGGCTGCACCAGGATTTGATGATCGTTTTATCATCAGCGGCAGTTTCAGCGATTGCTGCGAATGCCGTCAGCATTTGCCTGTTATGATACAGTGCAAGGGGCTTGCTGAGGAACTCCTTGATCGCTTCTTTGTAATTTCCCAGTCTTGATGAGGCATATGCTGAATAATCATTGGAAGGTTCCTTATATTCCCCGTTAGCAAAGACCATATGCAAAATTCTGTCGGTATTTTCTATAAATTGAATATCATCCTCTGAGACGTCGGATAGACAGTCGGGGAACAAATAGTCAAAATAATTAAATTCCCGCATCAGCTGAACAGCTTTTCCGTTATTGAAAAGTCGGATAATTTTGAACAGCTCATCACGGTACCGCTCCATGGAAGATTCCGAGAGCTTCGTTGTGGCTTTTTTCATAGCCGCGATCAACTCGTCATCCGGTTCCATTCCGAACTCCAGATTCATACGGATCGCGCGCAGTGCCCGCATGGGATCGTTTTCAAGACTATCGGAGCTGCACATGCGCAGACGCTTATTTTGCAGGTCGTCCATCCCGCCCAGCGGATCAAGAAAAACAGGGTCGTCCGCGATTTCAATAGCCATGGCATTGAAGGTAAAATCACGTTCACGAAGATCGTCTTCAATACTTTCACCGCTCAGCAGGGCAATATCAATGTCGAACTCGCCCATCTGTTCATCTTCAATAATGACGCGCACCATTTCCCGTTCATCATCAAGAACATAATAGGCGCCGTTCAATTCATGTGCGATATGCTTCCCAATCGGGCGAACCAATCCCTCTACCGTAAAATCAAAATCACGGATTTTCCGGTTCAGGATAATGTCCCGCACAGCCCCGCCCACGAGATAAATTTTCATGCTCACAGGGACGACTTTGCGGATCGCCCGGAATAAGGCATTGTATTCGGATTGGAAATCTGGCAGATTCATTTTAATTTCGCCTGACATTCTTTCAGTTTTTCGATATCGACAACACCGATGAAAGGCAGATTGCGGAAATAATCATCAAGATCGAGTCCGTAACCGTAAACAAATTTATCTTCAATGTCAAACCCGCAGTATTTCAGCGGAACTTCGACCTCACGGCGGCTGTATTTATTCAGCAGGGTGCAGATCTCAACGCTGTTCGGGCCTTTTGCCTCGATCAAAGGCAGTGCCTCATGCAGCGTATTGCCGCTGTCGATAATATCCTCAACGATCAGCACTTCTTTCCCGCGGATATCGGTTTTCAGGTCAAAATCAACCCGCACATGACCGCTCGATTCGCGTTTTCCGACGCCATAGGAAGAAATCGCCATAAATTCAATGCTGTGAGGAATAGTGATTTTCCGCATCAAATCGACAAGGAAAACGACACCTCCCCGCAGGAAGCAAACCAGGACAAGGTCCTTCCCCTCATAATCCTTTGATATTTGATCAGCAAGTTCCTGGATCCGGTTCTGAAGGGTTTCTTCATCAATAAGAACTTCGGCAAGCACATCTTTGTAAGAAAACATAAATCCACCTGTTAATATTTTTTCCCGGGAACAATGTGATGTTTCCGGCATCGTGCTTCATACATTTCCGACGTACCGACAATCACAAGGGGATCATCGTAATGAGCAGGCTCTCCGTTTACCAGACGCTGCGTCCGGGAAGCAGGTCCCCCGCATATCATACAAATTGCGTTTAACTTGTCAACACGTTCCGCCCGTGCCATCAGGGTCGGCATGGAGCCGAAAGGTTCTCCTCGGAAATCAGTATCCAGCCCTGCGAAGATAACCCGTATCCCGCGGTTCACCAGGTCTTCCCCGATTTCCACGATCTTTTCTGAAAAGAATTGTGCCTCATCGATGCCGATGACATTCGTATCCTCTTTCAGATACTTATAAACATCGGATATATCATCGATCGGAATTGCGTCAATTTCTATCCCGGCATGAGAATGGACTTTTTCTACAACATAACGATTGTCGATCGCAGGCTTGAACACCTGCACATGTTTTTTCGCGATGATCGCACGGCGCAGCCGCCGGATCAATTCTTCTGTTTTTCCACAAAACATCGAACCGCAAATAACTTCCATGCTGCCCGGTTCAAATTCACTCATCTTCTCTCTCCCCTGTTTTTTTATAATGGAGCACACCAGGTCTGCCTTTTTGATGCCGCTCAGCCGGCACAAAAAGACTGCACTGTATGCTGCGCTGCCGTTTTCTGAAGTGTTATCATTTTATATATAAAATTTTACATCAATTCCGCAAACTTTTTATATCTTATTTATTATTTACAAACAATTTTTCCCGAACTGAAAAACAGCCCATATTTCCGGAAAAAATACACCAGTCCCTTGACATGTTCCCAGTTATGCCGGCTGATGAGTTTCTTTTTCGAAATCCGCTGCGTAGCATGAATAATTTTTGCTCCAGGGCAATACAATACACGAAATCCGCTGTTCCAGACACGCACGCAAAACTCCACATCTTCCGGCGAATAAAAAATCTTTTCATCCAGCAGCCCGGTTTTAACAAAAATCTCACGCCGGATCATCCAGCACGCGGAAATCAGATACCCCACCGGATAGCTCCGCTGACCGTCATCAAAATGATAAGCCTCTTTCCGTTCACCGATTTTTTGTACAGCACGCAGCGGAAAAGCTTTGCAGAACTTCAAAAATGCCGTGGGAATACACTTTGCCGTAACCTGTTCCACCCCTTCCAGGTTCACCATATGCGGTCCGGCAATCCCGTTCCGCGGGTCTGATTGGAGAACCGTTATCAATTCAGTCACGGCCTCCTGATTGATGATGGTATCGGAGTCAAGAATACACACGAAATTTGAATCATCCGAAATATTCTTTATCCCGATATTCCGGCTTACCGTGGTTCCGTAATTCTTTTCAAGGCAGATGGTCCGGATCGCCATGCCGGGATGTTCCTCAAGAAACCGGTTTACAACTTGAACCGTGCCGTCAGCGGATCCGTTGTCGATCAGGATGACTTCCACAGTCTGTTCATGAATCGAAGATATAGACTCCAGACATGGCAGAATCACCTTTTCCGAATTCCAGGTCAAAATCACAAAAGAAACTTTATCCATCTCTCCATTATAACACGAGTCAGCAGACAGTTGTCAGTGGTCAGTGGTCAGTGGTTAGTGTGTAATGTTCAGTGTTCAGAGTTCAGAGTGCAGTTAAAAGTAAGGAGTAAGAAGTGTTTGGTGGCTGGTGGCTCGTGACTACTGCCCACTGACCACTGACAACTGGTAACTGCACACTTCACACTGAACGCTCCACACTTCACACTTTAAAAGGAGGCAGCCGAAATCTTCACCGATCCCGGCTGTCTACATCCTAAAACCTAACACCTAAAACCTACGATCCCCTGAATAAGCCCGGTTCCTGTTTGTCCACCAGCTGCCAGTACAACCTTCGGATATATTGGTAGCACCAGTGTTCCGGTCCCAGGACATCCGCTGTGTCCTTTGGCTTCCAGAAGTCCCATACGATGGGTTCCCCTCCGCGGAACTTACAGATCACCTTGTTGTTTTCATAGTCCCAGACAACTGACTGGTCATCGATCAACCCGTCTTCGCTGACGTATCCAGGTTTCACCACAAAGTTGTCATGTTCCGGATCATACACTTTGTTCTCGATCTCCAGGCTCGCCACCCTTGCGTAAGGCTCGGGACCTTCCGGAACCGGCAGCCCTTCCGGTACCGGATCATGCGGGAAGATACGCGGCGGCAGGAACATATGTCCGGACGGGATAAATTTGCGTTCATGCGCGTTGCGCGCGGCAGCTTTCGCCCGGCGGATTTGTTTCGCCTGTTCATAATCGTTTTTCTTGATACCATCATTTTGATAATGGATCTGTGTGGCCATGCAGCGGTCCAGGAATTTCATACGTTCCTGTTTTTCTGCCATCAGGCCATCCAGATAATCAGTCTTTTCCGGATATTTATCTGCTGCCGCATGATAGAACTGGCAGCAGGTCCGTTCCCGGCTGTTCCCGTCTTTGGAGATTTTATCAAGAATTTAACGGGCTTCCATGCGCATTTCTACCGTCGCGTTTGGCATATGGAATATCATTGAAACTCGGCGGATCAGCTCTTTCGCCGCGGTTTCTGCCTTTTCGGCTGCTTTCATGACGGACCGCTTGTTAGGGTCCGAGGCATTGAATGCCGCGCACGCCGCGTCATAATCTGACTGCGCTTCTTTCAGCCGCTCTTCATAGGAGTCAAAATCGGTGATGTGTTCCAAACCAAAGATTTCCGGTTCGAAAATCTCTGCGGTTGTTTCAATCTCTTCGATGGATTTCTTCAATTCGTCGTTCATTACCGTGCCTCCTTTATTTGTTTAGTGTGAAGTGTTCAGAGTGCAGAGTGAAGTTAATTTTCAACACTTCTTACTTCTTACTCCTTACTTCTTACTTCACTGAGTTTACACCAAAAATTAAATAAAGAAAACGGGCAATGTTGTCCCTTGACTTTTGTTAAAATATGTGGTAAGGATATAGAACAAAACAGGAACGGGGACTGTCCCAAGCGCTCAACAATGGGACGGTTCCCCGCTGTTCGGGACGGTTACTCCGAAAGCGAGGGGACGCACAACTGTGCAGTCTTTTTGTGCCGGCTGCGCGGCATCAAAAAGGCAGACCAGTTGTGCTTCGCGGCATCAAAAAGGCCGCTGCGTGAATCGCAGCGGCACATTTATACGAAAGGAGTCAAAACTATTTGTTGGCTTTCGCCCATTTTTGATAAATCTTACTCCGCCGTTGCTTAATACTTTCTTCTGACTCATCTATTAATTTATCACCTTCATCAGTATTAACAAAATCATACGAATAGAGAAGAGCCTTGTTGCCCTTTATCGCTCCCGCTTGGTCATTAGCAGATAGTTGGGCTTCATAATCGGCATACATATTATGCTGTTCGTCAGAAGTCATAGTATTATTGTCGCCTAATATGTTTTTTAATAATTCACCATATGTAAAAGCTTTCATCATCGCTTCATCATTCTGTGTTATTTCAAAAGACTGCTTTTGACTCAGGCTTTTTCCGCCGGCTTTCTCCCAGTTCTTTCCAAGTTGTATTTTTGCGTCATATATTCGATCCATTAACCCTTTGAAATACTTTTTTGCCGAATTTGGATCCTTAGTGAGGTTAGTATACCATACACGGTCTTTCATTCTTAACTTCTCATCTGCTAAATATCCGGAATAAATGGCGTACAATGAGTCCAGGTCCTTCTGGATCTGCTCTTCTTCCGCTGTCATCTCCTTCTTGTTTTTCCCCGTTGCGATTTCATCAAATCTATTCAGCCTGGCTTCTTTACGCATTTTATCGAATCGTGTGCTTGCTTGGTTATCCGAACCTATCTTGTAATATTCCTTTAAATAAGCTGCCTCAGGATTCTCATTGCCGTCCTTATCATTCAAATTACGTGCGCTCTGAATTCTATCGGCTTCCTCAAGAATCGGATCTATGTGCTCAGGTTCGTCATTGATGTTCATGGGCAATTTCATCGATTCCATCAGACTTTTATAGATATCGTAATCCAGTCCCTCATTGCTGTAAGATGCATTATAATTTTTTTTGGATCTCTTTAAATTTTTCTTTCTTTCGCCATGGTATGTAAACTCATCAAATTCAAGATCAGGATCTTCCATCCAATCACGAAAATTTACCAGATTTTTTGCGGACTGCATCGTTCTCTTCTGTATTTCCGAAAAGATTCCCTGATTCGGTTTTTTTTGCATCTGCTTATACCATTCATAATCTCCCTTTTGTAAAAGTGGATTATCGGGATTTTCCTGCGCGCCCTCACGCATCATTGCGGCCTGAATACGGTATAGACGATCCACATCGTTTTCCTGATCCAATTCAAGATCCGCATCTGCCTCTTTGGTGGAATACATGGAATTCATGCTCTCCATTTCTTTTTGCCACATGTCCATTTCTTTGGATTGTTTCTTGGGCTTTTTCTTTCCGCTTTTTGCCTGCATCGGGCCGTCTGCGGATGCGGCGGAGGCGCTTGAGAGTGCCGCGGACGCGCCTCCATATCCTGACTTGACACTTTCCCCGCGGGCTGCCATGAGACCCTCGCGGTCGGCGCGGGCTTCCAGGGCGGAATCATTCACCAGGCCGCTGCCCTTCACCTCTCCCCTTGCCTGGGATGTGACGTGGGAGATCTCATGACCGAGCAGCGCCTGTCCGCGGGTACTGGAAAAGTCCAGCTTGCCCGGCGCGAAAGCGATCTTGCTGCCCTGCGCGACGGCTTCAGCTCCGGCATCACCCACGGCCTTGTTCTCATAGAGCTTCACATTGGAGAGGTCCATTCCGAACGAATCTTCCATCTTCTCGCGCATCACCGTGGGCATATCGACCCGGCGCCCGGGGTTCTCCAGCTGCGCACTGTTGGGAAGAGAGGATTTCATCTCCCCGCCGCTGAACGGCTCCGCGTCGAGTTTTTTATTTTTCTGTCGTTTTTGCTGTGTAAAAGTGTAACTCATAACTTCATCACCTTATGTTCGGGACGGTTACTCCGGAACCGTCCCTTGTTTCAGTGCATCTGGAAATTTTGGTCAATTATTCCAAAATCTGTCATATTTTTCGTACGAGGCTCATTCACGGGACAGTTCCGGAGTAACCGTCCCGTTTTTGTCACAGCACATCAAGAATCTTTTTCCGGATGGAAGTGCACCAGCAGATGGCGATGCTGTGGCATGATTGTTGTGGAGCCCTGACACTGATTCTGACGGGAAACGCGCAGTCCGTCCCTGACACTCCTGAGGCACAGCAGCACAGCCTTCTGTGTGCACTTTCATCCGGAAATTATATAGTAAAAAGTTGCGGCACCGGTATCTCCGAAAGCGAGGGAACGCACAACTGTACAGTCTTTTTGTGCCGGCTTCGCGGCAGCAAAAAGGCAGACCAGGCGTGCGTCGCGGTATAAAACGACCGCTGCGTGAATCGCAACAGCCTGTTTCTTCAAAAGGAGCCGAAGCTGCCTGAGCTTCTACTCGGTTTCTCCTTCTTCTTCTTGCTTCTTCCTGTATTTTTCATAAGTGTTTTTCAGCTGATCTGTCTCAGATTGGAATAATTCCATTTGTTCCTTATCATCTACATTTCGCAATGTCGAAGCATAACTATTCGAATGATTAATTGCCATGGTGCCCTTTTCTACACCTACCCGGTCATTAATAGATTGATTTGCTTCGAAATCGTTCCACCAATTCCG
>JAFPZX010000053.1 GCA_017417055.1 Anaerolineaceae bacterium
ACCGCGTCAACCTGACGGTCAGCACCACCCCGCAAACCAACACCGAAGATAAAAAATGTGGTAGAATTAATCCAGAGAAATAAACAACGCAAGCTCTCAGAAAGCGCGTCTGGAACATAATACCAGCGCGCTTTTTTATTTACCAACAGGAGGAATGATGAGTGAAAAGGATTTCAACGCAATGAAAAACGCCGTCGAGATGGGAGAGGCGAAGTTCCAGGCGGTACAGCCGAGATACCGCAGCTGGGCACTTTGGCTGAGCGTCATCGGGGCGGTTTGGACGATTTTGTCCGCGCTGGGTTTGCCGGAAAAGTGGGGAATCCAGGAAGGGACGTTCCGCACGATTGTCGACGCGGTGGGCGTGATCCTGATCGGCTTTGGGATCTGCAACAACCCGACAGATCCGGATAATTTTTAGCCAGTGGTTAGTGATCAGTGTGCAGTGGCTGGTGAGGTGTTGAGATGAATTTGCAGACGTTTTTGAATATTATTTTGGGGATTCTCACGGTTTGGCTGGCGTATCGGAATTTTGTCTCCGTTTCCAAAAAGGACACGCAAAGGGAATCGGAGGAAATGACGGAGATCCGGGTTCAGCTGACGCAGGTGATGGCCATGCTGCGGGATTTGCAGAAGGACGTCCGAACCAGTACGGCAGACTTTCGTGCGCTTAGTGAGCGTGTCGTGATTCTGGAAACGAAGCTGGACGCGGCTTTTCAGCGTATCGATGAGCTGAAGGCGCATTTTGAGAATTAGGAAAACGCTGATTAATTCCTGCGAAAGCGAGGGGACAGTTCCCCTTCGGGAGAACCGTCCCCGAACTGAATTAATCAGTGATTCCATAGAAATAACGCGCAGGCTTGATTCTAAGGCGTTTTGTTGGTGAGGGCGTAAGTTTGCAAAAAACGCCGCAGGAGCCCGCAGGAGGTGAGATTTGGCAGGTAATAACAAGAGCAGAGGAACATTTGACGATTATGACGGGTTTGTCGAAAAGTTCAAGCCGAAAAAGACAACCGATGATTGTTATACGCCGCAAAACATCATGGATGTGGTGCAGGATTATGTGACGGAGCATTATGGCTTTTCCCGTGAACAGATGGTTAGACCGTTCTGGCCGGGCGGGGATTATGAACGTTTCGATTATCCCACCGGCTGTGTTGTGGTTGACAATCCGCTTTTTTCGATCATCACATCAATCTGCCGCGAATATCAGAGACGACAGCAGCCGTTCTTCCTGTTTTGTCCTTACCTGACCGCCGGGAGCATAAGCAAAGTAGACGGGGTGACGGTGATTGTGACTTCGAAAAATATCCGCTACGAGAATGGAGCTGAGATAGCTTCCTCGTTTGTGACGAATCTGGAGCCGGAGAATATCATCCGGAATGATCTGGAATTGACTCAAAAAATCAAAGACGCGGACGCAGAAAACCGAAAAGCGATTACCAAAGAACTGCCGAAATACATATATCCGGATCATGTGCTGACTGTTACAAAGGTAGGCTGGTTCAATGAACACAACACGCCTTATACGCTGAAGCGCAAAGACTGCTGTGTTATTTCCGATATGGACGAACAACGGAGAATTGGAAAGAGTATCTTTGGCTCTGGTTATCTGCTTTGCGATCGTGCCGCCGCTGATCGTGCCGCCGCTGATCGTGCCGCCGCTGAACATGCCGCCGCTTTGAAATGGCAGCTTTCAGATCGTGAACGGATGATAGTGGAGATGCTGAATAGACAGGCGTGTAAATGAACCGTATGAGTGGGGACTGTCCCTTCACGGGACAGTCCTCCGAAAGGAGCATGAATGCAGACATACAGACAACCTTTTAAAGGGGATTATCCAATCTCGCAGGGATACGGGGAGCTGATCCCGGGTGTGACGTATAAGGACCGTCCGCATACCGGGATCGATTATGCCTGTCCGGTTGGGACGGAGATTTTAGCGTCCGCAGACGGGATTGTGAAGTATTCCGGGTACGAAAAGACCGGGTACGGCAACTGGATCGTGATTGAGCATGAAAAAGGAAAGTGCACGCTGTACGCGCATCTTTCGGAGCGGAATGTGTTCGCGAATCAAAAGGTTCGGCAGGGTGATGTGATCGGGCTTTCGGGCAACACCGGCAACAGCACGGGCCCGCATCTGCATTTTGAGGCACGCCGGGTGTGGTGTGATTGGCGGAGCCATTTTGATCCGATGAGTTTGCCACTGATGAACGTCTTTGAGAAATCGGAAATTGGAAATCAGAAATCAGAAATAGAGGACAGTCAGCAGCCGGCAGCCAGCAGCAGACAGGCGGGAGTTTATCAAGTCGTTTGTGAGGCGGCATGGGTCCGGGATTGGGCAACGCTGAGCCGGGTGAAGTTGATTTATAAAGGCGAGCGGGTCTATTTGTTTGAAGACCGAAAAGAAATGGACGGTTTGACGTTTTATTATATCGGGGCCGGATACGCTATGGCGGCATTTGACGCTGAGGGTACGCGGATGTTGGACAGTGATTAGGTGTAAAGGTGTCCGGCGGCTTGGGTGAGTATGCGTGAGATAACGGCGAAGCAGGAGATATTTTTACAAGGCCTGATGGAGGGTAAGAGCCAACGTCAGGCTTATATTGCCGCATATCCCGCCGCCGTTGACTGGCAGCCGTCTTCTGTTGATTCACAGGCTTCTAATTTGTTGAAAATGCCCAAGGTTTCCACAAGGTATGAAGAATTGAAGGCGGAGGCCAGAGCGTTGGGAAAAGTCAAGCGGGAAGACATTCTGGCGGAGGTCTCCTCTCTGGCGTTTTCAGACGTTGACCTGAGCAAGGCAAAGCCGGAGGACATTCTGAAGACAAAGATGAAGGCGCTGGACATCCTGATCCGGATGCTGGGTTACGATCAGCCTGAGATAACGAATGACACGCAGACCGCGGCAATCATGGCGAGGTCCGCGATTATCGAGCGGGCAAAAGCGGAGGCGAATCGTGCCAATCAGTGAAGTGCCGATTTATAAGGAATTTTCCCAAAAGCATTATTTATACATCGGCCGTGCGCTGCATTCGTCTTTTTGTGTGGCGGAAGGAGCAGTCCGCGCCGGAAAGACCATTGACCACTGTCTGATTGCCGCGGAATATCTGGAACATTGTCCGGATAAGTTTCACCTGGCAACGGGTTCGACAATCGGGAATGCGAAATTGAATATCGGTGTCTGTAATGGCTTTGGGCTGGAGAACCTTTTTGCAGGAGCCTGTCATTGGGGAAAGTACCGCGACAATGAAGCGCTCTTTATTCAGACGGTGACCGGAGAGAAGGTGGTTATCTTTGCAGGCGGCGGAAAGGCGGACAGCTACAAGCGGATTCTTGGGAACAGCTATGGGCTGTGGATCGCGACGGAAATCAACGAGCATTATGACTGCGACGATTCCAGAACGAGCTTTATAAAAGTGGCTATGGCCAGACAGGCAGCAGCGCAGGAGCCGCTGACTTTATGGGACCTGAACCCGTCCAGCCCGCATCACCGAATTTATTCGGAGTATATAGACCGATACCGGGAAGATGCGCTCCCCGGCTTTTTGTACGAACACTTTACGATCCACGACAACAAGAGCATGACGCCGGAACAAGTGGAGGCTTTCGTTGCGAGATACCGGAAGGATTCCGTGTGGTACAGGCGGGACATTTTCGGGCAGCGCATTGTCGCGGAAGGCCTGATTTACAGGTCGTTTTCTGACACCCCGGCAGATTGGTTTATTTCCAGGGAGGACCTCCGCAAGAAATACCATGACGGGAAAAAGTGGACATTCCGCAACATATACGTCGGCGTTGACTTCGGATGCAGCGGATCTGCGCACACCTTCGTCGCCTGCGCCATAACCAATGACTGGAAGCTTATCGCGCTGCGGTCGGAGCGGATAGAGGCGGAAGGTATGAACACGGAACAGCTGACGGAGCGGTTCCTGACCTTCGGAAAAATAATCACCGGGGAATATGGCCGGGTTGACACGGCGTACTGTGACAGCGCGGAACAGACCATAATCAACAGCTTCAGAACGCGGGCTCCGTTCCCGGTCGCCAACGCGCGGAAATACGAGATCAACGACAGAATCAGAGCTACCGACATCATGATGGCGCTGCACGTTTTGAGCATCGTCCCGGAGGACTGCAAGAGCCTGGTCACCGCGCTTTCGGAATGCGTCTGGGATAAGCAAAAGCCGGGACAGTGGGTCCGCCTGGATGACGGAACCAGCGACATCGACACCCTGGACGCCTTCGAATACAGCTGGGAACGATACATGAAAATCCTGATAAGGGAGGAAAAGCAGACATGAATTTTACAGACAGCATAAGAAACATCGTTAAGCGACTTTTTGGAATTGACCCAATCGTGAGCCAAAACGAAACGAACATCCTCGAAGAACAAAACCGCCGATACAAAAACCTGCACGGAGTAAACCTGACCGCGATATTTGCCGGGAAGTTATCCGCCCTGACCGTAACGGAATCAAGCGTCGAGGTCGTAGGAGACAATCAAAGAGCGCAAAGCCTGAACAATTCGATCCAGGCGATATGGGGAAAGGTTCGGAAGTGGACGTCCATCGCATACGGCACCGGCGGCGTTTTGCTGATTCCATACGTCAGCGGAGGAAAGCTTTTCACAGATATCGTCCCGCAATCCTCCATGGTGATCAACCGCATAAACGGAGACGAAATACTGGCGGTTTCGATTTTAGCAGACACCTCCGTCCATAACGATGAGCGTTTTTTCCGCTGGACGGATTACAGCATGGACAAAACCGGAACCGTGACCATTCGTCAGAGAGCAACGAACGCGACAGGAGGCCCGGTCGCTTTTGACCGTTTCCCGGAGTGGGCAGACATTCAGGAAGAAATGGCCATAACCGGCTGTGAGCACTTGCCGCTGGCGTATATCAAATGCCCGATTGACAACAGGCGAAACGAAGCGCTTTATGGCGTCCCGATTACTTACGGCTGCGACGATTTGATGAAGGAAATCGAGGAATGCCTGGAAGATATCCGCAGAGAATACAAGCTGAAAAAGCCAATCGTCGGGATGGACGAAACGCTGTTCGATATAAAGAACAACCGGAGAAACCTTCCGGTCACGGGGCTTTTTATGCCAACCACGCCGGGCGGATTGGACGGAGCAAGCAAGCTCTGGAGGGTTTACGACCCGGCAATCCGCGACAGCTCATATTATAACCGTCTGGTCAATTTGTACGAGCTGCTCGAAAAACAGGTCGGCACCAGCAAAGGCATTCTGACAGAACAGACCTCACGAGGGGCAACCGCGACGGAGATCAAAGCCGGACTTTATGACACCTACAGCATCGTTCAGCTGATGCGCGAAGCCATCGCGCAAGGAATTGACCGTCTGGCTTATGCCATGAACGTCCTGAATAATTATTACAGCCTTTCTCCGATGGGAGAGTTTGAGGTCGCGTTTGATTGGAGTTACGCCATGATCGAGAGCAGCCAGGAGACCTTCAACCAGCTGACAACGGCGCTGCAGATGGACGCGATCGAGACCGCGGAGCTGAGGAATTACGTCATTGCCGGGGAGACACTGGACGAAGCGAGGGAACGTGTCGCGGAGATTCAGCAGGCCAAAGCGGAGGCACAGCAGGCTGCCGACTTGCTGTTGCAGCAGCAGTTAGCGTTGGAGGCTCAGCGTGGCTGAAGCCGCGATCTTCCGGGCGATCCGTGAATACAGGGAGGCCATCAACCGCAGTGAGCTTGCCATGCTACGGGATTTGGCGCGTCAGTGGGTTCCGTCTTATCACTATCTGAAAAAACAGGTTGACGCGCTGACCGCATTGATCCAGGCAAAGCGGGACGCAGGGGAATCGATAGCGGTCAGTTATTTATACAGTCTGGAACGTTATCAGACCATGATGGAGCAGACCCGGCGGACCATCGACAAATACAACCGCGCGGCACTGGGTCGGATCAGCGGGGCGGAGGCTGATGCGGTGAAAATCGGGAACGCCAATGCCAAAAAGCTGATCAACATCGCCGAACCGGATGACCCGTTGTGGACACGGATCAACCAGCGGGAAGGGCGGATTATTTCGGGGATGCTTTCTGACACGTCTCCGCTGCGCCGCCTGTTGGACAAGAGCTGGGGAGAGACAAGCCGGAAGCTGGACGAAGTGCTGACGGTTGGACTGAGCACCGGACAGGGCTCTGCATGGATCGCGCAGCAGATGATGGAAGCCGTGACGATCCCGGAGAAGCGCGCGCTGCTGATTGCCCGCACCGAAGTGAACCGGGCATACCGCGCGGCCAATCTGGAAACGATGCGGGAAAGCCGTGCCGTCCGGGGATATCGCCGCATGTGCTATCCGCCGACGGCCTGTTTTGCCTGCCTGATGATGGATGGGGAATACTATGACAAGACGGAAGATTTCTCCGACCATCCGAACGGCAAATGCTCCGCCGTCCCGGTGACCAGGCACTTTGACCCGATCAATGAACCGGGATGGGAACGCGGTCAGGATTGGTTTGAAAAGCAGGACCCGGAGACTCAGCGTAAGATCATGGGTCCGGGACGGTATGATCTGTGGAAGAATGAGGGCGTCAATCTCCGGGACATGGTCTACATCAAGCCGAATCCTCTCTGGGGCGGCAGTCCGACAATGAAAACATTGGCAGAGCTGCGTGAAAATATGGATTCAAGGGTGTTTTTCAGAAAAGGGGTACCTGTCGAACCTTCAGAAATCACATACGAACAAGCTTTAAATCGTGATTTGAGAATAGCAGCGATTGTCGAAAAATATCATATTAACTTACGAGGTTCCGGGAAGCCTATTTCTGTAGTTTTTGATGATACAATTAGGGCAGATTACGGGCTAACCAACCCAGAAAAGCCTGATGAAATTCGTATTGGAAATATGGCGTTTGCTTCAGAAGAGGAATTAGCCAGGACAATTGCTCACGAGTTAGTTCATAGCAGAGAGCTTCTTAAAACCGGCCAGACAGACGAAACCCGGAGTTATCAATCTGATTGGAAATTACACGAATATATTGTAGGATTACGATGAACGATTGGAAAAATAATGACAAACTCAACGATATATACCATGATGCTGTAAATGGTCGAATTCCGCTTATAGGAAACCAATGTCCTATATGTAGTAAGGGAACTTTACATATTTACGCTCATGTTTTTCAGCGTGATTATGAGCATGCAGGCGGCTGGATTTGGTGCGACAATTGCCACAGCTACGATCATTGCCGAAGCCAAGTTCCTAAATGGTGGGCAGATATTGATCCGCTTGATATAAAGCCTTTAGACATTCCGCCAAAACATTTGAGTACCTACGTCAATGAAATTGATGAAAGAAATGAAAATATTCATATTTCTTTACTAAACCATTAATTTTCTATTATAATAGTTTATTGGAGTATATTACCCATTCAATTGTGTTCTGATGACCGGTTATATTCCGCTGCGATAAAATCTCCCCGCCCTGGGAGATTTTATTTTTTTACTCCATTTTCAACCTTCACGACATGGTTTACATCAAACCGAATCCTCTCTGGGGCGGCAGTCCGACGGTCAAGTCGCTGGCAGAATTGAAAGAAGAAATGGAAACGCGTCCCTTTATCTCCCTTATTCACCGCGATATGGCAAACGGAATGCGTAGATCACCTTTTTACGTGTTGAATGATGAAGAGATAGAAAATTTGAAAAATGATATTTGCGCAATTGAGGCTGATGAATCAATATTCAGATTCAATAGCGGAGTACGTACAGCTTATCATGACGATAATAATTATATAACCGTTCGCGGTGATGTATTGCCTGATTCAAATTCAACAAAGGCAAGGGATAAAATGAGCTCAAGAGCGATTCTTGCACATGAGTATTATGGGCATAGAGCGAACAGAGGAACGATGTTAATTCCAAACTCATGGAACGATGAATTTAGAGCTTCTTACATGGCAGCACAACATTCTCCCGGTTTGTCTGATGAGGATCGTTATTATTTAATTCAAGATGCAATTGACAGAGCGAATGAAGCCGGTGTGAAAATAAGGTATAATTTATTTATACGAAAGGTGCTTTATGGCGATTTATATGAATAAAAAATTCAAAGAGCTAACACGCGAGGAACATTTAGAATTTTCTGACTATCTCACACGCGAAATGTGGAATAAAGGAAAAGATTCTATTGAGTGTCCCTTTTGTGGTGGAGTTATACATACAAAATTTTTAGGCAATTCCAGTATTACGGAGTGCAGCACTCCTGATTGTGTCCATATTGAATCAAGAGGTATCTAATGAATCAGCCACACATTGAAATCAAAACAACAGGTGCGAGGAGTCAGGTGTTCTTCAATGGGGAGAAAGTTCCCGGTGTGAGCACAATTGAATTTGAGCACAAACCGGGAACTGTTCCGATTTTGAAATTGTCTTTTCCCGCGCTTGACCTCACATGGGATATGTTGGGAATCAAGCCGGAATTGCCGGAAATATTAGGGTTTTATTATCAATCCAGAAGTGAATCGTCTTCCGAATGATTGTATTTTCTCTCATACTTCAGAAATACAGGACATTTATCAGCGTTACAATGTCCTGTATTCATATCGGAGCTGCATTCAAATAACCCATTTGGAATGTATTCACGATAGGTCGAATCGCTATGAGTAACTTCTATCATTTCTATTTTCAAAGTTACTATTGAATGAATAACTGAACAAAAAGAATCGACTACAGCCATAAAAGAACCTCCTTTCTTTAGAATATACAGATAAGTATATCAGGAGCCAAAATGAATCAGACACACATTGAAATTATCTCCGAAAAGGAGTATAGCGTTTCGACAGGAATTTGGTGATATCGGAATTGTCAAGATCGAAATGTATGCAAAAACTAATGTAAGAATTGAAAAAACCATGATATAATAAACACAGCGGAGACATTCCGCGTTTGAGCAAGCTCTCAGAAAGCGCTCAATCCTATACAGGGATTGAGCGCTTTTTTTATTCCGCCGGGGTCGGGGCGTATGCCGACCGAAACCTCACGCGGGGCAGGCCCGTGTAACAAATGACTGTCAGGAGAAAAAAATGAAACGCGAATTTTTGAAGAATGTCGGAATTGCTGATGACCTGATCGACAAGATCATGGCAGAGCACGGGAAAGACATTCAGGAAGAAAAGGCTGAACAAGCCCGAATTCAGAATGACCTTGCCGAGGCCAACAAGACCATCGAGACATACAAGACCCAGGTAACGGAGCTGGAAAAGAAAGCCGGTGACAATGCTGACGTCAAGAAGCAGCTCGACGACCTGAAAGCGCAAATCGAGAAGGAAAAGAAGGAAGCCGAAGCAAAGGCAGCCGACGAACGGATGACAGCGATCATCAAGGAAGCCTTCCCGAAGGACAAGAAATTCGTGAACGACTACACCGAGGTGGCAATGATTAGCCAGATCAAAGCTGAGCTTGCCAAACCGGAAAACAAAGGAAAAGGCGTGTCTGATATTTTCAGCAGTCTGACCAAAGACAAAGAAGGCATCTTCTCAAACCCGAACCAACCCGGCAACATGGGCGGCTTCGGTGGCGCAGACATCGACGAGGTGAACGACGCCAAAATGAGAGCGATAATGGGCCTTCCCTCTAAAGAACAGGAGAAGAAATAATGGCTAACCAGATTGTACTTGCAAAGAACTACACAAACCTTCTTGATGAGGTTTTCAAACTTGCGTCCGTCACAGCCGACCTTTCCGGGGACCCGGCAATGACCAGAGAAGGCGCAAACGCTCGGGAAATCCTTTACCCGGAAATCGAAACCGACGGTCTCGGTGACTACAGCCGGACAAACGGTTACCAGGA
>JAFPZX010000054.1 GCA_017417055.1 Anaerolineaceae bacterium
GGTTGTTTGTGCTGGAAGTAATTATTCGGGAATGTGCGATGTATCCGGATGGAGAAATATAACTGCAATAACTGCCGGAAATCAAAGTTCAATTGGACTTAAATCAGATGGTACTATTGTAGCAGTAGGACGAAACGATAAAAACTATTTAGATTTTTCGGGATGGTACAACATAATAGCTATTGATGCAGGAGATTTTTTTACTGTGGGATTAAAATCCGATGGTACGGTGCTTTGCGTAGGACAGAATACTGTTGGTCAGTAAGCGATCAATAATCGTACGTTGAAAAATCAGAAGGGGTATTTCAAATTAGCGCAGGCTGCGGCTGCGTTCCAGGGAAAGAATGGCTCCAGGGTTTCAGCAGATAATGGACCGTCAATCTGTGGCAATTCGGTCAGCAAGAGCAATAAATACTGATACGGATCAAGGTTATTGGCCTTGGCGGTTTCAACGAGAGAGTAAACGACGGAACTGGCGAAAGCCCCGCCTACAGTATCACAAAACAGCCAGTTCTTTCTTCCAATCACAAATGGGCGGATGGCATTTTCGGCCTGGTTGTTGCTGATATCAATATTGCCGTATTCGAGAAATCGGTTCAGATATTCCTTCTGGTTCTTTGAATAGGTCACTGCTTCACCAAGCTTTGAATTGGAATCGACGATCAATTCATCCAACCATTTCCAATATTCGTCAACGACTGGTTTTACCTGATCATTTCTGGCCTTCAGCCTTTCTTCATCGGGTAACTCTTTCAATCGTTTCTCAATACTGAAGATGCGGGAACAAAATTTGAATCCTCGGGCTGCACTGCTGTTTTCTGGCGTCGCTCCGGCTGGCATTGCTTCTTTCCATTTTCTCCGGACATGTGCCCAGCATCCGGCGCGGATCACATCATTTGCAATTTTGTTGTACCCGCTGAATGCGTCACTAACCACCACATTATGGTAATCCGCCAGGAATTCTTTCGCGTTCTTTCCGCTTCGGCTGCTTTTGTAGTCAAAGATGCGGATCTGCCGATCATTTCTTGCTGCTGAACTATATACCCACATATAGGATTTCGATTCAGGTGTTTTTCCATCCTCTTTGAGAACCTGGACAGGGGTTTCGTCTGCATGGATCACGTCCTGTTTCTTCAATTCCGCGATCAACTGAAAATAGACATCCTTCAAGTAATAATCCACCGACCGAATGATCCAATTCGCCATCGTATTGCGACGGAAATCGACACCTTTGTTATTCCATTCTGCTTCCTGACGATACAGAGGCAGCCCATTGACGTATTTTTCTGCCATAATATTGGCTATTGTCGCGGCGTTTGCAATACTGTGGGGTAAAACCGCTTTAGGTACAGGAGCTTTCAGAAACTTTGTTGCCGGAACGCCTTCTATGGTAATATCTGCCTTGTATACTTTCTGATAATGATTGATGACTAAAATCTGTTTGGGAATGATCATCATTTCATTTCGAACAAGGTTTGTACTGACGTATTCATAATGATTGCCTTCCTCATCATGAAGAGCCTCTTCCGGTAATTCATAGTAGATATCCTTCTGAGGAAGATTTTTTGTCAGTTCTGCTTTTGTTCGTTTGAATTTTCGTTGGTAGGATTTGACATCGATCCGGATCGCTTCGGTTTCTGATTCAGGTTCTGTTGTTTCCCTGCAAATTTCCGCTTCATTGAACAGCATTGGCTGTTCCGGCGATGGCATTATATATTTCGTTTTTTCGCTGTGTGCCCCGAATCTGTGCTGTTGGAAATTATGCAGAATTTGATTCAGCCGTTCAATCTCGGTCTTCTGAGATTCTATTGTGTTCTGTAATTTGGAAATCTCCGCA
>JAFPZX010000055.1 GCA_017417055.1 Anaerolineaceae bacterium
CTTCTACATTGTCGCGGCAGGTCCCAAAACGGGTGATATGCGCTAATTCATCCGCATCCGGTGTCTGCACCTGGATCCGGTCGCCGTTGATAATCTTTTCAACTGTTCCGCTCATATCAACCCTCCTTCATTAGTTAGGAGTTAGGAGTGAGGAGTTGTTTGGGTTCAGTCCCTGATCTTCGGGAACCTCATCACTCCTTACTACTTACTTCTTACTCCTTATACCCAGAGTTTACAGCGGGAATTTCAAAATGTAAACGGGCAATGTTGTCCCTTGACTTTTGTTTAAAAATGTGGTAGGGATATAGAACAAAGAACGGGACAGCTCCGGAATAACCGTCCCGTTTGGGGTACATCTCATTCTAAAGATACGAATCTCTATGAGTTAAGCGTGCAAGAAAAGTGCCGATTAGATATTATTTTTGTAATATTTTAGTCAATAAATAAGTCACTATAAGATTTTTTGCGGATTTTAACCGTTTATTGTATAATACAGGCAAAGGAGTGGAACATGAAACGATATATTTTTGCAATTCTGTGTATCTGCCTGCTGGCGGCTGCCTCTGTTGCTTCGGCACAGGAGCCTGCCTTCTATAAGGTAACTTATGAAGGAAACAATTGTCTGGCATCTGTCCCAACGGACACCAACACTTATAGCGCGGGGACACCCGTTACGGTGCTTTTTGACCCTGTGACCTATATGAACGGTTTAATTTTCTACGGTTGGGATTGGAACAATGACGGTGTTGCTGATTTCGGCTATGCTTATAACACCTTCAATATGCCTGCAAAGGACGTAACAATGAAGGCCATCTGCATCCTGCCGTATTCTCCGGAACCGGCACCGCACCCGCATCCGGGTCCATGGCATCCGGGCCCGTGGGGTCCTTACCATCCGGAACCGTGGGGCCCTCACCATCCGGAACCGTGGGGTCCGCGTCCTCATAATTTTCCTCACAGATAAGAAGAAAATTGATGATGTTATAGGATAAAACAAAGACGGTATGAATAAACAACATACCGTCTTTGTTTTTCATCCGGAAAGGAATGATACTTCATGTCATTTTTTATGATCCGGATTGAATCGTTACTCCGAAAGTTTGAGAATCCACAGCGGCAGTTCGCTGAGAACAATAACCAGTAAAATCATGATCAGCGCGTAGGCGTAGATATCCTGATATTCATTGAAATAAATGCTGGTATTGATGGCTTTTCCGAGGGAGTTCCGTGTCTGAACCAGATATTCGGTGGAGATCACAAGCTTGACGCCCATCCCAACCGCGTTGATATAGGCCTGTTTGAGGTACCCTGCCATCAATGGCAGATGGACATTCCACAGAACCTGAAGATTAAACCCGCTGTTCAGCCGGTAAACATCCATCAGGTCTTTGTCAAGACTGCGGAATCCCTCGCAGACGGCTTCGCTGATCATGGGAATCAGGATCAGCGAGGTCCCGATAAGAGGTACACGATCATATGTCGTGAGAACCATGATGATCACCACCAGCATCAGCATGGGGATGGAGCGCAGCATCATCATTAATGGCCGCAGCAGGATCCGTATAAAATCACTGGCGCCTTCCGCCATTCCAATCATCAATCCAAGCACGGTAGAAACAGCCATCGCGCTCAGCAGATGGAGCAGGGTTGTCCGGATCAGCAGCCAGGTTTTGGGTGTAGAAAGCAAACGAAAAAAAGCTCTCAGAATCTCAGCGGCATCCGGAAAAACCAGTTTGTCGTTTTTTATCCAACCGGCTGCCTGGATCAGGCAGCCGATCAGAATAATTCCAAGAGTGAAAGCTAAAACTTCTAAAGCTTTACTTCGCCTCATAATAAAAATCATCTGTCGGTACGGAACCGCCGAACTGGCTCAGGTCGATCTCCGCAGTCGCTTCGATTTGATCTTTCGCGTCAAGCGCCTTCACGAAGGAAATTGCGCAGTTCGGGATGGCAGTCTGCGCCACCTTGACATTCGGCAGGATCTCGAGCGCAACAGCAGCTTCCGCAAGGGCATTCGGGTCTGTCTGTGCCAGGTTGGCTGCTTCTTCAGCCTTGTCAAGATATTCGGCGGCAGCTTCCGGATGGTTCGCGATGGTGTCCGCGTTTACAAACAGCCCGGCCTGGGTGAAGCCTTCAAAACCGTTTGCGGCTTTCAGCAGATCGTTGACCGCATAGGCGGTGATAGCTTCATTCTTCATCTTTGCTGCAGTCAGGGCGGGTTCCGCAGTGACGACGATGGCATTTTCATCCGTGAGCAGCAGAGTCTGGGTGTTGGCTGCGCCGGCGAGATAGTCAACCTGTGCCGGTTCCAGACCGCTGCCGGCAAGCGCGAAGAGCACAACCGATGCATTGATGGTGTTTTCGCCGAAAAGCGTGATGGCGGCACCATTGATGTCTTCAAGCGCAAAATCTGCCTTTTGTGAGGCGATGTAAAGGTTGCCCCATGTAACCACGGCAGCCAGCTTGTAGTCTGATTTACCGGCTTTGTAAAGCTTGGCGCCCGCATTGATCGGCGCGATGATGAAATCAGCGGTTTTGTTGGCAAATTCCGCCGGGATGGTGTCAGCCGCAACGAAGGTGTAATTTTCCGGGGCTTCAGCTGCCAGAGCGGCAACCGCCAGGGCCGGTGCGCCATTCGGCGCGGAGACTTTGATGGTATATGTGTCATCAGCTGAGACCGGTGCCAAAAACACCGATATCAGGAAAACGGACAGAATTATGATAATTATTTTTTTCATTGAGATTCTCCTTTATCTCAAAGCCTTTATAGGCTGTGAGCCGGCGGCAGTTTGTATTGTTTCTATAAACCTGTCACCTTAGGTTCATTATACTCTGATGTGCTGAATTATTATGTTTTTGAGGTACTAAGTCGACATTTTATTTATTTATCGTGTCAGAACGTAATTGTATACTGCAATAATTGAGCGGTTTCATAGTATGATTGTATATATTGTTTGTTGAAATTAACGGAGCAGGGACCGCAGTTTTCTCTGTACATTATTCAAAAATATATTGGTGGAGGTTGTATGGCAGCTGCATGGCTGAAGGACGCTGTTTTTTATGAAATTTATCCGCAGTCATTCTGTGACTCGAATGGTGACGGAATCGGGGATATCAACGGGATCATTTCAAAGCTGGACTATATCAAGGACCTGGGCTGCAATGCTTTGTGGATCAACCCATGTTTTGATTCGCCTTTCAAAGACGCGGGGTATGACGTTCGGGATTATAAAAAAGTCGCGCCGCGTTACGGGACGAACGAAGATCTGTATCGGCTGTTTGATGAGGCCCACGCAAAGGGGATTCATGTGCTGCTGGATCTGGTTCCCGGTCACACTTCTGAAGAACATGCCTGGTTCCGTGAGAGTCAAAAAGAAGAGCGCAACGAATACAGTGACCGCTATATCTGGACGGATTTCTGGCTGCATGGAGCGTCCGGGATGCCTTACATCGGCGGCGAATCGGAGCGGAATGCCTGCTACGTTCTGAATTTCTTCAAATGTCAGCCGGCTTTGAATTATGGTTTTCTGCATCCGACCGAATCCTGGCAGTTTTCAATGAACCATCCGGAACCGCTCAAAACCCGGGAGGCTATGAAGGACGTGATGCGATTCTGGCTTTCTCATGGCTGCGACGGTTTTCGTGTAGATATGGCGAATTCCCTGGTGAAGGGAGATGACGAAAATAAAACGGGAACCAGCCTGATCTGGCGGGATGTCCGCAGAATGTTGGACCTCGAATTCCCGAATGCCGCCATGGTTGCGGAATGGAGCGCTCCGAAGCTTGCCCTCCGTGCCGGTTTTGATATGGATTTTTATCTGAATTACGGCGGAGTGAACGGATACTGCACGCTGATGCGTGACTATTATTATGACGAAAAACACAATGCCAGTTATTTCAAAAAGGATTCCGGCGGCAATATCAACCGTTTTCTCGGACAGTACCTGGACTGGTATGAAGATACAAAAGACCTGGGCTACATTTCCCTGCTCACCTGCAATCACGACACCACCCGCCCGCGCTTTGGACTTGAGCCTGATGAACTGAAACTGGCTTATGCTTTCATTTTCACCATGCCGGGTGTTCCGTTCCTGTATTACGGTGATGAGATCGGCATGCGCTTTTTGGATATTCCGACCAAAGAGGGCGGTTATACACGAACCGGTTCCCGCACGCCGATGCAGTGGAACACGGGGAAGAACCTTGGATTTTCTGAAGCGGACGAAAAGGATATCTATCTCCCGGTTGACGGCTCGGATGACGCACCGACTGTCACGGATCAGATGAAAGATCCCGATTCCCTGTTGAACACGGTCAAAGCTGTTCTGAAGCTGCGCCATCAGGAAGAGGATCTGCAGGCAGATGCTGCGTTCCGTGTCGTGTGTTCGGAACCGGGAAAACCATTTGTTTACAAACGCGGTGCCTTGTTGTTGGCTGTGAACCCCAACAGCAATGAGGTGAGCCTTGATTTGCCTGATGAAAGTGGAACGAATCTTTTTCGTATCGGCAGCGGAGATCTCAAAGATGGAAAATTGACGGTCGGTCCGCAGTCTTTCCTGATTTTCCGCTAAAGCTGCTTATTGCTTGGGTGAGGAGACAGTTTTGCGCGAAGCGCAGAGCTGCCCCCTCGCCTTCACTGTTCACGGATCACATGAGGTCTGCCCTGATGTTGCCGCGCACCCGGCACAGCAGGACTAAACGCTGTGATGAGGCATAGCAAAACCGGCGGACGCCTGAATCGTAACAGCGTTTCTTTTTATTTTGCCATTTTCTGATTTATTCAGTGTTTTATAGCCTTTTGTATGATAAAATCAAAAAAAAGCGAATTTGAAAATTCCGGATTTGAAAACCACGGCAGAATTGAGTAAATATAAATTGATTTATAAAAACTCATTCGGAACCCGGCTGGTACTTGTCTTTTTGGAAAAAGGTGAGAATATATAACTGAAGTTTATTTGAGTACCGGGTGACAGAGGAACATGAATATGGTCATAAACAATGAAAATTTTCATACCGCGGGTGTAAAACGACAGATTCTGGTTGTAGACGATGATGTTGTCAACCGTGAGATCCTCGGAGAGATTTTAAAACAGAGCTATTCCGTTCTTTATGCGGAAAATGGCCAGCAGGCACTTGAAATTATACGGGAAAACCAGGAGACCTTATCTTTGATCCTGTTGGACCTGCTGATGCCGGTGATGAACGGCAAAGAGGTTTTGAAGCGTGTTACGGAAGACGTCGATCTTGCCCATATTCCGGTGATTGTCCTGACTTCAGACCAGCAGTCGGAAGTAGAATGTCTGAGCCTGGGGGCTATTGACTTTATCCCCAAACCCTATCCGCAAATCGATGTGATCCTTGCGCGCGTTCGACGTACTATAGAGCTTTCGGAAGACCGGCGTATTATTCAGGTCACGGAACGGGACACACTTACCGGGCTTTATACAAAAGAATATTTTTTCCGTTATGCTGAACAGTTTGATAACCGTCACAAAGGAATGGATACTGACGCGATTTTGGTTGATGTCAACCATTTTCATATGATCAATGAGCGTTATGGAAAAGTCTATGGTGATCAGCTGCTTCGGCAAATTGCTGATAACATTCGCAAAGTTACCATGGACCATGGCGGTATCGTCAGCCGGAAAGAGGCTGATACCTTCCTGATTTATTGTCCGCATCGTGATGATTATGAAAACATGCTGGAAACCATTTCCTCCGGGATTTATGGTGAGGAAATCGGCGGCTCCCGGATCCACCTGCGAATGGGTGTTTACTCCGTTGTGGACAAATCGCTGGATATTGAATTGCGTTTTGACCGCGCCAAAACCGCGGCGGATACAGTGCATGGCAGTTTCACCAAAATGGTGGGTATTTATGACGATGATCTGAACCAACGTGAGCTTTACGCGGAACAGTTGGTTGAAGATTTTTCCAAAGCGCTGGAAACCAATCAGTTCCTGGTTTATTTCCAGCCGAAATTTGATATCCGTCCCCGCAATCCGATTCTCACCGGTGCGGAGGCGCTGGTCCGCTGGAACCATCCAAAATTCGGCATGATCAGTCCGTCTGTTTTTGTTCCGTTGTTCGAAAATAATGGTTTGATCCAAAAACTGGATGTGTTTGTTTGGCGTGAAACCGCACGGAAGCTTCATGAATGGAAAGAACGTTTTGATTATTCGGTCCCCGTTTCCGTTAATGTTTCCCGTGTCGACATCTATGATCCGAATCTGTTGGATACACTGAATGATATTCTCAAATCCAATGATGTGACGACCGACGATCTCTATCTTGAAATAACAGAATCCGCGTATACAACAAATTCGGATCAGATCATTGATAAAGTCAAAGAACTGCGGCATGAGGGCTTCCATATCGAAATGGATGATTTCGGTGCCGGGTATTCCTCGCTGAACATGATTTCAACCCTGCCGATTGATGCGCTGAAACTGGACATGCAGTTCATCCGCAATGCTTTCAAAGAAGGCGGCAGTACCCGGATGATCGAGGTCATCATTGATATCGCAGATTTTCTCGGTGTTCCTTCTATTGCGGAAGGTGTCGAGACCGAAGAACAGCTAAAAGCGCTGCGCATGATGGGATGCGCAGTTGTCCAGGGATATTATTTTTCCAAACCGATTCCACCGGAGGATTTTGAACGATTTATTGCCGAGGGAAAAACTGCCCGTGCTGAGTTGGACGCCGCACAGAAGGCTGAAAAAGAAGAAGCTGACGCGAAACTGGCCGCGGAACTGTCCTCAATGCGTCAGGCACATGATCAAAGAATTCAACAGTTGGAATCAACAGAAAAAACCGGAGAAAAGCACGCGGAACGGAAAGGCATTTCGATGCGTGCCTTCAATATTTTCCTGACTGTGATCTCAATTTTGATATCGATCGGTCTTTTTATTATCGACAGAAACGTGAATCGCGGTTATCAGGCATCTGTTGAGGCGGGTGATCGTTTTGTAACGGCGCAGCAGGCAGCTTTCAATATGGAGTCAGTTTCGGATTATCTGACTGACCGTGTCCGTCTTTTTGTTGTCAGCGGTGATGTTTCCTTTATGAACGAGTTCTTTGAGGAAGTTGATGTTACCAAACGCCGCGAAAAGGCGCTTTCCGATCTTGAGTATCTGATGGGGAACAGCAGCGGCAGCAGTGCTTATCAAAGTCTTTCAAACGCGCTTACGCTTTCTAATGAACTTGTTCAGCGGGAATATCTGGCAATGCGCCTGCGTCTGATGTCCCTTGGTTATTCTTTGGAAAAAATGCCGGCTGTTCTTTCTGAAATACCGGTCGATCAAAAATATGCTTCGCTGGCAGCGGAAGAATTGAAAAATGAGTCGATCAATCTTGTGTTTGACGACTATTACATGGGGTATAAAAATCGTATCAAAGCGAATGTCGGCCAATGTACGCAGGACTTGATAGCAGCAGAGAGCCGGACTATGGATAAAGCTTCCGGTGAGATGCTGAACCTGCTGCAAATTCAATCGATTCTGACAGCCGCTCTTTTGGTCGTTGTTTTTATCCTCGCTGCTTTTATCAGTACGCAGATCCGAAAACCGCTTACGAATCTGGTGAAAAATATTCGTGCTCAGCATCCTGACAAACCGACCGGCGCGGAAGAGCTGCGCTTTGTTTCCCGGACATATAACGATTTTCTGGCTGACAGCCGCAAAGTGCGGGCTCAGCTGACTTATGAAGCAGCCCATGATCCGGTGACCGGACTGTTTAACCGCGGTGCTTATGATTTATTGATCCGCAGCGTAGACATTAACCATGTTGCCCTGATGATTTTTGATATCGATCAGTTCAAAAAAATCAATGAAATATACGGGCACGATGTGGGTAACCTTGTTTTGAAGCGGGTTGCCGGTGTGCTGAAGCGGAATTTTCGCTCGGTTGATTTGATCTTCCGTATGGGAGATGATGAATTTGTCGTGATTTTGACCCGTATGAACAGTTCGCTGCGTCCGTTGGTTCATAATAAGTTTTTAATGATCAACAAACAGCTGCAGAACCCGGAAGGTGATGTCCCCGGCGTTTCCGTGTGTGCCGGTGCCGCTTTCTCAGACCGGCAGAATCCGCAGGATAATCTTTACAATGACGCGGAAAGCGCTCTCAGCAAAGCAAGGGAATCCGGCCGCAGAGAGTGCGTGATTTATTAATTTCTGACAGGTATCTATTAAAAATAATGCGCATGGGGACTGGCATCTTGTGCCGCGAAGCCGACACAAACGTACCTGTCCCCATGTGCACTGCAGCGGGTTTTGAATAGATACGGAATTGTTATGTTTTATCGTCCAACTGCTCTTTTAACCTGATTTTTCAATCGGGATACATAAGAACTTTCTTCAACCTTTTGTTTTTGCGGCAGATAAACCTGAACAAATTTCCAAACGCGCTGCCAGTAATTATCATAGTCAGCAAACATCGCGTAGCCATGAGAAGCATCCCTGACAACCAGGATATCTTTGCTGCAGTCCGCGGCTTCGTAAAGTTCATAGCACATTTCAACAGGGAAGATGTCATCCTGCCCGCCATGAATGAACAGTGTCGGTGTGTGGCTTTTGCAAACCTGATTGACAGCGTTTGCTTCCATAAATGAATAACCTGCCCGCAGATAGGTGACCAGGCTGGTGGAAAAGGTCAGTATTCCGGGCAGCACGGATGGCACGCTGCGCCGGCGAAGAACGTAATTGCTTAAGTCTGTCAGCCGGGAATAAGCACTGTCCGCAATAATGCATTTAACATTGACCGGCAGGTTATCCTCTCCCGAAGCCATCAATACAGCGTCAGCTCCGGTTGAAAGACCAAAGAGCACAATTTCCGCTTTCGGCTGGTCCGCGCTGATCAGCCGGCACCATTTTACAATGTCCAGACGGTCTGCCCAGCCCAGTCCGTAATAATTTCCTCCTGATTGTCCGAATCCGCGGCATTCCGGGATAATTATGTTGTATCCTTCTTCATAAAATGGTTTTACGAAGGGGAACATCGCGGAAGCGGATTGACCGTATCCGTGGACGGCAATGAGCCAGCGCTGGGAGGTTTTCGGTTGTTCAAAACAGTACGCATTCAGTGTTGTCCCATCATATGCGCGGGTTTGCCGCTGGGATATCGTCGTTTGTTCAGCCCACCGGATCGTTTCTTCCGAAAGATCCATACGGAAGAATTCGCCGATTTTTACCGATTCTTTATATTTCTTCAACGGACCAAACATATACTTTTGGTTCCGGTTGATAACATAATCATAAAGAACATTCCCTGCTGCGGCCATTATTCCCAGACCTGCAGCGGTGATTGTCAATGCAGTTTTAATTTTTCCGTCCCAATCCTGTGTCATAATAATCTCCAATCATAAGTTTATTAAGTATAATTCAATTTTCATTTATAATCGTTTTCGGTTACTTTTCATGGTGTATGTACGGGACAGGCCTTTGGTCCTTTCCACTGTGAAGCACATGACCGCATGTTTATTGCAATACTATTAAATCTGCGGATCGTAACCGGCATTTATCACAATTTTTAATGAATTTGTCGGAAAAACTCGTAATATTAAAAAATTGTGGTAGAATATTTTTTTGTTGGTTGAGAAACCGGCAAAACTCAAGAGAAATATATTTGCAGCTGAAACAATGCTGACCAAAGATACGAAAGGAACTGTACAAAATGGCAAAATGTGAAGCATGCGGTAAAGCGACAACTTTCGGTCACGCCCGAAGTTTTTCACAGCGCGCGACGAACCGGGCATTCCATCCGAATCTTCAGCGTGTCACCGTTATGGAAAACGGTAAACTGGTGAAAAAGACATTGTGCGCCAAGTGCATCCGCACACTGGCGAAAACTGCAAAATAAGTCAGTATTATTTTTATAAACGAACTGCCGGGGAAACACCGGCAGTTTTTTTATCCGCGTTTTTTTTATTCAAGGAAGCATTGATTAGTTGGTGTTCGGGCAGTTTAGCGCGAAACGCGGAACTGTCCTTACGCCTTTTCGGAAATTACTCAGCGTCCGTTCATCAGTTGATGATATTCATTTATATACTGTGGAAATTGCGGTGCGTAAAGATCATAGTTCCCGGAGCGGATGACTTCCGCGTATTCGTGGGAATCCCTGATTCTCCTGTGTGATATGATTCCTGCCTGACAGCGGTCCGGTATCTGATGCATGTCCGATCCTGCCTGAAGATAATATTCGGGATGACGTTTGGCAAGGTCAACAGCGCGGTCTGTATGGTTTTCGTGCCGCGGATTGGTGTTGATCAATTCTATCCCATGGACCGCGTCCTCAAAAACAGTCAGATTCCCGTCCCGATAAGGATGTGCATGCATAATGAGCACTTCGTTGTGAAATTTCTCATAAAATTCACGCGCTTCTCTGCAGATGACATAAGGATGATTGCGCAGCCAGGCTTCATTAATATCATAAACAAGGTAGTCGTTATTATTGTCTTCGAAACGCATCTCAGCACCTAAAATCACATCGAACCCGATAGTATCACCGCGTTTCTTCGCGGCCCGGTATCCGTCCAGGTAAAGATCAATGACATGATTCCATCCCTTTCCATTGTCAGATTTCCTGATGAACTCCGCATGGAGATGGTCTGTAATGACCAGCCCGGCGTAACCGTGCGCGGCATAATAATCAACCGTGTCCGCAGCGTCAAGCTTCCCGCAGGGACTGGTTTGAGCGGTGTGAATATGTGTATCATATAAATAATGCTTTTCCATGGTGTTGATTTTATCTTTCCTGAACCGGAATTATCTGAAAACTGTTACGTGAAAAAATTTATGAACTTATAAAAATAAATGTTGCCAAAAAATGTCATCTTTTCTGCGTTTCTGTCTTTCCTATGGCCTATTTTAGGTAAAATATTAGGCATTACACTGACAATGGTCATGTAATAAATGTGACATTTCAGCAATGTATCGCAGGTGATGGTGATCGTTTATGCTTGTTCGTGAAAGAATGATATCCCCTGAAAAGCGGCTTACCGCTAACCTTCCAATGACTTCCGTGATTGGAATTTTTGATAAAATTAATTCCTCGTGGCTGCCTGTTATTGACCAGGAAGGTACTATGTTAGGTTTGCTTACCTGGGCTGACTCAAAACGTGCTGAGCAGATGATTGATAATGGCAATAAGTCTTCTGAAAAAGAGATGACCGTTCGGGATTTTATGACGACAAAATATCTGTTCGTCAATGAGAACATTCCGATTGAAGAAGCTGCCAGGATCATGATCGATTATGATATGTCGGAACTGCCTGTTGTGAAGGACGGCTATTTCACAGGGGTCATTACAGATAAAATCATGCTGCGCGTTTTGATGGAAATCACCGGCGCCAGACGTCAGGGAATCCGCCTGATGGTGCAGTTGGAGAACAAAACCGGTGAATTGCTGCGCCTGCTGCAAATCGTCAGTGATAATCAGGGCTCTGTGGAAGGACTTTGTACCTATTGCGGTTCGGAAAACGAATATCTGATTGCTACCATGCGTGTGGAGGGGATCGATAAGTATATTCTCAAGCAGGCATTAAAGGGTATGGATTGTAAAGTGATCGACATCCGCTGATCCGCCAGTTTCGGAAAAGCGCCTTTTATTTAGAAAAAACTGCAGCCGGATCAAACATGAAACTGCAGTTTTTGTTTTTAACTGTTAGCTGTTAGTTATTAGTTATTGGCACCGAATTGACAGCCACCAGCAGCTATCTGCCAGCCACCAACTACCAACTGCTAACTACTGACTTCTATCCTTCAGCCAGTGCTCCGCCAGCCTTGGCAAATCGCGGACGCTGCCGGTGCTCCGGGTGCATTTCGGAATAGAATTAATAAAATCCAGTCCGTATCGTTTGGTATTGATCCGGTTATCCATGATGATCACCAGGCCTTTATCGGTATTGGAACGGATCAGCCGTCCAAAACCCTGTCGGAACTTCAGAATAGCTTCCGGCAGACTGTATTCTCCAAAGGAATTTTCAAATGTAGCTGCCCGTGCGGCAACGATCGGGTCGGAAGGTACATCAAACGGCAGTTTGGCGATAACGACCACGGAAAGCGCGTCTCCCTGTATATCGACGCCCTCCCAGAAACTGCGGGTACCGAGAAGGATCGCCTTTTCTGTGTTCCGGAATGTTTTGAGCAGCGCTGATGGAGAAACGCCTTCACCCTGCTCGAAAACAGTGATCCCGTATTTGCTCAGTTCGGGCTGGATGTCATTGGATGTCCGCTTTAATTGCGCATAGGATGTAAACAGCACCAGCGTTCGCCCGCCGACCGTCCGGCACAGATTGATGAGCGTCTGCTCCAGTACATACTGTGCGGAAGGTTGGTTGGGTTCCGGAACATCCCGCGGAGTGCACAACAGGACCGCCTTTTCATAATCAAAAGGAGAGCCGACACTGAATTCATCAGCATCCTCCGCAGCAAGTCTTTCCCGCATATAGTCAAACTGGCGGGAGGTGGTGAGCGTGGCGGATGTCAGGATCACACAGTCCTTTTCATTCCACAGGCTTTCCTGGATCATCGGACCAACCGAAAGCGGCGCGGCACAAAGAGAAAGCCGTGAACTGCTACCGGAAAGGTCGATCCAGTAAATCATGTTTTGATCCGGGCTCATGAACATCGCTTCCAGTGTGTCATGGATTTCTTTGAGCTGGTCAGCCAGTCCCTGGAACATCGCGTTCATCTCATCCGTTTCTTCGTCCGGGTCGCTTTCCAACGCTTCATCGATTTTCTTGCCCATTTTCAAGGCTTTTTTGATGATAGATTTCATCAGCGTTTCGCAGTTCGACCAGATGATCTCAATTTCATCCCAGCCGTCCTGAGAACGGGTTTCTTCGGCAAGCCGGTACTGTTGTCCGTAGATGGTCAGCGGTCTTCCCTCTCTGGCATCATCCATGAATTGACGCAGACAGTCAAACAAATTTTTTAATTCAGGACCTAATTCTTCTGCCTTTTCCGTAATTTTCTCCGTTAAGTCCCGCAGTTCTTCGTAGGTGTCGTCGGCAATTTTGGGCTGTATCGCGGTCAGGAGCCGGCCGGTATATCCGCTGTTGAGCGTACCAATATCCTGGATCAACCGGTTGATATCAAACAAGGATGTTCGGAAACTCAGTGCACCGGTAGCCGCGGATTCCAGATGATGCCCTTCATCGATGATCAGATATTTGTAATCCGGAATCACGCCTTTCGCGTAAACAGCGTCCGCAAGCAGCAGCGCATGGTTCACGATAATGACGTGGGAGTGCTGTGCCTGTGCCCGGATGCTGTAAAACGGACACTGATTCTTCCTGCGGAATGGACAGAGATTGGGACGGCAGCCTTCATTTTCTGCTGAGATCCGTCCCCAGACTTCTCCTTCGATCGGTCCGTTGACATTCAGATCGCCGCGGTCACCAGTTCCATTTTCACTGAGCCAGACGAATACCTTACCCAGAACGCGCATCTCTTCCGGAGTCGCTGCGGTTCGGGACTGCATCCCTGCCAGCCGCTTGGGACAAAGATAGTTGCTGCGTCCTTTTTGAACGGTTGCCCGCAGTTCAGTTTCAAGAATCTCCTCAAGTTGTGGAATATCCTTGTTGATGAGCTGGTCCTGCAGGTTGATAGTGTTGGTGGAAATAACCACCCGTTCCCCGTTCTGCATCGCCCATTGAAACGCAGGGATCAGATAGGCAAAAGACTTTCCGGTGCCTGTTCCGGCTTCAATGAGCATGTGGTGCCCATGGGAAAAAGCATCGCAGACCGTCTGCAGCATTTCAATTTGCTGTTCCCGTGGTTCGAATCGTTCATCATGCCGGCTGAAAGCACCTCCGGCGGAAAGGATCCCGCTCAATTTTTCGCTGTCCAGTTCTTTGGGAAATTCTGCCGGTTTTAATTCGAATTGTTCACCGTCCCATTTGGGGGGGAAGGTCGGAAGTTTGAATGTTTTGCTGTTATTATAGTGTTCCCCGGCTTTGACCCGGGCTGAATAAACCTCCCTCAGCGGGCTGAGACCGTTCCACTGTGAGGAGCCTGCCAGGTTGATTAGTGTGGAGAGCAGTTCAAAGGGCAGCTCGTATGCCTTTTGGAGCAGCCTGTTGTAAAGTTTCATCGTCATGGTGCAGTCAGCCAGTGCCCGGTGTTTTCCTTCCGCGTCAATGCCGAATTGTTCGGCTAATGCGGATAGCTTATACCGGCCGGCACGGGGCAGCAGCACACTTGCCAGTTCATACGTATCAGTGCAGCGGTTTCGTGTGAGGATCTTATAGCGGCGCAGAAATCCGAGGTCAAACCCAATATTGTGCCCGACAATGGTATCTGAGCCTACAAACTCAGATACCTCATCCAGAACATCGAGAATGTGCGGAGCCTTGGTGACCATCGGATTGGTGATGTGCGTCAATTGGGAAACAGCGGGCGGGATTGGCCGGTCCGGATTGACAAAAGTCTGGTACGTTTCCAACACTTCAGCGCCATCAAAGCGGATGATACCGATTTCGATGATTTTGTCCTGCCGGATATCCAATCCGGTTGTTTCCAGATCCAATGCTACCATGCTCATATATGTATTTGTCCTCTCTGATACGCGTTAAGAAGCTTCCTGATTCTGTGTCGGAACCGCTGCGAGCCCTTCAAACTCTTCATATATTATATACGCTTTTCTTCTCTGTGGGCATTGCTCAAATTCTGAATAGTAACTTTTTATATTTTGATAGAATTGGACTGTGCTTTTATACAAATGACATTTGTCAGACAATTTCGTGATGGATTGACTGTATAAAATTTTGATTTCATCGGATAAAATGGATTAAATACATGAAGTCAAAATGTGAATACGGGCATGTTTCTCTGAATGAAAAGAATGTGAACATGACGCAGAGATCCGTTTTCCGTATCCTTATACTCAATTATTTGCAGAAATGGAGGCTGTTGGATGAAAGAACCTTATATTCATCGTCGGGAAAAACTGAGCGACGTCACACGGGACCTGGCCGCGGTAGCAATGGGGTACAAAGCGGCAGACCTCTTGATTAAAAACGGAAAACTTGTCAACGTCAATGTGGGATATATCCAGGAAAACATTGACGTTGCTGTATCTCATGGGTTCATCGCCTATGTCGGACCCAACGCAAAGATCCTGACGGATGAGCACACCAGAGTGGTTGATGCTTCCGGGCGGTATATCGTTCCGGGCTTTATTGACGGTCATATGCACATCGAAAGCTCCATGATCGATCCGCGGAACTTTGCCTGCGGTGTTCTGCCGAATGGCGTGACGACCATCTGTCCGGACAACCATGAAATCACCAATGTTTTCGGTATGAAAGCAGTCAAGCTTTTCCATGACGTGATGGAAGGGGTTCCGATCAAATGCTTCCTTGCCATGCCGGTGTGTGTTCCTGCGCTGCCTGGACTGGAGGATGCGGGTGCAGTCATCGGTCCGGACGATGTAGCTGCGGCTTATGACCGCGGCTGGGCACAGCTGCAGGGCGAACAGATGAACTTTGTGGGGATGATCCATGGCGATCCGAAGGTTCATGAAATCAATAAGGCAACACTGGACGCCGGTGTGGTGGCGACTGGACATTATCCTTCCCATGAATTGGAACAGGGCCTGAATGCTTTTATCGCAACCGGTCAGAACGCCTGCCATGAGCTGACGGATAAAGCCGGAGCTATGCGGCGTGCGGAATTGGGAATGTATGCCCAGATGCGCTATGGGACGGCCGGTTACGACATGCCCAACGCTATCACGGCCTATACTGACAATCCGGGAATTGATGACCGCTTTTTCTGCATGGTCACGGATGACGTGGATCCTGCCACAGTTTACAATGACGGACAGCTGCTGCGTGTCGTCCGGACTGCGATTCAACAGGGTGTCCCGCCGGTGAAGGCGATTCAGTATGTCACTATCAATCCGGCACAGATGCTGGAAAAAGCCCGCTGGATCGGCTCTATTTCGCCCGCTAAGGCTGCGGATATCCTGATCGTCAGCGACCTGCCGGGAATGGTGATCGACGAGGTCTACAGTGACGGCGTACTGGTTGCGGAAAACGGACGTATGGTTGTGAATGTGCCTCCTTATGAATATCCGGACTGGGCGCTGCATTCCGTCTTTTTGGATAAACTGACACCGGATTTCTTCAAAATCTCAGCGGAAGGAAAAGAAAAGCTGAAGGTCCGCGTGATGGACTGCATTCCGAATGTGCTAAAGGTCCCGGAAGTTTTTCTGGATATGTATGCAGTAGATGGTGAGCTGAAGGCTGATCCGGAGAGGAACCTGGCCAAGATTTTTGATATTTACCGCCATACGCAGGATTATGGAGTGACTGGAAGCCATGGCGTCGGTTTCATCCGTGGGATTGGGATGCGTGAGAATTGCGCATATGCATCAACTGTGGCGCATGATTGCCATAACCTGATGGTGGTGGGGACCAGTGATGAGGCTATGTGCATTGCGGCGAATGCCCTGATTGATTGTAAAGGGGGCATCGCGATCGTTGTGGACGGTAAACTGGCGTATGTGATGGAACTGCCGCTGGCAGGTCTGATGACGCTGGAATCCGCGGAGGTTGCCGCGGCTCGGGTTTTGCGGGTTGAAGAGGCGATTGCCGCCACCGGCTGCCCGCATTCCAAGATGGAAATGACGCTGAGCTTTGCCGCGCTGCCGGTTCTGGAGGAGCTGCATATCACCAACCACGGTTATGTGCTGCTGAAGGAAGGCAAGGCACCTGAGCTGGTACCGCTGATTGTGGAGTAAGGTTTCAGGTATCAGGTATCAGGTTTTAGGGATTAAAAAACAGTCCTGCTTTCGATGTTTCGTTTCAGCAGGACTGTTCTTTTCTTCTTAGGTTGTTGGGACCGGCTCCTTGTGGTCGGAAGTTGACAGAAGTATGCCGATCCTCATGTGTTTTTATCTGTCGAAGCTGTCCAGTTCGACCTTCTGGTAAGGATAGGTCGCTTTCAGGTAGGATGCTTCACTTTCGCTCAGCAGCTGATCATTGTCACTGACTTCATGAGCCGAAGAGGTGGAAAGGCGCCACGGGTTTTCAGAATTGGCGTTGGAATTGTAAATCAAGGACTGCATCAGACGGAGTTCGCCGTCGGTGTAATAGTAATATGCAGTAGATGATTCAAATGCGCTGCTTGAGCCTTCATTGGCAAAGCCACCGTTGGTGCACAGGTAGTAGCGGTTGCGGTCCCAGCCGTCGAACACGTGAACGAGTTCGCCATCTTTGATGGTGTAAAGATCGTAAAAAACCGTGCTGTCGCTCATCGGCTGGTTTTCGCCAAGCAGCAGTTCCGGGGTGCCGTTGCCATCAAGATCCGTTACGTAAAAACCAGCGTTGGCGGCAAAGTCGGTACCGGCAAGCATATTGAAAATGACGCTGATGGTTTTGTTTTCGTTGGCAGCCGGATTCCCGTTTAGAACTTCCTTCGCCACATTGAGAATGTTTTCATAGGCTTCGGGAAGAGTGAGTTCCGTCCAGCTGATTGTCAGAATCGGGGATTCCTTTCCGACTTCGGTGTAATTATTGGTTGTGTTGGCGGGCAGGAGCAAATAGCTGACATCCGCAAAACCGTGCTGTTCATCTTTGAATTGAAGCGCGGGGTCGAATTTGAAATTCAGTCCCTCTGCCTGTTTTTCCTGAACTTCCAGGGTTACATCGGTATCTCCGAGTCTGATGGCTATTTTGTTTCCAGTGGAAACAATCACGGAAGTTTCAAAAGCCGGATCGGAAATCGCGAGCGAAACCTGAAACGGTGCGTCAGCAGAGGCGATGCCTGTCAATATACAAACCACGAATAATAAGATGGGTAAAATTTTTTTCATGAAATCAATTCCTTTCTCTCTCAGTTACTGTTCAGAACACGCTGCCGCGTCATGCCTTGTGACCTTTTGTCCCGGCAAGGCGGCTGTGGATGTACTCCGTCCTGAACAGACAGCTTTCTGTTTCTTATCTTATCATAATCCATGGATTCTGACAAATCGTTCGTTACGATTCATCATCCGGAAAATGAGGCTCATAACTTTCTGATTTAGGGTTTGACCAAAATCAATTCTTGTGGTTAAATTACATGCAATGCGTTGATGGAAACGAGTAACGCGCAGTGCGGTCACAGCGAATCCGGGAGGGTGGAAGCCGGAGGACAGGCAGCGCGTGAAAATCCTTCCGGAGCACAATGCTGAACACGAAAGTAATTAAGCGGCGCGGGGTGATTTCCGATATCAGAATCATAAAGTGCCTGCCGCATCCGGCAGGAATTAGGGTGGTACCGCGGAATTCCCGTCCCTTCTGTTTTGGGACGGTTTTTTTATTTTAGTTGTTAGTTTGTAGTTGGTAGTTGGCAGCAGTTCAAGATCCTGTTTCATCATGCTGTCAAGTATGAAACTGCCAACCAACAACTACCAACTGCCAACTCAAAAAGTGAGGAAATTTAATGTTCAAACCAGTTTCATCCAAGTTGAATGTCAACGAAATGGAAGAGTCGGTCCTGAAGTTCTGGAAAGACGAAAAGATCTTCGAAAAATCGACTGAAAACCGCAAGGGTGGCAAAGAATACATCTTCTTTGAAGGCCCTCCGACTGCGAATGGTAAACCGGGCGTCCATCATGTGCTTGCCCGTTCCTTCAAAGATATCATCCTGCGCTACCGCACGATGCAGGGCTGCCATATCTCCCGCAAAGGCGGCTGGGATACCCATGGTCTGCCGGTTGAAATTGAAGTCGAAAAGAAGCTCGGTTTCACACACAAACAGCAGATCGAAGAATACGGCATCGATAAATTCAATAAGCTGTGTAAAGAATCTGCTTTTACCAACATCCAGGAATGGGAACGGATGTCCGAACGCATCGGTTACTGGGTGGACATGAGCGATGCCTATGTGACATATAAGGATGAATACATCGAAGCTGAATGGGCGATCCTGAAGAATTTCTTTGACCGCGGCTTGCTGTATCAGGGTTTCAAAGTCGTTCCGTACTGCCCGCGCTGCGGTACGCCGTTGGCTGACCATGAAGTCGCCCAGGGGTATAAGGAAGCCGAAGACCCCTCCATTACTTTCCGCCTCAGACTGCTGGATGAAGAAAACACCTCTCTGCTGGTCTGGACCACGACCCCGTGGACGCTGCCTGCCAATGCCGCGGTGGCTGTCAACCCGGAAATCGATTATGTCAAAGTGGAACATAAGTTGGCTGATGGCTGCACCGAATACATCATCCTTGCTGAAAAACGTGTGGAACCGGTCTTCGGAGATGATCCCGTGACCGTCGTTGAGCATTTCAAGGGCAGCGACCTGGTCGGGAAGAAATATGAACCGCTGTATAAATTCCTGCCGCTCACAAGCCCCGCACATCGTGTGGTTGCCGCGGATTATGTCTCCGTGGATGACGGTACCGGCCTCGTTCATATCGCCCCGACATTCGGTGCCGACGATATGGAAGTCGGGAAGCGGGAAAATCTGCCGACCCTGATGACCGTTGGCGGCGATGGCTGCTTTGTCCCGGAAATTACCCCGTGGGCCGGCATGTTCGTCAAAAAAGCCGATCCGCTGATCATCAAAGACCTGGTGGAACGCGGCATCATGTACAAGCACGGACGCATCAAGCACACCTATCCGTTCTGCTGGCGCTGTGACTCTCCGCTGCTTTATTACGCCCGCCCGACCTGGTACATCCGCACCAGTGAATTCAAAGACCGTCTGGTGGAACTGAATGAGGAAATCAACTGGTATCCGGGCCATATCAAAAATGGCCGTTTCGGGAACTGGCTTGAAAACAATATCGACTGGGCTCTGGGCCGCAACCGCTATTGGGGGACACCACTGCCGGTGTGGCAGTGTGAATGTGGTCACCAGGAATGCATCGGTTCCGTGAAGGAACTTTCCGAAAAAGCCGGACGCGACCTGACAGGTTTGGAATTGCATCGCCCGTATGTCGACAATATTACCTATAAATGTCCGCACTGCGGCGGTGAAATGCACCGTGTTCCGGAACTGATCGACGTCTGGTTCGATTCCGGTTCCATGCCGTACGCGCAGTGGGGCTATCCGATCAAAAATGAACAGCGTTTTGAAGAGCAGTTCCCCGCGGATTACATCTGCGAAGCTGTTGATCAGACCCGCGGCTGGTTCTATTCCCTGCACGCCATCTCGACGCTTTTCCGCAACACGATCTGCTTCAAGAACGTGATCTGCCTCGGGCTCATTCTGGACGGAAACGGCATGAAGATGTCCAAGCACAAGGGCAACATCGTTTCCCCGTGGGACGTGATCGCCGATAACGGTGTGGATGCCATGCGCTGGTATTTGTACACCGCAAGCCCTGCCGGTCAGGAACGCCGCTTCTCCTCCAAGCTGGTGAGTGAAGTTCTGCGCGGGTTCACACTGCAGTTGTGGAACACCTACTCCTTCTTTGTGACATACGCGAACCTGGATCATTGGGATCCGAAGAAAATGGGTGAACCGGAATACAGCGACATGGACCGCTGGCTGCTTTCCGCGCTCAATGCGCTTGTTCGTGATATTACCAACGCTTATGAGAATTATGACGTGAACGCCGCCACTCGGCCGATCCAGGGATTCGTAAATACGCTTTCCAACTGGTACCTGCGCCGCAGCCGACGCCGCTTCTGGAAGAGCGAGGGTGATTCCGATAAGAATGCCGCTTACGCGACACTCTATCAGGCGCTTGTCACTGTCGCCAAGCTCATCGCTCCGGCAATGCCATTCATCGCTGATGAAATTTACCGCAACCTGGTTTGCACCGCTTATCCGGATGCTGTGGAATCCGTCCATATGGCAGACTGGCCGAAGTATGACGAAGCGCTGATCGATGAACAGCTGAACCATGAGATGGATCTGATCATTGACCTGGCTTCCCTGGGACACGCTGCCCGCAATAAGGCCAACCGCAAGGTCCGCCAGCCGCTTTCCGAAGCAGCCTTCTTTGTCGGTCAGGCGGATGACCGTCCGTTGATCGCGAAGTATGCCGATATTCTGGAAGAGGAACTGAACGTCAAGCAGGTTCGTGCATTGGATGCTGCCGGTGAGGCAATGGATCTGACGCTGAACCCGCTGCCGAAGCAGCTCGGTCAGAAATACGGCAAGCTCTTCCCGCAGCTCCGCAGCGCGATTCTCAAACTTGACCCGATGTCTGCCGGACGTAAGTTACTGTCAGGGGAAAATATTGGTGTGACACTGGACGGTATCGTTTACGCCATCCAGCCGGATGAGGTGGAAGTTCGTGCTAACGCTCACAGCGGTTATACAGTCGCAACCGAAGCCGCAAACATTGCGGCACTGGTTACGGATTTGACACCGGAACTGGTCAAAGAAGGTTTGGCACGTGAATTTGTCCGTCACGTCCAGGATCTGCGCAAGACTGCCGGGATGGAGATTTCCGACCGCATCAATGTCCGCTACCAGGCTGATGCCCTGCTTGCGGAAGCGGTTCGTGATAATGCTGACTATGTTGTCAATGAGACATTGGCGCTGTCCCTGGAAGATGCTCCCATCCCTGAAGACTGGGCTTCCGTGAGTGATGAATTTGACAATGTCCATGTCACTGTCGGTCTGACCAAAGCCTGATAACATATTGATTAAATAAACAAAACGGGAGGGTTGTAAATAAGCCTTCCCGTTTTTCGTTTATTTATTCTGCTGAGGTGTTGACACCTAAAACCTGAAACCTAAAACCTAAAACCTAAAACCTAAAACCTAAAACCTGATTCTTATTCCAGTTCCAGCTGCCTGCCGCGCATATATTCACCCAGCATCCTGGCGAAAAAGAGCATGACCGCGTATTCGTTTTCCTGCCAGATCCGCAGCGTATGCGGTTCCGCGCACATCAGGTACCCGTAATTCTGGCCCCCGGAGCTGATCCGCATGACCAGCAGTGCCTCCACTTCATTTTTGCTGAGGATCTTGTAGAACTTCGGACATTGGCTTCTGATTTCGGAAATTTTGTTGGTGGCATATACATCTTCTGATATCAGGCAGTCGATACAATCGAAGGAGCCGAGTGAATGAAGCCCGATAACGCTTTTCAGCTCATAATTTCCGCCGGAATAATACAAATTGTTGATATGCAGGTCGTTTTTTATCGATTCAAACCCGGCTTTGAGTTTTTCGTACAGATCTTCCGAGGTGTCGAAGGCAGCGGCAAGATTCTTGAAAATTTCGTAGAGACTGTTGTTTCTGAGTTTTTTGATCTCGATGTCTTTATGCTTTTCCGGGACATATATGATGTAGCAATTTCGGCCCTTTGTCTTCCCTCGGTACAGGGTTTTGTCGATCATGGTGAACAGTTCGTTGTAATCCCGGGTGTCATGAGGAAAACTGGCAAGCCCCGCTGTGCCGCTCATTAACAGATGGTATTCATCCGCAATATAGATTTTCATCAGGACCGTATTGTTGCGGAAAAGATCGTTGCAGAATCTTTTTTTGTCGTCATATTCCAGGTCCCGAAAATTGATGAACAAAAACTCATCTCCGCCAAACCTTCCGCCGATCCCGAAATCCCCGAGAATTTTCTGCAGTTCTTCGGCAACGCCCTGCAGCACCTTGTCCCCGATTGAATGACCGTAGGAATCGTTGATATATTTGAAATTGTCCAGGTCGATCATTCCGAAGGTGAAGGGAATATCATTTTCCATCAGGGATTTCACAAAGGCGATCATGTGGGCTCTGGAAACAAGACCGGTCAATGGATCCAGTACATCAGTGACGCGGCGTCCGTCCAGAGCCTGCTTGAAGTAATCGTATTTGAGTAATTGTTCTCTTTTGTACATAATTTCTGCCAGCGCTTATTTATTTTTTCAGCGGTTCATTTCACTGTGGAATCCCGTCGAATAATGATCTTCGATGACCGCTTCGATCTCGGAAAGTGTAGACTGCGGCAGGTCGCCCGGGATGGTGTTTTTCATGGCGCTGACCGCGTTCCCGAATTTGACCGCTTTTTCCACGTCGCCGTCGGAGGAAATCAGCCCGTATAAGGCCCCGGCGATGTAGGAGTCACCGGAACCGATGCGGTCAACGACATCGATGTTTTCGTATGGTTTTTCATGATAATAGCGGTCTTCCTCTGCACTGTAGGCCAGCGACCCGAAAGAATGCAGCTTGGGACTGTGCACGGTCCGCTGTGTGGCAAAGACTGCTTTGATGGGGAATTCTTCCGTAAATTCCTTGAGCATTTTCTCCGGAGTTCCCTCTTTCCCGAAGGTCAGCCGGGCGGTGGACTCGGAGCAGAAGAAGATATCCACATAAGGCAGAATGCGCAGGATCGTGTCCCGTGCCATATCTCCGGACCACAGGTTCCCGCGGTAGTTCACGTCAAAGGAGATCAGCGCTCCTGCTTCTTTGAATTTTTGGATAGCACCGATAGTGGTTTCCCGCAGGTCTTCTGAGAGTGCGAGCGTGATTCCCGATGTGTGGAAGCAGGCGGTGTCGCCATAGACTTTTGGGTTGATTTCGTCGCTGTGCAGGGAAAAGAAGGATGAGTTTTTGCGGTCGTAAATCACCTGAGGTTTGCGCGGATAAGCACCGTATTCGTAAAAATACATGCCGACACGGGCATCCTGACGGCGGTCATAGATGAAATAGTCATCCGAAACACCATAGGAGCGCACGGTAGATTTCACATACTGTCCGATATCGTGAGAAGGAAGGCGGGAGATGATCCCGGTGTGCAGTCCCAGCAGGGAAGCTCCGACGGCAACGTTCAGTTCCGCTCCGCCCACGTTTTTTTCGAAGACATCCGAACGGGCGAGGCGTTCGTTCCCCGGGGGGGAGAGTCTGAGCAGTATCTGACCGAGAGTGATGAGGTCAAAATTTCTCTTTGGAAAATGCATGATTTGTCTCCTTGATCTCTGAAATCGAATCGTATTTTATAAATTATACATCAAAGATTTCAACATGAGCATGTCATATTCGGTTGAAAAACAAAAAATTCTGGTATAATGGAATTAATCTATGAAAGGAGACCCGCAGTGGATAGTTTTCTAAGTTTACAACTGAATAACTTGATGGCTGTCCCGTTTTGTCGGGTCGCAGAGGCATACCTTTAACGAAATAAGGAATGCTTTTTCTGTGTATAGATACTAATACGGCCATCGTTGACAAACGGTGGCTTTTTTCATAAGGAGGGAAAATGGACGACGATTACTGCGGTAGTACTGATTCCGAAGGCTATGATCGGGAAGATCAGCCGGTATTTTGTAAAACAGTAGTTTTTTCGACGTCTGTTTTACGCTTCTGAACCTTTCCGATCAAGCTTTTCCGACGGGGTACTGTCCCTTTACGGGACTGTACCAATTAACGAGTTATATGACGCAGGGACTGCCCCTTAAAGGGATAGTCCCCGGATTTCAATATGCATAGGAGGGCTTGACTATGTTCAAATTTCTCGAAAAAAATCCAAAGGCCGTAAGCAAAGAAGCTGCCGAACGGGGAAAAAACGCGAAGATGATGAAGAAAATCGCGAAGTATGCGAGCTATGATGCCTCGACGCTTTATGCCATTTTCTCCTCTTCTGCACATGGGATGGATGAAGAAGCTATTGACGATTCCCGCGATGAATTCGGCAAAAATGTCATGGACCGCGGGAAGAAGGTTTCCGTCTTCAAGCGCGTATGGGATTCTTTTATCAATCCTTTTACCCTGGTGCTGCTCTCACTGGCGGTAGTTTCCGCCTTTACCGATATCATTTTTGCACCGTCCGGCGAAAAGAATTTCGCGACCGTCATTATTATTGTGACCATGGTGATCATCAGCGGCGTCCTGCGCTTTGTTCAGGAAACAAGGAGCGGTGATGCGGCGGAAAAACTTTTGGACATGATCACAAACACCGCGGCAGTGGAACGCGTTGAGGATGGCAAAAAGGAGATCCCGATCGACGAAATTGTCTGCGGGGATATCATCTGGCTCAGTGCAGGCGACATGGTACCGGCTGATGTCCGCATTCTGGAAGCAAAAGACTTGTTCATCAGCCAGTCTTCGCTGACCGGTGAAAGTGAACCGGTGGAAAAGTTCGCCGAATGTGAAAACAACAAAGTTCAGACAACGGACCTGCCGAATATCGCCTTCATGGGATCGACCGTCATCAGCGGCAGTGCCAAAGCAATCGTTATCGCGGTCGGCAACAACACGATGCTCGGCACCATGGCGAAGGAATTGAACACGGAACCGGTTCAGACCTCCTTTGACAAGGGCGTCAACGCAGTTTCCTGGGTTCTGATCCGCTTTATGCTGGTCATGGTTCCGGTGGTGCTTTTCGTTAACGGTTTTACAAAGCATGACTGGATGCAGGCAGTGCTGTTCGCATTGTCTATCGCGGTCGGTCTCACACCGGAAATGCTGCCCATGATTGTGACAACTGCCCTGGCCCGTGGGTCTGTGGCGATGAGTCACAAGAAGGTGATCATCAAAAACCTGAACGCGATCCAGAACCTGGGCTCCATGGACATTCTCTGTACGGATAAGACCGGTACGCTGACGCAGGACCGTGTGGTGCTGGAAGTTCACCTGGATCTGCACGGAAAAGAAGATGACCGGGTGCTGCGTCACGCGTTTTTGAACAGCTACTTCCAGACCGGGTTGAAAAACCTGATCGATATCGCGATCATCGAAAAACAGGACGACAAAGGCTCGGACCTGATCCGGGATAATTATTCAAAAGTGGACGAGATCCCGTTTGACTTTGAACGCCGCCGCATGAGCGTTGTGGTGGCGGACAAGACCGGAAAGACGCAAATGATCACTAAGGGCGCCATTGAAGAAATGCTGAACTGCTGCTCTTACGCGGAAATTGACGGCGAGGTCGTCCCGCTTTCGGATGAAGTGAAGAATTTTGTGATCAATACTTCGGATGGACTGAATGAAAAAGGCATGCGCGTTATCGCGGTGGCTCACAAGACGAATCCGTCACCGGTGGGAAAGTTTTCTGTTTCCGATGAGTCGGAAATGGTGTTGATCGGCCTGCTTGGCTTTCTGGATCCGCCGAAGGAAACCACTGCAGAAGCGATCCAGGCTCTGAAGGAACATGGAATCACGGTGAAGATTCTCACCGGCGACAACGAAAAGGTTGCCTGCGCTATCTGCCGTCAGGTGGGTCTGGATGTGAGCCGCACGCTGCTGGGCTCCGACATTGACGCGATGAGCGATGAAGAGCTGCTGAAGGCTGCGGAAGAAATCACCGTGTTCGCGAAGCTTTCTCCCTCGCAGAAGTCACGGGTGGTCACCCTGCTGCGGGATGCAGGGCATACGGTCGGCTATATGGGTGACGGGATCAACGACGCAGCCGCGATGACCGTGGCGGATGTCGGGATTTCCGTTGATACCGCTGTGGATATCGCCAAGGAAGCCGCGAATGTCGTGCTGCTGGAAAAGGATCTGAACGTCATCAATGACGGTGTGATCGAAGGACGGAAGACCTATGCCAACATGATCAAATATATCAAGCTGACGGCTTCTTCCAACTTTGGCAACATGTTTTCCGTGCTGGCGGCCAGTGCTTTTCTGCCGTTCCTGCCGATGGCTTCGCTGCAGCTGCTGCTGCTGAACCTGATTTATGATATCTCCTGCACCTCGATCCCCTGGGACAATGTGGACGAGGAGTTTCTCAAGAAGCCGCGTTCCTGGGATGCCAGCTCCATCAGCCGCTTTATGCTCATCATTGGGCCGACCAGCTCTGTGTTTGATATCATAACCTACATTGTTATGTATTTCGTCATCTGTCCGCTGTTTACCGGAGGAAAGCTTTATACGGCTCTGAGCGATCCGGCAGCCAGGGCGCTTTTCGTGGCTGCCTTCCAGACGGGCTGGTTTATTGAGACCATCTGGACGCAGTCGCTGGTGATCCATATGATCCGCACGGAAAAGATTCCATTTATCCAGAGCCATGCCTCCGCGACAGTGACGATCCTGAGTTTCCTCGGTGCTGCTGTGGCGACGATTATCCCGTATTCGCCGCTTGCCGACCCCTTCGGCATGGTCGCGCTGCCGGCAGTATATTTCAAGTGGCTTGCCCTGATCGTCGCGGGGTATATGCTGCTGGTCTTTATCGTGAAGAAACTGTATATCAAGAAATACGGCGAACTGCTGTAAAAGTACAGCGCACGGAGCACATGGAGCACGTGGGGACTGGCACCGAGTGTCGTGAAGCCGACACGAGTGTGCCTGTCCTCATGTGCTCCATCGAGCAAAGGCGTAAGCCCTCGTCCCCATGTGCGTCGCTCAAATCCGGGACAATTCATAAGGAAACGCGGATTAATTTCGGTGAATGCGGGAGGACAGTTCCCCTCGTTCCTCGAGAGAACCGTCCCGAACCTCAATTAATCAGTGATTCCCTAAATGAGATTATAATAAATAAACGCAGCTGGATTATGACTGACCCGGCTGTGAATAACGCTAATTTATCAGGGAGAGATGTTAAATGAAACTGGCAATCGGGAATGATCATGTCGCTATTGAGATGAAAAATGAGATCAAGGAATACCTGGAAGGAAAAGGAATCGAGATCGTGGATATGGGTACCAATACACCCGGCAGTTTCCACTACCCGATCAGCGGCTATAAAGTCGCGAAATTAGTTGCTTCCGGTGAAGTGGACGGCGGGATTCTGATTTGCGGGACGGGTGTCGGGATTTCCCTGGCAGCCAACAAAGTCAAAGGGATCCGTGCCTGCGTCTGTTCGGAACCTTATACCGCCCGGCTTTCCAAGCAGCATAATAACACCAATATCATCGCCTTCGGTGCCCGCGTGATCGGTATCGAATTGGCGAAGATGATCGTGGACGAATGGATCAATGCCGAATTCCAGGGCGGACGTCACGCTACCCGTGTTGACATGATCATGGAAATCGAAGATACCCAGCATCTGCAGGCAGCCGAAAACTAAGGAACCACTGAGTAACCCATTTAGAGTCAAGTGACCTGTTTTCGTTGACTCAAACTTGAGTCAACAGAACAGGTTGCATTGACTCTTTTCGTGTGATTTGGCCATTAATCAGCATTTTCCTAAGTTTAAGTGCAGCTGTTCAGTGCCGGGACCGTCACCAACATGTCCCGCTGAACATGTCCTGAATCCTTACGTCGGTTTTATCACCTACTTTATCACCCACATGAAGGTGGGTGATTAATTTTTCGGTTATTCTTCTCAATAATCCGAGTTTGAATCTAATTCAGATAAACTTTGTTTGTTTTCTCTGACCTGCCATCATACATTTGCCTTGATATACGGAACAAGCACGTCATAGAATTTTTTTGTCCATTCGGCATGGAAGTTAGCCATTTGGAGCCAGTCAGTTTCATTTTCAATACTGACGTTGTTTAATTGAACATAGACTTTTGATGATTTTCCTTCATTATTCCGTTCCCATTGAAGAGGAATACCCAAAACAGATTCAATTTCTGATTTATGTATATAAAGGTTATCAAAAGCCTTCTTGTTTTCCCATTTACTTTCTTTGCTGAGGATGAGCTCTGCACGTGCTTTATCATAATTTGCTACACAGCACAAACTAAAACCTCCAACTCCAAAAAAGCCTTTTACATAGTTATCTTTTGACGGATGAACGTTACAGAAAGGACGATGTGGACCGTGTGCTTTCTGAATAATCGGCAAAGCAAATGCCCAATATTTTCGTCTTATATCATATCGCATATTGTCCTCCTCAGGATTTTCTTCATTCTCATCACGGAGATAAAACACTAAGTCTGAAGGATCTTCATCATATAGTTTGAATAAGCGACTCAGAACAGACATCTTACTCTGAGTGCTGGTGTTTACCCACACGTATATTCCATCACCGACTTCTACAGTTTTCGCTGAATCTTCTGAATTGGTTCTGAAGTGAAATGAAATATTATCTTCGTCAGACAAAGCTAATTTTGTGATGATACTCTTGTCTTCCGCGTACAATATCTGAACCACTTTCTGGAACATTTCCACCCAGCTTGTGACTGGCTGTTCAGTATTTTTGAAAGTGAACCTGGCTATTTGACGTCCGGTTAGTTCATCGTCATCCTCGAGTGTATATGTATCAAGTTGTTTTTCAGCCGGTTTATAATTCGTAAGAGGAATAGCCCATATTTGTAAAGCTTTGTCCATCAGATAATCGCTGCGCTCTTCCAATTCTGTCAGCGTCCATTTATCCTTCATTGCTATCCACATGTTCATTCGAATACCACTATCAAGAAATCCATTCCGCATAGTTTTCTTTTCTATAAAGGGATTGTTGCTGTAATTCGCGTTATATGCAGTCAATGTCAGGTTAGCTATTCTATGCAGCCATATTTCATGAATTTGTTCGTAGTCCTCACCTAATTCCTTCTGCCATATAGGTGTAAGGTGTTGCGGCATGATGTGTTCAATTGAAAATGTACCATCATCACAGTGGCGGTAGACATCCTTGTCTTCATTAGTTCCAAAATTTTCGATCCGTTCCAAGACGTAAATCTTGTTTTTGTTATTCATTAGATACATTGGTCTGTCAGTGAATGCTACTGAGAATTCTTCGTCATCCGGAAAACGGGCTCGTTCCTTCTTGGAAAGCAATGCATATTTGAATTTTTCAATATAATTATCTTCTGTTCCGTCATAACGGATGATTTCACGATGAAGCATAAGAAATATTTTATTCAATGCATTAGTTGGAAGATCACATATTGTTCTTCTGAAAAGGTAGCTTTCCGTAATCAGAAAAATCTTTCTGACCTCGTCCAGATTCAATTTATTTTCGTCAAATAATCGTAAAACTTCCATGAAAAATGGTCTGGTTACCGTTGTCTCCAGACGGTTCAATCGGTAAATACATGCATTCAAAGCTTTGTCAGAAGTATGTCCATCAAGCAAAATTTGGTATCGTTTTGCATAGGATAGCATTTCAGAGAGTAAAGGTTCTGTGTCGATTTTTGTAATTTCCACAAAATCTTTGAATGTACTGTAGATTTTCTTCTGTGTTGGAATTGCTTGCTGTTTTATGCTCAGATAATCTCTGATGAATGCGCTTACATCATACTTTGTACAAATCTCGATCTTATTCCAATATTTCTCGTAATAATTATCCTGTTCTTTTATGGGTAAACCCATCAGAATGAAATTTCTGATTTTATCGCCTTCGCTAAGGTCCAGACCTGTTGAATTAAGGCTTTCAAAAATCAACTGTGGATTATCATCCTTATCTAATCGAATATTGATGATTTCAAGTCCGCAGATAGCATCAAAAAGTTGATCGATGGTAATCTCCTGTTTCTGGATTCTATTGTAAAAATAGTCGTAATTGACGGTCAGGTTTGAACCTCTGATATGTTCATCAGGATCAGAAAACAATTTGTCAAAAGCAATTCGGTCATTCTTGACCGGTTTTAGTTTAATGCGTGTCTCTTTTGGTTTCCATCTGTCGACGAGATATTCTTCAAAAATACGTTGTTTTAGATTTGTTTTTTCTGGAATGATGATACCTTTATCAATCAGATTATGCATAGCAAGGAGAAGCAGTGAGACTGTAGTCAAGCGTTGTTGTCCATCGATGATCAGGAAGTCTTCGTTATCACCGTTAGGATCGTAGACTGAAACAATGCTTCCGAAGAAGTGGCTCTTTCGGTTTTCTCTTATGATTTTCACAAGGTCATCATAAAGCTGTTTGCAGTTTTCAGTTTTCCAGTCATAATTTCTCTGGTAGACCGGAATCACAAACCTTTTGTCAGAACCATTCATATATTTTACAAATTTGCATTCAGAGCCCTTCATCGAATAAACCTCTCATAATCTTCAAATAATTTCGATATATATGTAAGTGCCGAATAATTTCTGTACTTCATCAAATGAGTCAAAGCAGCCTCTTCTGTTTTCCCAAGCCTGGGACAACGAAAACGGGCTGCTTTGACTATGACTGAATTATTCAACAATTTCCTCTATTACTCCTTCCTCGATAATTTCGTTTTCTGCCAGTGAATCGGCGTCGAGGGTGCAGAGGACGCATTTGAGGAGTATGTAGAGGGTGGTTCCGGAGGCAGTGGCGCCGATTTTATCGTAGATGCGGCCGGCGGACCAGCTTTCCCCGATGACAGACCAGGTGCTGTTGGCGACGTAACCGACCTTACCGAGCCCCGGAAGTTCCACGCGGATGGCTTCTTTGTCGGCTTCGTTTTCGGGTTCTTTGACCAGCCGGACTTTCATATCCTTTTCCATGAATTCATGCCCGTAATAGTGATTGGTACCGATAAGCGTAAAATAGATGGTGTCCATAGTTTTCTCCTGTGTTTGATCAGTCCGGACTGCTGCTCTGCGGCGGCAATTCCTTTTTATTTCGTTTTTTACATTATATACAGGGAATTGGAAAAAAGCAATGGTTGATTATTTTGCGGACCGATAATTTGGACAAGAATAGATGTTTTCATGGAACACACGAGGGCTGCCCTGATGCTGCCGTGCAGCCGGCACAGCAGGACTGCACTCATGTGCGTGACATTGTGGTATGGACGGGCAGCTGCAGCTGTGAAAATGGTACAGGGTAAGGGAGAGAGTTGTGGAAAGAAAAATCCCGCGGGATTATACGGCAGAAAATTGCAGCACTTGTATCTCCAAATTTGAGTGGACGCACAACTGTGCAGGCTTTTTGTGCCGGCTTCGCGGCAGCAAAAAGGCAGACCAGGTTTGCTGCGCGGCAAAATAAAAGAATAGTAAAAAAGGCCGATACAAATCCTGTATCGGCCCATGAAAGATTCACCAATTAGACTAATCCACCCTGCTGCGGGCGACGATCGCGGCGGTGTGCGGGGAAACGAGCAGCGTCAGGAAGCCGCGTTTGATCTTTCCCGCGTACTTCGGCACCTCGGACCATTCATTATTTTCCGTGTTGAAAATAATCGAGAATGTTTCGCCTTCCATAGCGCCTGCGTCGCGCAGACGGAGCGGAATGTGAATCGGAGTAGTGCCGTTATTGCATACCACGGCGACGCAGTCTTCCTCATCAAAACGGGTAAACGCGATCCAGCCCTTGCCGGCATCCAGAGCCTTATAAGAACCATGCCGCAGGACAGGATGTTCCTGGCGGATCCGCGCAAGGCAGCGGTGCATATCAATCAGGCTCAAATCTTCCCGTCCCCATGGGTAGCAGCGGCGGTTGTCCGGGTCCGTCCAGCCAACAAGACCGGCTTCATCACCGTAATAGATCGTGGGGGCACCCGGCCAGGTCATCTGCAAAACAACAGCTTCCCGCATGATGCGCTTGTCAATATGTGCACCGGCTGCTTCTGCGCCCATGGTACTGATGCGTCCGGTAGTGAGGTTGGTGCGGGTCAGGAAACGCGAATGATCGTGGTTGGAAAGCTCATTCATGGCGCACTGCAGGGAACTCCAGTCCATACGGCTCATCGTTTCCTGCATGGTGCGGAAAAAGCGTATGCCATCCTGATACAGCCCGTCGTGGAAATAGTCACTATGCTTTTCCATACCCGTGAGGAAGTAACTCACCGGATCCATAAAGGCGTCATAATTCATCACACTGTCCCATTGGTCGCCCTGCAGCCATTTTTCGGCATTGCCGTAATGCTCTGCGATGATCAAAACTTCCGGATTGACCGCTTTCACCCTTTCGCGGAACTCATGCCAGAATTGATGATTGAATGTCTCACTGTGACCGAGGTCTGCAGCGACATCCAGACGCCATCCATCAATGGAATAAGGCGGCTGCGCCCAGCGGCAGGCAATATCAAAAATCGTTTCGCACAGTTCTCTGGATCCCTCATAATTCAGCTTAGGCAGCGTCGGGTGTCCCCACCAGGCATCATAGGTATTGTCTCCGTTATTCTGGAATTTGAAAAACTGCCGGTACGGACTTTCATGAGACTGCCAGGCGCCGGGTTTGTCCGTGCCGGCTTTGGCGTAAATGCTCTTGCCATCCATCCATTTATGGAAGGAGCCGCAATGGTTGAAAACACCGTCGATGATGACCTTCATCCCGCGTTTGTGCATTTCCTGACACAGGTGAGCAAATAACTCATTGGAGGCTTCCAGATTCTTTTCTGAGGTGACCCGGCGGATATAGCGGGTCATTTGCCATGGATCGGTCTCTTCCGGTGCGGCGTCCTCTTCAATAACCCCAAAGTGAGGATCGATGTGGTCATAATCCTGGGTATCGTATTTGTGAGAAGAGGGAGAGAGGAAAAGCGGATTGAAATAGATCGCTTCCACGCCAAGGGACTGAAGGTAATCCAGTTTGTCCATTACGCCCTGCAGATCGCCGCCATAAAAACAGCGGAAATCATCGTTTTCGGGGGCGGCATACCAGTCCTTGCGCTTCCGGATCGGGTGCCCTTCGTAATTATATTCGCCGTTGACCGGGTCATTTTCCGGATCGCTGTTGTTGAAGCGGTCTGTGAAAATCTGATATTGCAGTGCTCCTTTAGCCCATTCAGGCGTATGGAATCCCGGCGTGAGACGGAATGCGCGTTCAAAGCCGATGGCTCTGTCCTGGTTCAGAAGGTTGGCGCCGAAGCGCTGACACACAAAGCAGCGCTTTCTGTAATGGATCAAAAAGCAGTAATATATCGGTCCGTTCGGACACTCGATTTCAGCTTCGTGCCAGGTGAAAAATTCATTTTCCCGAACCGGGTCCATCGGGATCGGATCCGGACGGTTTTTGATGAGAAGCCAGGCATGACAGTTGGAAGTGTTTTCTGTCCTCAGACGGATTTTGACCCTTTCGCCTGCGTTGGGGACCATCGGTGTGCGGTAAGATTCAGTTTCATCGCTAAACAGACTGGAAAGGAAATAAATTTCTTCCTGGGTCAAATCAGATCGGCTTTCGAGTTCAGACAACAACATTATATCTACTCCATAAAACGCTAATTCGTTTCTTCTTCGCAACTGTTCAGGTCTGAGTCAAAGTGATCTGTTTTCGTTGACTCAGAATTGAGTCAACAGAACAGATTGCATTGACTCATTTTTGAATAGTTACTTTTCTTCAATGGTTCAGTGCCACAGCTTCTGTGTCAAAGCGTGCCGGCGGAACCGGTTACAGCCATATAATTATATTTTTATAACCGATTTGCGCGGCAGTATTCTTAAAAATTATTATTACAATCTTTCGGGGACTGTTCCTTCATGGGACTGTCCCCATCTCATTTCAGACAACAGCAGTGGGGACAGTCCCATGAAGGAACAGTCCCCGATGTGTTTTTTTACTTCTTTTCCGTTTCCGGTTTATTTGCAGCATCAGCTCCCGGGAATGCAACGATGATCGCCTCAAACGGACGCAGATCATAGCACAGGTGCCATTGGTACCCGTCACATTCACCTTCATAGACCGGCAGTTCCGGAACGCCGCCCAGCTCATCCGGATTTCCTCCGCCCGGAAGGCTGTCATATGTGCTGAACACGCGGTGGTAGCTTCCGCCGAAGGGGATGCCGCAGGTATAGCCGTCATGGCGGGAAGGCGAGAAGTTCAGCACCACCAGCACAGCGCCGTCATAGGTCCAAGGATTGCGGCGGATAAAGCAGACGATATCACGGTCCGCGTCATTGCGGTTGACCCACTCGAATGTCCGTGTGTCTTTTGAATCACTGTGGAGGGATGGATACTTTTTATAAACTTCCAGCAGATTGCGGTAGCACTGCATGATGTCGCGGTGACCGAAATCATCCGCCAGATGCCAGTCGATGCTTTCCTTGACGTTCCATTCCCGTTCCTGGGCAAAGTCCTGTCCCATAAAGAGCAGCTTTTTCCCGGGGTGGGTCATCTGGTAGGTGTAAAGGACTTTCAGCCCGCCGAAGCGATCCATGATACTGCCCGGAGCTTTTTCAACCATGGAATGTTTTCCGTAGACGACTTCATCATGGGAAAGCACCAGAATGTAATTCTCGGAGAAAGCATAGTCGATGGTGTGCGTCAGTTCCCCGTGATGCCAGCGGCGGTAAACCGGGTCTTCCTTCATATATTTCAGGGTGTCATTCATCCAGCCCATGTTCCATTTAAAGCTGAACCCCAGCCCGTTTTGGCGCACGTCAGCCGTGATGCCCCATTCCGCGGAGGAATCTTCCGCGATAAGGTAGCCGGTGGTTTTTCCGCAGACTTCATAGTTCAGCTGACGCAAAAAGTCCATGGATTCCAGGTTCATCCGTCCGCCGAACATGTTCGGACGCCATTCTGTGCGGTCGTAGTCGTTATAGAGCATGGATGCGACGGCATCGACACGCAGTGCGTCCACATGGAATTCGTTGATCCAGTAAAAGGCGTTGGAAATCAGGAAAGAGCGGACTTCGGGTTTGCCATGGTCAAAGGCCATCGTGCCCCAGACCGGGAATTCCGCACGCAGCGGATCGCTGTTTTCGTATAATCTTGTTCCGTCGAAATGAACCAAAGCCCATTCATCTTTGCAGAAATGGGACGGGACCCAGTCCAGAATCACGCCGATCCCCGCCTGGTGCAGATTGTCCACCAGATAGCGGAAATCATCCGGGGTGCCGTAACGGCTGGTCGGCGCGTAGTAGCCTGTTACCTGATAGCCCCAGGAAAGGTCAAACGGATATTCGCAGATACCCATCAGTTCAATGTGCGTGTAGCCCATGTATTGAATGTATTGAACCAGGTCATCGGCCAGCTGGCGGTAGTTCAAAAAGCCATCTTCATCGTTGGCGTCCCGGTACCCCTTTTTCCAGGAGCCAAGGTGACATTCATAAATGGCCATCGGGCGTTCAAACACTTTGGTGTTGTCCCGCTGCGCCTGATAGGCTTCGTCATGCCATTCATAATTGTGTAAAGAGTGAACGATCGAGGCGTTTGCCGGACGGGGTTCGGCGCGGAAAGCCATCGGGTCGGATTTCCAGCGGCGCACGTCATCGGCGCCGGTCACGATGTAACGATAGGCATCGCCTTCACCGACACCGGGGAGAAAACATTCCCAGATCCCCTGGTCATATTCAGCCTTGTGCATCCAGTTTTCATGATCCCAGCTGGTGCGGGCTGTAATGACTGTAACCCATTTCGCGTTCGGAGCCCACACAGCAAAATGGGTTCCCGCTACGCCGTTTTCTGTTGTCGGATGGGCACCGAGCTTGTGATACAACCCGTAATTGGTGCCCTCATGAAATAGAAAACTGTCGAAATCTGAAAATACTGCCTGTTGAGAGTTTTCTGCTTCCATTGGTTCTTCTCCTGATAAATAATTGGTATTTTTATAAGATATGAGGGGAATCTTCGGAAATACTTTCTGACAGATCAACGATCTTCTCTAAAAAAATACCGGGTTATTTTATCATAAAAAAAACTTTTACCCGCTGAAAAACGAATGATATCAAACATTCATGTTACATGTTTCTATATCGGTTGTTATCCACCGGGGCAGACCATCAGGTCTGTCTCTGCCATCTTGCCGGCGGATGATCCTTTTGTTTTGCTTATCCCGGTTCAAGGCGGCGGGATCGAACTTTCAGGTTCGTCCCCGCAAGTTTTGGATGAATGTTGTGCAGGTGTGTTGGTTGTTTGACTGAGCTGCTGACGGTCCTCTGTGGGTACAGTCCTTGTTTCAGTCACGCTTGCCGCTGCAGCATCAGCAGGATCGGTCCTCTGCGGGTACAGTCCTTGTGTTGTCAATTTCGCTTATAATTGAATCGGAACAGAGGGGTACGATGATAAGTCAGTCAAACTATATCTTTCATTATTCTTCACCGCTCGGACTTATGACACTTGCATCCAACGGAGATGCATTGACCGGTCTCTGGTTTGATGGACAGGAGCATTTCGGAATGGGACTGGGTGCGGAATGTATTGAGATGAATCTTTATGTTTTCGAACAAACCGCGTCCTGGCTGGATGTTTATTTCAGCGGAAAAGCGCCTGGTTTTGTTCCCCCTTTGTATCTGTCCGCGTCCCATTTCCGCCGTTGTGTATGGGAGATCCTGCTTACGATCCCTTTCGGGAAGACGATGACATATGGGCAAATCGCGGCGATTGTGGCAGAGAAGAATGGTTTGTGCCGGATGTCCGCACAGGCTGTGGGCGGAGCGGTGGGACATAATCCTGTTTCCTTGATCATTCCCTGTCACCGGGTGATTGGAAGTGATGGCTCCCTGACAGGCTATGCCGGCGGATTGGAGCGGAAAAAATGGCTGCTGCGGATGGAAAATGCAGACGGGACGGTTCCGGCGTAACCGTCCCAAACACACTACGTCCGGGATATGCGGAAAAGTTTGGACGTCATTGATTTTCGTGTAAGTTTTGGGAGTAACATATAATTAGACCTGATTTTTGGAAAGGATTTAACGGACCGGAATGGTCTGTTTGCGAATGGACGAATATATTATTGCTACTTCATCCACCTGTGATCTTCCCCGCACCTGGCTGGATGAACACCATGTACCTTTTATTTCGTATCAGTTTACGATCAATGATCAGCCGGCGGTGGATGACTGCAGGGAAGAATCCCGCGCCGCAATCTACGCGGGAATGCGGAACGGCGACATCCTCAAGACCTCTCAGATCAATGAACCTGCTTATGAGGAATTCTTCCGCGGACTGCTGGAAAGCGGGAAAAATGTGCTTTTCCTGGATATGTCCGAAAAGATGTCGGTATCCTATGAAAACTGCCATGCCGCTGCAAAGGCTTTGAAGACGGACTTTCCGAATCAGGAGCTTTATGTGATGGACACACGCTGCATTTCCGGCGGATTGGGTCTGCTGGTGATGCACTGCGTTTCCCTGATGGAACAGGGAAAATCTTTCACGGAAGTGATCGATTGGGGTGAAGAGAATAAATTGAAAATTGCTCATCGCTTTACGGTTGATGACCTGAATTATCTCAAGCGCGGCGGACGTGTGTCCAATGCAAGCGCCCTTGTCGGTACCATGCTGAACATCAAACCGGTTCTGTATGTCCCGAACATTGGTACGCTGGATGTCGTGAAAAAGTGCATCGGGCGGAAAAAAGCGCTGAACGCGATCCGTGACAGCGTGCTGAACGATCTGAGCATGGTGGAAACCGCTGGACGGGATATGCTGATCCTGCATGCGGACTGCCTTGCGGATGCGGAGTTTATTCGTGACGCAGTTCGGAGCAATTATCCGGATATGGGTGAGATCCAAATCTCTTCATTGGGTGTGGTGATCGGTGCGCACACCGGTCCCGGCCTGCTGACGTGCTTTTACCTTTGCAATGAACGCATTGCGGGATGAAGAGAAATCAGAAATAAGAAATAAGAAATAAGAAGACTGGTTCGTGGATTCGAAGCAGTCTTCTTATTTCAGCAGCCAGTGGTCAGTAGCCAGTGGTCAGTAGTCAGCGGGCAGTTGTCAGTGGACAGTGGACAGTAGTTAGTGGACAGTGGCCAGTGGTCAGAAGTCAGTGGTCAGCAGCCACCAGTCACCAGTCTCTAACTACCAACTACCAACTACTAACTACTAACTACTAACTACTAACTACTTTCTATTGCCTATTACCTTATAAAACCCTTTCAGCAAGAAGGATGTCGCAAGCGACAGTGCCAGGGTGATCGCCAGTGCGATGAGGGCATTGCGGGACCCGTAGATGAGCTTCACGAAGGGCGTAAAGTAAAAGCAGTAAAAACTGTGTGTCAGCCAGATGTTTTCACTGTGATCGCCGAGGAATCTGAAAACCCGGTAAATCAGTGTCGTAATGGAGCAAAAGCCCAGGCATATCGTGATATAAAACGGTGTAGTGAGAAAGTCCCAATACTCAAACCCATTGAATGTGCGCAGGCAGATAAAGCAAAGCGATCCAAGCAGAAAGGTAAAGATCCTCACCAGCGGATGCATTGACTGAACAGACTGTTTCCCGCGGTCCAGGAGCTCATATTTCGCCCAGACGATCCCGGTGAAAAACGCGGTGATCCCGGTCTGCTTGAAGAACATGTTATAGACAAATCCTTCTCTGATATTCTTGAAAGGTTCCGTATAGATAAACATCGGGACGGCGCGGAACACGAAGAAGTTGATCAGGAAAATCACCGCGAAATCAATATACTTGTTTTTCGTCTTGATCACGTGAACGTAAAAACATCCCAAAACGCAGCAGATGATGAACCCCATGACGAACCACCATTCCCCGTTGTATTTTTCTGTGTCGATAGCGAGAAAGTTCACGATACATTCATTGATGTGGAAGGTACGGTAGCTGCCGGAAAAATAATTGATCTCCTCCTGGTTTCGGAAAAAGAGAAAGGCAATTGGGATAAAAATGATGAATACTTTCCAGTATTCGAAGTACAGTTTCTTTATCTTTTTTGCGAGCGAAAGCCTGCCCGCGGCATATTGCTTGTACAGGCCATACCCTGCCAGAAACGCGAAGAGAGGCACGCAGATTTTGCCGAACCGCCCCAGAACCAGGAACCAGGTGGGACCGTTCAGCGTGAGCCCTTCAAACGGCTTGATCAGCTTGTATTCCTCAAGAAACGGCGTCCTGTCGGAGGGATTCCACAGGTGATGCATGAGCATGAAAAGGATAGCCAGCCCTTTGATCACTTTGGTGTCATCTTTGTTGAATGTTGTTTCCAATATTAATTATTCCTTTATTAGCTGTTCATACCGGAGCACATGGGGACTGGCACCTTATGCGGCGCAGCTTGCGGAAGCGTGCTTGTCCCCATGTACGGCGCTCAGGCAATGAATTGTTAGGAAAACACTGATTAATTGAGGAGCTGGGACGGTTCTCCCGAGGAATGAGGGGAACTGTCCTCCCGCCTTCACCGGAATTAATCAGCAGTTCCTTAGCTTTTTTTATATTTTACCGCATGATTTTATAATTCCGTATGCAGCTTTCACTATACCCATTATTGCATAATAACAGATTGGCAATTAAATTGCATTAATCAAAAAAAGCTGAAGAGTCAATGCAGCCTGTTTTCGTTGACTCAGACAGAATTATTTCCGTGAAGGCGTGGGGACAGTTCTTCAATTCGCGCAAAACCGTCCCCGAATGAAAAAGCGGAGAGGAAATGAGATGAAAATATTAGTGCTCAACGGACCGAATATGAATCTGCTCGGTTTGCGGGAACCGGAGCTTTACGGAAAGCAAACCTATTCCGACCTTGTCCGGGTGATGCAAAACAGAGCGGATGAGCTGGGTGTGGAGATATCCTTTCTGCAGTCCAATCATGAAGGCGCCTTGGTGGACGCGATTCAGGCAGCTTATCCGGAAACCGATGGGATCATCATCAATCCGGCTGGATATACCTTTACATCTGTGGCGATTCTTGACGCACTCGCCTCTGTGGCGATTCCCACGGTGGAAGTCCATATGACTGATTTGGGCACGAGGGATGATTTCCGTCAAAGGTCCTATATCCGGGAAGTCTGCATCACCAATTGCATGGGCAAAGGGTTTGACTCTTATCTGGAGGCTCTGGATATCATACGAAAGCACACCGAGGTCTGCCATGATGATGTCGTGAAATAAACATAGCAGGACTGCACTCTGTGTGCGGTGACGGGACTGATTCCAGAGACTATTCTTTCGTAACAGGTGGTAATTTATGTCAAATGAAAACAACCGGAAAATTACATATTTCATTCTGATCCTTGTCTTTTGTCTTTTTCTGCTTTCCGCAGTAAATGCCGCCTGGGGAGAAAACCCGCCCTCAACCCCTGCTCCCAAAGAGACTCAGACAGAAAAAGCGCTGAAACTTGCGATCTCCACGCCCGGGAAAGTTCTTTTGACCGGTGATTTTTCAACGGGTGATACGATCAAACTGTACCTTCGCGAATACAAATCCGCAGAGAAAACCATAACCGATAAGTTGCTTTCTGAGACAAAGGCGGGCAAGGATGGGTCAGCATCTCTTTCTTATAATATCTATTCCCCTGCCTTGTCAGAAGAAAAAATCAAACCGGATTTTACATATAAAGGCGGAGATGTCACACTCACCGCGCTTTACGCGGTCATTGGAGGGAAAGATTCCAATTCCCGCAGCAATCTCGTTTATATCAGCGGATTTCTGGATACAGGCGTCGTCAGCCAGTATTGGTGCACATACGGCGCATCGACCGCCTGCGGTGCGGCTGCCGGTGCGATCGTTTTGCAGCAGGTCGATCCGGTTTACGGGAATGATATGTACAACCGCGTCAACACCATGCGGAATTACTGCATGGATGGCGATGACTACTGCACCGGTTACCCGATGTACGAAGACACCGGGGAACAGGTCGCCAACACGGTCAATCGATACATCAGCGAGGAAATGACCTCCGGCATGTCTCTTATCAATCACCGGAAACCCGGAAAGTCCACGGAAGAAACGCTGATCGAATTGCTGACCACCGGCCGCTCGGCTGTGATCGAAGTCTGTTATCTGCGGGGATTCGTGATGGAGGATTATTGGGGATATTCCCACTTTATTACCATCAACGGTTTCTTTCTGGAAGGGAACGGCTACTGGTTCCGTTATTCGGATCCGGTCACGGTTTCCTATGCCTCAGTCAGTTCTGATATGATCGAAAAAAGCAATAAAAATGTGTCGTACATCTACCTGCCGGGATACACCTACGACCGCTATATTGCTGCCTTTGCTGATCCCTTGTTTTCAATAGAATAAAGCACTCCGAGGTCTGCCCTGCTGTTGTCGCGTAGCCGACACAGCAGGACTGCACTCAATGTTACGAACATCTCATCAGGGAATGAGCGGCGCACCACACAGTGCAGTCTTTTTGTGCCGGCTTCGCGGCAACAAAAAGGCAGACCTGACGTGCTTCAGGTGCTGTCAATAACATTCAGTACTCTTCGATAAGATGTGGATAATCTTGGAAGGAATGCCAAAAAATCCGGGTCTGCTGCATTTGTCCTCAATCGGGAAAGATAATCAGGAAATCTCCGCGCGTCAGCAAGTATCGATTTTTCTCCTTCGGTCAAATCATCTTCTGATGGAATGTCTGGGACTGCTTCACCATGCGCCGTTCTATGTACAGCGGTTGCTTTCTCTTCCGGCTCATGCTCCGGTTGAGCGGGAACTGTTTTCGGATTTTCCGATTTCATGATATCGTTGACTGGCTTCTTGATCTCACTGTTTTTTTTCTGAATCTCTTCTTCTTTTTCTGAAACCTTGACTTCGGGTTCCGCTTTTTCTTTTCCGTCCGGCTGTATTTTCTGTAGCGTTTCCTCGTTTTCAGACTGTACTGCTTCGGGAAGGCCGGATTGATTCCCGCTACTCGAAGCTATTTCATTCGCTTCGGTCTGTTCTTTTTCGCTTGACTGACTTTTTTGGAGCGTATCCTGCTTTTCAGACTTTTCAGTTTCAGAGGAACCAGGTTCATTTCCACTCATCAGAGCTTTGTTATTCTCACGTTCTTTTGAACCGTTGACGGCGGCTGCGCCTTCCTTTTTGTTATCGGCAGCGTTCATCGCGCGGGAAGATTTCTTCGCGGCAGAATCATGATGGTCAAAAGAAGTGAAAGCGCGGATCACATTATAGGCGCCTGCATCTGCAAAAGACCCCGGTTCCCGCAGAGCGGAAACGCCCTGCGCTGATTCTGCGGAAGCCGGCATCAAACCGGCAGCTCCCGGCTGTTCATTCAGCGAACCCGCTGCGTTCGTTCCTTCCATTGATACTGTTTCCCTGTCATTCTCCGGCAGCCCACTGTCTGAACCATGCGTCCCGACAACAGCAGCCGGTTTTTCCAGCTTTTCCTTCGTCTTGTACAGACGCATCAGCGTATTGCACCACCCCAACTGGTTGAGCAGCAGCCGTTCACTGATTTCCGGTTTGGATTTTGCCGTCTGGATCACACCCAGGTAACTCTTACGGAAATGGTAAGAGCTCAGGCTGATCAAATCTCCGATGGACATCGGTGCGGAACTCAGATCCTCCCCGCGTCCATGCATCGTGACCAGTCCGCGCGCCATTGTCGCCGTCCCGTTCATGATCATCCTGCTGAGCGTCACAAAATGTTTGCTGAAATAATCTGCCTTTTTCGCCTCATCGATCCAAACCACCATCGCCGAATAGGTCATGTTCATGGTGCCTGCCGGATCAACATCCTGTGATGCATAGGGATCCACGATGTTGGAAGGCAAAGGAGAATAAGAAAGAACTTCACGATCGATCGCGCTCACAACACCTGCGTAAAGATTCGTCAGCGTATCCTGATACATTGTACTGATCATAGATGACATAGCCCTTTCCCTCCTTTCGCTTTCCGGGTTTTTATTCGATAAATATGTGTGTAAGAACTTTATCTTAGAAAATATTTTATATAAAATTCTACAACTGTCAAGGGTAGAACATATAAATTCCAGAAAATAGTGACAAATGTCATATCAAGGGGTAAGGGACAAAAAAGGACGGATCAGAAGATCCGTCCCATGTCTAAACCAACGATGTTGGAAAGATTGAGAGGCTCCTTACAAACGGGCTGCGTAACGGATCTGATCTGATGCCGGAATGCCCATGCTTTCCATTGCGGTATTTGCATCCCAACCATATTTTTTCATGAGATTTTTTACCACTGCAATTAGAGTAGTATCAATTGCTTTCTGATTTTCTTCCTCAATAATATCTTTCATAAATTCCCTCAAACCATCACTCATAGCCGGATTCCTCCTTCTAACATTTTCAAAAGCTTCACGATTTGCAGGAACACTTACAGATAGTAAAGCATCCGCATTTCTCCTGTCCGATAGATCAATAAATTTGTTTGTAAGAAAAAGAAAATTTTCAATATCTTCTTCTTTTGCATTTTCAGTCAGTAAACGAAGCGTCGTGTGATGTTTTTTATCTAAACGACTTGTCAGAACAAATTGAGTCGGGATCCCGACGATACCGCTGATGTGATAAATGCCCGGATAAATTTCCCGGATGGCACCGCCTTCTGCATCAATACTTTTGAATAACCCTTCCGGCAGGACATCCCTCACCAGCGTAACGGTCAGTTCTGAAAAGGGAACCTCATCTACATGTTTTCCGAGCCCTTTGTAAAGATAAGCATAACCAACTGTTTTGATATAATCATCAATCGTCAGACTGTCCCGCGGGGATTTGAACTCGAAGATATTATACTGACGGAATATCGCCCCGATTTGATTAGCGATGACGGCATCCTTTTTCTTCTTGATGATGAGGAGATCCATCTTCAGCGGTTCTTTGCTGAGCTGATGCTCACCATCAAAAACAAGCTCGTCTTTATAGTCTATAAATTCGAGTTCCATTGCGCCCAGAAAACCCGGATGCCAATGATCCCGCTCAATTTTTCCCGCCATTTCGCTTCACGATCTCCTATACATAGAATACCACATTTGAATGTGAAAATCAAGCCTGTTTTTTGCAAATAATTTTTGGTTTTTCACTATAGTATTGTCCCGGTAAGAACTTGAAAAATCAGAAGAATTGGTGTAGACTTTTAATATCTGATATAAATGGATGCATTTTTACTAAGCGAGAATATGGTTTTACGAATAAATTTTGGAGGTAAAAAATGTATGCTCTGAAAGGGTACATTGATAATAATACCATCGTTGTAGATGAGAATATTGATGTATATGAAGGATGCAATGTGATTATCACCGTTTTAGATCCAATAGAGGATGAACCCATGCTTTTACAATATCGATATTCCAACGATGAGTCGATAAAGGCTGCTGAAGGATTATCCGGAATTTGGTCAGATTATGATTCAGTATCAGTGGAAGAAACTGTAAGGAATATGAGGAAGGGGCGTCATTTTGATTTTTGATACCGACGTTCTTATTTAGTATTTGCGTGGAAATTCGAAAGCAACAGAAACAGTTATAAAATTCTTGCCATTTACCATCTCAATTGTGACCTACATAGAACTTCTTCAAGGAATGCGGAATAAGCAGGAAATGTTGAAAATGAAGAAGGCTTTCAAGCAAATGAATATAAGAATCATTCCAATAAATGAAAGAATTTCTCTTCGAGCTGCGGAATTTGTTGAAATGTATGGATTGAGCAATTCCATGGAGATGGCAGATGCTTTGATTGCTGCTACGTGTATTGAAGAAAACGAAGCACTCATTACAGGAAATGACAAACACTACAAAGTTATAGATAAACTGCAAATTAATATTTTCCGAGCATCATAATGTTTTTCAGAAACGTTATACTGAAATCGCTTATTTCTTCAGAGAAAAAAGCTCCTGTTTTGTAAAGTACAGACTACGCCTGACGTACAAAACAGGAGCTTTATGGTTTTTGTCCCATGGCGGGGAGACAGTTCTGCTCTTCGTGCAAAACTGTCTCCGAACCTCAAAGAATCAGTTTATTTCTCCGTAGCGGCAGAGTCTCCTTCTGTATTTTCAGCCTGATTTCCGGCAGACGCTGTGTCGATTGCCGCTTCAGATACCGCCGGTTTGACAATTTCTACCGGATCCGGATTTGGTTCAGCAATCTGTTTCCCTGCGGTTTTCCGGGTCCTTTTGCCCTTTAAGCGCAGGAAAATGACCTGGATAAAATAGCCAAGCGTATAAAGCAGCGCGGCAGCCTGAAGAATGGAACCAAGAACAGGAATTTTGCGCAGGAGCCAGAAAACCAATGCGCCGATCAGGGAGCAAATCCATTCATTCTTCATCCACTTGTTGTCTATAAACCGGGGCAGCAAGGTGTTTGCAAGCGTCATCCCGGTAAAGATCAGGGCATAAATACAAACGACCGCGAAGAGAATCGCCAGCAGTCCGGCTGAGGGGCCGCCAATCCCGATGAACAGCAGCATCAGAATGATACCGGGAATCACAAAAAGGCCTGCAAAACCAGATCCAAGCATCGGGAACGGTCTTTGCAGCAGCATCTTTCCCGGCTTGCCCAATTGTTCACCGCCGAGCAGCAGACATAACAGGGCAGCAAGCAGCAAATTCCCCGCCAGCCCGCGCAGGAAGGATCCGAAACCGGAGGACTTCGGTTTCACCGGTTCTGCGGCTGCGTCTTCCGGTTTTGCTGCCGGAGCGTTTGTGTCCTGTGAACCCTGCAGTTCGATATGCGGGCCGCCTGCGTCAACATTGATGTCTACTTTCGTGGCAGCTTCGCTTTTGACGAAAACAAAATCTCCGGCTTTGGCCCCGTTTGGAAGGACTGGCTCACTTCCGCTATGAACGGTGAGTGTACCGTCGATGTTCAGATTTTCTCCAAAGACGATTTTATCCGCGAAAATATTTACGTCTCCGTTGACCTCACCGTCAAGGGTGACGTTGTTGCCGAACAAGTTGACACTGTCCGCTGTCCCGCTGAAATACAGGGTTTGACCGGCGAGATAAACGCCGCCGGCGGTGACACCTGAGGCCTGGAGGTTGTAACCGGCTGCGGTGATGTTGTCGGTCACATCTACATTGTTCAGTGTGATTGAATAGCCGGCGGCTCTCAGTGATCCGCCGATTGTGCTTTCATTGACGGTGATATTCCGCCCCGCGGCCAGGAATCCCTTCCCGATTTGGTAACCGTCGAAGACCCGGGTGCTGCCAGCCCAATAAAGGTCTCTTTCAATGGTCTGCGGCATGGCGTCGCTGTCGCTGATGAAAGCATTGCCGGCGCTGTCCGTTTGGGCTGCCGCTGTCAGACTCATCATGAACAATAAAACAAAAATCAATGAAGTAATGTTCAGAATTTTCTTTTTCATTATTCTATTCCTCTTTTCAAGAATTTTCTCTGTGCCATATCCTCGCCAGATATAAAAAACACAGGCACGACATAAATTATACTCCCGTCCAGTCACTTGATCAACTGTTCCAGGGTCTCAAACAGATGTTCGGAGTCAACCGGCTTGGTCAGGTGAGCATTCATACCTGCCTGCAGGGATCGCTGTACATCCTCATCAAAAGCGTTGGCAGTCAGGGCAATGATCGGTATGCTCTTCGCGTCTGACCTGTTCAATGCCCGGATCGCTGCAGCAGCTTCAAGCCCGTTCATAACCGGCATACGGACATCCATCAGAATCGCGGAATAGGTTCCCTCTTCACTTTTCGTGAACAAATCAACGGCAATCTGACCGTTTTCAGCATGATCAGCCTCCACATCACGCAAGGAAAGGATGTCGGTCATGATTTCCGCGTTGATTTCTATATCTTCAGCCAGCAGAACACGTCTCCCCGTCAGGTCGGCTTTATGGATTTCCTTGTGTGCTGCAAGACGTCTTTGGATCGCCAGCGCGAACTCATCCAACACACTGGAGGCGAACAGCGGCTTTGCGATGAAACTGTCCACGCCGGCATTGATCGCCTCTTCCATGACATCATCCCAACTGTACGCGGTAAGAATAATGATCGTGGATTCGTCGTTAAACTTTTCTCTGATTTTCCTTGTAACCGCAACGCCATCCTGCTCAGGCATTTTCAGGTCCACAAGGATCAGGTTATAGGGCTCCATCCTGGCATGGGCAAGCGCCATCATTTCCAGGGCCTCAGTGCCGCTGAGACAGGAATCTGAGACGATTCCGACTTCTTCCAGCACCAGACGGGAATGTTCACAGGAAACAGGATCATCGTCGATGATCAAAACACGCAGGTCCTGTGGGCGCACCTCCGATCCTTCATGTGCCTGTTTATCAGAGGTTTTCAATGTGACAGTCACGGTAAAAGTAGTGCCGACGCCTTTTTCACTTTCCACGGATATATTGCCGTTCATCACTTCGACAATATTTTTTGTGATTGCCATGCCCAGACCGGTACTTCCGTATTTATTGGTATTGTTTTCATCTTCCTGGGAAAATGGTTCAAAAACCTTCGGCAGATAATCTGTATCCATGCCGATACCGTTGTCCTTCATGATAAAACGCATGGTTGCCTTGTCTTCAAAAACAGCCATTGGCTGCACAATGAAGGTGACATTTCCGCCTTTCGGTGTAAACTTCACAGCATTGCCCAGAATGTTGATGATCACCTGTTTGAGCTTCATGTCATCGCCGATGTAGTAATCGTTCACCTTGCCCGTAATGCGGCAGTCATAAGTCAAACCTTTGTCCTGACACTGGCTGTTGATCATGGTGTTGATCTGTTCCAGTATTTCACGCAGGGAAAATTCCTCGTTTTTCAAGGTCATCCGGCCGCTCTCGATGCGGCTCATATCCAATATGTTGTTGATAAGGGAAAGCAGGTGCTTTGCGCTGCTGCCGATCTTTTGCAGCCGATCTCTGGTTTGCTCAGACAGGTCGGGATCCTTGAGCGCAATGGTATCCAGACCGATGATAGCGTTCATGGGTGTGCGGATCTCATGACTCATGGAGGACAGGAAGGATGTCTTGGCAGCATTAGCTTCCTCAGCCTGAGCAAGCGCATTTTTGAGCGCTTCCTGTTGTTTGATGAGGGTTTGTTCCATTTCCCGCTGCTGCGTGATATCCACAAAGATGCCGATATAGGTGATCGGAGAGCCGTCCGGCCGGCGGGTCAGCCGTCCCAATGCGTGAAACCAACGCCATCCCTGATTCTTTGTTTTCAGCCGGTAGGTTACATCATAGGTCGTTTTCCCGGTGTAGTCCGTGATCGTATCGTTGAATTCCTTAATTACCCGCTCCTTGTCCTCTTCGTGCAGCAGATCCGACCAGGATTCAAGAACATCCGGAAAATCATTTGTATCGGTGTAGCCGAGCATTCTGCGGAAGGTATCTGACCAGGTTACGCTTGTCATTTGACCTTTCTCGTCAAAATCCATAAACCATGGACCGGAATTGAGCATGTCGTGCATGATCTTCAAAGATTCGTTTTGCCGTTCCTGAGCCAGTAACTGATCCTGCAGCTTCAATCGTGCTTCAAGCTCCTGCTGCTTGACCCGGCTCGCGGCATCAGCGGTTTCCTTTTCCAGTATCAGCAGACTGTTTTTTCTGTTCTGCAGGTTTATCACAGCGAATACGCCGAGCATGACAAGTGCGGTGGCCGCGCTTTGGATCACACTGCGCAGGATGATGCCTTGCGTGATCGTATTGATCTGATCGCTGATAATGCTGTCCCGAATCAGATAGGTGAGCATCCAATCCGTTCCTCTGACCGGGATGTAATACATTGATTCATCGATATTGTTGTAGTTGAAAGTAATGAGGCCTTCCCGTCCTGAGGTAAAGTCAGCGTTGACCTGCTCAAATGTGTGCCCTTCATTAAAATTCGCGTTTTTCAGTGCGTTCAGCAGGTTGTCATCGCTGGAAAGGCCGCCCAGTACCACGTTTGTAAGGGAAATGCCGCTGCGGTCATAGAGATTGCAGAATGTCGCAGCATTCGCATCTGACTGGAGCGACAACCCTTCCAGCAGTACATCCATATCGATTTCCATAAAGCAGGTCACAAGTGTCTGCCCAATGAAGGGTATGCGGTCGATCGGCAGGGCGATAACAACCTTTTTGTCTTTGCTGTGAATATCTTTTATAGAAACCTCCGGCTCCGAGATGGTGTTGTGATCGAAGCTGTAATCCGAGATGTTGTCAAGTGTTCCCAGCGAAGTGTAAATTAAGCCGTTCGTGTCCACAAAGGCGAATTTTTCCACATTGTAGAGCTTTTTCATCCTGGCCTGAAATGCCTGAAGATGTTCCATATCCGTCAGGTCATCCTCATCCAGCAGGTCGAGCGCTTCACGCATATTCTGGATGTTGTTGTTCAGATTTGAGACAACAACCTGCTCTCGCCTGCCCGCCAGTTCCCGCAGGTAAAAATTGCTGACGGTGTTGACCGCTTTTTCGGCACTGCGCCGGGCGCTGATGCCGGTCCAGACGGTAGTCAGCACCAGGACAAACGCAACCAATATGCCGCCAATAACTGCAATGTTAATGTTTTTTCTGTCTTGTATGTTCTGTCTGTTCATAGTGTTCACCCATTTTGTTTACAGGGCATCCATTCGGTTTTTCTTCACTTTTTCGCCTGACACTGATTTTCGAAACCCAATGAGCATCATTTATTCCGGAAGGAACTGAACAGGATCGGCATTGACAATTTGTGGAGAACTGCTGAAACAGTTCTTGAAATGCCGGCCTTTCAGATCTCGTTTTTGTAATATATCTATTCAGGACGGAGCACATGGGGACTGGCACCTTGTGCCTCGATGCCGACACTGGCCTGCTTTGTAAAGAATCGGCTTCGCCTTGTTAATCCGGAGCGGGAGCTTCGCCTGTCCCTGTGTGTGTAGCTCAAGTTCTGAACAGTTGCTTAATAATTATAATTCTTATATCGGATCTGAAGTTCTTTTTCTTTTGTTTTTTCACTTTGGAGACAATGATTACTTGAGTTTCTGGGACGGTCTTGGCAAAGCGCAGAACAGTACCAGAAACTTACTGCGTCGTTCGACTCAATCTCCACCGTCTTCGGTTTATTCTTTTCGAGCTTCATGGTTGGTAAAAAAAAACACCTGATCTGTATCAATCAGGTATTTTTGAGCGGCTAACGAGATTCGAACTCGTATGATCACCTTGGAAGGGTGACGTACTGCCATTGTACGATAACCGCTTGTTTATGTGATTATTTTAGCATAAGTTTGATTATTTGCAAGGGCTTTTCAAAAATTCATGATTTTTTCGTTTGCAATTATCCTTTGTTTGCAATTGAGTAACTTTTTACGGAGTATTCCCGGGACAGGACCGAAGGCCTGTCCCCCTTAGGCTCATATTGGGACAATTATATAGTAATATTGACTGAGGCTTGAATATCTAAGGAAACGCTGATTGATTCCGTTGAAGGCGGGAGGACAGTTCTGCTCTTCGCGCAAAACTGTCCCCGAACCTTAATGAATCCGTGCTTTCTTCGTTTTTCCTATGGAACCTGGTTTTATTCGATCCCGATAAATTCGTAATCTTCGTCCTCCACTGCTTTCCGGACAGCAGCTTCATCAAGCGGAGCGGAAAGCGTGATGACGGCAGTTCCCGCCTGGTGACTGGCTGTGGCGGTTTTGACAAACGGAAGTGCTTCGAGGGCTGTCTTGATGGCGTGTTCGCAGTGTTCGCACATCATGCCTTCAATCCTGACTGTCGCAGTATTCTCTGCCGGAGCAGAACCTTTGACAGGGATATCAACCGGGCATGCGGCCAGCGGTTCCGGTTTGGCTGCCTGAACATTGATAACCTTTTTGTTTCGCATCGGTTTGTCATGGCTCGCGTCGTGCAGCTTGAACAGGTTCAGCCGCAGGGCGTTCATGCAGACGGTGAAGCTGGAAAGGCTCATGGCGGCAGCACCGATCATCGGGTTCATCTTCCAGGAGAAAAGTCCGGCTGCCACCGGAATACAAATGGCATTATAAAAGAACGCCCAGAACAGATTTTCATAGATGTTCTTCAAAACCGCGCGGCTCAGGCGAATAGCAGCGGAGACATCGGTCAGTTTGCTGTTCATCAGGACGATATCAGCGCTGTCGATAGCTACATCCGTTCCTGCGCCGATAGCGATGCCAATGTCCGCACGGGTGAGCGCCGGGGCATCATTGATACCGTCTCCGACCATAGCGACCTTTCCCTGTTGTCGCAGCTTGCGGATCACCGTTTCTTTCCCGTTTGGCAGAACGCCCGCTATGACATCATCCACGCCGGTCTGAGCGGCAATAGCCCGGGCTGTTTTCTCATTGTCTCCGGTCAGCATCACGGTGGTCAGCCCCAGCGCTTTCATCTCCTTGACGGCCTGCGGGGAATCCTCTTTGATTACGTCTGCTACCGCGATGATGCCGAGCAGCTTCCCGTCTTCTTCAAAGAAAAGCGGGGTCTTTCCCTGTTCCGCCAATTCTTCCGCTGTGGCGCTTATCTGAGGATCGAGCTTGATCAATGATTCGATAAAGGATCTGCTGCCGGCATGCAGAATGTGATTGCCGAGTTTGCCTTCCAGCCCATTGCCGGGCAGGGCATGAAAATCATTCACGCTCTCATTTGTCCGTAAGCCTTTTGATTCAGATTCTGTCACGATGGCACGTGCAAGCGGATGTTCGCTTTTCTGTTCGAGCGCGTATGCTTTTGCCAGAAGGGAATTGTCAAAAGCGATGACGTCAGTGACTTTCGGTTCGCCTTTGGTGATGGTGCCGGTTTTGTCCATAACGATGATGTCCATTCGACCGACGGATTCGAGGGATTCGCTGGTTTTATATAAGATCCCGTTTTTTGCTCCAAGCCCGTTGCCGACCATGATAGCAACCGGTGTGGCCAGACCGAGTGCGCAGGGGCAGGAGATCACCAGGACGGAAATGCCGCGGGCAAGGGCAAAGCTGAGACTCTGTCCGGCGATCAGCCAGCCAATAACGACGATGACCGCAATGCCGATGACGGCGGGGACAAAGACAGCAGAGACTTTGTCCGCGATGCGGGCGATCGGCGCTTTGGTCGCGGCTGCGTCGGAGACCATCTGGATGATCTGCGCCAGAGTGGTATCTTCCCCAACCCGTGTTGCCTGACAACGGATATAGCCCGACTGGTTCGTAGTGGCAGCAGAGACGTGATCGCCTGTTGTCTTGTCGACCGGGATGGATTCACCTGTCAGCGCAGATTCGTTGACCGCGGTGGATCCTTCCAATATGATGCCATCTACCGGGATATTTTCTCCCGGTTTGACTGCGAAGATGTCGCCGGTCTGCACCTCTTCGATCCCGACTTCGGTTTCTTTCCCATCACGCAGCAGGACCGCGGTTTTCGGCGCCAGTTTCATCAGACTTTTGAGCGCATCGGTTGTTCGGCCTTTTGACATGGCTTCCAGCATTTTCCCGACTGTGATGAGTGCCGGTATCATGGCGGCGGTCTCGAAATAAAGCTGGTTGTGATACAGGTCCATCAGCTCCATGTTGTCTGCCCCCCGGGTGATCATGCCGCACATCTGGTAAAAAACAAAGGTGGACCAGGCAAAAGCGACGGAGGAGCCGAGGGCGACCAATGTATCCATATTAGGCGCTCCGTGGAAAAGAGAACTGAACCCGCTGGTGAAAAATTTGCGGTTGACCATCATGACGATGGCAGCCAGGATCATTTGGGTCAGCGCCAACCCTAAATGGTTATGATGGAAATAAGCGGGAAGCGGCCAACCCCACATGTTGAAACCCATGGTGATATACATTAAAACAAGCAGAAATCCGGCGGAGAGGATCAGCCTTCGTTTGAGTTTCGGTGTTTCGTGGTCTTTGAGCGCTTCTTCTTCCTCGGCGATGCGGTTTGTTTGTGAAGCAGATCTTTGTGCGGTGCCTTTCAGCGATGCGCCATAACCTGCCGCTTCTACTGCGTGAATGATATCCGCCGATGGTGCAGATCCTTCCACACCCATGGAATTGGTCAGAAGACTCACGGAAACCGAGGATACCCCGGGTACTTTTGATACTGCTTTTTCCACGCGGGCCTGGCAGGCCGCGCAGCTCATTCCTGTTACAAGATATTGCTCCATTTTTTCCTTTCAGTGGTCAGTGTTCAGTGGTCAGTGTTCAGTGGTTAGTGTTCAGTGGTTGGTGGCTCTGATCTATCAGAAACTACTCACTCCTCATTCCTCACTCCTAACTCCTCACTTCATAAGCTTCTGCATCAGTTTGACAAATTCATCGATAGACTCATCTTTTCCTTCGCGGATATCTTCCGATACACAGCTGCGGATATGACAGGCGAGCAGCTCTTTGTTGAAGCTTACCAGCGCGTTGGTTACTGCCGAAACCTGGATCATAATATCCGGACAGTAGGCATTTTCTTCCACCATTTTCTGTATACCGCGGATCTGTCCCTCCGCAAGGCGCAGCCGTCTGATAAGGCTTTTCTGTTCTTCTTCTGAGCGGTATTTTTTCCGGTTACCGCAATGAGGACATTCCAATTCTTCGTTCATATCTTCACTCCTGTTACCTGCAATACCCATATAGGGTATGCATATTTTTATTATACCCTATATGGGTATTGCTGATAGCCACTTCTGTGTAAATTCATGATTTGAATCAGTAAAAATATATTTCCCGAATGGACCAGTGTACATCGGCAGGCTTGGTATTTCGGATACGCAGAAATGTTGTTTCGGTTTTGGGAAAACTCAGATCGAACAAACCACTGATGGTTATGGGCAATACAGTCCAGTTTTCACCGTCTTTGGAGGTGCTGATTTCCGGTGTTCGGGCGTATTCAAGTTCATCTTCACCTGGGAGGAGCGACAGACCTCTGATTGCCGCCGGTTCGGCAAATTCAATAACAAGTGCAGATTCACCAGACTGCGTATTTTCACTGCGCCAGATCGTGCTCAAATTGTTGTCGATGATTTCCGGAATATCCGGTGTTGTGCGGAGAACGGAAGGTTCGATCCTGTCTGCTCGTTTATAAAATTCACTGAGCTTTGTTCCCTCCCGTTGTACTGTGTGAATGGGCTCATATAATGGGAAAGTCTTTTCGTTTCCGATGCTGCCACTGTAATTGAAAATCAGATAATCCGGTGGATATCGGTGCAGCGCGTTATACTGATGAACGCTGATTTTTTCCCTTTGTTCCGGAAATAATCCAATCAGTGAGTTGTCCAGGTTCGCGTTGATCTCTCCGATACTCACTTTTTCGTCTGTCTGTGAGAGAATCCACATCAGGCTCTCTTTTGTCGAAAGCCGCCAGTAATCTCGATCAAAGTCTCCGATTCTGCCGGAAAAAACCGGATTCAGATAGAGATATTCATATGGATGCAGGGATCGGATTTGTATCAGGCTCCAGCCGCAGGAAATGAATATCAGAGCCATGCTCAACAGCTGTCCCCATTTTTTAGAAGAATTCAAAACGTAATTCAATCCGGTTCCCGCGAACCAAAAAATGGGGACATAGAAGAAATACATGTGGCGCCAGCCGTTATAAAGGACCGGACGTATGATCATGACCGCGGTGATGCCGAGACATAATAAAGCCTGCATAAAGCAATCTGTGGGGGCAGTTTTCTTCCTCACGCTTTTTACCAGGCCGAGCCCTGCGGCTAACTGTGGAATGAGCGGTGTGGAGATGAAAATCCATAAGGGGAGATAATAAAACGGCAGGTCGTTTTCGCGGAAATATTTCCCGAAAAACAGAATTTCTGCAGCCCCTCCGGTTTCCTGTGTACGCTGTTTTCCTGTGGCGAAAGTCTGGAATGCCGCAGTGATTTCGGTTATCAGGTTCCCCCAGAAGACCGGTGTTACAGCATACCAGAACAGGAAGGTCAATGCCAGCAGAAAGCCTGTGAGCCATTTCTTTTTCGCATCAGCTTTCACTGCATGAAACAGCGGGAGCGGGATCAGCACCAGTCCGAACAGACGTGTGTTGATGGATATTGCGAAAAAGAACGCGCATACCACGGCATTGAAAATTCCCGGTTTCCGGCGGAACCATTCAAAACACAGCAGAGAGATCCACAACAGAGAAATCAGCAAAACGTCCCGGTCGTTATAAAAAGCGTCGCCGAAAAGACGAGGTGTCAAGATATGAAGCTGCAGCAGAAAGAAGGTGACTTTGCTCTTTCGAAACCGCAGTTCTGTCAGGATGCCGAGACAAATCAGCCCCATGAAATACATAAGAAAATTCCAAAGGTGACGGAGACGCAGAACACTGCTGATATCCATTGAAAAGCCTTTTACTGCTTCGATGATGACAGTCGGAAATGTGGCTGCCTGCCCGTAGTAGCGATTGTAATAATCTTGAAGGCTCGGAAGGTTTGCAAAAGAATCCGGTACAGGTTTCCCGAAGTGTTCACAAATCGCTGCCCAGGTAATATGTCCGGCTTCAATCTGGTTGATTTCGTCTGAAGATGCTCCGTAATCACGGAAAATATGGATACCGCAAAGAAAAAAAACAATAAAAATAATAATTATCATCAATTTCCATATTTTTTGAGACATTTTATTTTCCTTCACAATGCTTTTTTCTCTGCTTCTAATTGCAGCTGTTGTTAATCACTAATAATATAATTCCATTTTTTATTGCATCTGTTAGTCAGGCCATTGCGCACTGACACCGGTTTGTTCTGTTGAGTACGAACTGATTGTTTGTTGCTATTCGCCGGGGACTTTCCCATAAAGTGACAGCCCGCGATGGCAATCCCATGATTAGTAACAAACAAATTATATGTACCTGTTCAGAATGGAACACAAGGGACTGACATCTTGTGCAGCGCAGCACGCACAAGTGTGCCTGTTCCTATGTGCGGCGTTCCGGGTTTTGAAAAGCTGCAATTATATTTTATCATTATTCAATTCTGACTAAATGTTTTTATATGGCGATATACATGATACAATGATATGCGATTATCAATTTTGTCAAAGTACTTTGAACTTTTCTTTAATGATGATACAATGTCTTTCATAGAAGCTCCTTTGTTGATTTTGTTAAGCTAAAATAATTATCTCACAAAAGAGCTTCTTTTTCTTCCCTTTGGCTCATTTCTATTCA
>JAFPZX010000056.1 GCA_017417055.1 Anaerolineaceae bacterium
CAGAACGATGATCTTACCGCCATCCGGAACCTTTTCGACGAGGTCCAGACCGCAGACGTAACCGGCATTGTAGTTATCGGAACCGGCATAGGTCACGAGGTAATCCATTTCAGTAACTTCGGTGTCGAAACCGAACATCGGGATGTCGGCATCCTTCAGAGCATCCAGACCAGGGGTGATACCATCGCGGTCAACGGGGTTGACGAACATGGCTTTTACGCCGCGGCTGATCATGTCTTCGATCTGGGCGATCTGTTTTTCGTTGCTGTTCTGGGGATCCAGGGAGATAAGAGTGTCGCCGTGAGCTTCAACAACTTCCTTGATCGAGCCCTCAAGGGCTACGAAGAACGGATTGGTGCCATCCATGCATGTATAGCCGATCAGGTTGCCTTCAGCAGAAGCTGCGGCAAAGACACCGGCGAACATGCAAAGAGCGGTCAGTAAAACAAAAAGTTTACGCATAAGAATAACCTCCTAAAAAAAATGAACAGGCTTTATAAGCCTTTATATACAAAAAAAAATTTTAATTAGCTTTTCCAATATGTCAATGGTGATGAAAATCAGGAAAATTGTAATAAAATGTAAAATTTTGTGATCAGTTATCGTCTGAAGATGAAAATAGATCAATCGTGATAAGCGATTTTATGGATTCCACTGATTGGCTTTCGGAATTGTTTTGTAAATGCTGAATTATTGTTATAATTTATATCAGGAAAATTATAGCTGTCTGATATATTTGTCAGACTATTTTGTTATTCGTGTTTACAGGGTACTGCGATGAAACGTTCAGAAATAAATCAAATTATTAAAGAAATGGAACAGCTGATCTCCGATCATGGATTTTATCTGCCCCCCTTCTGTAATTGGACTCCGGAAGAGTGGAAGACAAAAAATCACGAGTATGACGAGATTCGCGACAACATGCTGGGGTGGGATATCACCGATTTTGGCTCCGGTGATTTCAGCAAATGCGGGTTTGGCCTCATCACCCTTCGCAACGGGAACCAGCATGATCCGAAGTACAAAAAGGTTTATGCAGAAAAGCTGCTGTTTATGCGTGACGAGATGATGGCGCCGATGCATTTTCACTGGTTCAAATCAGAAGATATTATTAACCGCGGCGGTGGAACGCTTCTTATAAAAGTGTATAACGATGATGGTGAAGGCGGCCTTTCGGACAGCCCTGTAACCGTGAATTCCGATGGACGTTCTTATGAAGTCCCGGCGGGGTCCATGATCAGGCTGGAACCGGGCGAAAGCATCACCATTTGGCCGCATCAGTATCATGAATTCCATGTGGTGCCGGGCAGCGGGTCTGTTTTGATCGGCGAGGTTTCACAGTGCAATGATGACAACACAGATAACCGGTTCTATGAACCGGCGGGGCGTTTTCCCGAGATCGAAGAGGATGAACCGCCCTACCGCCTGCTGTGCAATGAATATCCGCCGGCAGGAGAATAAAATCGGGAACCAGGGGCCAGGGGCTGGAAATGAAGATGGAAGAATGATGAATGAAGAGTTGATTTCATGGCACTTGGGTGAATATTGATATGAATCGTAGGTATGAATCAAAAAATAAATGTAATTATTAAAAGGTCATTTGATATATTGGCATCCGCTCTGGGGCTGATTATTCTTTCACCCCTGCTTTTGATTTTGGCAGTGCTGGTGCGGCTCAACCTGGGTTCGCCGGTGTTTTTCCGTCAGGAGCGGCCGGGTCTGCATGAAAAGATATTCAATCTGTATAAATTCCGCTCCATGCGGGATGCTGTCGATAAAAATGGGAATGAATTACCGGATGAACAGCGGCTTTCAAAGTTTGGCAAACTGCTGCGGGCGTCAAGCCTTGATGAATTGCCCGAGCTGTTCAATGTGCTGAAAGGGGATATGAGTCTTGTCGGTCCGCGTCCGCTGCTGGTAAAATATCTGCAGCTTTATAATGCTGAGCAGCACCGCCGTCATGATGTTCTTCCGGGAATCACCGGTTGGGCACAGGTCCATGGGAGAAATGCCATCAGTTGGGAAGAAAAGTTCCGTCTGGATGTGTGGTATGTGGACAATTGGTCCCTCTGGCTGGATTTGAAGATCCTGTTTATGACGGTGAAAAAAGTGTTTATCCATGAGGGAATTTCCGCGGAAAATCAGGCAACGACGGAAGAGTTTCATGGAAACCGTGGATAGAGGTATAAAGTTTTTTCTTTGGCAATTTTTTACAGGGTGTTTGAATTAAAATGCAAAAAATAGAGGAAATCAAAGACAAACGGAATTATGGAATCGATCTTCTCCGCATTTTGGCAGGATTTTATGTCATTGTCTTGCACGCTTTCGGAAGGGGTGGTGTATTGGAAAACCTTCCTGAAGAAACAATTTCGTTTAGGGTTGTTTGGATGCTTGAAATTATCTCCTACAGCGCGGTCAATATTTTTGTTTTGATCAGTGGGTTTAATAGCATTACAGAAAAAGAAAGAAAAAATGACTGGTCGGGGATAATCTGCCTCTGGCTTGAGGTTGTTTATTACAGCGTATTTGTGTATATTATTCTGAGTCTGGTCAAAGGTTTTACGATCCGGGCGGAAAGTATTTTGGGACATCTTTTCCCGATTCTGAACAATGGAGATTATTGGTTCTTTTCATCGTATATTTGTCTTTTTTCCCTTAAACCAATTATTGATAAAGGTATCAGAAATACCGATGCATTGCAAATGAAGATACTTATCGGCATTTTTTTTCTTTTCATCAGCGTTTATTCAGTAATCAGGGATCCCTTTTTTTTGATATTAGGACAGTCCCCTTTTTGGTTCGTTATTCTGTATATTATCGGAGCGGGAATAAAGAAATGCCAATTTGATAAAAAATTTTCAAACATTCAGCTAATTGTTTTATTGATTGTCATGATTTTGATCACCTGGGTGAGTAAATGTTATGGCAGGACTTTTTATATTTTTAATCACAGGATTCATGACCGTACCCTTATTTCTTCATATACAAGCCCAACGGAATTGGTAAGTGCTGTTTTGCATGTCCTGATTTTTTCAAAGCTGAATATTCCTGCTTTTCTAAAGAAAACAATCAGGTTTGCGGCACCGTCTGTTTTTGCAATATATTTGATTAATACACATCCGCTTTATTGGAACTATGAGCTGAATAATAAATTTCTGGCTTATGCTCCTCGCCGTATTTCTGTTCTTTTGCCAAAAATAATGATTTACAGTATATCTTTCTTTTGTTTTGCTATTCTGATTGATAAAATCCGGCAATTTATCTTTCAAAAGTTTCAAATCAGGGAAAAAATATATAAATTGTTGTATACTCACAAGTAAAATGGAGAAAACATCATTTATTTTAAAAATGGAAATGTTATTTCTTTATGCAGCAGGATTGATTTAAAAGTTTTTTATGCAGAATGAGTCAGCGAAAACTGGTTGCTTTGACTCGGCGCTGAATAATGATAAATATGGGAGCAATTTTGAAGAAGATCCTTTTATTGATATTGATGTTTGTTTTACTGTCCCTTTTTGTTGGATGCAATATTCCCACGCCGCAGCAGTATCCGGGTGAGCCGACTCCGGATTTAAATATAATACTGACAACAATTGCTGATGTGCATCAAAACGATATTTCCGGTTCATCAACTGCAAATCAGGAATCGTCTTCCCCGGTTGAGACCACAGAATCATCCTCATCTGAAATTGATACTGAACAGTTGTTACTTCCGACAGATACACAGGAACCCTCTCCTGAACCAACCGAGCTGCCTCGGAAAGTTGAAACCTTAACGATTTGCCTCGGAAAAGAACCTCGGACGCTGTTTTTCTATGATGAATCTTCTCAGGCAATGTGGTCTGTTTTGGAAAGTATTTATGATGGACCGTTTGATATGGGGAACGGAAAGGCTGAACCTGTGATTTTTGACAGCATTACGGTCGCGTCGGAGCCTGTTTCAGTCGTTCGCGGTGACGTGATTGTGGATTTAGACGGGGATGCGGTTGAAATGAAGCCGGGAACTGTTTTTATGAGTGCTGAACCACTTGAAAACTGTGCCGGAAAAGCTTGCCTTTCAACCTGGACATCCTTGATGGAAGAAGCTGAAATCAATCAGACAGTCATCACTTTTGTTTTGAAAGATGGCCTGAAATGGAATGACGGAACGCCTCTTACCGCAGAAGATTCGGTTTATTCCATGACTGTAAATGGAATGAAAGGGATCAGAGCATCCAAACAAATCTATAATCTTACGGAAAGTTATGTTGTTTTGGATGAAAAAACTATTGAATGGCGGGGATTGCCCGGTTATGTTCCGGATGATCCGTCTGATGTTTTCTGGACTCCGCTGCCGAGTCACAAAATGAAAGGCATGAGCGCCGAGGACCTTCTCGCATCTGACTTTGTAAATCGGAATCCTATGGGATGGGGCGCCTGGCAGATTGTTTCCTGGGACAAAGGAGAACAAATCGTCGCAGAAAGGAATCCTTATTATGTTGGCTCAAATGGAGAAGAACCATACTTTGACAGAATCGTTTACAGATTTTATGGCCTTCCCGGTGATAATAACATAGAGGCACTGAAAAGCGGTGTCTGCGATATTATTGATACATCCGTTGATCTTGGAGCAGATTTGGAACCGATACTGGAAGATGTCCGTGATGGAAAAATGTCTGTCTATATTCGTCCGGACCTTTCGCGTCAGGAAATTGTTTTCAACCTGATTCCTCCCGCGAACCAGTGGGCCAGTGTTTCTCTCCTTCCGCGGGAATTGCGGACAGCCATTCAGCAGGGAATCAACCGGCAGTCCATCATCCGACAGGTGCTTTACGGTCAGTCGGAGATTCCCTCAGATTTTTATCCGGCTGATCATGTAAAACATAATGCCGCTCTTGAACCTGTGACGTATGATCCCGAAGCTGCGAAAGCCTCTCTTGAGGCGCTTGGTTGGACATATCCGGAAGATGGTTCGCAAAGCGGCAGAATTGCGTCCGCGGTACCGGGACTGATGTATGGAACGCAGCTCGCTTTTTCTCTGACGATTGCCGATACGCCATTCGCGAAAAAGGCTGCTGAGATGATCCGGGATGATTTGGCTGAGATCGGGATTGGAGTGAAAATCGATGCATTGCCGCTGAGTGAGTTTTATGCGCAGGGACCGGATGGCGTTATTTTCGGCCAGAAATTCAATACAGCCATGTTTGCCTGGGCCGGGGGAAAGGATCCCTGTGAAATTTATGTCAGCAGCCAAATTCCTTCTTCTGAAAACCATTGGGTTGGTACAAATGTGGGGAGTTACGCGAGTGAAGAATATGACGACGCCTGTCTGCTTGCGGATGAGACGGAAACGGACGCGGGTAAGATCTTTGCGGATGATATTCCGACGATCCCTTTGTATTTCAATATCTCCATTGCGGCATCTTCCAATCATATCTGCGGTATTTCCGACAAGATCGGTTCAAGAAGTGTGTTGTGGAATATGGAACAGTTCAGCCGTTCTGAGGAAAACTGTGCTGTTTCGCAATGGAATGACATTTATAAATGAAGCTATGATTAATTGATGTTCGGGGACGGTTTTTGTGTGAAGTGCAGTGCTGTCCTCTCATATTTGCAGGAATAAGTGAGCGGAGCTCGGTTTATATGAAAATTTAATTAACGAAAAATCATGAAAAAGAAAATTGGAGCTGTTCAGGCAGCTGCAATGCTGCTCATGGGTATTTTTGTTGGGTTGAAATTTCATCCCTCTCTGATAATCTGCGTCGTGATATTCGCTGCAGGTCTGACGGGAGGGATTTTCTTTTATCTGCGTGGAAAGGGATATATCCTTGATCAGCTTCCGAAAAGGGTATCACGCCTGTTTTTTTGTATTGTGATTTTTGCTGTCGGCATGATCCGCGTGTCTTTGATTCCTGCAGACCGTCCCGCAAAAGCAATCGAAAATTTTGCGGAACAGCAGGTTAAAGATTTGACAGGGTTTATTATTGCTCCGCCGGTCACTACTCCTTCCAGAACATATTTACGAGTACAGCTGGAGAACAAACAACTTGAAAGCACTTTGCCAAATGAAGGCAGGGTGATGCTGATATTTTATGATGATATCAAGACAGAATTTCATTATGGCGACCGCCTGTCTGTCAGCGGAAAAATCATCTTGCCTCCGGACTCCGGCAGCGGTTTCAGCTATCGGGAGTATCTTGCCCGTTCAGGGATCAGCACGATGATCAACAATCCTTTTGTTAAAATTCTTCCTGGATTTTCGGGCAGCGTGGCGATGTCATATATTTACCGGCTGCGGAAGACGCTTGTTGATCAGATATATCGGCTTTTCTCAAAACAGGAAGGGGCATTGATGGCCGGGATTCTGCTTGGTGATGAGTCGAAAATCACTTCAGATATTGACCGTGCTTTTCAAAAAACAGGCACTGCTCACATTATCGCCATATCCGGTGCGAATTTTACCCTGCTGACCTGGGTTCTTATGCGTATTGTCCGTCGTTTGTTTCCGAATTGGTGGGCTCCGCCAATTATTATGATCCCGTTTATCTGGTTTTATACGGTATTAGTGGGAGGCAATTCCGCGGTAGTGCGCGCTGCTTTGATGTGCGGCCTAAGTATTATCGGGTCCTCTATTGGAAGGACGGAGAATGGTGTCAATAATCTCGCGCTGACTTCTGCCGCAATGACGCTTTGGGATCCGAACGCGCTTTTCGATCTCGGTTTTCAGCTTTCCGCAACCGCAACGCTGGGTATTCTGCTCTATTCGGAACCGCTGTGTAATCTTGTGCGGGCTGTGATTGCTAAAATATATCCAAAAATCACAGAAGAGCTGCTGACTTCCATTGTTCGTGTTTTAAATGAATTGTGTTTGATGTCGTTCAGTGCACAGGTATATACATTATGGGTTTCTGCTCAGGCTTTTGGACGAATTTCTTTAATCGCACCGTTAGCGAATTTTCTGATTGCGCCTTTTCAATCCTTGATCATGATTGGCGGTTTTCTTGTCCTTCTGTTGAGTTTTATATTCTATCCGCTTGGAGATGCTGGCGCATGGCTGGTTTGGGCTGCCCCGGCTTTGACTATACGGATCGTGCAGCGGTGCGCTGCGGTGGAATGGGGGGCTGTTTATTTTGAGTTATCTCCGTTTCAGGCCTGGCTGATTATCGGTGGGATCACAGCGCTTTGGACAGGCCGCTATGCTCTGATGAGTTCTTTCCGGAAACGATTTTTTCAGCCTTATGCGGCAATGCTGCTGCTTTTTGTGGCAGTGATGATTTGGGTCAATGTGACGGAAAGGCTCAAACATCAAACCTCGATTGAATTCTATCAGGCCGGTTCTGCTATGAAATTGTCGGTCCGGTCTCCTGAAAACCGCCTTTTTCTTATTGGGGACAACCTGACAAATTATGCTGCTCAGGATTTATTGGAAAAAAAGATCCTGCCTGTTGTCTCTCTTCCTGAAGCAGCCTGGATCGATATTTCTGAAGAGTGGATGCGCAGGAAATTTCTTGCGTCTGATGCTGCCGGGGAGCTTTCTTTGCTTTATCTCAACGGCGAATTGGCTGATAAAACGGCAGATGCACCGGAGAGAATGTCGGACGGCACTGTTTTCACTATGGATGGGATTAAAGTTTTCTTCGTTACTTCGTACATGAATAAACGCGTTTGGGTTATTGAAGATAAGAACTATATGGTGTTATTTCCAAATGGAGTTCCTCCAAGCCGTATTTTTACAGATTCAATTCCGGATTTGGAAAGGATTGCTTTGATTATACTCGGAAAAAGAGATGATAAAGTGATATGGAATGATTATTGTATAAAGAACAGATATTGTCCTCAGATTGAAGATTTCTCGGAGAATACTGAAGTTACCTTTTTCCTTTCGAAAGATGGAATTTCTTATCGCTGAAACAGCATCAAAACGTCTGTCTCCGTTCGCTGCGAATCAGAACGAAGCACATGGGAACAGATCGGTGCAGCTTGGTTAAAAATTACAAATTTATTACTTTTTGCATAATTATCAAGATGTTTGACTATAGCGGAAATCGTGAAAATTTGATAGAATCATTCAATATATGCATAATCCTCGGATGAGGTTGAAAATGGAGATTGCCCAATGAATAGTAACGATGTATTAGCAGTAATTCTTGGCGGCGGCCGTGGTACCCGGCTTTTTCCGCTGACACAGATCAGATCCAAACCGGCTGTGCCGATTGCCGGGCAGTATCGTTTGATCGATATTCCGATCAGCAATTGTATCAATTCCAATATTTTTAAAATCGCGGTGCTGACGCAGTTCAATTCCGTTTCACTCCATCGTCATATTACAGATACTTATCAGTTTGACCGCTTCCATTCCGGATGGGTCCAGATTTGGGCAGCTGAACAGACTATGGACAACGCGGACTGGTATCAGGGAACAGCAGACGCGGTGCGGAAGCAACTCAGCCAGATCGTTTCCGCAAATTGTAAGTATGTCCTGATCCTTGCCGGTGACCATTTGTATCGCTGCAACTATGATGAAATGCTGCAGTTCCATAAGGACCATAATGCCGCCGTCACAGTCGCTGTGCAGCCGGTTCGCAAGGAAGAAGCTCCCCGTTTAGGTTTGTTGAAGACCAATGAGGAAGGCCGCATCATCGATTTCAAAGAAAAACCGAAAGATCCGGTGATTATCGAATCCATGAAGAGCACAGATGATCCGGAACGGCCGATTCTTGGTTCTATGGGTATTTATATTTTCAACACCGATCTGCTTGTAGATATCCTTTCTACGAAGGATTATTCTGACTTCGGCAACAATGTGATCCCGTATGCCATTGACCACAGCGACGTGTTTGGGTGGAGATTTGACTACTACTGGGAAGATATCGGTACTATCCGTTCCTTCTATGAAACCAATCTGGCGCTGACCAATGACAGACCGCCATTCAATTTCTACGATCCGAAGCACCCGATCTATACAATCGCAACAACCATGCCTTCCGCCAAGGTCTTCAATACCCGCCTGGATCATGTTCTTATAGCCCGCGGTGCCCGTGTGAAGGCTGAGAGTATTGAGCGCTCTATCGTCGGCGTGATGAGCTATATCGATACCGGAACTATTATTAAAAACAGTATCATCATGGGCGCGGAAAACGAAAAATACATCCTTCAGGCTGATCAGAATTCTGAAGAATTCGGTGTGAAGATTGGCGTCGGGAAAAACTGCTTTATCGAGAATGCGATTATTGACAAAAATGCCCGCATCGGTGATAATGTGGTTATCAAAGCGTTTCCGGCTGGGACCGAACTGGATGACCCGCAGGAACCGAAGCGCTACTATGTACGCGACGGCATCGTGGTGATCCCAAAGAATGCTGTTATCGAATCCGATACTGTGATCGAACCGTAAGCTTTTACCTATCGTTTAATATTTTTTCTCTGGGTGCTTTCTCTGTGATCAGTGGAAGCACTCCTTTTTTTTATGTGGATATGCTCTGATTACTGCTCATGAAACGCATCGGCGAGTGTCAGAAGCTTGTCCCGCTGAACATGTGTTGATCAGCTGCGTTACTTTGAAAAAAGAGAAATATTGATAATACGGTTGTTTTGATGTAAAATAACAAAGATAAATAAAGAGGTGATTTATGAACAGAGCTCAGATTTTTCGGATGATGAAATGGTTGTATAACAATCTGACACACGTCACGCTTGAAAATGAAGAATTAATGCCGAAAGAAGGTCCCTGTATTATCACGGTAAACCATCTGAGCCGTCTGGATTTTCCCGCTTTGATCAAATTGGAACGCTATAACGATATTTATTGCGTTGCTGCGGATTCTTATCGTTCTTTCCCGATTTTCGGCAAGATTATCTCCGATGCGGATATGATCTGGATCGACCGCACAAAGGCGGATTTTGCCGCCATGAAACGAATCATGACAGTTTTGAAGGAAGGGAAGGTCATTGCCCTTGCTCCTGAAGGAACCCGCAGCAAAACAAAGTCTCTGCTGCAGGGAAAAGAGGGCGTGACCATGATTGCTTCAAAAATGCATGTGCCATTGGTCAGTGTTGCGATTATCGGGACGGAAAAATGGATAAATTCCATCAAACATTTTCATAAGCCAAAGATTACACTTCGTCTGGGACCGGCATATTATCTGCCTGCTATTGATCCGGATAACAGGGAAGCGTCCCTGCGCTCGGCAACTGATGAGGTAATGTGCCGGATTGCTGCGCTGCTCCCGAATGAGTATCATGGCTTTTATAAAGACAATCCCCGTATCGCTGAACTTCGTGAGGAATGGAAATCCCGTGGTGATATAATCTTACCGAAGTCTTAAATTAGCAGGGACTGGTCAGCGTTTCCCTGTATTTATATTGAAGAAATACCGTTCAAAATTCGTACTTTGGGATATCAAACTTCCTCGCGTCCTCGAATCTTTTTGTAGAAACGATTAAGAAAAGGCTTGTTATCGATTAATTTATGGAGTAACCTTGCTCCATGAATTTCCATGTTTTGCTTCAAAATGGATATTTCCGGATGATAGCAATAGGTTCTGTACTTGTCTTTTGCTTCCTCAAACCATAAACCGGATTCATCCAATATTTTTATTTCACCGGTTTTAACAAGATTTCTCAATTCTTTATAATTCTTTTCAGCCATGAAAGTATCTACTTTATTAATAAAAATCATGAAGTCAAATATTTTATCATATTTGTGTCCTGTCATTTTTTGTAATTCAACATACAAATTTCGTATTGATTTTTGAACTTTAATGAATTTATTAATGTCAGATTGCCAGGTGTGCTGCAGCGAGTTCGGATTATCAGTTCGATAAACGCATGTAAATTCATCAATAAAATGCGCATATCCTTTGCTGGCAGCGTAAATACTGAGATACAAATCGTGGTCAAATGTATCTTTGGGAAGAGGTGGAAAAACTACTTTGTCTGTCCGCCACATATAAGAGGCTGTAGGGGTGGCGCTCATCAGCGCAATTTCTCCTGCATCAATATCCGTTTTTCCGTCCGGTAATTTATAGCTTTTGGGATCTAAAGGAATAAATTTCTTCCAATAAGTTTCACCGGCCAGGAAATAAGCGTTTGTAAAGCAAAATGTACAATCCGGATGAGATTCCATATAATCCACTTGTTTTTGCAGCTTATATTCGTCGATCCAATAATCGTCACCTTCACAAACAGCTATATATTTTCCGGATGCTTTGGCGTAATTGGCTTTGTCCGGGTTAATTCCCTGAGAATAAATATTTTGGGAATAATATACAGGTTTGATTATTTCCGGATATTTTAATTCATATTCCCTGATAATATCCGCTGTATGATCCGGCGATGCGTCATCTGAGACAATAATTTCAAAAGGAAAATTTGTTTTCTGCGCTAAAAAACTGTCAAGCGCCTGACGAATATAGTTTTCCTGATTATAGGCAACACAGCAGATACTTACCATGACCATGATTTTACCTGTCCTTATTCTCTCATATAATCTCATCATAATTATATATCAAAAATGGTATCTGATTTGAATGAGTCAAAACGGTTTTTTTCGTTGCTGCTGTAATGAGTCAGCAGGAAAGGCCGCTTTGACTCGGCACTGGGCAATTGCCAAAAAATTGCTTTGCAAAACGAAGGATAAGAGACAAAACTCCTTGAATCGTAACCATATCTGTGAAAACAAAAGAGTCGTGACTTTCGTATTATTGACTTTTTGACATGCTGAAGCTATAATTGGTAATTACAAAGCCCTCAAAGGGGAAATTCGGCGAAATGCCGGGAAAATCATTATAAGGAGAAAGTGTTATGAAAAAAGTATTAGCTCTTGTTCTTATTGCACTGATGGTTCTGGTTAACGGAGCCATGGCCCAGTCTGAAGAACTGATCGCTGCTGCCAAGGCAGAAGGCGAACTGGTTGTTTACGGTTCCTGCGAAGAAGAATATCTCTCCGCCGCCACCCAGCACTTTGAAGAACTCTATGGTATCAAGACAACTTATCAGCGTCTTTCCACCGGTGAAGTTCAGGCTAAGATCGAAGAAGAAAACGGCAACCCTTCCGCTGATGTCTGGTTCGGCGGCACGACCGATCCGTACAACGTGGTCGCTTCCGAAGGCCTTCTCGAAGCCTATGCTGCAGAAAACGCTGCCCATCTGACCGGCCCGATGTACAAACATGCGGACAACTACTGGTTCGGTATCTACAAGGGTATCCTTGGCTTCATGGTCAACCAGGAAGAACTGGACCGTATGGGCATCGCAGCTCCGCAGGATTGGGCTGACCTCCTGAAACCCGAATACAAGGGCCTGATCTGGCTGTCCAACTACAACACCGCCGGCACCGCGAAACTGGTCATCAACACCATGATCCAGAAATACGGACACGATGAAGGCATCCAGTACCTTGTCGATCTTGACAAGAACATCGAAGTCTACACCAAGTCCGGTTCCGGCCCGTCCAAGAACGTTGGTACCGGTGAATGTGTTGTCGGTATCGGCTTCCTGCACGATGGCATCACCCAGATTCTGGACAATGGCTATGACAACATCGCCCTCGTGATCCCGTCCTCCGGCACTTCCTTCGAAATCGGCGCAACCGCTATCTTCAAGGGCGCTGCCCATCCGAATGCCGCGAAACTGTGGATCGAATATGCACTGTCTCCGGAATGTGTTGAACTTGGTGCCCAAAACGGTTCTTATCAGTTCCTTGTCCTGGACAATGCCAAGCAGCCGCAGGCCGCTTATGACTTCGGTCTGGATCCGGAAAACGTGATGGACTATGACTTCGAAGACGCCACTGCCAACATCAAGACATACGTTGGTGAAGTGATGGAAGCCCTTGCCAACTCCGGCGCGGAAACCGGCGAAGATCGTTTCCAGACGAAATAACTTTTAGAAAAAAAGATGGCGGAGTATTCCGCCATCTTTTTTATAAATCGGAAATCAGAAATCTGAAATCGGAGGAGAAGTGTTACCCGTATATTGGGATAATAAAGATAATCCTGTTGTCAATAAAAGCAAGGCTTTCGCACTTCGAATCATTGAATTGTATAAATATCTTACTGATAAGAAGCAGGAGTATGTCATATCAAAACAGATTCTGCGCAGTGGGACAAGTATCGGCGCAAACATAAGGGAGGCACATCGGGGATTAAGTGATTCTGATTTCTATGCAAAACTCACGATTTCACTAAAGGAAGCAGATGAAACAGCCTATTGGCTGGAACTTTTGTCCGAAAGTCGGTTCTTGACAAAAGATGAATTCAACAGTATTTATCAGGATTGCGAAGAACTTATCCGACTGTTGGTTTCGATAACAAAACACAGAAACGATAAAAAACAGAAATAATTTATTTCTGGTTTCCGATTTCTGATTTTCGATTTCTGATTTCCGATTTTATTAAAGGAGGTCCTATGGCAGCAAGAACCCGTCAGGGGGCAGATCTTGACCGCAAAAAACTGATGGCGGACCCGATCATGGTCACGACTATCTGTGTGCTGATTGCCTTCCTGACCTTATTTATTCTTTATCCGCTCGCCATTCTGCTGGTTGACAGCTTTGTTGGCGACGGAGGCTTTTCATTTTCCGTTTTTCAGCGGATTTTCGCCATGCCCAATTTTATCCGGGCAATCACCAATACGCTCAAAGTCGGCTTTGTGGTAGGCTTGCTCTCGACTTTTGTCGGACTTCTTTTCGCGTATGTGGAAGTATATGTACGGCTGAATAAATTTGTTGGCGGATTGTTCCAGGTGGTTTCCATGCTGCCCGTGGTTTCCCCGCCGTTTGTGCTTTCCCTTTCCATGATCATGCTTTTCGGGAAAGCCGGTATCATTACCCGTCATTTGCTCGGGATCTATGATAACAGCGTGTATGGGTACTGGGGAATTGTGATCGTCCAGACCCTGACCTTTTTCCCGGTCTGTTACATGATGCTCAAAGGTCTGCTGAAAAATATCGATCCCTCTTTGGAAGAAGCTGCCCGGGATATGGGCGCCAGCCGCTGGCGTGTTTTCGGCGATGTGACCCTGCCGCTGCTGCTGCCGGGTCTTGGCAATGCCTTTTTGGTGACCTTCATTGAATCGATCGCGGACTTCGCTAACCCAATGCTGATTGGCGGTTCCTATGACACACTGGCGACCACGATTTACCTGCAGATCACAGGCGCCTACGATAAAGCCGGTGCGGCTGCTATGGCTGTCGTCCTGCTGTGTATCACCCTGCTGATGTTTGCGGTACAGAAATATTATCTGGAAGCCAAGACCGCAGCCACGCTGACCGGGAAAGCTTCCCGTGCCCGCATGCTGATGGAAGACAAGAGCGTCAAGATTCCGCTCACGGTTCTGTGCGCACTGGCCGCGATTTTTGTGATTTTGATGTATATCTGTGTACCGATCGGGTCCTTCTTCCCGACCTGGGGACGGAAATTCTTCCCGCTCACCGGCAAATGGTACGAGCTGGTCTTTACCCGGTATAAAGGCTTCAAGGCCTTCAAAGACTCCTTTGTGTTGTCCCTGATTGCCTCCCCGATCACCGCGCTGCTTTCCATGATCATCTCGTATCTCGTGGTCAAACGGAACTTCCGCGGGAAAGGATTTATCGAAGCGGTCTCCATGCTGGCGATGGCGGTCCCGGGGACGGTACTCGGTGTGGGGTATATCCGCGGTTTTTCCGGCGGTGTGTTCCATACAGGCTTTTTACAGGGGATTTACGGGACAGGACTGATCCTGATCATCGTGTTCATTGTCCGTTCCCTGCCGACGGGGACCCGTTCCGGTATTTCCGCGCTGCGGCAAATCGACAAATCCATTGAGGAGTCTGCTTATGACATGGGCGCGGACAGCTTCAAGGTCTTTATGACGGTCACGCTGCCGCTCATCAAAGATTCCTTCCTTTCCGGCCTTGTGACCTCGTTTGTCCGCTCTATTACGGCAATTTCCGCGATCATCCTGCTTGTGACGCCGCAGTTCCTGCTCATCACGGTGCAGATCAACGAATTTGCTGAAAAGGGTTCCTACAGCCTGGCCTGTGCATTTGCAACGATACTGATCATCATCACCTACGGTGCCGTTCTGCTGATGAATCTGTTCACGAAATACTTCGGCACCAGCAGAAAGATCAAGGAGGATTAGTTATGGCAAAAATGAAAAAGGGCGTACGGCTCGACCATATTTCAAAAATCTATCAGGACCCGAAGACAGGCAAAGATTTTTATGCGGTGAAAGATACTTCACTGGAAATCGAACCGGGTTCTTTTGTGACGCTGCTGGGTCCCTCCGGCTGCGGAAAAACAACGACGCTGCGCATGATCGCCGGTTTTGAAAGCCCGGACGAAGGAGAAATTTACATCGGTGATGAAGCTGTCAATGAACTGACTCCGAACAAACGCGATACCGCTATGGTTTTCCAGAGCTATGCGCTGCTGCCTCATTACAATGTTTTTGATAATGTGGCATATGGGCTGAAACTGCGCAAGATGCCGAAGGATGAGATACGCAGGCGTGTGATGGGCATGCTGAAACTTGTCGGTCTGGAAGGCATGGAAGGACGTATGACGAACCAGCTTTCCGGTGGCCAGCAGCAGCGCGTGGCGCTGGCTCGTGCCCTGGTGATAGAACCATCCGTTTTGCTGTTTGATGAACCGCTTTCCAACCTGGATGCCAAGCTCCGTGTATCCATGCGTACCGAGATTCGCCGCATTCAGCAGGAAGTTGGTATTACTGCGATTTACGTGACTCATGACCAGTCCGAAGCCATGGCGCTTTCCGACAAAATCATCATCATGGAAAAGGGTGTGGTCGCCCAGATGGGCAACCCGCAGGAGATTTACTATCACCCGAAGAGCGAATTCGTCGCGGACTTTATCGGTGAGGCAAACTTCCTCAAGGGTCCGATGATCGGCCGTGACGGAGACTACGTAACACTTAATATCGAGGGAAATCCGGTCAAGGCAGTTGGCAATGCGGGGATGGAAAAAGGCAAAGATTATACCATTGTCCTCCGTCCGGAAGCCGCAACCCTTGCCGATAACGACGGGCTGCCCTGCACAGTTGTGCTCTCCTGCTTTATGGGTTCCTATCAGAATTACCATGTGATGGTTGGCAATACCCTGGTGAAGCTTGAAGAACATAATCCAAAGACCAAACACATTTACAATGTCGGTGACAAATGCTGTCTGGTCTTCGCCCCGGAATCCGTCCACGTGCTGTAAAACATCAATTTTGCAAATAAGACGGAGGGCGTTCGTTCCCTCCGTTTTTTATGTAAATACATGGTGACTATTCAGAATGTACCTGTATATATACTTGTTAATTTGCAGCAATTCAGCTATAATATCATCAGGTCATTTGAGGAAGGAATTAATTATGCTGCAGATCAGTCCGATTTCAGATTTACGAAATTATACCGAAGTTTTGAACGAAGTGGATACATTTGGACGCGTTTATTTAACACGGAATGGCAGGGGTGCCTATGCGATCATGACAATTGAAGAGGCTGAGGAATTAGACCGTCTAAAAGCAGCTTATGCTGTTGTTTCTGAGCTGAAAAAGTCAGAGGAGCGTGGACATCGCGAAGGCTGGATCAGTGACAAAGAGATTCGGGAAGACATGGGTATTTGACTATGAAAGATATCGTTTATTCTCCGGATTACCAGGAAAAGATACGTGAACTTCGGATCTGGCTGGACTTTAAGTTTGGAGAAGATATTCGGAAAAAGGTTTTAAATAAAATCGATCAAAAAATTCATTCACTTCAAACTTTTGAAAACCTCGGTGCTTCGATTTGTGATTTGTATGGAATCGATACAGATTATCGGGTCATCCATGCTGAAAAAAATTATATTTTTTACAATACTGATGAAAAACAGATTTATATCTTGAATATGTTTAATGAGCGCGAAGATTACATGCGGAAAATGTTTGGGGTAAATTGGATCGATTTGTAGGAGAAAATGGAAGAGATATTAATCCACTGAAATACCGGGGACAGTCCCATAAAGGGGCAGTCCCCGGTGGATATTAATCGCAAAAGAGCAGCCATGCGGGTTCTCTTTTCTAACCACTAACTAACAACTACTTACTACTAACCACTCTTATCCCCACAAATCGGTAAGCATGGGAATGATTTGTTTCTTGCGGGACATGACACCCGGGAGGAAGACCATATTGTCTTTCGGTTCCATCTGGAAGGCATTGCGGATGATGTCATCCGGACCCTGATAGAGCAGATAGGTTCCGCCCAGCAGCACATCGGTGACCATCAGCAGGATAAAGGAATAGCCCCGTTCTTTTTCGATTTCGGACATGATCTTCAGCAGTTCATCTTTCCTTTCCATCAGGCTTTCAGAATCGTAACTGGTGATCTGTCCAACGCCGAACTTCTGATCCGCCATATAGAATTCTTTAAGGTCACGGACAGCGATATCTTTCAGGCTGGCCTGTTCATGGTAGGAACTGGAGAAGAGCTGGTGTCCGATCTCATCCAGCGTGATGTTTCCGATGCGGGCGAGCCGTTCGGCCATGGCGATGTCGCGCTTGGTGCAGGTCGGTGATTTGAACATCACAGTATCGGACAAAATCGCTGCGGCCATCAACCCCGCCAACTTTGGCGAAGGCAGTACGCCATGCTGCTGGAACATCTCGGCGATGATGGTGTTGGTGGAACCGACCGGTTCGTTGCGGACGCGGATCGGCTGCCTCGTCTGGATATCCGCCAGACGATGGTGATCAATGATCTCTAAAATTTCCGCCTGCTGCAGGCCCGGAACGGATTGCGCCATCTCGTTATGGTCCACCAGGACGACTTGTTTGCGCCGCGGACGCAGCAGGTGATAGCGGGAAAGGGTTCCGACGACTTTTTCATTTTCATCCAGCACCGGATAAGTTGCGTTCCGGCTCTCGTACATCTTGTCGCGGACGTCATCAATATAATCCGTCAGATGGAAACAGGTGATGCCCTGCGTCCGGCAGTGACGGGAAATCGGTATGGCCTGTATGATCTGTGATGCGGTGTAGCGGGCGTCGAACGGCGTGGCAATGATGATGGTCTGGCCCGGATCCACGATCCATTCGGGTTTGATTTCCGACTGGCAGATGATCAGACATTCCACATCCATGTCCAGTGCTCTGCGGATCATCTCCGGCTGGCTGCCGCAGATGACAATGCTTTGGGATGTGTTGAACAGCAGAGATTCCAGATCCTGCGGCAGTGCGATGACAATTTCACCTGAAATCGTGCTCTTTTCCGGCACCTCTGCCACCAGCCGTCCCTCAAGAACGCTCAACAGGTTGAAGATTGGGATGGAATCGATCCGGCCGCTTTCGTTAGCCTGCATGTTATAGCCGGTGATGTTCGCAGCGCTCAGCATGCCGTAAAGCGTACCATCCTCATTGATGACGGGGATGTTTTCAATGCCCTGCTCCTGGATCGTGTCCCAGGCGCGGTCAATGGTCACCGTGGCGTTCAGCGCGGGCGGCGTGTCGAAGTCGAGATCGCTGATCTGTGTGCGGACATCCCGCAGCCGCATGGGTTGTTCAAAACCAAAGAATTTCAGGATGCGTTTTGTGTCATCATTGACGTGATCCTGACGGGCGGCAATATAATTACGGTCGCCGAGAGCATTTCGGAGCGATGCGTATGCGATCGCGGCAACCACAGAATCGGTATCGGGATTCTTATGACCGGTGACATATATCTCGTTCATGTTTGTTCTCCAGCGGGGAAAATTTACAGCACCCCATAAAATTATAAATCAGAAATCAGAATGGATTGGGACTTGGGTCTTGGGACTGGGGGAGTAAGAAGTAAGGAGTAAGAAGAAAAATCAGAAATTGGAAATGGATTGAGACTTGGGTCATGGGACTGAGGGAGTAAGAAGTAAGGAGTAAGAAGAAAAATCAGAAATCAGAAAGGATTGGGACAGGGGACTTGGAACTGGGAACTTGGGTCGGGAGGCTGGAAGAGTGTGCTGAGGAAAATCGGAAATCAGAAATTTTTGGAAGGGAAACGGAGCACATGCGGGACAGATACCCGGTGTCGCGTAAGCCGACACCGGTGTGTCTGTCCCGCATGTGCGTCTCTAAGGATCTGAATCGTTATATAAAAAAAGCAGACTTCTAAAGTCTGCTTTGTGAGCGGTAATGGACTCGAACCATCGGCCTTTGCGATGTCAACGCAACGCTCTAACCAACTGAGCTAACCGCTCGAACAGACAATATTCTATATCAACTTCCAAAAAAAAGCAAGTATTTTGAAGAAATTTGTGACTCTTGAAAATACCAATAATTAATGGTATGCTGTATGTAGAAAAAATAACTCAGGGATATAAAAGCAGTGAGGAAATGGAGGAATTGGCAGCTATGACAGAAGGAATGCTGAACTTTGCAAAACAATATAATATAGCGATCAATGATCCGCTGTTGGTAAGACGGTACCAGATGGATCAGGATGCCAAGCGTGAAGAAGCCTTCAGATTGTCACTTGCGGAAACGAAAGGTTTTACACGGGGCGAAGAAAAAGGGGCGAAGAAAAATGCAAAAAGGCAAATCAGCTTGAAAATGCCCGGCGGATGAAAGCGGATGGAATGGATCCCGTGCTGATTGCCAAATATACCGGTCTTCCGGAGTCTGAAGTATTACAGCTTTAATTTTTGTCCGGAATTACGAATATCGAATCAGTCTTTTTTATTGATTCGCCTCCGCAGGTTCTGTTTGGCAATCAGATTGTATTCGGGAACAAGTTATTCGCTGCATACGATATTGCATCATTACAATACTTGCTGTACCCACAACAGCATCAATAAACATGTAAAAAGGGGATGTCGCACATAATTATATAGGAAAGCCTGCCGGAGGGAATGCTTCGCAGGGACGCGGCAAGGCAGCGCTGCTCGCCGCACCACTGCGAAGCAAATGCTCTTGATGGCAGTTCAAAAAATGGCTGCCGTAAAATAAAAAAAATGTGCGACAGCCCCCTCTAACAACTACCAACTACTAACTACCAACCATCCACTTACTTCGTGATCCGGGTTCCGGTTTCACCATGGATTGCACGGAGAATGTTTTCCGGATTGGTGATGATGGCTTCCTTGCCGCCGGCTTCCAGGAAATTGATGATAGCCTGGATCTTCGGAGCCATGGAGCCCTTCTTGAAGTGGATCCCTTCCGCCATATAAGCCTTGGCTTCTTCCAGTGTCATGGTGTCCAGCCATTTCTGTTCCGGGGTCCCGAAGTTGATGGCGACTTTTTCGACCGCGGTGGAAATCACCAGCATATCCGCTTTCAGGTTCTGCGCCAACAGACTGTTGCCGAAGTCTTTGTCGATCACAGCCGCGATCCCTTCCAGCGTTCCGTCTTCGTGTTCGATCACCGGGATGCCGCCGCCACCGATGGAAACGACGATGATTCCGGCTTTGATGAGTGCTTCAATGGCATCCAGCTCGACAATGCGTTCCGGGAGCGGTGAAGGAACCACACGGCGCCAGCCGCGGCCCGCGTCTTCCACAATGGTCCAACCCAATTCTGCGGCTTTGGCCTTGGCTTCCTTTTCCGTCATAAAACCGCCGATCGGTTTTGTCGGATTCTGGAAAGCGGGATCATTTTTATTGACAATGGTTTGTTCGATTACGCAGGCTGCCGGTTTGTTGATTCCGGCCTTCTTCATCTGGTTCTGCAGACACTGTACAAGCTGATAACCGATCTGACCCTGACTCTGGGCGCCGCAGACATCCAGCGGAGCCATGCTGAGGCTCGCTGTTTTTTCCGCGATTTCCGCTTTCTGAAGCAGGAATCCGACCTGCGGACCGTTCCCGTGTCCAATGACCACATCCCAGCCTTCTTTAATCATTTCAACGATATGCTTTGCGGTTTCATCAGCGGCAAGGTATTGATCCTGCACAGACTGATGTGCCTTATCCTTGATCAGAGAATTACCACCGATGGCAATGACTGCAACTTTTTTCGACATGTATTACCCCTCTCTTTTCCCCGGAAATCCGGAAATTAATTATTATTTTTTGATCAGCGGCAGCAGCAGCGCAAAAGCCTGCTCCATTTCTTCCGGTGTCAGTCCGCAGAACGGGACACGCAGGAAGCGTTTACCGTCTTCACGGTTCAGATAGAATCCGCGGCCATCTGTGATCAGAACGCCGGCTTCCTTCGCTGCGGGGATCAGTTCTTCCATATCGTTCCCTTCCGGGAGCGTGACACCGATAAAGAAACCGCCTTCCGGACGCGGGAAAACCGCACCCGGCAGTTCCTTTTCAAGGATCTCAATCGCCTTTTCCATACGCGGGCGGTACAGATCCTTGAGCTTGACAAGATTGGGTTCATAGTAACCCATTTTAATAAATTGATACAACAGCGCCTGTGTCGGGCTGACAGGACCGATGTAGGTGTTGCCCGCCCAGGTCTTGACACGGCTGATGAAGTCTGCGGGGCCGTTCAGATAGCCGAGACGCATGCCCGGAGCCAGCGTTTTGGAGAAGGAGCTCATCTTGACCACATGTTCCGGATCCATGGAATACATGGTCGGGATATCTTCGCCGCGGTAGCGCAGTTCACGGTACGGTACGTCTTCCAGAATCATGAAGTTATACTGCTGCGCCAGTTCGACGATCTTCTTCCGTTTTTCGAGCGAGACGGTCACGCCCATCGGGTTCTGAAAGTCATCTACGGTATAGAAGAATTTCGGAGCGCCGCGCTTAAGTTCATCCTCAAAACGGTTCAGATCTACCCCGTCGATTTCCAGCGGAACACCGACCGCGTTCAGTCCGCGGCGTTTGAAGAGCAGATTCACCCGGTCATAGGACGGGGTTTCCGTCAATACCTTGTCGCCCTCCGCGGCTTCGGTCATGGTAATGAACTGGATGAACTCCAGCGAGCTGTTGCCGATGAGGATGTGATCCGGTGAAACGCCTTCACGCTCCGCGATCAGGTCGATCAGCGGCATATAACCCGGGGAAGCGACATATCCCAGCGCTTTGCGTCCGTCCTCCCGCATTGCCTTTTCGAATGCCGGGATGATTTCATCTATCGGAAATGATTCCGGGGCGGGAACCCCGCGTGTCATAGCTATCATAATAATAATTCCTGCCTGTTTTTGTAAAGAATATACAGCCTAATTATATATATTCTTTTCCAGACAACCCCTCATTGCGTGACAAATCGAAGTAAGAAGTATGGAGTATGAAGTAAAGAGTAAGGAGTGGTAAATTACAGTCCCTAACTCCTCACTCCTAATTCCTAACTCCTAACTCTTATTTTATCCATCCCCGGTATCGCATGGCGTCGGCCACACGCTTGATGGAGACCATGTAAGCCGCGTCGCGCATGTAGGCCTTTTTGTCGACGGACATCTCATAGACCGAGTTGAATGCTGTGGTCATCTTGTAGTCCAGCTTTTCCAGGACTTCTTCCACGGACCAGTAATAGTTCTGGTCGTTCTGAACCGATTCAAAGTAGGAACAGGTCACGCCGCCCGCGTTGCACAGGAAATCCGGAATGATGAACATGCCGCGTTCCCGCAGAACCACGTCGGCTTCCAGTGTGGTCGGACCGTTGGCAGCTTCGGCAACGATTTTTACATTCTTGCCGATGAATCCGACGTTTTCACCCGTGATCTGTTTTTCCAGCGCGGCCGGGATCAGGACGTCCACATCCTGTTTGATCCAGTCTTCTCCGTCCAGAACCTGATAGCCTGCCTCGGCAGCCTTTTGATTGGAGACTGTTCCATAACTGTCGGTGATGCTCATCAGGAATGCGGGATCAATTCCATCTTCCTTTAGAAACGTGAAGGATTTTTTCTCATCCCGGTTCCAGCAGGAAACACATTTGACCTTCCCGCCCAGCATCTTGATAAAGTGGATGGCCGCGTACTGGGCTACATTGCCGAAGCCCTGGATGGCAGCGCTCGTTTTGGTGGAGTCGATGCCGAGCTGCTTCATCGCTTCCCGGATGCAGATCACCACTCCCAGACCGGTTGCTTCATTCCGGCCGAGCGAACCGCCTCCGCCGACCGGTTTGCCGGTGACGGTGCCCGGTGTGTACTGTCCGGCCAGGAGTGAGTATTCATCCATGAACCAGCACATATCCTGAGCGTTGGTCCCCATGTCCGGCGCGGGAACATCATTTCGGGGCCCGAAAATCGGGAACAGCGCGCGGACATATCCGCGGATCAGCCGTTCCTTTTCTCCAGCGGAAAGGTCCCGCGGGTCCACGACAACGCCGCCCTTCCCGCCGCCGAGCGGAATGTTAGCGACCGAGCATTTCCAGGTCATCTTCATCGCCAGCATACGGACGGTGTCGATGGTTTCGTTTGCGGCAAACCGCAAACCGCCTTTGTTCGGTCCCAAAGCATCATTATGCTGTACACGGTATCCGTCAAAGATCTTCAATGATCCATCGTCCATTCGTACCGGAATGCGGACATGATATTCCTTTTTGGGATTACGCAGAAAATCACGTGCTTCGGCATCCAGATCAAGTAAATCTGCTACATGATCAAATTCCTGCTGAGCAATTTCATAAGCATTGTTTACTGACATTTTATTCTCCTTGATTTTTCTGCAGCAGCCGATGCTGTGAAACCAATCACAGAACCGAACTGACAGTTTGCTATATTGCAAATTTTAACCGCAATTGTCTGACAACATAATTGACAATTGTAATGAATAAACGCCGCTTTTGTAATATTTCGTTTTTGCCGGATCGGATACCAAATACCAATTGGAGGGTTAATATTCCCGGTTTCGCCGGTATTGCTGTGTCGCCGCACTGAGTCCAGTAATCGGTATATGCAGTAAATTCCTGTGTTCCTGTCCAATAATTATAAAAAATCCAATAACAGATTTATAATTTACTCCAGAAAAATTCAAATTTCCCGGTTTCTTTGAGGAGCCGAGGAGATGAAAAAACAAGGAGAATATTAACTATGGCAACATCTTTACTTGGCCGCGACATCATCGATGTCCAGTCTCTTTCTGACGATGAAGTGAAATTGATCATGGAAACCGCTGCCCGTTTTGAACGCGCGATGGACAATGGCGGACGCCTTTTGAACATGGCCGGGAAAACATTGGCGACACTGTTTTTTGAACCTTCAACCCGAACCCGCCTTTCCTTTGAAACCGCAATGCTACGTCTGGGCGGGTCTGTTATTTCCGTTGCTGATGGCGGCGGTTCCTCCTCTGCGAAAAAGGGCGAAACCGTTTATGATACCGGCAAGATGATCGAATCTTACGCGGATGTTGCTGTGATCCGCCACCCTGTCACCGGATCTGCTGCTGAGCTGGCTGCCGGTTCCTGCAAGCCGGTCATCAATGGCGGTGACGGCGCCGGTCAGCACCCGACTCAGGCACTGTTAGACCTTTATACCATCATCAAGGAAAAAGGCAAGGTGGAAGGGCAGACCATCTGTTTAGCCGGTGACCTCAAGAACGGCCGCACCGTTCACTCCGGTGCCGCACTGCTCGCACGCATGGGCGTGAAATTTGTCTTTACTGCTCCGGAAGCGCTCGCCATGCCCGCTGAAATCACTGACGGACTGCGGAAGAGCGGCATTTCCGTGGATATTATCCCGGACCTTGACGAAGCCGTTGCCGTTTCCGACGTACTTTACATGACCCGCATCCAGAAGGAACGCTTCACCGATCCGGCTGAATATGAAAGGCTGAAGGGTTCTTATGAAGTCACCCTCGACACCGTCAAAAAGGCAAAACCCGGCTTGACTATTATGCATCCGTTGCCGCGTGTTACGGAAATCAAGACCGAAGTTGACAATTACGAAGGCGCTGCCTACTTCCGCCAGGCTGCCAATGGCGTCCCGGTCCGCATGGCCCTGCTCGCCCTCGTGTGTGGAATGGAATAAAAATAGTGAGGAGTTAGGAGTTAGGAGTGAGGAGTGAAAAATATGCTCTCACTCCTTGTCTAATCCGGTTTTTTAATAAACGTATCTGTTCAACTCTGACTCTAAGGAAACAATGATTAATTGAGGTTCGGGGACGGTTTTGCGAGAAGCGCAGAACTGTCCTCCAGTCTTTTCAGAAATTAATCAGCGTTTCCCTAAGAATATTGTTTCAGTCGGTGTTTTGAAATAATGGGAATAACCAAATAAGGATCAGAAATGGATTCTGTGGAAGAAAAAAGCCAGGCGTTTGCTGTCAGAATCATAAAGATGGCCGATTACTTGAGAGTGGTCAAAAGGGAATTTGTTATTTCCAATCAGGTTTTACGATCTGGCACTTCTATAGCAGCCAATATTGCTGAGGCAGAGTGTGCGCACAGCAAAAAGGATTTCCTTGCCAAAATGTATATCGCGTTTAAAGAATGCGGTGAAACAAAACTATGGCTGAATATGCTTCATAAATCCGGAAAGTTAAATGACAAAGAATTCACATCAATTTACAATGATTGGTGTGAAATAAACAAAATGATATCGTCGATCACGAAAACAACTCGGGAAAATCTCGAAAAGGAAAAAGAAGAAAAGTTCAAAGGAAAAGGAGGTGATTGGGAAGAGGAAAAGTGATTGTGAATGAAGTGTTTTGTCCGGAATCACTCCTCACTCCTAACTCCTCATTCCTAACTTCTTATGTTTTGGGATCATATAATATTAAACGGTACGCTTGTTACACCGCAGGAGTGTTACAAGGCGAATATTTATATCAAAGACGGGAAGATCTCTGCCATCACCGACGGGCTGCTGGAAGGCGGGGCAAAGGAAGTCACCGATGCCGCCGGAAAATATGTGTTTCCGGGCTTTATCGATTCCCATGTTCATTCCCGCGATGGGGTAAAAGGCCGCTGGGATAAGGAAGACTTCTTCCATTCCACTATGGCAGGAGCGTGCGGCGGGATCACCACGCTGGTGGAGATGCCCAACACCTATCCGCCGGTTTACAACGTCGAGACCATGAACTCTCTCATCGAAACCATCACGCCGAAAGCGCATATCGATTTCGGCGTCTGGGGCATGTGCATGGGGAAGCTCAACAATGGTGAAATCACCAAAATGGCGGCGAACGGGCTGACGGCTTTCAAATATTTCTGGGGGTATGCGCTTGACCTGAACAGCTATGCCCTGATTTACAATTATAAAGAGGGGATGCAGAACGTCCTGCCCCCGCTGAACGATGGCGAGGTGTTCACCATTTTCCGCGAAGTCGCGAAGACCGGACGCCCCATCGGGATCCATGCGGAAAATTTCTGGCTGGTCCGCGAGCTGACGGAAGAGGTTACCGAAGCGGGAGAACGGGACTATGCTGCTGTACTCAAATCCCGTCCCGCGATCTCCGAGGTCACGACGATTCAGACTGCCATCGCCTTTGCGAAAGCGACCGGCGCGCGGCTGCATGTGCTGCATCTGGCTGCCGGTGATGGTGTGGAAGTGATTCGCCGGGCAAAACGGGATGGCGTTCAGATCACTGTGGAGACTTGCCCGCATTACCTGTTCCTCAGCGATGAGGATTTTGAACGGACCGGTGCGCTGCTCAAAACCTATCCGGTGGTCCGTACCAGGTATGACCAGGAATTGCTTTGGGAAGGGCTGCGGGATGGTACGATCGACTTTATCGCTACCGATCACGCGCCGCATCTGGCAGAGGAAAAGCAGCGGGACTATTGGGACGCGCTGGCAGGAATTTCGGGTGTTGAAATCAATGCTGCTTTGATGCTGTCAGCAGTTAATGAGGGCAAAGCTACGCTCAATCAGGCAGCTGCCTGGCTTTCAGAAAACAGCGCGAAGGTGTTCGGCTGGTATCCGCAAAAGGGTTCGCTGCGTGTCGGTACGGATGCGGATATCGCTATTGTCGATATGGACGCGGAATATACCTTTGACCAGAGCACGATGCACTCCCGCACGAAGCTTTCCCCTTATCATGGCCGGAAGATGAAGGGACGCGTTTCCCAGACCATCCTGCGCGGAGTGACGATTGCCAAAGACGGAGAGATCGTCGGCGACCCGCACGGGCAATGGATTCCTTCGGTCAGTGGTTTGTAGTTAGTAGTTAGTAGTTGACAGTGGCCAGTGGTCAGTGACTGGTGACTGGTAATTCGTGAGAGCTTGAAAGAATTATTTCGGGAGACACTGATTAATCCGTCTGAGTCAAAAGAACAGGTTGCATTGACTCATTCAACGGAAAATAGCTAATAATCAGCGTTTTCTCAGAAGCTTTCAGGCTCTTTATTTTTGTTTAAGAATTCTATTCCTTAAAATTATTTTGAAAAATATATATGTTAGGATTAATTTAATGTTCATTATATATTGATACATTATTATTTTCTTTTACTTTATCAACAAGTTTTAAGATTTATAAACACTTTATCAACATGTTTTCAACATTAAAACTTTTGTTATCCACAGAAAATGACAGCTTATCCACAAAGTTATCCACAGAAAACGTAACTTATCCACAAATCCATAACCAGTTCTGCTATGGTATGAAACCCGCTCATTTATTTGATGTTATTAACAGAGTCTACAAGAACCGCTTGTAATCTGCTTTGCAATAAATAATGGCATAGATTATTACTTTTTTCTCATTGTGATTTATTTTATAAAACAAATAGTAATTTTTTACAATCAAAAAACGATAGCCGCAGCGGCGGATGCCCAAATCCCTTGGAATAATTCCGCTTTCCGGAAAGTCCTCAAGTTGTAGTGTTGCTTTATCAATTGCATCCAAAAAACCAAGTGCACTTTGAGTATCGCCTGTCAGGTTTGTAATATACCGAAGTATCTCAAATAATTGATTTTCTGCGATGTCTGATCGGAAAACTTTATATTTCATGCTAAATCACCGGATATCAGTTTTCGACGGAGTTCATTGATTGTGTCCTCCATAGGGGCGATGTTGCCGCTTCTTACGTCCTGTTCAGCTTCTCCCAACAATTCCAGTAATTCCAGGCGGGATTTCATTTCACGGTATTGCTGATATCCAAGTGATACAGTGTCGCCACGGCCGTTTACCGTAATAATGACAGCGGTCCGGTTTTCTCGGCATTCTCTTGATATTTCAGGGTAATGATTTCTCAAGTCAGCAGATGGACGAATTTCTTCATTCAGTAATTGTAACATATTTGACTCCATATCAATAATATATCGTAATTATACTATGTAATTTAGTTTTATGCCAAATGAATAAAAAAATTTTTGAAAATTTGTTATTCTTAAAGAAAATAAACTGGTTTTATGCAGTTGTCAATCGTCATAAACAAAAATCAGTAAGCGTTATTTTGTGCTCACTTTGGATATAATTTAGAGACTGATAATCGGTAACAAAAAAGAGCAATCTGAAAATTATCGAAGCGGTAAATTATTCGAGGGAGGTGGAAGCATCCGCGGATCCTGTTTTGACTGTAAATTGCAGCGATTCATAAATGAGGTATGGAGACCTGTTTTCAATGACTCAATTTTGAGTCATTGAAAAGGTTGCATTGACTCGGTGCTGACCTGCTGCCAAATTTCTTTTTGTTTTCTTAAGCTTTAGTAATCTTAAAGAAAAGCTTATTTTTTTATTGCAATTATTTCGTTTATCTTTTAGTCAGGCATGGTATGCGGAAGGCGGAAGAATATGACAAAAGTATTTATTGACGGCAGCGCCGGGACCACCGGACTGCGGATTTATGAACGGCTGAGCGCCCGGAAGGACCTGGAACTCATTACGCTTTCTGAGGAAAACCGTAAGGATCCCGCGGCACGCAGAGAAGCTATCCACGCGGCGGATGCGGTGTTCCTCTGCCTGCCGGATGCGGCCGCGGTGGAAGCGGTTGAGCTGGCTGAAGGTTCGGACACAGTCATTATTGATACATCCACTGCGCACCGGACGGCTCCGGGCTGGGTCTACGGATTCCCGGAACTGAAGGGGTATCGGGAGGCAATCAAAAACGCCAAACGAATCGCCAATCCGGGCTGTCATGCCAGCGGATTTATCGCACTGGTCAAACCGCTGGTGGACGAGGGCTTGCTTTCTGCGGATGCGGCACTGAGCTGTTTTTCGCTCACCGGTTACTCCGGCGGCGGAAAAAAGATGATCGCGGAATATGAAGCTCCTGACAGGGATCCGCTGCTCAAAGGTCCGCGGCAGTATGGTTTGAGTCAGCAACATAAGCATCTTAAAGAAATGTCTTATATCTGCGGACTGCATACTTCCCCGATCTTCAGCCCAATCGTTGCAGACTATTACGCGGGAATGGAAGTGAGTGTTCCGCTATTCTTAAAGGATCTCAAAGGAAATCTTAAAGAAATCCAGGATGCTTATAAAGCCTATTATCCGGGACCGCTGGTACATTTTGATAATGCAGCGGACGAGGCTGGATTCCTTTCCGCTTCCGCGTTTGCGGGCCGGGATGACATGCAGATCATCGTGACCGGCAATGAAGACCGCGCTATTGTGACAGCCCGCTTTGATAATCTCGGCAAAGGCGCATCCGGTGCGGCCATCCAGAACCTGAACCTGGTGCTGGGTTTTGATGAAACAGAATCATTGGTACTTGGTGAGTAAGAGGGGACAGATGAAAATGATAGAGGGCGGCGTTTGTGCCGCGCAAGGTTTTAAAGCCAACGGGATCCGCTGTGGGATCAGGAAGAACCATACGGACAAGGATCTGGCGCTGGTAGTCAGCGAGGTCCCCTGCACCGCGGCGGCGGTTTATACCACCAATCTGGTGAAGGGTGCGCCAATCGCTGTGACAAAGGAAAATATCGCGGATGGAAAAGCCCAGGCAATCATTGTCAATTCCGGGAACGCCAACACCTGCAACGCGGACGGTCCGAAAATCGCTCGGGAAATGTGCGCTCTGACGGCTGATGTTCTGGGGCTGAATCCGAAAGATATCGTTATCGGCTCCACCGGCGTTATCGGACAGCCGCTGGACATTACCCCGATCAAAAACGGCATGGCTGAACTGGCAGCCGGACTGCGCAGGGATGGAAACGGCGATGCTGTGGAAGCGATCATGACGACCGACACGCGGAAAAAGGAAGCGGCAGTGGAATTCGAACTGGATGGACGAACCTGCCGCATTGGCGGTATGGCCAAGGGCAGCGGGATGATCCATCCCAACATGGCGACAACATTGATTTTTATCACCACTGATGCTGCGGTTTCCGCGGAAATGCTGCAGAAAGCGCTGAGCGCTGATGTGCAGACCTCTTTCAATATGCTTTCGATCGACGGCGACACCTCCACCAACGACACGCTGGCGATCCTTGCCAACGGTCTGGCGGGAAATCCGGAGATCAATGCCGAAGGGGATGATTACGACCTGTTTACGCAGGCGCTGCATGCAGTCACTTCCGATCTGTGCCGCAAGATGGCTGCCGATGGTGAAGGGGCGACGAAGATGCTGGAATGCCGGGTCTGCGGAGCACCGGATGAAAACGCAGCGAAAACCGTCGCGAAAAGCGTCATCTGCTCTTCCCTTTTGAAGGCTGCCATGTTCGGTGCAGATGCCAACTGGGGCCGGGTGTTGTGCGCGATCGGTTATGCCGGAGTTCCGCTGGATGTGGACAAAATCGAAGTGCGCTTTGAGTCCGCCAAGGGTGATATCCTCGTTTGTGAAAACGGCGCCGGTGTGGCGTTCTCGGAAGAAAAGGCGAAAGAGATCCTGCTGGAGAGTGAAATTTACATCCTGATCGATCTGCATCAGGGAACTGAGAGCGCCACCGCGTGGGGCTGCGACCTGACCTATGATTATGTGAAGATCAACGGAGACTACCGGACATAAAAAAGGGACTGGGATTTGGGGACCGGGGGCTGGCAATGTGTTTCTGCGAAGCTTCCGGTTCGGTGTTATGCGTTGAGATTCGTTTTAAAACATTAATTGGAAAAAAATAAGTTATGAACAATAATTTTACGAATGCGGAGCGGGCGGAAGTTTTGGTGCAGGCTATGCCTTACATCCGCCGTTATTACAAAAAAATTGTCGTGATCAAATATGGCGGCAACGCGATGATCAATGAGGAATTGAAGCATCAGGTCATGGAAGATATCGTCCTGCTTTCCCTCATCGGGATCCGTGTGGTTCTGGTGCATGGCGGCGGACCGGAGATCAGCGACCTGATGAAACGCCTCGGGAAAGAAGCTGTCTTTATCGACGGACTGCGCGTGACTGACCGGGAAACGGTTGACATTGCACAAATGGTGCTGGCGGGAAAGATCAACAAAACGCTGGTGAACCTGCTGGACCATTATGGCGGGAATGCCATCGGTCTTTCCGGTATTGACGGACATATGATCCAGGCGGAGTTCAAGGATGAACGGCTCGGGTATGTCGGGAATGTGACCTGCATCAATGCCGAACCGATCCTGGATATGCTGGATAACGGCTATATCCCGGTGATCGCCACGCTTGGCTGCGACGACGATGGGAATACCTATAACATCAATGGGGACACCGCGGCTGCTTATATCGCCGGCGCCTTGCAGGCGGAACGTCTGCTGATGATGACGGACGTCCCCGGTGTGCTGCGGGACAAAGACGATATTTCCACGTTGATCCCAGAAATGACTGTTCAGGAAGCCAGACAATTGCGGGAACAGGGCATTATCGCCGGCGGGATGATCCCGAAGGTGGAATGTTGCGTGGAAGCGATCAATTCCGGCGTAAAAAATGTTGTAATTATGGATGGCCGCATTCCTCATTCCATCCTGATGGAGCTCCTGACGGAAGAAGGTGCGGGAACGATGGTCAAAGGAAATCAGGAAGAGTGACGGGTACAAAATGAGTGAACTGAAAAACATCGATAAAACATATGTTGCCAATACTTACGGGCGTTTTCCGGTGGAAATTGTCTCCGGAAAAGGATCCGTTCTGGTGGATAATGACGGAAAGAAATACATTGATCTGGGGTCCGGTATCGCGGTGAATGTGTTCGGTGCGGGAGATGAGGAATGGAAAAATGCTGTCAAGGCGCAGTTGGATAAAATCCCTCACACTTCCAACCTGTATTACACCGAACCCTGCGCGCTGCTGGCCAAAATGCTCTGCGAGCGGACCGGGATGAAAAAGGTCTTTTTCGGGAATTCCGGCGCGGAAGCCAATGAATGTTCCATCAAGGTGGCCCGCAAATATTCCGCGGAAAAGAAAGGTGCGGACTGCTTTACGATCGTCACACTGATCAACAGCTTCCATGGCAGAACCTTAACAACTTTAGCTGCAACCGGACAGGATCATTACCATGAGCTTTTCCAGCCGCTTACGCCCGGATTTGTCCATGCCCCTGCCAATGATTTTGAAAACTTAAAGAAACTTGCGATTGAAAACAATGCCGCGGGCATCATGATGGAAATCGTCCAGGGTGAGGGCGGCGTTCTGCCGCTCACGGAAGACTTCGTCAAACAGACGGCTGATTTCGCTAAAGAGAACGACATCCCGCTGATCATCGACGAGGTCCAGACTGGAAACGGCCGCTGCGGACAGCTGTATGCCTATATGAATTACGGCATTGAACCGGATATCGTTTCCACTGCAAAGGGTATTGGCGGCGGGCTGCCGCTGGGTGCCTGTCTGATGGGAGAAAAGGTCCAGGATGTGCTCCATGCCGGGGACCATGGTTCAACTTTCGGTGGCAATCCGGTCGCCTGCGCGGGCGGACTTTCCATCCTGAGCCGTATTGATGAAGATCTGCTTGCTGATGTCCGCAAAAAGAGCGCGTATATTTTCGACGCTTTCCGTGGTGCGGATGGCGTGGAATCCATCAGCGGGATGGGGCTGATGATCGGTATCAAGCCAGTCGGTCCGGCTGCGAAGATCGTCAGCGCGGCGATTGAAAAGGGCGTTCTTGCCCTGACGGCCAAAGACCGGATCCGTCTGCTGCCCGCACTGAACATCCCGATGGATCTGCTTGAAGAAGCTGTCGCTATTCTCAAACAGCTCTGCGCGGAAATCAAAGAATAAATATCAACGGGGACTGTCCTTTTATGGGACTGTCCCCAATCCATATCTGCAATAAACGAGGATTGTCTCAAGTTATATGGGACAGTAAGTACCTGCTGCAAGCGTCCTAAGACCGGGAGACTTGCAGCAGGTTCTTCTGTCCCATAAAAATCACATTTGCGGCTGTAATTTCTTTAAGATTCCTTGTGGTTACAGTGCGGTGTTTATACTATCAGGCAAACGCGGGAACAGACTCTTGGGTCTCCTCTTTTTTGATGATTTGTTGAGCTCGTTTGTAATCCTCGATTGTTTTATCTAAAAACGTGCAGGCCTCAGCTGTTGTCACGTTGAAGCGTTTCGCTAATTTATCCACGTTTTCAATAAACTTTACCGCATCTTTGTATTTAGCGTATTCTTCCGCGTATTCAGTCATCATTTGTTCCATTATACTGCTCATGGCTTTGCTCCCTTCTTCCGTATGCTTATAATATTGTATTTGTTAATATTAAATGTTTCACTATCAATATACATTGTATTACAATTAAAAACATAATGATTCAAAGCTTCACAGCACAGCGGGCAACAGCCGATGTTAGCTATGAGGCGCAATGCTTTGTTCAGGGACAGTACGAGAAAGGATGGTGAACATATGGGCGTATTGATCAAAGACGCGAATTTCAATATGAGAATCAACAAACAAAAGAAGTCGGAACTTGAAGCGCTTTATAGCAGGTTAGGGATGACATTACCGGAGGCGGTTAACATCTTCTTTGAAAAATCCCTTTTGGACGGGGGAATTCCCTTTGAAGTCAGGCTGCCTCGGTATAATCGTGAAACCGAAGAAGCCATGCAGGAAACCCGCGACATTCTTTCCGGAAAAATTGAAACGAAATCCTACCATTCTGCCCGTGAACTTTTTGATGAACTGGATCAATCATAATATTGTTACTATGGAACCGTTACCTTTTGTTTTTCTTTGGGCGTGAAGGCAAATGTTTGGGTATAATTAGAGGGACGCTGATTAATTCCCTTGAAAGCGGGAGGACAGTTCTGCGCTTCGCGCAAAACCGTCCCCGGCCCATCATTGATCAGTGCTTCTTTAGCTTTAATCAGGAATCGGGGCATTTTGAGTGGTCCCGTTATTCATTGGAAAGGAGAGACCAATGACGAAAAAACACATCAGAATCATACCCTTCCTTGCGCTGCTGCTGTGCCTGTGCGCGTGCGGTGGAAGAGATAAATATGAACCTTTCACACCTCTTTCAAAAGAGACGATTTCACCGGAACGGGAAGCTGCACTGCAGGCTGCTTTGAACGGCGCGATGCCCACGGCGACAACGGCTCCAATTTCTTTTTATTCGCAGCCGGAAGCTGTGGCGCCGACCTTTGACGAGATTGGTTTCTTTGCGGAAATTGAACCGACGGCAACGGAAGAGATCCCGTTTGTGATTGAGGATACAGTTACGCCCACGCCTTTTATTCCGACAGATACACCGATGCCCACCGCTACGAAACCCTATGATCCGAACATCATGATGTACGGCACCAGCAACGGACTGACGACTTACACCATGCAGCGGGGCGATTTTCTGATTTGCCTGGGACGCCGGTTTAATGTCAGCCTCAATCAGCTGATGGCGCAGAATGGAATTTCGACCCCGGATGAACTGGGTGTCGGCGATACAGTTCTGCTGCCGCGGAATCCTTCGCCCTGGAGTTTGATGGATGGGTACGGGAATCAGAGACTGATCATGCATCCGACGACGTATATCACGCAGGAAGGCGATACGCTGTTCAGCATTGCCTGTTCTTATGGTGATGTTCTTCCTGAAGATATTGCGGTGCAAAACCGGCTGGTTTTAGGGGAACCGCTGCCGGCTGGTTTGAATATTTTGATCCCATGATCAACAATAACACCTGTCCCGGCCTGGAAACAGCCCACGGCAAACTGTTGTATCCGGTTTATCTGCCGGATGCGACCTATGGCATGGTCCGGGCTGTTGACGCGTTGGATCTGGAAAGCGCGGGTGTGGAAGGTGTGGTGATGAATACCTTCCACCTGATGCAGAAACCGGGAAGTCTGGTGGTGCAGTCGCTTGGCGGTATGCATCGCATGAGCGGATGGGAGCATCCCATCATCACGGATTCCGGCGGGTTCCAGGCCTTTTCCCTGATCCGGGAAAATGAATCCTTCGGGAAGATGAACGAGGACGGTTTTATTTTTTACCCGGAAGGCAGCAAGCGAAAAGTGCAGTTCACTCCGGAAAAGACGGTTCAGCTGCAGCTCTCTTTCGGAACGGATGTGGTGATTTGCCTGGACCAGTGCACGCATGTGGATGACAGCAAAGACGAGCAGGAAAAATCCGTGATCCGTACGATCAATTGGGCAAAGCGCTGCCGGAAAGAATTTGACCGCATCGTGAAACAGAAAAAGTATAGCGGTATCGGCCCAAAGCTTTTCGCGGTGATCCAGGGCGGCGGTTCTTTTGAACTGCGGAAGCGCTGCGCGGAGGAGCTGCTGGAGATCGGTTTTGATGGTTTCGGTTTCGGCGGCTGGCCGCTGGACGCAGATGGAAACCTGCTGTATGACATTCTGGAATATACCCGCGGACTGATTCCCCGAGCGTTCCCGATCCATGCATTAGGAATCGGCCATCCGGAGAATGTGGTCCGCTGTTTTGAGCTCGGCTATGAAATCTTTGACTGTGCCATGCCGACACGGGATGCCCGCCATGGCAGGTTGTATTCCTTTGATGCCGGGACAGCGGATTTCAGCGGAAAATGGCTGAAATACCTTTATATCAACGATGAAAAGCATATCCGTTCCGATCGTCCGGTGATGGCGGACTGCGACTGTCCGGTCTGCCGGCGTTATTCTATCGGCTACCTGCGGCATCTTTTCAAAATGGGCGACAGTCTGTTCCCGCGCCTGGCGACGATCCACAATGTTCGAGTTCTCACACGTCTTTGTGAGAATCTGCGGGAAAAGAAATATAATTAGCAGCTGTTAGTTTGTAGTTGGTAGTACTAAAAAAAGGTTTATGCCTGATGATTTACGGAGTACCCTATGGCTGAAGAAATTGATCCGAAAAAATTAGCGGAAGAAATCGCGGAGACGAAAAAAGCGAAGCACATGGATTTCGGACTGATCCAGCAGGTGTTGAGCCGGGAACTGCGCAATTCCAAAAACCACAAGGAAATTGTCAAAAACGTCAAATCCAAGCTGTATCAGGTGTCCGGAGCCTACCGCAACGATAACCTCGACTACAGTACCTTAAAAGAAAAACTGTCGGATGTTACGCCGGAAACACCGCTTGATGAATTGAAATCGGTTTGTAAGGAAATCATGCTCACCCATGCTTCCACCCGGGAACGCAGCGGAATTCTGGATGAACTGTACGGGGAGATTTTCCGCGATATGCCGCAGCCGAAAACGATCTGCGACCTGGCCTGTGGGCTGAATCCTTTTTCCATTCCCTGGATGCCGCTGGAACCGGGGTTCCGTTATGAGGCGTTTGACCTGTTCAGCGACATGTCCGACCTCATCAACTGTTTTTTTGAAAAACGCGGGATCGACGGGACTGCTGCCCAGGCGAATCTGCTTTATGGCATGCCCGGCGGACCGTATGACCTGGCGCTGTTATTCAAAGTGATCCCCTGCCTGGAGCAGATCGACAAATTCGGCGGGCGGCATTTGCTCTCCCAGCTTTCCTATGCGTCCCGTTATGCGGCAGTCAGCTTTCCCGGCGCTTCCCTGAGCGGGAAGGAGAAGGGAATGCCGCGGAATTATGAAGTGCACTTTATGAACATTGTCGATCAGGAAGCCTGGGAGATCCGCAAGGTAAAATTCCCAACCGAGCTGGTGTTTATTTTGAAATCCAAAGTATTTTATGAGTAGGTTTCAATAAATATAAATATGAAATCACTTTCGGAAAATGATATTGAGCAAATGACGGAACGGGTGCTGCGCTCCCGGAAATACGTGTCCATGGATCTGCCGGCTGAGACCGTGAAGGACTTGATCCGGCAGGAGATCGCGGTTGGGAAGGCTCCGAAAGATGTTGAAAAATCCATGAGGGAGAAACTCCATCAAATCATCGCACCTTACCTGGGAGATCCCGATTACGAACTGGAGGAGGAACGGCTGGCACAGGCCGCCGCTGCCGGGGATGACGCGGTTCGTGAATGGTGTCTGCGGATGCTTTCGGTCCATACCTCTTCCCGGGAGCGCATTCCGCAAATGGAAAGCTTTTACCGGACGATTTTCGAACGTATCGGTGAGCCGGAAAGCATTCTGGATGTGGCCTGCGCCTTCAATCCGTTTTCTTTCCCCTGGATGGGACTTCCGAAAACCACGGCTTACCATGCCTACGACCTGCATGCTCCCCGGGTTCACTTGATCAACAGTTTCTTTAAGGTTTACGGAATGGAACCGTTTGCTGAGACGGGAGATATCCTGATCAACCCTCCGGAGGTAAAGGCGGATACCGCTTTTTTCTTTAAGGAAGCTCATCGCTTTGAATCACGGAAAAAGGGCTGCAACCGGAATTTCTGGATCAGCTTGCCCGTAAAGACGATCGTCGTCACACTGCCTGCGGAAAACCTGACCGGTCAGCATCAGATGCGGGACCGTCAGCGCAGCCTGGTCGAAAAGAACATCGAAGGACTTGGTTGGAAACTGGAAGAAACTGAAATCGCCGGAGAAATGATATTCATCATTCACAAAGGGGGCAGGTGATATGGGTAAAAAAAGACAAAAAGCGAATATCATCAGCGAAACGCCGCGGCAGGACGCGTTTGACGCTGCCTGGGCGAAGTACCGGCCTCTGGTACCGCCGGAGGAGCTGCCTGCTTTGGAAGAGAGCCTGAAGGAGCCGCTGCTGCAGGCATTCCGGCTCAATCCGTTGAAAACAGATCCTTCCCGGCTGGATGGAATGTCTTCCCGGTATGGATGGGAGCTGGAACCGGTCATTTTCTGTCCGGAAGCGAGACGGGTGCGTTCGGCGCAGACGCTGCCTTCCATGACGAATGAGCACAGGATGGGATATTTTTATATCCAGGACAGCGCTTCCATGATGCCGGGAATGCTTTATGATGCGGAACGGCTGAACAATTCCCCGCTGATCCTCGATCTGGCTGCCTCCCCGGGTGGGAAAACCACCCATCTGATCGGACGGAGCATGGACCGCGGACTGGTTGTGGCGAATGATTCCGGCCCATCCCGGATCCCTGCCCTGAAGGCTGTTTTGAAAACCTGGGGCAGTGTCAATCATGCCGTCACACAGTTCCCCGGTGAAAGCTACGGCGACTGGTTCCCGAACACTTTTGACCTGATCCTGTTGGACGCACCCTGCAGCATGCAAAGCCTGGTTTCCCTGGATTCCCACCCGATGCGTCCAATCACCGAGCGGGAAGAGAAGGCCTTGGCACAGCGGCAGACTGCCCTGCTGGAATCGGCTCTCAAAGCGCTGCGTCCCGGCGGCCAGATCGTCTATTCCACCTGCACCCTTTCTCCGGACGAAGACGAGGCAGTAGTGGACAGCGTTTTGCGGACTTTCCGCGGCAAGGTGCGTGTTTGTGACGCGGCGGAGCGGCTGCCATGGCCGGCTCCGGGACTGACCTCTGCCTATGGGAATGAATATGATGCATCTTTGAAAGGTGCGGTCCGGCTTTGGCCGCATCGCTATGAAACCGCCGGTTTTTTTGCCTGCCTGTTGGAAAAAACAGATTTCTTTGCGGAAGAGTCCGCTGACAAACGTGCGGAAGTGCCTTACCGTGCCTGGGAAAAGAGCAGTTTTTCTCCTGCAAAGCCGGCGGAAATCACAGAATTGAGTGCCTGGCTGGAGGATCAATTTGGACTGCGGCTCTCCGATATCTTTTCGGACTGCGGTTCTGTGATCCAAAAGCGCGGGACGGAATACTGGATGCTCCCGGAACGGTATCTGGAGACCTTCCAAAACCTTCCGAGTAAGTCCATTGGTATGCGTATAGCTATGCAGTCTTCCGGCGGATTGATCCCGGACAATGACTGGATCAGCCGCTTTTCTGTCCGCATCTCCGGGAACCGTCTGGTTGTTGAGAATGATGATATGAGCGGCTGGCTTCACGGGTCTGATATTCGTACTGAAACCACCGGGATGCCGAAAGGGACCATCGTGATAATCGAGGATCAAAACGGTATTTTTCTCGGCTGCGGCCGGGTGAGCGGAGACCGGATCCGCAATTTCAATAAATGATTATTGCGGGGACTGTCCCTTCATGGGACTGTCCCCACTGCTGCAGTCTGTGTGAGATTGGGAACAATCCCATAAAGGGACTGTCCCCGGAATTCCGTGACATTGTGTTTTGAATAATGGTATAACGGATTATAATAAAGGAATATATTGGGAAAACTCATAAGGACGCTTGATATGAACTTTAAAAAGATTCTTTTCCTTCTCATTTGTTTGTCTGCTTTTATCATGCTGCTTTCCGGCTGCGGTAAAAAAAGCGAACCCGCTCAGCCGACGGAAGAAGTATTTTTACCGACCCGTTCTGTTGCTACAGTGCAGGCACCGACGAAAGCACCAACCTGCAATAATGTAATGGGATACATCAACGACGTCAATTATGTTGACGGGACGGTGGTTGCAGCGGGAACGAAATTTGTGAAGGAATGGGAAGTGATCAATTACAGCGACTGCAATTGGGATGATAAATATCACCTTTTCTTCATTTCCGGCAATCAAATGGGGGCTCCGGATTTCATTGAGATTCCTCATATTCCGATGGGCGCTAAAGGGAAGATTTCTGTTGAGATGACTGCGCCGACGGAACCCGGAGAGTATCGTTCCGAGTGGAAACTTTTCGGCGCCGACAACCGCTTTTTTGGCGAGTCGCTGACGCTAAATATCGTTGTTGAGTAAACGGATACGATGGTAATGGGGACAGTCCCATGAAGGGACAGACCCCTATGTTCTGAGTCAATGAAGACAAGCCGTTGATGATCTTGACTGATGGATGAAAAAGTTTTATGGATGTGACTGGTGTTTGAAAGAGTCAATGCAACCTGTTCTGTTGACTCAAATTTGAGTCAACGAAAATAGGTCACTTTGACTCTGTCTGATCCCTGAAACCTGAAACCTAAAACCTGTTATAAGGAGGATATGGATGCTGAATGATATTTTATCTGCCCGGAAACGCGAATTCGCGTCCGGCAGTCATACAGAATTACGCGGACAGCTGAACCGCAGCCGCCGGGTGACGCTGCTCTCCGGCAGTGTGGTTGGCAATGCCCGCTCCGATATCTCCGGCGTATCCGCACGGGTTTATAAAAACGGAACCTACGGTTTTTCCTCCATGGCGGAATATTCATCGGAAGCAGCCGGAAAGGTACTGCATGCCGCCTCGGAAAATGCCGCGTTTATGGACCTGCATGCAGGTGCGGGAAAGCCGGCACTGCCAGCACTTCCGCGGAAAACGTATCATGTGCAAGACGGAATCAATGATCCGGCACAGAAGGTTTATATTGATTTTGCCAGGGCGCTGGATGCTTATGTCGCCGAACATTGCCCGAACCTGATCAGCCGTGTGGTGGTTGCCACGGAAGATTCAATGGAAAAACTGCTGATTACTTCAGACGGAATGAATTCCCATACCATTCTGCCGCGTTCTTACTCTTATGTCTTTATGACTGCGCAGACAGATGACGGACAGCCGGTTGAATTGTTCAAGGCATTCGGCGGGGAAGGAACCTTTGACCGGAACTTTACAGATCCCACTGTTTGGTATCCGCAAATCGATGCTCTTTATGAAAATGTCATGAAAAAGCGCGAGGGAGTTTATGCCGACGCCGGATTGAAAACGGTTATTTTAGGCGGAATGATGACCGGGATGCTTTCGCATGAAGCGGTCGGTCATACGGTTGAAGCGGACCTGGTGCTGGGCGGCAGTGTGGCCGGTCATTGTTTGAACAAACAGGTTGCCAGCCCGATGGTCACCCTGACGGATTTCGCGAATACAGCTTTCGGGGAGCGCTGCCCGCTGCCGGTATTTGTGGACGATGAAGGCACCAGGGCACAGGATGTCACGCTCATTAAAGACGGGATTCTGGTGGGGTACATGAATAACCGGGAAAGCGCTCAACATTTCGGGATGGAACCCCGCGGCAATGCAAGAGCCTGGATGTTTTCCGACGAACCGCTGATCCGGATGCGCAACACTTCGGTGCATCCGGGAACCGACAAGCTGGAAGATATGATCGCTTCGATTGACGATGGCTATTATCTGGTCGATTCCGGAAACGGGCAGGCCGATACCACCGGCGAATTTATGTTTGGTGTTACCATGGGCTATGAGATCAAAAACGGAAAGCTTGGCCGTGCGCTGTTGGATACGACTATCTCCGGTGTGGCTTTTGATATGCTCAAGACGGTTGATATGGTCGGTGATACCGTGGTGTGGTCCAGTTCCGGATTCTGCGGAAAAAAGCAGCCAATGCCGGTCGGAATGGGCGGTCCGGCGCTGCGCTGTAAAGTGATGATCGGAGGACGCTGAAATGAATGATCTGGAAAACCTTGCTGAATATATCATCGTTGAGGCGAAAGCTCAAGGCGCTGATTATGTTCATTGCGTTGTTCGTGAAAGCGAAAAACAGGAATTTAATGTGGATGGCGGCCGCTTTTCCTTGATGCGGACGCTGTTTGACCGGGATGTTGCCATAACCGTCCTGAAAGATCATCGCAAAGGCTCTGTTCATGTGAACCGCTTTGATGAAGTTGCCATTTATGACGCGATTGCGGATTGTATCGCTGCTTCGGAAAGCGCTGAGCCGGACGAAGCCTGGCAGTTCTGCGATGAACCGACGGAACAGGTTTATGTTCAGGGAACACCGGTATGCGACACGGAAAAGCTCTTTTTCCGAACGAAGGAATTATTGGAGAATATCAACGAGCGGCATCCGAAAATCCTGATTGAGCAGATGATCACGTCCCATGATTCCTACCGCAGTGTGTATCTGAATTCCAACGGCGTTTTGTATAATCCGTCTGCCGGTGCGTATAGTTTTTCACTGATGTATTCCGGACACGAGGGTGAGAAAAGCACATCCTTCTTTGGTTCTGATGTGACGCTGGCAAAACTGGACAAGCCGGTGATCGAGTGCGCTTTGATCGACCGGGAACTGAGCGAGATCGAAAAGCAGCTTGACCCGGAACCGCTGGAAGGCAAATTTACCGGGACGGTTTTGCTGGCTCCGGCTGCACTTTCTGAAATCGTTCTTGGGACGATCTTTGAAAATTTTGTTTCGGACAGCAGCCTGATTGACGGCACTTCTGTCTGGAAAGATAAACTGGGTGAAAAGGTGGCGGACGACCGGCTGACGATCACTCTGAAAGCAATGGATGAGGATGTGGTGATCGGTTCCCGTGTCACCGGTGAAGGGTACCCGGCTGTAGATTTTGACCTGATCCGTGACGGGAAACTGGTCGGTTTTGATTTGAGCCAGTACGGCGCAAACAAGACCGGGCAGAAACGCGCCGGATGCTCCACCGGGAATATTTTTATTCCGGCGGGGAATCAGTCGGTGGATGAAATCATTCGCGGAATCGAAAGAGGTGTTTTAGTGATGCGCTTTTCCGGCGGAGCGCCCGCGCCGAGCGGTGAATATTCCGGGGTTGCGAAGAACGCTTTTTTGATCGAAAACGGCAAGGTCACCTGTGCCCTTACGGAGACGATGATCAGCGGGTGTGTGCCGGATATGCTGAATAACATCCGTGCGGTTTCTTCTGATTTATTGAAAGACGGATCCGTGAGCCTGCCTTATATTGCCTTTGACGGGGTAACGATTTCAGGAAAGTAAATAGTATTTTGTATTGATTCAGGACGGAGCACATTGGGGACTGGCATCTTATGCCGCGAAGCCGACATAAGCGTGCTTGTCCCGAAGTGCTCCGCTTTGAATCGTGATACTATTTTTTATCTTCAGATATATTTACGATAATTTTTCGCAAAACTCTCTGATCATTTTGTCATTATTTTGATTCGGTTTGTCTTTAGGATCGATGAGAATCAATTCCGCCTGAAGGGCTTCAATTTCCAATTGTTTCTTCAATTTTTCAAGTGCCTTGTCCGCACCGCCGCCGCTGCAGCAGGCAAAAGCAGCAAGTTTTTTCCCGTGCAGAGCTTCCCGGTTGTCACGGATGAAGGTTCTGATGGGCGGCGTTGGGTTGGATGCCCATACCGGAAAGCCGAAAATGACACGAGTATAGGCTCTGGCATCGAAATGATAGGGCTTTAGTTTTGGCATTTCTCCCATTACGGCGCTTTTCCCACCCCAGAAGAACTTTCGAAATCCCGAATCCGGATATTCCTTTTCCGGTTCCAGGCGGATCAGTTCAGCGTCTAAGATGGCGGCGATTTTTTTTGCTGTATCTTCGCAATTTCCCGACATGGAATAATAAATAATGGCTGTATTCATGAAATTTTCCCTCTTTCAATCAATTATACAACAAAGGTAATTCTTCAGAATGTTTTGCCGTATTACTGGTAGTTACATCTGAATTGGCATCATGATGTTTTAATAAAAATCATAATATTGACAGGTATTTCCATCATCAATTATAATTTTGCGATAGGAACAAGGCATATTGTAAAAATAACAGAAAAGAGCACAATGGTGAATCACAGCGTTTATCGAGAGACTATGCACCGTATGTTACGCAGCTGCAGCGCAGATTGGGTCAGCTCTTTTCCGAACATTTATATTCAAATCAAAACAAGAATCAGGGGGAAAAAAGTGAAAAAACAGTTGCTTTTCATGGTTTGCTGTTTGTTTTTTCTGATGAGCAGCATTTTTTCTGCAAATGCACAGGATCTCAGTGAAGAGGCAATCCGTATTGTCAATGAAAATCTGGATAATTTTTTTCCGATCACAATGTTAGAGGAAAAATATGACAGAAAAGCTCCCTCTCTTTTTGGAAATCTCGGTCCTGATACAGCAACAGAAACGAATACGAACGATACCCGTAATTTGCTTCTTTTTGCCAATCCCGACGGCGTTTCTGCCTATGGGCTGACGGAAAAAGTGAATGTCCGCAGCAGCAAAAATTTCTATTATTCTGCAGATATCACGCCGAATGATCTTTATCCACAGAGCGAAAGCGGCTGTTATATCGGGTATATCAACGATAATCCTTCCTATAATGCTGAAAAGGAGCCCGTAAAAACCACATCTCTGGTTTTGTCTGATGCTATTTATCTGGAAAGCAGATCAGATGAAGGTTTGGTTAGTGAACGAAAAAAATTAGCTGATCTGCAAAATCCGCAAACCAATTTGATGATCGTACGTCTGGCAGGTGAGACCCTTTTATTTGCTGACGGAGAATTGATCGGAACTTATCATGATGAACTCAACGGTCCTTTTTCGCTGCGTTACGGTGCTGTCGTTTACGCGGAGGGTGAAGTTGCGGATTGTTCATTTGATAATCTTACTGTCAGAGAGGTGATGAAATGAAACTGAAATATATTTCAATAATTCTATTCCTTCTTGCCGCACTGGGACTGTTTTTTACAACGGTTTTTGCTGAAGTAAATCCGGAAACACTGCTCAGAACTGCTGATTCTGAAATTTTCATCAGAGCCGGATTCACACAGGATTACAGTAAAGATCAAGACTACATCAATGAATTTATCGATGAGAATATCATCCATCAATACTTTACCGCGCATGGAAGAACTTCGGAAGTGTTGACATCCCTCAGGCCCTCTCCTGTGAATATTTCCATAAACAATCCAAATCTTAGATTTGAAAATCAGCGGGTGAGAGGTTTCCATGCAAGTTTCAAAATGAAGCGGTCGGAATCTGTCCCGGAAAATGCGGGGTATTGCTGGCTGAGTTATTCAAACAGGTTTCAGACCGGTGCCGGAAAGGAAAGCGGTGTGATCCTTTATCCCGGATATAAGGCTTTTTATTTCGCACCGGAAAATGACAAGTTGGTTTATACGGAAATTGCAGACCTGAGTGAATTTAACAGAAATCGGGATGTCCGGATTGACATAATCCGTTTAGATGGTATTTCATATTTTTATTTTGATAAATACTTTGTTTTTCAATATGCAGATGGTATTTCCGCTTTGGTCTCTTTTGAAGCCGGCACTGAATTGCTTGAAGGAGCGTATCGGGTTCATTGTGATTTTGATGATTTTATTATCATTGCTCAATAGAGAGGTGCGGAACTATGAAAAACAAACTGAAAACATTTCTTTTGCTGTATCTTTTTTTGCTGTTCCCCTGCGGCGTTTCCGCGCAGAAGAATTTGGATCCGATCCTTGTTGATCAACCGAGCCCTTATGTGTTTGAATGTAAAAATGATATTTTCCTTGAAATCAGCACACAGGCTGTGGTTGGGAATGTTGTGGCGCAGAGAGTTGCGAAATTCACATATATGAGCATGACTGTGAAGGTCCTTTACCTTGCCGAACAGGAAATGCAAGGCCTGGATAAAGAAAGTTTTACGCTTGTGCACACTTCTGAAGATGGCAGTAAAACAAAATATCCGATGAATTTTGCAATTTCCATGATTGCAACCCGAAATAAAGCAAACCATGTAAGTTTTGGGCAAACGCTGAAGCTTCCGACTTACTGGACATTTGACCTGGTGTTTGATATTGATACGCTGGACAAAAAAAACTGGGAGCTGGTTTTTACACCGATGCCCAGAGGCGGCGGTGAAGCATACTGCGAAATTGTTGTTCCATTCACTGCCAGATAAAGGAGTCAGAGATGAAAAAGAATTTCATTATTTTTCTGTTCGTTCTGATATTCATTGCCGCCGCGGCAGAAATTGTTTCCGCTCAAACTTTCTCCAAAGAAGATATTGCGGAAACGTTCACAATTGCTGTGCTGCGGGAACAGTTTTTTGCCCCCAGAGCTTTCCCGGATTATTTTCGATTTGCCAAATCGATCTGGTATTTCGACAATCTCGGTCTCTCATATTTCCCAACGGAACAAATAAATTGTCTGAAGTGGGAATATCTGGAAAATCCAAGGTATGCCTGGTATTTTAATTGTTTGCAGCCAATGGAAGAAAAGGACTGGGCACTTTTAGGACGGGAAAATACAGGAAAGGTGTTTTTGCAAACGATCTACCTGGATGAACCCTACAACAGGAATGTGTTCCACGGCCTCAATTTTCCAGATGTAACGCATCTTGACGATTTTTACTTATACACAGATCTGTTTGTAACTGACAGTTATCCGGAAGATACCGGCAGTTGCTATGTTTACTTCAGCAATTCAACACTTGTCGGCAACCGAACCAGTTACGGTATTTTGATTGATCCCAGAGATGGAATTTACAAGGCGACAAATAATTATGACACATTCAGCACGGTGCAGAACAAAGCAGCTTATTCCGGGTTGTTCTTGTTAGGAAGCGAAGTCCACCGCCTGGAACTTATCGAAAAACTGGAGCCATCTCTTTATGAAGGGAAAACAGGTTCCATCGGGAATGATATTTTCATAAATGATGATATGGACGGAAGGTTTTCCGCAGATCTTGAATCACTGCGGGAAAGCGCGAAAAAAGAAGGGCAATCGGAAGATATCAAAGCCTATCGAATCGAATTGGTGCGGATCCATGGAATTACCGCTGTTTATATCAACGGTGTTTTTGCCACTGAGTTTGAAGATCAGATCATGACCGATGGTTTGAATTTTTATTCAGCCCGGCTTGATGATGAGTTGACCGTAACGATTAATGATCAGGAAATTGATTTGAAAGACGTAACAGATTCATTAATAATTGATGAATATGTGATCCGGCGGTTCGATGAAGAAACATGGACCATATTTGATCCTGAGAAGGTTACAGGAAAAGTTTCATGGACCATAGGGCCCCGATTGTACACAGGCGGCAGAACAGTGACTGTAGCTGCCGGAAATATTAACATATATACAAGAGCGCAGGGCCGATGAAAATTATGAAACGATATTTCTTTATTTCCGTTATTTTTATTCTGATGCTGGTATCTTTCAGCGAGTGTTTTGCGGATGAAGTCTGGTCTGAAACGGAATATCGCAGAATAATGGATACTTCCCAAATGCCCGGGACAATTTATCACAACACCTGGACGGATTGCGGAGAGAGTTTTCAATTCAAAATCATGACACAGCCGATCGTTACACCATCCACAACCGGCATCAGAGCCACAGGACCATTGAAGCGCTCCACAGCGATCAACAGCTTTTTGATCGTTCGCGTCGGCATCAAAAACAAGACAGACCATATTGTCTCCTGGCTGGAGCCAAAATCGTTTTCTTTACAGGAATTTTATCTGGATATTACAGGCGGCACATATTATCTGAATTCCTATATGAGCGCCAAAGCTGCGGATTCTTTCAACCTGCAGGTGTTTTTCTCCCCAATTCAGCCCGGAGGAGAGTTATTAACAGTTTTGGTTTTTGAAGTTAACCCAGATGTTGAGGGATGGATCATGACGTTTAGTCCGTTCACCAGGGAACAAGACGGCCCTGAAAGTTCAATTTCCTTCAAGCTTCCCAAAGCAAATCGTCAATAAAAAGGAGCGTAGAAGATGTATAAAAAAGCTGTCATCCTTTTTATAATCCTGCTGTCTGCCTGTGTGTTTTCTGCAGTATCAGCAGATAATGTTGTAAAAAATGTCACTTATGGCGAAACATATCTTTGCAATGATGCTTACACGATAAGAATTATTACTCAACCGCAAATGGTGTATCAGATTATCGAAAAACTGAATATTGATATCGGATATAAAAAGACATCATTGGCTATAGATAATGTTTATTATTATCTCTATAGAGAATACCGTCAGGCGGCTGTACAATATGGTAGGCATCGTGAAAACAATGATATTCTGCTGAATATTCGTCTTGAATTCCGAAATCTCAATGCTGCCGCTTACCACGGACTTTCACCGGAAAGTTTTAAACTGGTGGGAAAAGTTCGGGACAGGAAAATTGAATATACGCCTGAAATCATGATTCCCTTCAATATGGACACAGAATGGGAATTACCGCTGATCCGCGCGGGAGTCGAAGCAAAAGCCCCAATGGAACCGACAAAAAGACTGGTGAAAGAGACTGTTGTTTTTAATCTGGACAGATATTGGGACACACTCCTGATGAAACAAAAAGATATTGAATCTATGCGGGTTCAGGAGATGCGTTTGATGTTCCGCGTACCAAACTGGTTGTTTAGCTGGGAACTGCACATCAACCCGCAGCCAATGATTGCGGATGATTCCTTAAGAAGCTGCGAAATGATCATGCCGCTTTCGGTCATCAAAAATGAGGTCACGGGAGAAATTTATAAATATGTTCCGTAAAAGGCAGCAAACAATATATCATTCATTATTTCAATAACCAAGTATTATGAATCGCCCGTATTCACGGGCGATTGTGATAAAATCATATCAGTTTTTTATAACTGAGGGATGTACAATGGAACAAAATAATGCTGTAACTCTTGAAAAAATCGCCTCCCTTTCCAAACGGCGAGGCTTTGTTTATCCGACTTCAGAAATTTATGGCGGGCTGACCAGCTCTTATGACTACGGTCCGCTGGGTGCCGAACTGCTGCGGAACATCCGCAACCTGTGGTGGCATGAAATGATCACCACCCGTGAAGATATGGTCGGGATCGATTCCCAGATCCTGCTTCATCCGGAAACCTGGGTTGCCTCCGGTCATGTGACTGCCTTCAACGATCCGCTTGTCGAGGACAAAGTCACCCATAAACGCTACCGTGCCGATCATCTGATCGAACAATGGCTTGACAAACACCCGGAAGTTGAAAAATTCCAGGTGGATGGCATGGGTTTGGATGAAATTGGTGCCTATATTGAAGAGCATCATGTCACCACGCCGGAAGGCAATGAAGTTTTCCCACCAAAGGCCTTCAACATCATGTTCCAGACTGCTATTGGTGTAGTGGAAGGCGAAAAGATGCCGGTTTACCTGCGCGGCGAAACAGCTCAGGGAATTTTCACAAACTTCAACAATATCGTCAATTCCACCCGCATCCAGCTGCCTTTCGGTGTTGGTCAAATCGGGAAGAGCTTCCGCAATGAAATCACCACAGGCCAGTTTATCTTCCGCACTTTGGAATTTGAACAGGCTGAAATTGAATATTTCTTCGATCCGGACAAAACTGAATGGGAACCGCTCTTCAAGTCCTGGCAGGAAAGCATGTATCATTTTGTGAATGAAACATTGGGTATCAACGCCGACAAACTGCGCTGGCGCCGACATTCTGACCAGGAACGCTCCTTCTATTCAAAAGACACCTATGATCTGGAATATGAATTCCCGTTTGGCTTCAAAGAATTGTGGGGCATCGCCTACCGCACCAACTATGACCTGCAGCAGCATATTGACCATTCCGGTAAAGACTTGAGCTATCAGGATCCGCAGGATCACCAGCACAAATTTGTCCCGCACGTCATCGAACCGGCAGTCGGCGTCAATCGTTTGCTGTTGATGGCGCTCTGTGATGCTTATTGGGAAGATGTCGAAAACAAGCGTGTTGTGATGCGCTTCAAGCCCAATCTTGCTCCGTACAAGGCTGCCGTGTTCCCGCTTGTCAAAAACAAGCCGGAAATCATCGAAAAAGCCCGCGGAGTTTATGATATGCTGGCCGCGAAGATGGGTGTTGTCTGGGATGACCGCGGCAACATCGGCAAGCGTTATTTCTACCAGGATGAAATCGGTACGCCGTTCTGCATCACTGTCGACTATCAGACACTGGAAGACAATACCGTCACCGTCCGTGAACGCGACAGCATGGCTCAGGAACGTGTCTCCCTTGATGACCTGACCGCAAAACTGCTGTCTGAGATCGAAAAGTAACTTTGAGCCGATTTATTTGAAAAAGTAAAGGAATCCCTGAAAAAAAGAAAGATAGAGGGATTTTTTCGGAAAAAAGCACATCGGTGAACAGCTTCTTTATAAGAGTGATTGTTCACTGATGTGTTATTTCTTATCAGATTATCATGTTTAGATGTGATGAATTTTCCCTGAATATTCATGTTCAGACTCGATAAAATATTTGATAAAATTAATGCGCTATCCGGAACACGAGTCTCAGCTGTTTTATATTCTTCGTCATGGTTTCCCGACTATTGAAAACACGGATTCGGAATATCAGGATCTGACCTTCAACAAGCTGTTGGTGTATTACGAAGCAAAAGGTGTGCAATTAAATAAAAGAACCTTCAGAAAAAATCTTGGCCTGTTGACACCGGAAGGAAAATACAATATTCTTGCCCAACTGCTTTCGGATGACAGCAGAATTCCGATTCGGTTTGGTCTTTTCAGCGGAAATACAAAATCTTCTGCGATGTATTCTGTAAGAGAATTTGGGAATACCTGCCTGTTGTATTCGCTGGATGATGTTTTGCGCTATGGAGATGTACTGAATATTCCGCAGGCTGATGAGCGGAACCGGATCGTTGAGCGGAAAGAGGTTATGCTTTTTAATCAGGAATCCTATCGGGAAGCAGTAATCAATGCTTTCGTACACAATCGTTGGCTGGAAGGAAATGCACCGATGTTCAATTCATTCCGGGATCGGGTAGAAATTCTTTCCCGTGGTAGTTTGCCCCCGAATCAAACAATTGAAGGTTTTTATGCCGGTGAATCTATTCCTGTAAATCCGGCTCTTTCCCGCATTTTTATACAGCTGCATATTACAGAACACACCGGCAGAGGTGTGCCGAAAATTACGGAAGTGTACGGTGAAACAGCAGTTCGCTTTAATGAGAATAACATTATTGTAACGATTCCCTTCAATTGGTTGAATGTACAAGATCAGGAGAATAATGTACAAGATGGTGTAAATAGTCTCCAAGTTACTACCCAAGTTGCGTCTGAAAATGTACAAGATCGTGAAGAAATTATCCCAGATAATGTAGATAATACGTAAGCGTCAAATAGAAGACGGCTTGAAAAAAATGTAGAAAAGGACCATACTCTAAATAAGACGCGGGGTTTCTACGAGAATCTCGTGGAAATCTCGAGAAACGTATGAAAATAGTAAGGAGTATGGC